>NZ_JBIDCA010000016.1:0-248276 GCF_043204345.1 Streptomyces sp. NPDC047917
CACCGTCAGGTCATCGGCGAAATGCCGGTCACCGGTGGCGTCGGGCACGTACTTCACACAGACAACGATCCTCAAGCTCACGCCGGCTCTCCTACTGCATCGTCATTTCCGGGCTGCCTTGTTGCACGCAGCATAGGCGCCTGATGGGGCGGTTTCCGGTCGGGGCGACCGACGCCTCGACCGGAAATATTACTAGCCAGTACACCCAGCGGCTCACCTATGAGCAAGCGCTTGGAACTGTGATATGCCCAACGTACGACACCCCATGTGCCGCCCGGGCCGGATCAGTCCCTCAGCGCGTTGAAACGGCCCTGGTGATAGATCAGCGGACGGCCGACCCCGGCCGGATCGCCGGTCACGGCCTGCGCGATCACGATCCGGTGGTCCCCGGCCGGGACGCGGGCGACCACGCGGCAGACCAGCCACGCCAGTACGCCGCCGAGTACCGGCACTCCTTCGGGCCCACTGCTCCAATAGGTGGACGGGCCGAACCGGTCGGCGCCGCTGCGGGCGAAGGTGGCGGCCAGTTCCTGCTGGTGCTCGCCGAGTATGTGGACGCCGACGTGCTCGGCCTCGGCCAGGACCGGCCAGCTGGAGGACGAGGTGCCGACCCCGAAGGAGATCAGCGGCGGTTCGGCGGCGACGGAGTTGAGGGAGGTGGCGGTGAAGCCGACCGGCCGGTCACCGGCGGCGGTGATCACCGCCACGCCGGCGGCGTGCCGGCGGAAGGCCGAGCGGAGCAGCTCGGGGGAAGCCTGGCGGGGGGCGTCGAGCTCGGGCGATGCCGTCATGGACATGTCCTTCTGCGGAAGTGGCTTACGGGGCCGTGGTTGCTCAGGCACCCGGACAGCGCGCACTCGCGTTGCGGGCGAGATCGACGTGGACCCGGCCGTAGAGAAGGACTTCCGGCGGCATAGCGTCAGACTGACGATGCATGGTGGGTGCAGTCAAGAGTGTTCCGCGATGTGGGAGATGCGTCACGGTCCGTCACATCGCCTGTCCCAGCGCGGCGACAACATCGACGGTGCGCGGCTGTCCGACTGCCCGGCGGACGATCCGGCCGGCCGCGTCGAGGACGAGCACGGTCGGCGTCCGGCTGATCCCCAGCTCCCGCACCAGGGCGAGATGCGCCTCGGCGTCGATCTCGACATGGGCGACGCCGTCCACCATGCGGGCCACCTCGGCGAGGGTGCGGCGGGTGGCCCGGCAGGGCTGACAGAACGCGCTGGAGAACTGCACCAGGGTGGCCCGCTCGCCCAGTTCGGCGCCGATCCGGGCCGCGTCCAGCGGCCCTCCACTCTTCTGCCCGTCCACCTTCGGCCTCCTGTCAGAGCTCATCGCAAGAGGTCAGCACCGCCGGCCGACGAGACATTCCCGGAGGTTCCACGTGACGAGAATCTCGCGCCCCGAGCCCTTGGAGACTGGCCACCGCGTCGCGCATGGGGCACGATCGGCGCAATGCCGCAAACCTACGGCTGCGTAACTTCCGCCGGGAGAACCCTCCTCAGGCGCTGAAGAAGGGTCTTCCCCAGATGGCAGAACTCGTCTATCGGCCGGTCATCGGCGCCGCTCGCACGTTTTTCAAGGCGCTTGACCTGAAGATCGACACTCAGGGTTCCGAGCACATCCCGAAGACCGGTGGCGCGGTACTGGTGAGCAATCACATCAGCTATCTGGACTTCATCTTCACCGGGCTCGCGGCCCTGCCTCAGAAGCGGCTGGTCCGCTTCATGGCGAAGGAGTCGGTCTTCCGGCACAAGGTCTCGGGGCCGCTGATGCGCGGGATGAAGCACATCCCCGTCGACCGCAAGCAGGGCGAGGACGCGTATGCGCACGCGCTCGCCTCGCTGCGCTCCGGCGAGATCGTCGGTGTGTTCCCCGAGGCCACGATCTCGGAGTCGTTCACGCTGAAGAGCTTCAAGTCGGGCGCCGCCCGGTTGGCGCAGGAGGCCGGCGTGCCGCTGATCCCGATGGCGCTGTGGGGCACGCAGCGGCTGTGGACCAAGGGACGGCCGCGCAATTTCAAGCGCAATCACGTGCCGGTGACGATCCGGGTCGGCGAGCCGGTGGAGGCGCCCACCGACCAGTACGCGGGCGCGATCACCCGGCGGCTGCGGGAGCGGGTCCAGGAGCTCCTGGAGGCGGCCCAGCGCGCCTATCCCGTGCGTCCGAAGGACGCGAGTGACACCTGGTGGGTGCCCGCCCACCTCGGCGGTACCGCCCCGACCCCCGCCGAGGTGCGGGAGAAGAGCTGACGGGCCGAAACGTCTCTTCCGGGGAGCGGGCGGTGCCCCGCGCCCCGGAGAGGGGCCGTTGCGGCGACCGGTGAATCCGGCGGGCAGGTGGCCCGGCCGGCCGCTCGGCCCGGCCTCGGAGCGCAGTGGGCAGCGTGCGCCACAGCTGAGAGCGGTCCTCGGCGGACGGGAGCGCGCACCGCACCGCCGGACGCTGAGCCGCGTACGGCAGCGGGTGGTCCACGTCGCCGGTCTCGGGGCGGACCGTCCGGGCCGGCCGCTCCTCGTCGAGCGAGAACCGCGCGTCGACGCCCGGTGTGTTGCCCCGGGGGTCCTGGCGGTCCTGGCCGGCCAGCCGGATCGCGATCAGTCCGTGCACCGGGTCCCTTCGGTCGCTGACCGAGGCCCAGCTGTACGGGGAAGGCCACCGGGGCCGGGGTCAAAGGGCGTTCCGGCATGACCCGTGATCAGCTCGCCGATGCCTCGCCAAGGGCAGGACGCGGCCGGGCCGCAGCCCGTAGCCCGGCCCCGGGACCGGGGGTGATCGCAGGGCCGGGGAGGTGAGTGCGGTGCGGTTCCCGCGCGCGTGGCACAGGTTTCGTGTCCCCGGTGTGTTGTCTGTGTGCTTGCGCCCTCGTCCCGAGGGGCGACGTCCTCAGGAGAGGTGCTGTGTCGCGATGGAACCCGGTGGCGATGTGATCGCGGAGCTCGTAGCCGATCACCGTGAGCTGGAGGATCTGTTCTCGCAGATCGAGTTGCAGCCGGTCGACCACCCCCGGCGGCGGGAGCTCGCGGACCGGCTGACCGCGGAACTGGTCCGGCACACCGTCGCCGAGGAACTGCACCTCTACCCCGCCGTGCGCAAGCACGTACCGCACGGTGCGGCCATGGCGGACAAGGAACTCGCCGACCACGCCAGAGCCGAGCGCATGCTCAAGGATCTCGAAGACCTGAGCGTCGACGACCCGCGGTTCAACGACACGATCGCGAAGCTGAAGTTCGAGGTCGCCTCCCACGTGCGCGAGGAAGAACACGAACTGTTCCCGAAACTCGCAGCCGCCCTCCCGCCCGAGACACTCGACGGACTCGGCCGACTGGTGCGCCGGGCCAGGCAGACCGCTCCCACCCGGCCCCACCCCTCGCTCCCGCACACCCCGCCCGCCGGCAGACTCCTCGTACCCGGAGCCGGACTGGTCGACCGGGTACGCGACCTGCTCCGTGCGCACACCCGCTGAGCCCCACCCCTGGCCACCTCGAACATGGCCCGACACCCACCACGTACCCGCAGGGAGCACCGAATGCCGGCCCTCGAAAGAACCGTGCCGGTGGCCGGTGCGCCGTGCTGGGTGAGCCTGATGTCACGGGACCTGCGCGCGGCACAGTCCTTCTACTCCGCCGTCATGGACTGGACTTTCGGACCGAGCGCGCTGGGCAGCGACTTCTCGGTGGCTCTGGCCCATGGTGAACCGGTCGCCGGGATCGGATGCTGCCGAGGCGCCGGCGATCCTGCCGTCTGGACCCCCTACTTCGCCGTCAGGGACGCGGACGAGACAGCCGGACGGATCAGGGAGCGCGGCGCCACGCTCGCCGTCGGCCCCCGGGCCCTGGGCGAGGGCCGTGCCGGGATCGCCGCCGACCGCGACGGCGCCGTGTTCGGATTCTGGGAAGGCCCCGCCCCGACCTGGCCGGTAGAGCGAGGCAGGGCCCTGGTACGGCTGGACCTCCGGACCCGTGACGCGTTCGACGCCGCCATCTTCTACGCCGAGGTCTTCGGCTGGGCCCGGCCACCCGGCGGCTGCACCGTCGACTACGCCCAGGACCACGTCATCGTCCAGGCCGGCGGACGCACCGTCGCCACGCTGTACGGCGGCAGCGACGAAACCGGCCCGGACCCACGCGTCCGGCCCCGGTGGAACGTCCACTTCCGGGTGAGGGACGGCGAGCGGGCCGCGGCAGCCGCCACGGCTGCCGGAGGTGAATCCTCACCGTCTCCCTCACCTGCCGGTACTCCGGCCGGTACGTTCCTCATCCGCGATCCCGATGGCGCCCTCTTCACCCTGACCGGCGCCTGACGGCAGCCGCCCTCGATCAGCGACGCCGTCCAGTCGGCCACCGGCGCACGACGCGCGGGCGTACCGGCCAGGGTGTCGGCGGGTGTGACGGTGAACCGGACAGCGACATCGAAGCTCTCCGAGACCGGGGGCGGCGCCTGGACCTCCGTGGTCGCCGAGCGGTGCCCCTCGGCCTGGGCGTGGCAGTGGTTCGCCCAGGCCGCCGCACGCCGCAGCCGCCCATCTCCACCGTCATCGAGGACACCCATCTCCCGTGCCACAAACGGATGCTGACCACTGATCAGATCACTCCCGCGACAGATGTCGAGCCCTCTACCGTCCGTTCCCGCCTGTCGGCTGCCGGGCGGGAACAGATCTCCGGGAGTGGCGGCCGGCCAGACGCCGAGGCCGGTTCGGACGGACGGCCCTGCCCTGCCTTGCCCTGCCTCGGGATCGTCGGATCGGCCGTTACTGTTCTGCTCCCGAAACCGATGCTGCTTGGCACAATGCGAGCAACTGATCTCCTCAGTGATGGGCGGTATGGATGGACCCCCTGCAACCCGGTGACCCCCGCCGGATCGGCCCGTACCGCCTGCAATCCAGACTGGGCGCAGGCGGCATGGGCCAGGTGTTCCTGGCACTCTCCCCGGGCGGCGGCCGCAAGGTCGCGGTCAAGCTGATTCGTTCCGACTACGCCCGCAACCCCCGATTCCGGGAGCGCTTCGCCTTGGAGGTGCAGGCCGCCCGGCGCGTGGGCGGATTCCACACCGCACAGGTCATCGATGCCGACCCGGATGCCGAGGCACCATGGATGGTGACCGCCTACATCAGCGGCCCCTCCTTGCAGGACTTGGTGCACGGCGGCACTTTGCTCACGCCTCAGGCGGTGAGCGAATTGGGCGCGGGTCTGGCCGAAGGCCTGGGCGCCATTCACGCGTGCGGTCTCGTCCACCGGGACCTGAAGCCCGGCAACGTGATCATGGCGGATGACGGTCCGCGCATCATCGACTTCGGTATCGCCCAGGTCGGCAACGCCAGCGCCCTGACCGTTACGGGCGCACCGATCGGCACGTACGCGTTCATGTCCCCGGAACAGGTGCGGGGCGAGGAGGTGGGCTCGGCGAGCGACGTGTTCTCGCTCGGCTGTGTGCTCGCCTTCGCCGCGAACGGTCACGGCCCCTTCGACGCCCCGAACATTCCCGCGATCGTACGGCGGATCCTCGACGAGCCACCGCGTCTGGACGGCCTCGCCGACCCATTGCGCGAGCTGATTGCCGCGTGCTTGGCCAAGGAGCCGGTGCATCGACCGGAGATCGCCGAGATCCTGCGACGCACCGGACCATCACCCCACATCCGCACGGAACCGGGAGCCGCCCCGAGGCCGGCGGATCCGCTTGCTCTACCGGAACCGCTTGCCCCACCGGAATCACGGAAGTCGGGTCCGAGCCGCGGTCCGGGGCGGCGCGCCGTCTTGCTCGGCGGTGTCGCGGCGGCCGCTGTGGTCGTCCCTGCGGTGGTCTTCTGGCCCAGGGACGAGAAGGATCCGGGAGAACAGGACGGAGCGGGGAAGGCGCCGAAGAAGGCAGGACCGAAGAGGCCCACCGCAGGCGAACTCAACGGCAAGGTCCCGGTCGTGGGGGCGGCATACAGTCCCGATGGCGGGACAGTGGCCGCTTCCAGTTACAGAGCCTCGACGGACGACGGATCGGACGACAGAGGGGACAGCGGCTGCATCCAGCTCTGGGACATGGCGACCCGTCGGCTCTCCACCCTGACCCTCGGGGAATCGGACTTCCTGCCGAACACGGTGGCGTTCAGCCCCAACGGCAGGACGCTCGCCGTTGGCAGTGCTGGTTCGGACAGCGTCACCTTGTGGAACATGGCCACGGGGCGAGTCCAGACCACCCTCAAGCGTGAGTGGGACTTCGACGACGATTCGTGGACCTGGACGAACGCGCTGGCGTTCAGCCCCGACGGCAAGACGCTCGCCGTCAGCGGCCAGGACTACAACACCGGTGGCGAGGGCCAAATCCGGCTGTGGGACCTGTCGGGACGACGGCCCGTCGGCACGGCCCTCGACGGCAGGCACGATGGGGCCTTCTTCCACGTGGCGTTCAGCCCCGACGGGCGCTCCATCGCGGCCGGCGGCGAGTCCGGAGTACGCCTCTGGGACCGTTCGAGCCACCGCGTCACCGCCCTCCGCGACTCCGTGACCTACACCAACGCGGTGGCGTTCAGCCCCGACAGCAGGACGCTCGCCAGCTGCGACGGATCCAACTACGAGGCCTCGGCCGGTACCGGCCGAGGCGGCATCTGGCTGTGGGACGCCGCTACCGGCCGCACCACCACGCTCACCGAGGAGATCGTGTTCTCCGTGGCGTTCCGCCCCGACGGAAAGTCGCTCGCCAGTGCCGGCAAGGAAGGGCTCAAGGTGTGGAACGTGGCCACCGGGCGTGCCTCCGTACTGGACGACAGCGCACACTACTGGCTGGCGCTCGGTCCGGATGGCACAACCCTCGCCACCACGAGCAAGAGACCCTCGACCGAAGTCCAGCTCTGGAACCTCGCATGAAGTCCCTGAGGAACTGCGCAGAAACGTGCAGCGGCTCGAACCAGGAATGACCGTGCGCACGCTCGGAGCTGCGGCGAATGCGTCCAGGGCGGCCTGGGGGGTATCCGCACTTCCGCCGGCTCACGTTCGATCCCCGCCGCCTCGGCCCCTCCTGCGGCGGGACACGAAAGCCCCCGCGCGCCGCAGCCCGTCAGACGCGGCGGCTGCCGCTGGTGTCCCCGACAATTGGGCTGGACCGTTTACCACCGAGACTGGATCAAGGCTCAGTGGGGTGTGTGCGCGGTGCGATCTCCGCTCCGGCAGCCGGCGCCGCCGATGTAGTGCCGGACCCGGGAGCGCCATCATGACCAGCGCGGCACCTGACGCTGCCGCCAGGACGGCTCGAACGGGACGGGGGATGAGCTTCACGAACACTCCTTGGGGGCGAGTCATGACGATTGACGACCGGATGATCGGCTCTGCCTGACACCACGACACCTCTTGCCCGTCGCACTGGCATCAAAAGCGTAACGCCGCGTGTTCATTCGATGACTTCACGTCACGGCGCCGTGCCGCAGGCCGCCGAACCCGGCTGCTCCCATGCGGCGCACAGCCCGTTCCCCCGGGTGAACGGGTCCGTCGTGAGAGCGACCCGAACGCGGCCGCCCCCTGTCCAAGCAGTTGCGGCCCGCGATAGGTTCACGCCTCATGAATACCGAGCTGGTGGTGGCCTCGGTCTCCGGAGCGGTAGCTCTCTCAAGCGTCCTGCTCAGCTCCCGGTTCAGCTGGAAACAGGCTCTGCTCGCCTCGCAGCTGGAGCGGCAGAGGGCGGAGCAGCTGAAGCTCGTCGAGCATCAGGACCTGATGAGTCAGCGCCGGGATCCGCTGCTGTGGGCGGCCTATGACCTTCAGTCACGTCTGTTCAACATCGTGGACAGAAAGTTCCTGAACATCTACTACTCGCCAGAGCACGAACCCGATCGCGGCTACGCGCTCAGGAGCACCCTGCATGTCATGGCCGACTACCTCGGGCAGGTGGAGCTACTGCGACGCAAGGTCCAGTTCCTGGACCTCGGCAACCGCGAGAACTCCCGGACTGTCGTCCGGCATCTGACGGCCATCAGCAACGTGCTCAACACCGACGGCTACGACGACCCCCACTTCCGCGTATTCCGGAGCAACCAGCGTGCCCTCGGAGAGCTGGTGATCTGCGACAGCGACGACCGATGCCTGGGCTACGCGGAGTTCTGCCGACGCCTGGACACCGACGCCGACTTCGCCGGGTGGTTCGAGCCGCTGTCGGACGGCATCCGCGAACTGGCTTCCTCGACGCGGCCACACCCCAGGCTCGTACGGCTTCAGGTCGCGCTCATGGACTTGATCGACTTCCTCGACCCGGACGCCGATCGCTTCCCGGACCACCGCAGGTCCCGGCTGAGCCTGCCGTGAACGAGGGCGCCGTCCTGCACCACCACGAGCTGGTGGCGAAAGCGAGAGAGACAGCCGGCCTGTGCCCCGGCGGTGAGACGGACGGAGCGTCCCGGTACTTGCTGGATCAGAGAATGGCCGCCGAACGCAGACGTGCGGCCGACCGGAGGTCAATGACTTTCCCGTCGGCCGCGCATCCATTCAGCGGTGGCTACCTCGCCATCTCTTCCTTCAGGGCGAGGACGAACGCGTCGACGTCGTCCTCCCTGGTGTCGAAGGCGCACATCCAGCGGACATCGCCGGCCGCCTCGTCCCAGAAGTAGAAGCGGAAGCGCTTCTGCAGCCGCTCGCCGACCTCGTGGGGCAGCCGGGCGAAGACGGCGTTGGCCTGGACGGGGTAGAGGATCTCCACGCCGTCCACCGTGCGCACGCCCTCGGCGAGGCGCTGGGCCATCGCGTTGGCGTGCCGGGCGTTGCGCAGCCAGAGGTCGCCGGCGAGCAGTGCCTCCAGTTGCACGGAGACGAAGCGCATCTTCGACGCGAGCTGCATCGACAGCTTGCGCAGGTGCTTCATGGCACGGACGGCGTCCGGGTTCAGGACGACCACGGCCTCGCCGAAGATCGCCCCGTTCTTGGTACCGCCGAAGGACAGCACGTCGACGCCGACGGTGTTGGTGAACGTACGCATCGGCACGTCCAGCGACGCCGCGGCGTTGGCTATCCGGGCCCCGTCCAGATGGACCTTCATGCCGTGTCCGTGGGCGTGGTCGCAGATGGCTCGGATCTCGTCGGGTGTGTAGACCGTGCCCAGCTCGGTGTTCTGGGTGATCGAGACGACCTGCGGCATGGCGCGGTGCTCGTCGTCCCACCCGTATGCCTGCCGGTCGATGAGCTCGGGGGTGAGCTTGCCGTCCGGGGTGGGCACGGTGAGCAGCTTGAGGCCGCCCACCCGCTCCGGGGCTCCGCCCTCGTCCACGTTGATGTGGGCGGACTCGGCGCAGATCACCGCGCCCCAGCGGTCGGTCATCGCCTGGAGGGAGACGACGTTGGCACCGGTGCCGTTGAAGACCGGGAAGGCTTCGGCGGTGGGGCCGAAGTGACTGTGCATGACGCGCTGGAGGTGCTCGGTGTACTCGTCCTCGCCATAGGCGATCTGGTGACCGTCGTTGGCGAGGGCGAGGGCGGCGAGGATCTCCGGGTGGGTGCCCGCGTAGTTGTCGCTGGCGAAGCCGCGGATCTGCGGGTCGTGGTGGCGCCGCGCGTCGGTCCTTACGGTTGTGGGGTCAGCCACAGGCGCTTTCCGTTCACTTCCGGGGCGGGCCGGTCCCAGACGTCGGCGATGGCATCGGCCAGCTCCTTGACGTCGGTGAAGCCCGCGAATTTCGCATTGGGGCGCTCGGCGCGCATCGCGTCGTGCACCAGTGCCTTGATGATCAGGATCGCAGCCGCGGTCCTGGGCCCTTCGTCGCCCCCCGCCTTGCGGAACGCGTCCGCGAGCGCGAGCGTCCAGGCCTCGGCCGCCGCCTTCGACGCGGCGTAGGCGGCGTTTCCCGCGGTGGGCTTGCTCGCCCCGGCCGCGCTGATCAGCACATAGCGACCCCGGTCGCTGCGCTGGAGCCCCTCCTGGAAGGCCAGCGAGGTGTGCTGGACCGTACGGATCAGCAGCTTCTCCAGCAGGTTCCAGTCGGCGAGGTCGGTCTCGGCGAAGCTCGGACTGCCGCGCCAGCCGCCGACGAGGTGGACCAGGCCGTCGATCCGGCCGAATTCCTTCTCGGTCCTGTCCGCCCATTCGCGGGCGGCGCCGAGGTCCAGCAGATCGACGGTGTCGCCGGTCACGGTGGCGCCCCCGTGGGCGTAGCGCGCGGCGTCGACCGCCTCGGCCAGCCGGGTGGCGTCCGCGTCGGAGGCCACGACGGTCGCGCCGGCCTCGGCGAGCCGCAGCAGGGCGGCCCGTCCGGCCGGGCCGGCGGCACCGGCCACCGCGACGACCGCACCCTCCAGAGCACCGCTCCCGTTGCCCTTGCCTTTTCCGTTCATGGCCACCGCCTCCTCAGACCCGGCGCTCACGCGGCTGCCCGCTCGGCATCCGCGGCGGTGATCCCCTTGGTCGAGGCGATCACGTTCTTCAGCTTCTTGGAGAGCGCCTCATAGAACATGCTCAGGGGAAACTCGTCCGGAAGCACATCGTCCACGAGCTTACGCGGCGGCTGCGACAGGTCCAGCGCGTCCGGGCCCTTGGCCCAGCGGGAGCCCGGGTGCGGGGCGAGGTAGGCGGAGACCAGGTCGTACGCGGCGAACCAGTGGACCAGCTTGGGGCGGTCGATGCCGTCGCGGTAGAGCTTCTCGATCTCGGCGCAGAGCTGGTTGGTGATCTGCGGGGCGCGGTCCCAGTCGATCTTCAGTGTGTTGTCGGTCCAGCGGATCACGTCGTGCTTGTGCAGGTACGCGAAGAGCAGCTGGCCGCCGAGGCCGTCGTAGTTGCGGACGCGCTCGCCGGTGACGGGGAAGCGGAACATCCGGTCGAACAGCACGGCGTACTGCACGTCACGGCCCTGGGCGACGCCGTCGGCCTCCAGCTTCACGGCCTCCTTGAAGGCGGTGAGGTCGCAGCGCAGCTCCTCCAGGCCGTACATCCAGAACGGCTGGCGCTGCTTGATCATGAAGGGGTCGAAGGGCAGGTCGCCGTGGCTGTGGGTGCGGTCGTGGACCATGTCCCAGAGCACGAATGCCTGCTCGCAGCGCTGCTGGTCGGCGACCATCTCCCGGATGTCCTCGGGCAGTTCGACGCCGAGCAGTTCGACGGAGGCCTCGGTGACCCGGCGGAAGCGGGCGGCCTCGCGGTCGCAGAAGATACCGCCCCAGCTGAAGCGCTCGGGGGCCTCGCGCACGGCGATGGTCTCCGGGAAGAGCACCGCGGAATTGGTGTCGTATCCCGAGGTGAAGTCCTCGAAGGTGATGCCGCAGAACAGCGGGTTGTCGTAGCGGGTGGCTTCCAGCTCGGCGAGCCACTCGGGCCAGACCATGCGCAGCACGACCGCTTCGAGGTTGCGGTCCGGGTTGCCGTTCTGGGTGTACATGGCGAAGACGACCAGGTGCTGGAGGCCGTCGGCGCGGTCCCTGGCCGGCTGGAAGGCGAGCAGCGAGTCCAGGAAGTCGGGCACGCCGAAGCCGTCCGCGGCCCAGCGGCGCAGGTCGGCGGCGAGGGCGCGGTGGTAGGCGGCGTCGTGCGGCAGCAGCGGGGAGAGCTCCTCCACCGCGCCGATCACACGGTCCAGCGTCGACCGTGCGGCCTCCGGGGACGGCGCCCCCTCGGCCTCGAAGTCGATGGAACCGTCCTTCGACTGCCAGGGGCGGATCTCCTCCACGGCATTCTTGAGCGCGGGCCAGGCGGGATGATCGACCACCCGCCGGTCCGTAGCTATGCCGCCTTCGGCGGCGTCGTGCACAAGAATTTCCGTCATAACACTTCCTCCACGGGAGAACCTCGCGTCAAGCAACCGTATCCATGTGCGGTTCCTTGAGACAAGTGGGGCTCAGAAAATTATCCTGCCCACCCCCCATGGTCACCGCGATTCTTCCTGTGCGGAACGTTTGAAGCGACTACTTCCGTCGGCCGGACACACGCAGCGGGTGTCCGGCCCTCCTACCCGCCCGGAGAGCGTCACACCGCCTGACCGCCGTGATGCCGTGGTGCTTCGTGGGTAGGAGCCGCACGTGAAGGACGCCGTCGACGGAAGCGGGTTGCCTTGTCTTTTCTCACCATCGGACATCGCGGAGTGATGGGTGTCGAACCGGAGAACACCCTGCGCTCGTTCATCCACGCGGAACGGGCCGGAATGGACGCGATCGAGCTGGATCTTCACCTGAGCAAGGACGGCGCACTGGCCGTGATGCACGACGCCGATGTGGACCGCACGACGGACGGCAAGGGGCCGATCAACGAGAAGACCCTGTCCGAGCTGCGGGAACTCGATGCCGGGCAGGGCGAGCGGGTGCCGGTCTTCGAGGAGGTGCTGGACGCCGTGCGGTCCCCCGTGCAGGCCGAGATCAAGGACGCGGCGGCGGCCCGCGCGCTGGCCGAGGTGATGCTGAGACGCGGTCTCGTCGACCGGGTCGAGGTGTCCTCGTTCCATGACGAGGCGGTGGCCGAGATCGCCCGGCTGGTGCCGGGGGTACGGACCGTGCTCATCGCGAGCCGCCGGCAGGGCGATGTGGTGGACCGGGCGAAGGCGGTGGGGGCTGCGACCCTGGCGCTGAACATCCGCCGTCTCACCCTGGAGGTCGCCGAACAGGCGCACGCCGAGGGGCTGAAGGTCATCGGCTGGGTGGTGAACACCCAGGACCATCTGCGTCTGGCGCGCGCCCTGCGGCTGGACGGCGCGACCACCGACTACCCGGAGATCCGCCGCGCCGGCCGTTTCACCGCCTGATCGCGGCCCCGGTCAGACGAGGTTCTTGACCAGCAGCTCGAAGACGAGGTCGTCACGCTGCGGGATGCCGAAGCGCTCGTCGCCGTACGGGAACGGGCTGAGCTCTCCCGTACGGCGGTAGCCCCGCCGCTCGTACCAGGCGATCAGCTCCTCGCGCACCGAGATCACGGTCATGTGCATCTCGCGCACGCCCCAGCTCTCCCGGACGGTGCGCTCGGCCTCGGCGATGATCACCTTGCCGAGGCCCGCGCCCTGGAGTCCGGGACGGACCGCGAACATGCCGAAGTAGGCGGCCTCGCCGCGGTGTTCGAGCTGGCAGCAGGCGACGAGCGCGCCGTCGCGCTCCACCACGAGCAGCCGGCTGCCGGGCGCCTCGACGACCTTCCGGACACCGTCCGGGTCCGTCCGCCGGCCCTGGAGGATGTCGGCCTCGGTGGTCCAGCCGGTCCGGCTGGAGTCCCCGCGGTACGCCGACTCGATGAGCGTCACCAGGGCCGGCACATCGGCGTCGGCCGCGTCGCGAAAGGTCAGCTGTCCCGGGTCCTGGGCGGGGGCGGTGTCCATTGCGGTGGCTCTCCGTTTCTGTGCTGTGGCCGTGCCGGAGCAGCGTAACGCGGGAGTCGCGGATCTAGAGTCGGCCCATGGTTCATGTGCTGAGCAGCCGGGTCCTGTTGCGTCCGGTGGATCCCGAACGGTCACGGATCTTCTACGGACGGTCCCTCGGGCTGCCCGTCTACCGGGAGTTCGGTACCGGCCCCGAGCGGGGCACGGTCTACTTCCTGGGCGGGGGCTTCCTGGAGGTGTCCGGGCGCGCCGCCGGGCCGCCGGTGCCGGGTCTCGAACTGTGGATGCAGGTCGCGGACGTGCGGGCGGCGCACGAGGAGTTGTCGGCCGGCGGCGTGGAGGTGCTGCGGGAGCCGGTGCGCGAGCCGTGGGGGCTGGTCGAGATGTGGCTCCGCGACCCCGACGGGCACCGGATCGTCATGGTGGAGGTCCCCGCGGACCATCCGCTGCGGTACCGCCCCTGACGGCCCCGGATGCCGTCAGTGAGCGGTGCGGCTCCGTTCCGCGCAGTCGACGAGCACGGGCAGGGCCTTCGCCAGGCCGCCGTCGTCGTCCGCGAACGGGAGCCGCACATGGTGGCGGAAGCCGTCCACGGCGGAGAAGGCCGGGCCGGGGACGATCAGCACGCCCGCGCGGCGGGCCAGCTGGGCGGTGGCCTCGGCGTCGGCGCCCGGCATCTCCACCCAGAGGGCCGAGCCGCCGTCGGGGCGCTCCCACCGCCAGCCGGTCCCCTGCTCGCGCAGGAGCCGTTCGGTCTCCGCCAGGCGTTCGCGCAGCCGGGAGCGGCGGTGGGCCCGCGCTTCGGGCAGTTGCCGCAGCAGCTTCACGGCCAGCATCTGTTCCACCACCGGGCAGGAGAGGTCGACGGACTTCTTGATGTCGGTCAGCCGCCGGATCACGGTGGTGGAGGCCCGGATCCAGCCCAGCCTGAGTCCGCCCCAGAACAGCTTGGACAGGGTGCCCACGGTGGCCGTGGCTGCTGGTGGCAGCAGGCCGGCGAGGGAGCGGGGCGCGGCGTCGTCGGCCAGGGACAGTTCGGCGTAGGCGTTGTCCTCGACCACGTACAGGCCCTGTTCGGCCAGGACGGCGGCCCAGGCGAGGCGGGTGGACTCGTCCATGCCGCGTCCGGTGGGGTTGTGTACGGCCGGCTGGAGGTAGACCAGGCGGGGGCGGACGTGACCGGCCAGCCGGTCCAGCGCCCGGGCACCGTGCGCCCCGTCCGCGGGCAGCGGCACCAGCCGGGCGCCGCGGCCGCGCAGTGCTTCGAGCGCGCCCCGGTAGGTCGGATCCTCCACGATCACCGTGTCGCCGGGCTCGACCAGCCCCTGGGTGATCAGCCAGACGGCCTGCTGGGATCCGGCGGTCACCAGGATCTGTTCCGGGGAGGTGGGCAGGCCCGCCGACCGGTGGTATTCGGCGATACCCTCGCGGAGCTCGGGCAGCCCGTACGGGAGGTATCCGTCGCCGGCCAGCGCGGCGGTGAGGTCGGTTGCGGACAGCCCGGCGGCCGCCGCCGCGACCGCGGGCAGGCCGTCCAGCGCCCCGCTGGACAGGTCGATGCCGCCGTCCCTGGTCCCGAAGCTGGCGAGGCGGCCCTCGGTGGCCGGCTCGCCCACCGCGCCGGAGCCCCGCAGCCGGGAGCCGCTGCCCTGCCGGCTCTCCAGCCACCCCTCGGCCTCCAGCAGTCCGTACGCCGCCGTCACCGTGGAACGGCTGACGCCCAGCGCCGTCGCCAGGGCGCGCTGGGAGGGCAGCACCGTGCCCGGTGCCACGTCTCCGCGCTGCGCCAGCTCGCGCAGCGCCTCGGCCAGCAGCTGCGGCATCACGCCCGTGCCGTCCTTGGACCACCCGGTCAGCAGACGGGACAGCCGGGTGGGAGGAATCCGGTCCATGCCCCCCATCATCGCCCGCCGCAGGCCAATTGCCCCCAAGTGGTCTTTGCCGCCCTCCGGTGGCTCGCACATGATCGGGGGAACGCCGTTGCAAAGGAGCAGAAACATGGCGACCGTGGTGCTCGTCGGAACACTGGACACCAAAGGGCCGGAGTACGAGTGGCTCTCCGCGCGGCTTCGCGAATCGGGCTGCGACGTGGTGCTCGTCGATGCCGGGGTGATGCCGTCGCCCGTGGGCACGGTCACCGGCGACATCGACGCGGCGGCCGTCGCGCGCCGCGCCGGGCACGGCCTGGAGGCGCTGCGCGCCAACGGGGACCGCGGTGCGGCGGTCTCCGCCATGGCCGACGGGGTCGAGCAGATCGTCGGTGATCTGTACCGCGAGGGGCAGCTGGACGCGGTGCTGGCGGTGGCCGGCAGCGGTGGCTCGTTCATCGCCGCGCGTGCCATGCAGGCGCTGCCCATCGGCGTGCCGAAGGTGCTGGTGTCCACCATGGCCAGCGGGGACGTGTCGCCGTACGTCGGCAGCAGCGACATCACCATGATGTACAGCGTGGTCGACGTGGCGGGCATCAACTCCGTGTCGACGCAGATCATGGGCAACGCGGTGGCCGCCGCGGCGGGCATGGCCATCCACCACCAACGGCGGCTGGACGAGTCGCAGCCCCAGGGGCGTCCGCTGATCGGCGCCAGCATGTTCGGCGTCACCACCCAGGCGGTGGACGCCGCCCGGCAGCGGCTGGACGAGCTGGGTTACGAGGTGCTGGTCTTCCACGCCACCGGCGCGGGCGGCCGGGCGCTGGAGAAGCTCGCCGCGGGCGGGTTCCTGGCCGGTGTCCTCGACCTGACCACCACCGAGCTCGCGGACGACCTGGTCGGCGGCGTGCTGAGCGCCGGCCCGGACCGGCTCACCGCGGCGGGCCGGGCGGGGCTGCCGCAGGTGGTCGCACCCGGCGCGCTGGACATGGTCAACTTCGGCGCCGCCGAAACCGTCCCGGAGCGCTTCGCCGGACGCCAGTTCCTGGAGCACAACCCGACCGTCACCCTGATGCGCACCACGGCCGACGAGATGGCCGAACTCGGTGCCTCCATGGGGCGGAAGCTGGCCTCGGCCCACGGCCCGACGGCGGTCCTCTGGCCGCTGGGCGGCGTCTCCGCGGTGGACGCGCCGGGCGCACCGTTCCACGATCCGGAGGCCGACGCGGCCGGGCTGGCGTCCCTGCGCACCGCGCTGCGGGGCAGCGCCGTCGATCTGCGCGAGATCAGTGCCCACCTCAACGACACGTCGTTCGCCGTCGCCGCCGCCGACCACCTCCACCAGCTGATCAGCACCCAGGAACGTTCGCACCCGAACGTCTGAACCGCACATCCGCACGCCCGGGGCCTCGCATCCGCGCGCCCCGGCGGCGAGAAACCCACCAACGGAAACAGGAGTCCATCCGTGAACCGCAATCAAGCCCTGTCGCGCCTGGCCGAGCAGGTCGCAGCAGGCAAGGCCGTCATAGGCGCGGGTGCAGGCACCGGTCTGTCCGCCAAGTGCGCGGAGGCCGGCGGCGTCGATCTGCTGATCATCTACAACTCCGGCCGGTACCGGATGGCCGGCCGGGGCTCGCTGGCAGGTCTGCTGCCGTACGGCGACGCCAACGCCATCGTGCTCGACATGGCGGGCGAGGTGCTGCCCGTGGTGCGGGACGTCCCCGTGCTCGCCGGGGTGTGCGGCACCGATCCGTTCCGGATCATGGGCAACTTCCTCGACCAGCTGAAGGCCGTCGGCTTCACCGGCGTACAGAACTTCCCCACCGTCGGGCTGTACGACGGCAAGTTCCGCGAGAACCTCGAAGAGACCGGCATGGGCTTCGGTCTGGAGATCGACATGATCCGCCAGGCCCACGAGCGCGACCTGCTGACCGCGCCCTATGTGTTCGATCCCGAGCAGGCCGCCGAGATGGCGCGGGCGGGTGCCGATGTCCTCGTGCCGCACGTCGGGCTGACCACCAAGGGTTCCATCGGCGCCTCGACCGCGCTCACCCTCGATCAGGCGGCCACCGCCGTGCAGGAGATGCACGACGCCGCGAAGCGCGTCAATCCCGGCATCATCGTGCTCTGCCACGGCGGCCCGATCGCCGAACCGGAGGACGCCCGCTACGTCCTGGAGCACACCTCCGGGATCGCCGGCTTCTTCGGCGCCTCGTCCATGGAACGGCTGCCCACGGAGCGTGCCATCACCGAGCAGGCACGCGCCTTCAAGTCCCTCACGCTCGGCTGACAGGGGCACAAAGGCACAGCGCGCGGCGGGAACGCTCCCTCCGCGCGCTCCCTCGTACTTCAGTGCGCCGCGTACGGCGGCCCTCCCCCGGGCATCGACCAGGGGGACCGCGTCGTACGGCCAGGGGGAGGTTCGCTGTGCACGGATCGGCGATGTCGGGCTGGCTGCTGATGGCGTTGTGCGCGACGACGGGTGCGTACTGCCTGCTGCGTACCCGCAGCGAGACCGGGGAAGGGCGCAGGGCGGCACGCGCGGAGGCACTGATGGGCTTCGGCATGGCCGCCATGGCGGTGCCGGCGGCCGTCGTGACACCACCCGCCTGGGGATGGGCGGTGTACGCGGCGCTGTTCGGGGCGGCCTCGTTGCGCGCGCTGTGGTTCGCCCGGCGCGGAAGTCACCATCTGCACCATCTGGTGGGGTCCTCGGCGATGTTCTACATGGCCCTGACGATGGCGCCGGGCGGCGGGGCGGCACCCGGCGGCCACGGCGAGCACATGGGTCACGGGGTCGCGGCGACGGCCGGGGGCATCCCCCTGCTGACCGGACTGCTGCTGGCCTACTACGCGGTGTACGTACTGCGGTCGGGGGCCCGGCTGATACCGGTGGCCGCCGCTCCCTCCCCGGCGGGCAGCGGCCTCGCCGGGACCACCTGGGGTACGCGCCCCGAGCTGGCGCTCGCCTGCCGGCTGACGATGGGGATGGCCATGTTCGCGATGCTGCTCACCCTGTGAGCCGGCCGGCCGGTCAAACCGTGGTCTGCGTCACTTGCCGTGCACAGCCATACCCGTGGGTGCCGCGCCCCTCATAGGCTGGCGTCATGTTGGTCTCCCTCGCACTGCTGCTGCTCGGTGCACTGGCCGCCGTCCTGACCCCGCGGCTGATGGCCAGGGCCCGGTGGCCGGAGCGTGAGCCCGTAGTGGCGCTGTGGGTGTGGCAGTGCGTGGTGGCCGGGGTGCTGCTGTCCTTCGCGCTCTCCATGACGTTCAGCGCGGCCGCCGCCTGGCAGGCGGTGCGCGGGCATGTGTTCGCCCCGGCGCCGCACGCGGTGGTGGAGGCGTACGCGCTGGGCGGGCACGGCCGGTGGTCCGCCGCCATGGCCGTACTGCTGGCGCTGGGCGGGGTGTGGTCGGCGGTGATGCTGACCCGGGAGATCCACCGGGCCCAGGTGCGGCGCAGGCAGCGGCGCGCCGAACTGCTGGTGCGGGCCCCGCTGATGCCCGGTGAGAAGCCCGGCAGCGCCCGTCTCGTCGTGCTGGAGGGAGAGCGTCCGGATGCCTGGTGGCTGCCCGGCGCCGCGCCTCAACTGGTCATCACCACCACGGCGCTCAGGCGCCTGAAAGGCCGTCAGCTCGATGCGGTGCTGGCCCATGAGCAGGGTCACGCGAACGCACGGCACGACTGGCTGTTGCACTGTTCCGGTGCCCTGGCGACCGGTTTTCCGCAGGTGCCGGTGTTCGCGGCGTTCCGCGACGAGATGCACCGGCTGGTCGAACTGGCCGCGGACGATGTCGCGTCGAAGCGTTTCGGGCGGCTGACGATCGCCCTGGCCCTGGTCGAACTCAACGAGGACCGGGGCGTGTTCGGCCCCTGCCCGGCGCCGGACGCACAGCTGCCACTGCGGGTGAACCGGTTGCTGACCCCGGCGGACCGGCTCACCGCGGGCCGTCGGCTCCGGCTGACCGCGGCGGCCGCGATGGTGCCGGTGGTTCCGCTTCTGGTGGCCTTCGTTCCGGGGCTCAGCGCGCTGCGATAGCCAGGGCCACCGGCCTTCCGCGAAGATCGCCCCATGCCGTCCACGCAGCTCCCCCCGCCGGTCCGTACCCCTCCTCGTGTCACCCCTTTCGGGGCGGGTGCGGTCTGCGCGTTTCTCGCACTGGTCGTGCTGGTCCTCGTCGCCGTGCGCTGGTCACCACTGATGACGCTGGACCGCACCGTCGCGGATGCCCTGCACCACAGGGCGGTGACCGAACCCGGTCTGGTCCGTGTCAACCGGATCCTGACCGACTGGGCCTGGGATCCATGGACCATGCGCGCCCTGATCGCGGTGGCGGTGGTGGCGCTGTGGTGGCGGGGCGAGCGGCTGCTCGCGGTGTGGGTGGCGGCGACGAGCGCGCTGGGCACGGTGGTGCAGCAGGGGCTGAAGTCGGCGGTCGGCCGGGAGCGGCCGCAGTGGCCCGACCCGGTGGACTCCGCCCATTACGCGGCGTTCCCCTCCGGTCACGCGATGACGGCGACGGTGAGCTGCGGCCTGCTGCTCTGGCTGCTGCACCGGCACGGGGCGGGGCCCCGGTCGTGGCGGACGGCGCTGGTGGTGGCGTGCGTCTCGGTCGTCGGGGTGGGCGTGACCCGCCTCTATCTGGGCGTGCACTGGCTGAGCGACGTACTGGGCGGCTGGCTGCTGGGGGCGGCCCTGGTCGGCTTCGCGATCGCCGGATTCGCCCGGTACGGGCGGCGCGGCGGGCTCCACGCGCCCGGCCGCTCCTGAGCCGGCCGAGTCCCGCCCTCCCCGGACCGGGGCGGTCGGCCTTGTCGCGCCGTCCCCGTGCCGGGGAGGATGACAGCCATGCAGATCAAGGGTGTGCTCTTCGACTTCTCCGGGACTCTCTTCCGTATCGAGTCCGTCCGGTCCTGGCTGCGCGCGGTCCTCGCCGAGCAGGGGGTGACGGTGGGCGGGGCCGACTTCGAGCGGTACGCGGCGGAGCTGGAGGCCGCCGGGGCGCTGCCGGGCGGCCCGCTCCCCCGGCAGGTCCCCGCCCGGCTCTCCGCCGCGTGGGCCACCCGTGACGAGAGCGCGGAACTGCACCGGGAGGCGTACACCGGGCTGGCCCGGCAGGTGGCGCTGCCGGATCCCGGGCTGTACGACGCGCTGTACGAGCGGCATCGCACACCGGCCGCCTGGCAGCCGTACCCGGACGCGGCGGAGGTGCTCGGCGCGCTGCGCGACAGCGGCGTCCGGATCGGTGTGGTCAGCAACATCGGCTGGGACCTGCGGCCGGTCTTCCGAGCGCACGGCCTGGACCCCCTGATCGATGACTATGTGCTGTCGTACGAGCACGGCGCCCAGAAGCCGGACGCACGGATCTTCCACACAGCCTGCACAAATCTGCGACTGGATCCGGCAAATGTGGTGATGGTCGGCGACGACCGGAACGCGGACGGCGGGGCCGCCGCACTGGGCTGTGACGTGCGGTTCGTGCACCATCTTCCGGTGTCCGAGCGGCCCGACGGACTGCGGACGCTCGGACTGGTGCCGGGCGTTGCCCGACAGACATGTGAGAGATGTCCCTGACGCCCAATGGGTCCGATTGTCACATCGGGGCCTTAGCCTGTATGTATGTCCCGTTCTCCGTGCTCCTCCGATTCCACGCGCACCCCCGCCGTGGTGAACAAAGAGATCCGTGACCTGTGGCAGCGCTCGGGCGGCTGCCTGTCCCCGGAGGAAGAAGAGCAGTACCAGCGTCTGCTGGTGGAGTGGGCCGCGGCGACGAGCGGCGGCGCCAGGTCCGCCGCCTGACGCACGGCCCCCTGCCCTGCCGGGCTCACAGACGTCCCGCAGGGCTGGAGGTCCGCCCTGCGGGACGTCTCGCGTTCACGGTGGATCCGGCCGGGTGGAGGTTCCGGTCGGCTGGAGACCGGCCGGTCAGCGGCCGAAGTACTCCGGCTGGGTCTGGACATTGAGCTCGTCCAGCCGTACCCGCTTCGCTGGGTCGGTCCGCCGGTCGTCGAGCTTCAGGACGTCGAAGCCCTTGGCGATGTCGTTGGAGTAGATGTAGCCGTTGTAGTAGTACGCCGACCAGGGGCCGGCCGTGGTGACGGCGTCGGTGGTGACCGGGCCGCGCTCGAAGTAGCCGATCTCCTTGGGCCTGGACGAGTCGGTGAAGTCCCACACCGACACCCCACCCTGGTACCAGGCCTGGACCATCAGGTCGCGGCCCTTGACCGGGATGATCGAGCCGTTGTGGGCGACGCAGACCTCGGTGTCGGCCTGCGGGCGGTCGATCTTGAAGTAGCTGCGGAAGACCAGCTTGCGGTGGTCACCCCTGCCGACGATGTCGTAGATGCCGTTGGCGCCGCGCTTCGGGCCGATCTCCTCGTTGCAGGTGGCCGCGCCACCGCCGCCGAGCTCATCGGTGAAAACGACCTTGTCCGTCGTCTGGTTGAACGTCGCCGAGTGCCAGAACGCGAAGTTCACATTGTCCTGCACCCGGTCGATGATCTTCGGGTTCTCCGGATCCTTGATGGAGAACAGCAGGCCGTCGCCCATGCAGGCGCCCGCGGCCAGGTCCTTCGACGGCAGCACGGTGATGTCGTGGCAGCCGGTCGTCCTGGAGACGCCCGGATTCTCCGGCGCACCCGGGTTGCCACCGTCCGGGAAGAGCACCGGGAAGTTCACGACCGCCGCCTTCTCGGGCGCGTTGCGCGGCACCTTGATCACGGAGATCCCGTCGTGCGGCGGCTGGCAGTCGGGGAACGTCGCGCTCGGCGAGTACGAGGAGACGTACACGTACACGTTCTTGCGCTCGGGGACCAGTGTGTGGGTGTGCGATCCGCACGCGGTCTCGACGGCGGCGACGTACTTCGGGTTGCGCTTGTCGCTGATGTCGAAGACCTTCATGCCCTCCCAGGAGGACTTCTCCGTGGCGGGCTGGGTGGTGCTGGTGCAGGAGTTGTCGCTGCGCGAGGAGTCGGTGGACAGGAAGAGCAGGTCGCCCGAGACCGAGATGTCGTTCTGCGAGCCGGGGCACAGGACCTGCGAGACCGTCCTCGGGGACCTGGGGTTGCTGATGTCGAAGATCCGGAAGCCGTCGTAGTTTCCGGCGAAGGCGTACTTCCCCTGGAAGGCCAGGTCCGTGTTGAGGCCCTTGAGCGCGTCCTTCGGAACGTTGGCCAGATGAGTGATGTTGGAGCTGTGGACGATCTCGTCCACGCCGGGTACCTCGCCGCTTCTGATGGCGGCCTCGGCCTCGGCCTGCTGGGTGGCGGAGATGCCCGTCCGGGCCGCTCCCCGGTCACCGGGGTCGGGTGTCGCGGCCGCGGGTCCGGCCATCAGCAACGTGGCCAGCAGGCCGGCGGCTGCCGTCGCCACGCCCAGGCGTCTGCGCCGCGCCGGGCTCGTGTGCAACGAAATCACTGCGTCCTCCCATGCATCCGAACGTAGTTGAACGGTTCACGGACCTCGGCAGTATCGTCCTTGCCATCGTGATCCCAACAGATGGCAACAGAGACGTAAATGAAAGTTTCTGATCGCTGCCGCGCCAAAACGCGTCAGGAAGGTCGGCAGCCAACCCATATGGCCGTGGAGGTCCGCTTGTTGATCCGCCGTCAGACCATGTGTGTACGCAGATCCGTACTCGTCGCGATGGCCGTCCCGGCCGTTCTCGCCCTCGCCGCGTGCGATGCGGGGAACAGCGGCAGCGCCACGAAGTCGCAGGCGGGCGGGGGGCCTTCGGTGGTGGCCCCCGGAAAGCCGGGCGAACCCGCACGTACCCTCTCGGCCGAGGAGGCCGCGAAGGCCGCCGGGGACGACACCCCCAACTCGGCCGACTACCGCTACGTCCGGATGATGATCCGACACCACGCCCAGGCACTGGAGTTGACCGGACTCGTACCGTCGCGTTCCGGCTCCTCCCCGGTCAAGAGGCTCGCCGAGCGCATCACCGCGAGCCAGAAGCCGGAGATCGGCGCCATGGAGGGCTGGCTCACACACAACGGCGGGGCGAAGCGCGAATCGGCCCACGACCACTCCGCCATGCCCGGGATGGCGACCGCGGCACAGCTGAAGCGGTTGCGCGAGGCGGACGGCGCGGCCTTCGACAAGCTCTTCCTGAAGTTGATGATCACCCATCACCAGGGGGCGATCACGATGGCCACCGAGGTACTCGCGCAGGGGAACAACGTGCAGATCGAGGAGATGGCCGGGGACGTCGTCGCGCAGCAGACGGTGGAGATCAACAGGATGCGCACGATGTCGTCCTGAGGGCGGCGCCCGGCGCGCCTCTCCGCCGTTGTGCCCACCGGTGCGATGCTGGAGGCATCCTCCGGGAAGAGGTGCGCCGTGCTCCGCGTCGCCGTCGTCGGCTCCGGTCCCAGCGGGGTCTACACCGCCCAGGCCCTGCTCGCGCAGGACCGGGTGCCCGATGTCCGGGTCCATGTGCTGGACCGGCTCCCCTGCCCGTACGGCCTGGTGCGTTACGGCGTCGCCCCGGACCACGAGAAGATCAAGTCACTGCAGAACAGCCTGCGGGCCGTGCTGGAGCACGAGCGGATCACCTTCCTCGGGAACGTCGAGGTGGGCAGTGCCGGGATTCCGCCCGCCCGGCTCGGCGAGCTCTACGACGCGGTGGTCTACTGCGTCGGGGCCGCGACCGACCGGCCGCTGGCCGTCCCCGGTGAGGAGCTGCCCGGCAGCTTCTCCGCCACCGAGTTCGTCTCCTGGTACAGCGCGCATCCCGACGCCGCGGCCGGCGGCTTCGCACTGCGGGCCCGTTCGGTCGTGGTGATCGGGGCCGGCAACGTGGCGGTGGACGTGACACGGATCCTCGCGCGGAGCGCACAGGAACTGCGCCCCACCGACGTACCGCGCGGTGCGCTGGGCACGCTGAGCGGCAGCCGGGTGCGCGAGATCCACATGGCGGGCAGACGCGGACCTTCACAGGCCAGGTTCACCACCAAGGAGTTGCGCGAGCTGGGCGCTCTGCCACGGGTCCGGGTCGTGGTGGACGAGGCGGAACTCTCCCTCGACCCGGCGTACGCCGATCCGTCCGCCCACCGGCACCCCGCCCTGCCCTCACTCCCGGACGCGCTGCCTCCGACGGCCGCGGCACGGCGCAATGTCGAGGTACTGCGCGGGTGGGCCGCGGCCGGCCGCGAGGGCGCGGGCACCGACGGGCATCCGGTGCGCACCGTCCGCCTGCGGTTCTTCCTGCGCCCCGTGGAACTGCTGGAGCGGGACGGCAGGGTGGCCGGGGTGCGGTTCGCCCGGACCGTGCCGGACGGCAGCGGGGGTGTGCGGGACACCGGTGCGTACGAGGACATCGGCGCCGGACTCGTACTGCGGGCGGTCGGCTACCGGGGGATCCCGTTGCCCGGCCTGCCCTTCGACCCGGTGCGCGGAACGGTGCCGCATCGGGCGGGGCGGGTGCTGCGGGACGGGGTGCCGTCGCCCGGGGAGTACGTGGCCGGATGGATCAAGCGGGGGCCGACCGGGGTGATCGGCTCGAACCGGTCGTGCGCGAAGGAGACGGTGGCTTCGCTGCTCGACGACGCCCCGCTGCTCGCCGGGCGCCGACCGGCGCCGTCCGACCCGGTGGCCGCGCTGCGGGCGTACGGGCTGCGTCCGGTGGAGTGGGACGGCTGGCTGTCCATCGAGCGGGCGGAAGCGGCGCTCGGCCGGTCGCTGGGCCGGGAGCGGGTGAAGATCCCGGACTGGGCGGGGCTGCTGAGCGCCGCACGGAGCGGCGGCCCGGTCGGAGCGTGAGGCTACCGGTCCTCGCCGACGCGTCGGACCTGCCGGTTCGTCGCGTCGATGACACTGTCGAGGAAGCCGGGGAACAGTGCCTCCAGGTCGTCCCGCCGCAGCCCGTTCATCTTGGCCGTGCCCCGGTAGATCTGCTGGACGATCCCGCTCTCGCGCAGCACCCGGAAGTGGTGCGTGGAAGTGGATTTGGAGACCGGCAGTTCGAAGCAGGAGCAGCTGAGTTCGGCTTCGGCGGCGGCCAGCTCACGGACGATGCGCAGCCGCATCGGGTCGGAGAGGGCGTGGAGCACTCCTTCGATGCGGATCTCGTCCCGCGCGGGGTGGTCCAGGACACGACCACCCGCCTCGGCGGTGCTTGCGGCAGGGGCGCTGGCGGGGGTCACGTCGGCTCCACTTCCTGGTCTCGCTCGGATCCTCCATAATACGAGACTCGTCGAAGTTCCATGTACGGGACTCGTCGGATTTCCATCTCCGCGCGTCGGAGTTCTGTCCCCGCGCGTCGTCCGGGCGCGTCGGAGTTCTGTCCGCGCAGGTCGAACTCTGCGGGTCGGAGCCCGGTACGTGCCGGACGGGACCGGCCCGCCGCCGTCCGGCCGCAGCAGGTCACTCCCTGAGCAGCTCCGGATTGTCGGCGAGTGCCGTGAGGTGTCCGGCCGGATCGGCGATCAGCCTGCGGGTGGTCAGGTCGAGCATCCCCGCCACGCCCGTTACCTCCGCCGCCACGGTGCCGTCCTCCTTGAGGATCTGCTGCGCGACCGTGAACGTCTTCCCCTCGCCGTACATGAACCGGCAGGTCACGCGCACCCGGTCGCCGCCCCGGAGCTCCTGCAGGAACTTCACCGTCGCTTCCAGCGCGACCGGCCCGACGCCGCTGGCCAGCAGTTTGTCCTGCGGGAGACCGGCGGCGCGCAGGAGTTCCCAGCGGGCGTGCTCGGCGTACTGGAGATAGACGGCCTGGTTCAGGTGTCCCTGGGTGTCGAGCTCATAGCCTCGGACGGTCACGTCAACAGAGAAGGTCATGAACGTCCCAACTCCGGGGCGCATTCCGTCATTCCCCCGCACCCGTACCAACGCCCACATCCGTACCGCCGCCCGCGCCGCACCCCTTTACGCATCTGTCATGCGCAGGTAACTTCCTCACCGCAAGAGATTGCAGCAAAATTCCGACAGAACTTGCTTCCCGGAGCGGTCGGAATGGACTGCTCGCCCGAACCCCGAGGCGCGTCAGGGTTCTCCGGCGGGACCTCGCAGGTGGTCATCGAGTGCCTGCGCTGTCGGCTGCCGCGGTCTGTCGGCCGTGGCCCTCCCCTGGAGACACGCATGAGACGCACCGCACGCTCCCCGCTGAGACGCCCGACGGCGGCGGCCGTGGCGGCGGCCGGGCTTCTGGGACTCCTCACCGCCGTACCGGAGACCTTCACTCCGTCCGCCTCCTCCGCCGCGACTGCGGAGAACACCGCGACGGTCTTCTACTACACGAAGACCAGGAACTGGTCGGCGTACGACCTGCATTACGCACCTGACGGCGGCTCCTGGACGACCGTGCCCGGAGTACGGATGGAGGCCGCCTGCACCGACTGGGTGAAGAGGACCGTGAACCTGGGCAGCGCGTCCGGGCTGACCGCGACCTTCAACGACGGCTCGGGGACCTGGGACAACAACGCCGGGAAGAACTACGCGCTGGGCACCGGCGACATCACCGTCAAGGACGGGGTCGTGGCCCACAGCGACCCGTGCGCGGACAGCGGCATCGGCCCTACACCCTCCCCCACCGGAACCAGCACCGCTTCGGTCTACTACTCGACGACCACCGTCGGCTGGTCCACCGCCAACATCCACTATCAGCCGGCCGGCGGATCGTGGACCGCCGTGCCGGGCGTGGGCATGGCGGCGGCGTGCCCGGGCTGGATGAAACGGTCCGTCGACCTCGGCGGCGCCACCTCCATGCGGGCCGCGTTCAACAACGGCAACGGGGTCTGGGACAACAACAACGGCAGCGACTACACGATCCGGGCCGGTGTTTCCACGGTCGAGGACAGGGTCGTCACCTCCGGGGCCGACGACCCGTGCGCCGCCGAACCGGCCGACACTCAGGCACCGACCGCTCCGGCGAAGGTGAAGGCCGAAGCCGACGGTGTGTCGGTCGTGCTGACCTGGGAACCGTCCTCCGACGACCGCGGCGTCACCGGGTACCAGGTGACCCGGACCGGCGGCACCAGGGGCACGACGGTCACCGACGTCTCCTCGACGGTCCACTCCGACACGAACCTGGAGGAGCGGACCGCCTACACCTACACGGTGCGGGCCGTGGACGGGGCGGGCAACGTGTCCGCGGCATCGTCCGCCGCCACCGCCACCACGGGGGAGAAGCCCGCCACCCCGGCCGCCGGGAAACCGCTGGGCACCGACCCGCGCAAGGATCCGATCTACTTCGTGCTCACCGCCCGGTTCGAGGACGGCGACAGTTCCAACAACCGGGGCGGCAGCCAGCATGTGAAGTCCGGCAACGCGGCCAATGACGACCCCATGTTCCGCGGCGACTTCAAGGGCCTGGTGAACAAGCTCGACTACATCAAGGCCTGGGCTTCTCCGCCGTCTGGATCACTCCGGTCGTGCTGAACCGGTCCGACTACGACTACCACGGCTATCACGGCTACGACTTCTACAAGGTCGACGGCCGGCTGGAGTCCGCGGGCGCCTCGTACCAGGACCTGATCAACGCGGCCCACGCCAAGGGCATGAAGATCTACCAGGACGTCGTCTACAACCACTCCTCGCGCTGGGGTGCCAAGGGCCTGTTCACACCGAAGGTGTACGGGGTCCGGGACGACCAGTGGAGCTGGTACTACGACGAGAGGAACGAGGGCTTCGAGTACGACGGTGTCAGCGTCGAGCCCAAGTCCGGGAAGTCGTACTACAACGGCGATCTCTGGTCCACCGCTGAGCCGTCCGGCAACACCTGCCTGGACTGGGGCAGGCCCACCGGGAAGACCTCACCCGAGGGTTACGCGCTGTACAACTGCCAGTGGCCCAGCCCGACTTCCGGCATGTTCCCCAAGGCGTACCACCACAACTGCTGGCTCGGGAACTGGGAGGGCGAGGACTCCCGCAGCTGCTGGCTGCACGAGGACCTGGCCGACTTCAACACCGAGAGCGCGCCCGTGCAGAACTACCTGATCGGCGCCTACGACAAGTACATCGACATGGGCGTCGACGGCTTCCGCGTCGACACCGCCGTCCACATTCCGCGCACCACCTGGAACCGCCGCTTCCTGCCCGCCATCCAGGAACGCGTCACCTCGCGGTTCGGCGCCGGGGCGGCGAAGAACTTCTTCGTCTTCGGCGAGGTCGGTGCCTTCGTGAACGACAAGTGGAACCGCGGTTCGGTCAATCACTCCGCGCAGTTCTTCACCTGGAAGGAACGCAAGGAGTACGCCGCCGACGACGCCGCGGCCGCGCTGGAGATGTACGACTACGAGGAGCGGCTGGGCACCGGATCCCAGCCGGTCTCCGCCAACGCCTTCCTGGACGGAAACACGTACCACACCCCGGACCACAGCCGGTTCTCCGGCATGAACGTCATCGACATGCGGATGCACATGAACTTCGGTGACGCAGGCAACGCGTACGGCAACGGCAGGGATTCCGACGACAGTTACAACGACGCCACCTACAACGTCGTCTACGTCGACAGTCACGACTACGGACCCGACAAGAGCGGCGAGCGTTACGCGGGCGGGACCGACGCGTGGGCCGAGAACATGTCGCTGATGTGGACGTTCCGCGGTATCCCGACGCTCTACTACGGCTCCGAGATCGAGTTCCAGGCGGGCAGGAGGATCGACTGCGGGCCCAGCTGCCCGCTGGCGACCACCGGGCGCGCCTACTACGGCGGCCATCTCGCCGGCACGGTCGAGGCGTCCGACTTCGGCAAGGTCTCCTCGGCCACCGGCGAGATCGCCCGTACGCTCGCCGGACCACTGGTGAAGCATCTGCAACGGCTCAACGGGATCCGGCGGGCCGTGCCGGCGCTCCAGATGGGCCAGTACTCCACCGAGGGCATCACCGGATCGATGGCGTACAAGCGCCGCTACACCGACGCCGCGAGCGGGACCGACAGCTTCGCGCTGGTGACCGTCACCGGCGCCGCCGACTACACCGGGATCCCCAACGGCACGTACCAGGACGCCGTCACCGGGGACACCCGGGTCGTGTCGGACGGCAGGCTCTCGGTCGGCGCACCCGGCAAGGGCAATCTGCGCGTCTACGTCCTCGACCTGGGCGGGAAGAACGCGGCACCCGGCCGGATCGGCGTGCCGGGTCCGTACCTCAACTAGGCGGATCCGCGCCCCGGTCCGGGCCGGTGGATTCGCGGACGACGAGCCGGTAGCCGGGGCGGGGCCGCCGGGGTTCGGGCACCGGACTGCCCGAGAGCCGTTCGACGAGGCTGTCGACGGCGAGCCGTGCGATGGCCTCCTTGTCCGGGGCGACCGTGGTGAGCGTGGTCGCCCCGTACAGGCTCTCCTCGATGTTGTCGAAGCCGACCACGGCGACGTCCTCGGGGATGCGGAGCCCGCGCGAGGCGAGGGTGCGCATGGCGCCGATGGCGATCAGGTCGTTGTACGCGAACACCGCGTCGGGCCGCTCTCCCCGGTCCAGGAGAGCGGCCATGGCCCTCGCGCCGTCCTCGCGTCCGTAGCCGTCGGTGACCACGATCAGCGACTCGTCGGGCTCGATGCCGGACGCGGCGAGTTCCTCGCGCCAGCCGCGCAGCCGCAGATGGGCGGGCTGGCGTTCGCGTCCGGTGCGGGAGCCGAGGAAGGCGATCCGGTGGTGACCGCGGTCGACGAGGTGGCGTACGGCGTCGCGGGAGGCGGCCACGTTGTCGATGGCGATGTGGTCGTAGGGAGCCTCGTACTCCCGCTCGCCGAGCAGGACCAGGGGCGCGGTCTCGGTACGCGCCATCAGGTCCTCGGTCTCCAGATGGATCGGGCTGAGGATGAGTCCGTCGATCACATGGGACCGGAAGCCCTGGCTGACCAGGAGTTCCTTCTCGCGGAGGCCGCCGGTGTGGTCGACCAGGACGGTGTAGTCGTGCCGGGCGGCCGCGTCGACGACCGCGCCCGCGAGCTCCGCGAAGTACGGGTTGCCGAACTCGGGCACGGCGAGCGCGATGATGCCGGTGCGGCCCTTGCGCAGATGGCGTGCGGTGAGGTTCGGCCGGTAGCCGAGTTCGTCGATGGCCTGCTGCACCTTGGCGCGCATCTGCGGTGTGACGTGCTGATAGTTGTTCACCACGTTCGACACGGTCTTGATGGACACGCCCGCCCGTTGCGCAACGTCCTTGAGGCTGACGCCCACGGCACTCCCTGACTCTGCTCGGTGCGCACTCGGGCGCGGTGGTTCGGCTCGGCTCAGCCGGCTCTGCGGCCGCGCGCCAGACAGCGCTGGGCCACGACGACAACGATAAGGAACCCGCCGCTGACCACCGACTGGTACGAGGAGTTCAGCGAGCCGATCTGGTTGATGAGGTTCTGGATGACGGCCAGCAGCAGGACGCCCCAGAGGGTGCCGCTGATCGATCCGGCACCGCCGACGAGGAGAGTGCCGCCGATGACGACAGCGGAGATCGCGTCGAGTTCCATGCCGACGCCGACGATGGTGACGCCGGAGGAGAGTCTGGCCGCGTTCAGCGCACCGGCGAGTCCGGCGAGCAGCCCGCTGAGCGTGTAGACCAGAAGTTTCGTACGGGCGACGGGCAGGCCCATCAGGGTGGCCGCGTCGCTGCTGCCGCCGACGGCGAAGAGGGTCTGTCCGAACGAGGTGCGCTGCAGCAGCAGTCCGCCGGCGGCGAACAGCACGAGCGCGATCAGGACCGGATGACCGAAGCCCCGGACGCTGCCCTGCCCGAGTTCGGCGAAGGCGGAGCCCTTGGGGACGAGGTAGGTGGTGGCGCCCTCGTCGGTGACGGCGAGCAGCAGGCCACGCGCCGCGAGCAGGGTCGCGAGGGTGACGATGAAGGGGGCCATCGCGGCACGGGCTATCAGGAAGCCGTTGAGCAGACCGATCGCACCGCAGGCCAGGAGCGGTACGAGCAGTGCGGGCAGGACGCCCCATTGCGAGGCCCAGGCGGCGAGCACACCGCCGAGGGCGAAGACGGAGCCGACGGACAGGTCGATCCCGCCGCTGATGACGACCAGGGTCATACCGAGGGCGACCACGGCGAGGAACGACGCCTGTACCGTCACGCCACGGGCGTTGTCGAGGGTGGCGAACGTCGGGTAGACGAACGACGCGGTGATCACGACGGCCAGCAGGACGGCCAGAACGCCCTGGCTCCGCAGGAGTTCGAGGAGCCGCCGTGCGGGCGCGGGACGGTGCCCGGCTCCCCGATGCGGTGCGCCGTCTCCCTGCGGTGCGGGGCGCTCGCGGGGGACCTGGGCCACGGCCACGGGTGTGGTTTCGTTCATCGGGACCCACGCTCCCGGGCGACGTAGACGGCGGCGATGATGATGGCCGCCTGGGCGATCTGTGCGGTGGAGTCGGGCAGGTCGTGCTTGACGAGCGTGGCGCGCAGCAGCTGCATCAGCAGGGCGCCCGCGACGGTGCCGAGCACCCGCACGGAACCGCCGTCGAGGGGGGTGCCGCCGACCACGACCGCCGTGATGGCGGAGAGTTCCATGAGGGTGCCGAGCGAGGAGGGGTCACTGGCGGTGAGCCTGGCGGTGGCGAGGATGCCGGCCAGTGCGGCCAGTACGCCGCAGAGCACGTACACGCCGATGAGCACGCGCCGTACCGGCAGTCCGGCGAGGGCGGCGGCGGAGCGGTTGCCGCCGACGGCGACGATCCGGCGGCCGAAGGTGGTGCGCCGGACGAGAAGGGCGACGGCCGCGGCGAGGACCGCGGCGATCAGTACGACCGTCGGGACGCCGAGGTGGGAGCCGGTACCGAGGGCGAGCAGGTCCGGGTTGACGATCTGCTTGAGCTGTCCGTCGGCCATGACAAGGGCGAGGCCGCGGCCGCCTACGAAGAGAGCGAGGGTCGCGACGATCGGCTGGAGCCCGACGATCGAGACCAGGGTGCCGTTGACCGCCCCCACGACCGCGCCGGACAGCAGTGCGACGATAAGCGCGGGCAGCAGCCCGTATCCGAGGTAGAGCGGGAGAAGTGCGGTGGCGAGCGCCATCGTCGAGCCCACGGACAGGTCGATGCCCTCGGTACCGATGACCAGGGCCATGCCCAGGGCGACGATGACGACGGGGGCTACCTGGACGAGCTGGGTGCGCAGGTTGTCGGCGGTCAGGAAGTGCTCGGTGAACAGGGCGTTGAAGACGAGCACCGCTGCCACGGCGACGTACACCCCGTACTCCTGGTACCAGGCGGGGTCGCGCAGCCGGGCCAGCGGGCCTGCGGGAGCGGGGAGGGTGGCCTGCGCGGTCATCGGGGATCCTCCTGGGTGACCGGGGCCTTTCCGGTGGGGACCGGGGCCTTTCCGGTGGGGACCGGTGAGTGGTCGGCGAGCACTTCGAGCAGATGGCTCTCGGTCACCGCGTCGCCCTCCAGTTCGCCCGCCACCGAGCCGCCGCGCAGGACGACGACGCGGTCGGCGCCCTCGATGAGTTCCTCGATGTCGGAGGAGATGAGCAGGACGGCTAGGCCCTCGCGGGCGAGGTCGTCGATGAGGCTCTGGACCTCGGCCTTGGCGCCGACGTCGATGCCCCGGGTCGGCTCGTCCAGCAGCAGCACCCTGGGCTCCAGGCAGAGCCAGCGGGCGAGGAGAACCTTCTGCTGGTTGCCTCCGGAGAGTTCGCCGACCGGTTGTTCGGGGCTCGACGCCTTGATCCGCAACCGTCGCATGAAGATGTCGACGACGCGGTCCTGCTTGCGGCGGGAGACCACGCCGAAGCGGGAGAGCCGGTCCATGGCGGCCAGCACGATGTTCTCGCGCACGGAAAGACCGGGCACGATGCCCTCGGCCTTGCGGTCCTCGGGCAGCAGGCTGATCCCGGCACGGATGGCACCGGCCGAGCTCATTCTGCGCAACGTCCTTCCACCGACGGTGAGTTCGCCGGAGTCCAGGCTCAGCGCACCGGCCAGGGCCTTCGCCGTCTCGCTGCGGCCGGAGCCCAGGAGACCGCCGAGGCCGAGGACCTCGCCGCCGTACAGCGACAGGGATATGTCGTGGAGCTGGTGACGCCGGTTGAGACCGGTCGCGGTGAGTGCCGGGGTGCGTTGCGGCGAGCGTGCCGCGTCGACCTCTTCGCTGTGTCCCTCGCTGTGTTCTTTGCCGCGTTCTTTGCCGTGTTCTTTGTCGCGTCCTCCGCTGTTTCCTTCGCCGTGTCCTTCGTCATGTTCTTCGCCGTGTTCTTTGTCGCGTCCTTCGCCGTCGAAGCGGGTGAGACCGGTGCGGCGGACCTCGGACAGGTCGCGGCCCAGCATCATCGAGACGAGCCGCATGCGGTCGAGGCCGGCGAGGTCGCCGGTGTGGACGTGGCGGCCGTCGCGGAGCACGGTGACGCGGTCGCAGATCCGGTAGAGCTCGTCCATGCGGTGGCTCACGTAGAGGACGGCGATGCCCTGGCCGCGCAGGTTTCCGATGACCCGGAAGAGGGTCTCGACCTCGCGCGGCTCCAGCGAGGAGGTGGGTTCGTCCATGATGACGACCTGGGCGTCGACCGAGACGGCTCGGGCCAGGGCGACCATCTGCTGGGTGCCGATGCCCAGTGTGTGGAGGGGCTTTCGGGGGTCGACGCGGATGCCGAAGCCGTCGAGCAGTTCGGTGGCCTCGCGGTGCATCCGGGCGAAGTCGATGAGGCCGATGCGGTTCTTGGGCTCACGGCCGAGGAAGATGTTGCGCGCCACGCTCATCAACGGGACGAGGTTCACCTCCTGGTAGATCGTGGAGATTCCGGCCTGCTGGGCCTCGAACGGCCGGGCGAACCGGACGGGTTGTCCACCCAGCCGCAGCTCACCCCCGTCCGGCCGGTGCACTCCGGTGAGGACCTTGATCAAGGTGGATTTCCCGGCGCCGTTCTCCCCCACCAGCGCGTGGGTCTCCCCGGCGCGCAGGAAGAACGAGACGTCGTCGAGCGCGACGACGCCCGGGAACCGCTTGCTCACCGAACGGGCTTCGAGGACGGCGGCCGGCGTCGGTCGCCACTCCGTCTCCGCCTCCTGCGGCTGCTGCTCCGTCTCCTGCTGCTGCTCCTGCTCCTGCTGCGGGACTGCTTCAGGTGGCGCCATGAGTGGTCTCGGCCTTCCGCTGTTCCGGGGGTGCGGCGGGAGTGCGGTCAGTACGCCCCGCCGAGCGAGGCCTTGGCGTTGGACTCGTCGTACGCCCGGTCGGAGATGATGACGTTCTCCGGGATCTCCTCACCGCCGTAGAACTTCTGCGCGGTCGCGAAGGCGAGCGGCCCGAAGCGCGGGTTCGACTCGATGACGGCGTTGTACTCGCCGTTGACCAGGGCCTGCACGGCGTTCCGGGTGCCGTCCACGGAGACGATCTTGACGTCCTTGCCGGGCTTCTTGCCCGCGGCCTTCAGAGCGGTGACGGCACCGAGCCCCATCTCGTCGTTCTCCGCGTAGACGGCGGTGATGCCGGGCTTGGACTGGATGAGCTGCTCCATGACCTGCTGGCCCTTGTCGCGGGCGAACTCGCCGGTCTGCCGGGCGACGATCTGCAGGCCGGGCGCCTGGGCCTTGAGCTGGTCGACAAAGCCCTTGGTCCGGTCGGTGGTGACGTTGTTGCCGGACGCACCGAGGAGGACGGCGACCTTGCCCTTGCCGCCGGTCGCCTTGATCATCGCGTCCGCAGCACGCTTGCCCTGCTCGACGAAGTCGGAGCCGAGGAAGGCCACGTAGTCCTTGCAGGCAATGGAGTTGGCCTTGCGGTCGATGGTGAGCACCGGAACCTTCTTGGCCGCGGCCGCCTTGAACGCGGGTTCCAGGCCGTCGGAGTTCAGCGGGGCGACGATCAGGAACTGGGCACCCTGGGACAGCATGTCCTGGATGTCGCTGATCTGCTTGGAGAGCTGGGACTGCGCATTGGTGGTGAGCAGCTTCTTCACGCCGATCCTCTTGGCCTCGTCCTTGATGGACCGGGTCTCGGCGATGCGGAACGGGTTGGCTTCCTTCTCCGACTGCGAGAAGCCGACGACCGCGTTCTTCAGATCCAGCTTCGGCGCACCGTACGTCTGGAGCGAGCAGCCCGAACCAGAGCTGCTCTCGGGGGACTTGGCGGCCTGCGCGGCCTGACTGCTGTCGTCGCCCGCGGTGTCCGGGGTCTCCGACTTGGCGCAGCCGGCGGCGGCCAGCATGGTGGTCGCGGCGAGGAGACAGGCCGCGGCGAGGTTACGGGATCGACGCTGGATCATCATGCGCGGGACGCTCCTTGGCGGGAGGACGACACGCTCGTCGGCGGGCCGTGGGGGCATGGCTTGACGATGCATCAGCCGCCGGGCGGCTCGGTTTACAACGTTATATAGGCGGTGTGACGCGAGCGGCAAGACGTCGTCGAGTTGTTTCTGCGCAGGGCCGTGCCCGCATCATGGGATGCCCAACTCCCTTGCCGGGCAGGGAAGACGGGCGCCGGCCGGCTGAACCCGTACCACCCCCCGCCCACAGCCCTCGACTCGGCGGCGGCCCTGCTCCTGCTGCGCGGGCGGCGGGTCGGCGTGGGCCTCAGGTGCGTGTGCCGGTGACCGGTCCGGCGGCCGACCGGCACGCGGCGTACGGCATCCAGCACGTCGGCGTGTCCGCGCGTCCGCGCCCTTGGCGCCTCGCCGCCTTCACTCTCCGCACCCTCGCGACGGACCCTTCGCCCACGCCCGCCCAGCGCCCGCCACGAGAGGGGCGTGGCCACGGCGGACAGCCCCGGCCCGGGACCCCTGACGCTTCGCGCCGTGCGGGGCCGGCCGGGCCGGGGCGGTGCGGGTCCTCAGACCGCGCGGTGGTACTGCTCGGGCGTGCGGAGTTCGCCGCCCAGTTCGCGGGCCGCCTGCTGGGCCCACGACGGGCTGCGCAGCAGTTCGCGCCCGAGGAGGACGGCGTCGGCCCGCCCCTCGGTGATGATCTTCTCGGCCTGCTGCGGCTCTGTGATCAGGCCCACCGCCGCGACCGGCAGCGTGGTCTCGGCCCTGACCCGCTCGGCGAAGGGCACCTGGTACCCCGGCCCGGTCTCGACGCGGGCGCGCGGGGCGTTTCCACCACTGGAGACGTCCAGCAGATCGACCCCATGGGCCTGGAGCAGCGTGGCCAGCCGGACGGTCTCGTCGGCGGTCCAGCCCTCACGGTCGTCCTCGGCGTTCTCCGTGAGCCAGTCCGTCGCGGAGACCCGGAAGAAGACCGGCAGCTCCTGCGGCCAGACCTCGCGTACCGCGTCGACGACCTCCAGGGCGAGGCGGGTGCGGTTCTCGAAGCTGCCCCCGTACTCGTCGGTGCGGTGATTGCTGTGCGGGGAGAGGAACTGTCCGATGAGGTATCCGTGGGCGCCGTGGATCTCGGCGACCTGGAACCCGGCGTCGACGGCGCGGCGCGCGGCCTCGCGGAACCGGTCGACGATCCCCCGGATCCCGTCCACGGTCAGCTCGTGCGGCACGGGGTGGCCGTCGTCGAAGGGCAGCGGGCTGGGGGCGACGGGCGTCCAGCCGTGCGCCTCCGGCCCGACCGGGCCGCCGCCCAGCCAGGGGGCCGCCGTGGAGGCCTTGCGCCCGGCGTGGGCGAGCTGGATGCCGGCGACGGACCCCTGCCCCCTGATGAACGCCGTGATCCGGCGGAGGGCGGCGACCTGGGTGTCGTTCCAGATGCCGAGGTCGCCGGGGCTGATCCGGCCCTCGGGGCTGACGGCCGTCGCCTCGGTGAGGATGAGCCCGGTACCCCCGATGGCGCGCGCCGCGAGATGGGCGAAGTGCCAGTCGGTCGCCACACCCTGTTCCGGCCCGTCCGCCGCGGCGCAGTACTGGCACATGGGCGCCATCCAGACCCGGTTGGGGATGACGAGCGACCGCAGGGTGTAGGGCTCGAAGAGGGCACTCACGTCGGACTCCGTTTCGACGGGTACGGAAGGATCGCTAGTACGATACATCTCGTAGTACGGCACTCGTCAAATTACGATGCCTCTCGTACGATCCGGATCGTGATGTCGGCGTCCGCGTCATAGCCCTGGGTCCAGCTGCGCCCGGCGCCCGACTTCCAGGTGACATGGACGGTGGCGCCGTCCACCCTCACGTCGTCCACCGTCATGGCCCGGTCACCGTCCCGTACGTCCCCACGGCGCAGTTCGCCCGCTTTTACGGTGACGGGTTCCGCCGTCCGCGCGCTGTCGGCCTCGTCCGCCGCGAGGGCGAGCGCCGCCGCCAGCTCGCGGGCGCGGGCGGGCGTGCAGATCAGCGACAGCTCGCCCGAGGGCGTCTCGGCCCTGATTCCGACCCGCACTCCGGCGGGATTCACCTCCAGGCTTGCCGCACGCCCCTGGGCGTCCTCGATCCCGCTCGTCATCGCTCCACGCTCCCTTTCACCGGGCCGGCCGTTTCTTCCGCCCGGCCGATTCCGCCGCCCGGCCGATTCTCCCCTTCGACCGGCCGGTGCGGTCCCACCGCCCGCCCGGTACCGCTCCTGGGCTCTCCGGGCAGGTGGCGTCACAAGGACCCGCCGGTGAAGTGGTCGGGCCGCCGTCGCGCCGCTCCCCCTGCTCCCGGGCACCGGACTCCCGGCGCCCGGCGCCCGGCCGGGTGGTGATGCCGACAGCACGAGCGCCCGGCCCGTGGCCCGTGACTATTGCGTTGCGGTCACCCGGGGGCCTGCGTACCGTCACCGCCCATGGCCACCCCTGCCCTGCACACCGCACGTCTGTATCTGGCGCCCTACACGCCGGACGACGAGGAGGACTTCGTCGCACTCTTCCAGGACACCCTGGTCTCCCGCTGGATGGGCGACGGGACGCAGAGCGAGTCCGAGGACCGCGCCCTGTTCGGACGGGTCTTCAGCAAGGTGTACGCACAGGACCTGTTCGATGTCTGGGCAATCCGTCACGAGGGCCGGTTCGTCGGCCACGCGGAGATCAAGCCGTCCATCGAGGTGGGCGGCCACGAGATCGTCTACGCCCTGGCCACCACCGCGTGGGGGCAGGGATTCGGCACCGAGATCGCGCAGGCGCTGACCGGGTACGGATTCGACACGCTCGGGCTCACCGAGGTGCACGCCACGGTGGCCGCCGACAACTCCGCGTCACTGGCGCTGCTGGACCGGATCGGTTTCCGGCACGTCCGGGACAGGGTGGAGGAAGACGGCAGCACGACCCGGGTCCTGACCCGCTCCGCCGCGTCCGGCGTCGGCGGGGCCGGTCAGCCCCGGTAGACGTCCAGGCGGCCGCACATGCCGAACTTTCCGTGTGCGGAGGGCTGTTCGGCGTGCACGCAGGCGTCGGCCAGGTAGCCGCCGTCGCCGCGCGCCACCGCGTCGAGCTGGGCGCCCGTCACCTCGGAGGCGGCTGCGGCCCCCCGCTCCCAGCGCCCGCGCCAGTCCTCGGCCTTCGGGCGTACGAGCGCGGCGGCGGCCCGGTGGAACGCGGCGAGCGGCTCGGGATCGCCCGCCTCGGTGGCCCCGCGCAGGGCGAGGAAGCCCTCGATGGCGAGATCGCGGCGGGCACGGGCGGCCCGCTCCTGCTCCGCCTCCGAGCCGTCCGCGGGCAGGGCGACCGACGCCCGGTAGACCTCGGGGTCCGCCAGGCGGTCCGGCGGCAGGGTGAGCACGGCGTCGCCGGCCTCCGGCAGCCCGCTGTTCTCCATGAGGACGACGATGCGCAGCCCGTCCTCGTTGACGAGCCGGTGGACGGTGCCCGGCGTGAACCACACCAGCGCGCCCGGTGCCAGTGGCGTCTGCCGGAATCCCGAGGCGGTGAGGGTCTGCACCGAGCCCGTGCCGCCGACCACCACGTACCCCTCGGAGCAGGTGAGGTGGAGATGGGGCGTCCCGCCGCGCAGGCCGTCCTCGGTGGGCCAGTCGTACACCCGCAGATGGGACACGGCCACGGCACCGGGCAGGCCTTCGAAGGTCGGCACAGCTGCTCCTCTGTCTCTCCGCGATGAGGCGGCACCGGGGGTTCGCGCGGAATTCCGGTACGGCTCGGCAAGCGCTTTCCACACCTGCTGAACCGTACCCGTGCCGACGGCGCACGCAACAGGTCCCGGGTGTCAGGAACTGCTCTGCGAGCCGCTGTCAGTGGTGGGGTACAGACTGTCCGATGTCCGACACAATGGCGTTTCGGGAGGTTCGGCCATGACCGACGTACTGCTCACCGTGGGCACCCGCAAGGGACTCTTCATCGGCCGCAGGCGCGGCGGCACCTGGGAGTTCGACGGCCCGCACTTCAATGCCCAGGCGGTGTATTCGGTCGCCGTCGACACCCGCGGGCAGGTCCCACGGCTCCTGGTCGGCGGCGACAGCGCGCACTGGGGCCCAGCGGTCTTCCACTCGGACGATCTGGGCAGTACCTGGGTCGAGCCACGACAACCGGCGGTGAGGTTCCCGCCGTTCACCGAGGCATCGCTGGAGCGGGTCTGGCAGTTGCATCCGGCGGGCCCCGAGGCGCCCGACGTCGTGTACGCGGGGACCGAGCCCGCCGCGCTGTTCCGTTCCGAGGACCGCGGGGAGTCGTTCGAGCTGGTCCGCCCGCTGTGGGAGCATCCGACGCGTTCGAAATGGGTGCCCGGCGGAGGCGGGGAGGGGCTGCACACCGTCCTGACGGACCCGAGGGACGCCCGTTCCGTGACCGTCGCGGTCTCCACCGCCGGGGTGTTCCGCACCAAGGACGGCGGTGCGAGCTGGGCCCCGTCGAACAAGGGCGTGTCCGCGGTCTTCCTCCCCGACCCGGATCCGGAGTTCGGGCAGTGCGTCCACAAGGTGGCCAGGGACGCGGTCGATCCCGACCGGCTCTATCTCCAGAACCACTGGGGGGTGTTCCGGAGCGACGACTCCGGGGACAGCTGGACCGACATCGGGCGGGGACTGCCGTCGGACTTCGGCTTCGCCGCCGCCACGCACCCGCACCGCGCGGACACGGTGTACATCTTCCCGATCAACGCCGATGCCGACCGGGTGCCCGCCGAGCACCGCTGCCGGGTGTTCCGGACCGGCGACGCGGGCCGCACCTGGGAGCCGCTGTCGACGGGCCTGCCCGAGGAGACGCACTACGGCACGGTGCTGCGCGACGCGCTCTGTACGGACGATGCCGACCCGGCCGGGGTCTATTTCGGCAACCGCAACGGCGAGCTGTACGCGAGCGCGGACGACGGGGACAGCTGGCAGCAGCTCGCCTCGCATCTGCCGGACGTCCTGTGCGTGCGGGCGTCGGTGATCGACGGCTGATCACGGACAGCGGGCACGCCGCAGCCATCGACGCGCCCGCGTCGGCCGTCCACGCCCCGGCCGTCAGCACGTCGACCGCCGGCACGTCGGCACGTCGGCCTTCGGCGCCCGATCGCCCGGTGCCCCGGCCGGCCCTGTGCCACCGGCTGACCACTTCCTGCCGGTCATCGGCCCAACTCGATCCCCCGGAGCAGCAGTTCCGCGCCAAGTGACGCGGCCTGAGGCAACCCCCGGGCTTCGCTCTCCGTCCTCCGGGAGCGGGGGCCCCAGGGATTTCTGGGGAGTTCGAGAAGGCCGATGACCAGGAGGACCACCTTGATCCGTGTCTCGCGCACGGTTACCGCCGCACTGGCGGTACTCACCCTGACCATGGGATGGCCGGAACTGGCGAGTGCGTCGCCGCAACCGGCACACCCGCAGCGATCCGCCGAATCCATACCCTCCATATCGCCGGGCGAGCCGGACGGCCGGCTCCCCGCGGGCTGGCGGATCACCGGAACGGGAGCCGGGCAGGAGCTCGTCTGGACCTCGTCCGACCCGGTGCCCATGGGCGATGCCCGGGTCGAGTTCTACACCGGGGACCGGCTGCTGGGCCGGGCGGTCGCCGCGCAGGACCGGCGTACGTTCCGGATGAAGCTCGACGGCGTACGCCTCGGACCCGTGACCGGCCTCAAGGCGCTGGCGGGCGGACGGCGTCTCGACGGGTCCGGTGCCCGACCGGCTCCGGATGCCCGGCGCGCCGCCGAGGCCGCGAAGCCGGCGGCTCCCCTGCCCGCGAACCCGGTCGATCCCGGCGTACCGGGCACGTACCGGACCGTCAGCGGCGAGTACACCCTGAAGTCGGTGCGGTTGCCCGGGTTCAGTGCCCCGGTGGAGATGCGCGCCGCGGTCGTGTCTCCGGCCGGCGCACCGGGCCGGCGGCCGCTCGCGCTGTTCCTGCACGGCCGGCACTACACGTGTTTCAACGCCAAGGGCGATCAGGGCATGTCCTGGCCCTGCGAGGCGGGCACCCGGCCGGTGCCGAGCCATCGGGGCTATCTGCGTGACCAGAAGCTCCTGGCCTCCCAGGGGTACGTCACGGTGTCCATCTCGGCCAACGGGATCAACGGGCAGGACGATGCCGCCGACGACGGCGGCGCCCAGGCGCGCTCGTCCCTGGTGCGGCTGCACCTCGCCCGCTGGGCGGACTGGGCCACCCACCGGTCCGCGGCGCCCGCCGCCGTGCGTGCCGCACCACCCGCCGACATGTCCAGGGTGCTGCTCGTCGGCCACTCCCGGGGCGGCGAGGGCGTCAACCGGGCCGCGCTCGACAGCCTCTCCCGGCCGCCCGCGGACCAGGACGGCTACCGGGGCCCGGTGCGCTGGCACATTCGCGGCACCGTCCTGATCGGCCCGACCGTCTTCGGCCAGAACCCGGTTCCCGACGTGCCGTCCATGACCGTCCTGCCGGGCTGCGACGGCGATGTGTCCGACCTCCAGGGCCAGATCTACGTCGACGGCACCCGAGGCGTCAGCCGTGGCGCCGCACTGCACAGCGCGGTCTACGTGGTCGGCGCCAACCACAACTTCTTCAACAGCGAATGGACGCCGGGGCAGGCGGAGGCGCCCGCCGACGACGACTTCTGGGACGACGGCACCCCGGACCCGGTGTGCTCGCCGGGCAAGAAGGCCCGTCTCACCGCCACTTCGCAGCAGCGGGCCGGGGCCACGTACATCGCCGCCGCGGCCCGGCTGTTCGTCGCGGGTGACGATCGCGTACGCCCGCTGCTGGACGGTTCGGACCGGCGCGCGCCCTCGGCCGGTCCGGCCCGGGTGCTGACCCACGCGGTCGGCGGGAAGCGCACGCCCGCGTTCCTGCCGGACACCTCGACGTCCGTGACGGGCGGCCGGGTGTGCGCGCAGGTGGACACGGATCCCGGCCGCGCCTGTCTGCCGCCCGAGGGGGACGCCGTCTCCCCGCACTTCGCCATGTGGGAGACCCCGCGGGAACCCGGCCGGCACGCGGTCGCTATGCGCTGGTCGAAGCCGGGCGGAGCGGTCAGGATCCGTCCCGCACGTCCGGTCTCCGTGGCCGGTGCCGATTCGCTGGCGCTCCGGGTGATCGTGCCGCCCAACACCACCGGCACCCGGCTGGACATCGCCCTCACCGACGCCTCGGGCCGGCGGGCGACGCTCGGCGGCACCCGGATCGACGGGCTGCCGGGCAGCGCCCGGACCGCCTCCTACTGGGGGCGCGAGATCCGCGTACCGCTCTCCGCCGCCGTGCGGAGCAAGGTGGACCTGAAGCACGTGAAGAGCCTGGAGCTGACCCCGCGAAGCGGTTCGGGGCAGGCCTGGCTGGTCGACGCCTGGGGCTGGCGACCCGGAACCCCCGCGGTCCGGGCCGCCTCGCTGCCGCGCGTGGACATCGGCCACCTGAAGGTCTCGGAAGGCGATTCGGGGGTCCGGACCTACCGTGTTCCGGTGCGGGTCTCCGGGCACGGCAGCGGTCGGGTCCGGCTGTTCGTCTCCGATCCGGACAAGACCGAGCCCGGCTACCGGACGGTGACGGTGCGTCCGGGCAGCCATGACATCGACGTGCCGGTCGAGGTCCGGGGCAACACCCGCTACGGCTACGACATCACGCACAGCGTGTTCGTCAAGGCGGTCCGCGGCGCGGTCGTCGGCTCCCACCTGGGCGGCCTGACCGTACGGAACGACGACCCGATGCCCACGGTCGAGGTGAAGCCGGTCGCGGACCGGGTCACCGAGGGGCAGAGCCTGCGCTGGAGGATTTCGCTCTCCGCGGTCGCCGATGTCGACATCGACTCCGCCGGTTTCGAGATCCAGCCGGTCGGCGCGGGGCCGGAGCTGTCCACCCTGGACGTCGACGGAACATGGCTGAGGGAGACGTTCGACGAATCGCCCGACCCGGCCCGGCCGCTGTCCAAGGTGTCCGAGCCGTCGTTCCTGCCGGCCTTCGTGCCCGCCGGGAAGCTGAGTACCGAGGTGGCCGTGCCCACGGTCCGGGACGGGGTCGAGGAGCCCGAGGAATCACTGCGGATGCAGCTGATGACCTACGACGATTCCTGGGAGCCGAAGAAGGGACCGGTGTTCACCGGCACGGTGCGCGACGCACCGTGAACCGGCTCATGACCTGAGCCTCTCGTTCGGATCACGCCGGGCTCGTGTGCCCCGGCACGGTCCGAACGAAAGACCCCGGCGGGATGCGGCACCGGCTCCGTGCAGGAGCCGGTGCCGTTCCGGGGCCGGTGACGCGTGTGCCCGGTCCGCGTCGTGCCTGTCAGGGAAGCTGCCAGTCGACCGGCTGGGCCCCCTGGCGCAGCAGGAGTTCATTGGTGCGGCTGAACGGGCGCGAGCCGAAGAAACCGCGGTCCGCCGACATGGGCGAGGGATGCGCGGACTCGATCGCCGGGTAGTTGTCGAGGAACGGGCGCAGGTTGCGGGCATCGCGCCCCCAGAGCACGGACACCAGTGGCTTGCCGCGCGCGGCCAGGGCCCGGATGGCCTGTTCGGTGACTTCTTCCCAGCCCTTGCCGCGGTGCGCGCCCGGTTTGCGGGGCGCGGTGGTGAGGGCCCTGTTCAGCAGCAGTACGCCCTGCCGCGTCCAGGGCGTCAGGTCGCCGTTCGACGGACGCGCGAGCCCCAGGTCCGTGTGGAGCTCCCGGAAGATGTTCTCCAGGCTGCCGGGCACCTGGGGAACCTCGGGGGCCACGGAGAAGCTCAGCCCCATCGCCATTCCCGGTGTCGGGTAGGGGTCCTGACCGACGATCAGGACGCGTACGTCGTCGAAGGGCTGCTGGAACGCGCGCAGGACATTCGCTCCGGCCGGCAGATAGGTGCGTCCTGCCGCCACCTCCGCGCGCAGGAAATCGCCCATCTCGGCGATGCGTCCGGCAACGGGTGCGAGTGCCTCGGCCCAGCCGGGCTCGACTACTTCATTCAAAGGTCGTGGTGCCACAGAACGTCACTCTACCGGCGTAAACGGTCCGCCCACGGCCCGTAGCCGCTCCGGGCCGCCGAACTCCCCATCCCCCGAACCGTTCTCGCGGTACGGGGGATAGGCTGCCGCCGTCCTTCGTCTTCCTCCCTGGAGTCGGCCCATGAGTACACCGCGGCGATCGCCGGAAAGCACCGGCGCCGGTGCGCGTCCGGGCGGGGTGCCCGCCGCGTCGGGGCCGTACGTGCTCGGCGTGGACTCGGGCGGTTCGGGGCTGCGCGTGGCACTGGGCGCCGTCGGCCCGCCCGCCCCTCTGGCGACGGTGGCCTGCGCCGCTCCGGTGCGTACCGGACCGGCCGGCATCGACGCCGGCCATCTGCTGGAACAACTGCTGCCCGCCGCCCGTCGGCTGCTGGAGCAGTGCGGCGGCGAGGACGGCACCGCGATCGGCGCAGTGGCGATCGGCGCCGCCGGCATGGCCACGCTCGGCGGCCAACTGCGCGCGGAGCTGCCGTCGGCCCTGGGGGACGCGCTCGGGGTACGACGACTGGCGCTGGCCGCCGACGCGGTCACCGCGTACGCGGGGGCGGTCGGTCAGCGCCCGGGGGCGGTCGTCGCGGCCGGCACGGGCATGATCGCGCTGGGTACGGACCTGACGAGCTGGCGCCGGGCCGACGGCTGGGGGCATCTGCTGGGCGACAGCGGCGGCGGAGCCTGGATCGGCCGGGCCGGGCTCGATGCGGCCATGCGCGCCCATGACGGTCGCCGGGGCGGCTCCGCGGCTCTGCTGTCGAGGCTGGAGGCGGTGTTCGGGCCGGCGCCGGAGCTGCCCGGACAGCTCTATCCGCGTACCGACCGGCCTGCTGTGCTGGCCTCGTTCGCGCCCGAGGTCGCCGCGTGCGCCGGGCACGATCCGGTCGCCGCGGGCATTCTGCGCGAGGCCGCGGCACATGTCGCGGAGGCGGCCGCGGCGGTGTGCCCGGCGGCGGGGGCCGACGGCGAGCCGTGCGAAGTGGCGCTGACGGGCGGCTTGTTCCGGATGGGCGATCCGCTGCTCGTACCCCTGCGCGAGGAGTTGGCCCGACAGCTTCCGCAGGCACGGGCGGTCCCCGGTTCGGGTGATCCATTGACCGGCGCGCTGTCCATCGCGCAAGCGCTGGCGATCGGGGATCTGCGGCTGCCCCGCCACCCGACGCTGCTCTGGGTACCTGGTGAGGGGGCTGGGCACGAGCCCGAGTAGGTGGCGACAGAGCAGGACAGTCGACCATTAAGCCGCCCATCGGATAAAAGCGGACAGATAACGCCTGTCCGGGCCCTCCCCGAACAGGGCCGCACCCAAAACCAGTAGCATGCGGCGCCATGAGCACCCCCACTGGGCCCGCTTCCGGCCTGCCTGTACGAATGCCGCGACCTCGCCAGTCCGGACGGCACCGCCGCCCGGAGCCCGTGGTCGCACCCGAGGGCGCTGCCGCGCTCGTTCTCGCCGTTCCCGGTACCCCCTCCTCGGCCACGCGCAGCCTGGCCGAAGAGGTGATCAGCATCGCCCGTTCCGAGCTGCCCGGCCTCAACGCCCGGATCGGCTACCTCGACGGCGACGAGGCCGAGTACCCGACGCTCTCCGCCGTACTGACCCACTGCGCCGCCGAGCGCGTCGCTCGCTACGAGCAGGCGCAGGCCGCGGGCCGTGAGGTCGCCGAGCCCGAGGGGCCCTCCGCCGTCGTCGTGCCGCTGCTCGCGGGGCCGGACAGCGCCCTGATCCGGCGGATACGACAGGCCGTGATGGACAGCGGCACGCAGGTCGAGCTGACCGACGTGCTCGGCCCGCACCCGCTGCTCGCCGAGGCGCTGCATGTGCGGCTGTCCGAGGCCGGTCTGGCCCGCGCCGACCGCGCCAGGCTCTTCACGGTGGCCACGGCCGCCGACGGCATCGTGCTGGCCACGGTGGGCGGCGACGAGGCCGTGCAGGCCGCCGGGATCACCGGCATGCTGCTGGCCGCCCGGCTCGCGGTTCCGGTGATGGCCGCGGCGCTCGACGTCGAGGGTTCCGTCGCGTCGATCGCCGAGCAGCTCACCGGCTCCGGCTCGGTGCAGCTCGCGGTGGCCCCGTACCTGGTGGGCCCGGAGGTGGCCGAGGGCCTGCTGGACACCGCCGCGAAGGAGGCCGGTTGCGCGACGGCCGAGCCGCTCGGCGCCTACCCGGCGATCGGCAAGCTCGTGCTGTCGATGTACATGACGACGCTCGGCATCACGCCCGTCGCGCCGCAGGGCGCCCAGGCGCACTGAGCTTGGCGCGAGGCGCCACGATTCGCCGTACGGGCCCGGTTCTCCGGGCCCGTACGGCGAATCGTGCTGTGTACGACGATCGCGCCCCGTACGGCGAATCGTGCTGTGTACGGCGCGGAATCAGCCGAAGATCACGCAGGAAACGGCGGGCGCGGCCAGCGAGCCGGCGCGGCGCGGGATGCCCGTCTCCGGATCGATGTCGAACCAGCTGACGTCTCCGGACCGCTCATTGGCCGCGTACAGCCGACGGCCTGCGGGGTCGAGCGCGAGGTCGCGGGGCCAGTGCCCGCCGCAGTCCACTGCCGTGACCAGGGTCGCCTGCTCGCCGGTGGCGTCGAGCGCCAGGACCGAGATGGTGTCGTGCCCCCGGTTGGCGGTCCAGAGGAACCGGCCGTCGTGCGAGACGACCACCTCGGAGGGGTACGTCGCCGGCTCGTCGCCCTCCGTCGGCCGCGCGGGCAGCACGGAGGTCTCCCCCACCGGCTCCAGGACGCCCGCGGCGGCGTTCCACCGGCACGTGGTGACGGTCGGTTCGAGTTCGTTCAGGACGTACGCGTGGCCGCCCGCGGGATGGAAGGCCAGGTGGCGCGGCCCCGTGCCCGGCCGCAGGGCCGTCTCGCCGTGCGGCCGCAGCGCGCCGGTCGCCGTGTCGAGCGCGCAGATCCGTACGGAGTCGGTGCCGAGGTCCACGCTGAGCACCCAGTTCCCCGACGGGTCCGGAAGCACCTGGTGGGCGTGCGGGCCCCGCTGCCGGTCGGCGTCGGGGCCGCTGCCCTCGTGCCGGGACACGGAGGCGACCGGGCCGAGGGAGCCGTCCACGAGCACGGGCAGGACGCTCACGCTGCCGGAGTTGTAGTTGGCGGTGAGCAGATGGCCGCCCGCGAGCGCGAGATGGGTCGGACCGTCGCCGTCCACCGGCCGGATGTCGCCGAGCGGCTGCGGCACGTCGCCGGTGACGTCCAGGGCGGCTGCCGCCCCGGGCTCGGTCTCGCTGACCGCGTAGAGCGCGCCGCCGCCCGGACCCGGACCGTGGCCCAGGGCGAGAAATGAAGGATCGGGGACCGTGTCCGTGGTGCCGAGGACCGTCAGCGCCCCGGTCTCCCGGTCCACGGCGGCGACGGTGATTCCCCGTCCGCCCGCCGAGGTGAACGACCCGATGAATGCCCGTACCGCGCCGTCGTCGCCGCCCGTCGCACTGTCCGTCACCGCAATGCCCCTCTCAGCCGACCGATCACGACGGCCCTTGCCGTCGTGATCTTCCGGGGCGACGGTAGCAGTCGGCCATCAGGTCCAGACCACTGCCTCGGCTGCCCGGGCCGCGCGGGGAAACACGTCAGCGGGCGTGTCACACACCGATCAGCGGGGCCCGCGGGTCGCTGTGCAGTGGTGCGGCGAGGTCGGCGAGCGCCCGCTCCAGGCCGTGCAGATGGGCGAGCGCGGGCCCGGCCGCGACCGCGTGCGACGGAATGCCCGGAACGCCCGCCCGGAGGCGCGGATCGGGGGTGGTCAGCGCCTCCACGGATGCCTCGACCCGCCAGCAGGCGGCGGCGAGGCGGGCGTCGTGGGACGCCTCCGGGTCCGCCGCGACGGAGGCCAGCCCGCGCACCTCGCGTGCGCATGCGTCGAGCAGGGCGAGCACCTGCCCGGCGCGGGCCTTTCGGGCGCGCAGCGGGCTGAGCGGATGGACCAGCGGGGCCAGGGACATCCGTACCCGGCCGAGCAGCGCCTCCAGTTCGGCGATCCGGGGTGCGGGGTCGGCGGTCGGGGATCCCGAGAGCCGCGCGGCGGCCTCCGCGGTGCAGGCGTGCACACAGCGCAGGGCCCGCTGTATCCAGGCGTCGGTGGTGGCGTGCGTGGTGACCGGCAGCACGAGCAGCACCGCGAGCATCGCGCCGAGCGCGCCCACGCCGGTCTCCGTCAGCCGCAGCACGAGCAGGGCGGGATCCAGCACACCCAGGAGCCCGTACAGCGCCCCGGCCATCACCGTCACCGAGAAGACCATCCAGGTGTAGGAGACCGCGGCGGTGTAGAAGATCCCGAAGACTCCGGCCGCGACGACGAACGCGGTGGGCACGGGCGCCCCGTGCAGCGGGACGACGACGGCCAGGCCGATGGGGACGCCGACCAGTGTGCCCAGGATCCGGCGGAAGCCGCGGACCAGTGTCTCGCCCCGCGAGGCGGTGTTCACGAAGACCCACCAGGTGGCGCCCACCGCCCAGTACCAGCGCTGTTCGGAGAGGACGAGACCCGCCGTCAGCGCGAAGGCCGCGCCCGCGGTCGCCTGGACCGCCTGCCGGGTGGTCGCCCGGCCCATCCCGCTGCCGGTCACCGGGGCGATCACGACGGCGGCGGGCTGCCGGCGTTCGTAGCACCACAGCCCGAAGCGGACGGTCGACGAGACGAGCAGCGAGAGGGCCACCGCGGAGTACAGCTCGGGCAGCTGACCGGGCATTGTGTGGAGGAACTGCGTGGTGAAGAACGCCATGAACGCGAACACGCCGAGCGAGTGGCCGCGCGGCCCCCACCGCCGGGCGTACACACCCGCGCCGATGACCGCGAGGAACGCCGCGTCCCGGGCCACGGGGTGGTCGTGCAGAGCCGCGGCGAGGGCGAGCACGGGGAATCCGGCGACGGGCAGCAGTGCGGTGGTGACCGCCTGTCCCCGCACCGTGGTGTCCAGCACCGTGAACAGGGCCAGCAGCGCGGCGAGGCCGCCGGTGACTGCCGCGACGAGGGAGTGGCCGGCCAGGCCGCACACCGCGACGGCGAGTCCGATGCCGAGGACGGCCCGGACGCTGCCGCGCAGCCTCAGCCGGCCCGGATCCGGGGCGACGAACATCCTCTTCAGCAACAAACACTCCCGCTTCCGTGCACCGGTCCTGCGCACCGGCATGAAAAAGGCGCCGCGGAGATCCGCAGCGCCATCGACGGGTACATCACAGCATCCCTGCGGCCCTTGGCTCAAGCCGGACAGGCTCCACTGGGCCATTGGCACAATCATTTCCGGGGGCGGTGCGCCATCAGTAAGCCAACGGACCGGCGGGCCGCCGAGACCCCGACCCGTGACCGCACCGCCCCCGCGCGGATCGCTACTCCTCGCCCGGCCGCACCGCCGTGGCCTCCTCGACAGGGGTCAGAAGATCCGTCAGACGACGGGCCGACACGTCCCAGGACCAGGACTCCCGGACCCACTCACGACCCGCGGCGCCCATCGCCGCCCGGTCGGGGTCCAGAAGTATCCCGGTCAGCGCCTCGGCGACGGCCGCAGGATCGGTGCCGTCCACGACCCGGCCGGTCCTGCCGTCGAGAACGGTGTCCGGGGCGCCGCCCGAGTCACCGACGACCACCGGCAGACCGCTCGCCGCCGCCTCCAGGAACACGATCCCGAGCCCCTCCGCCTCCAGGCCGGCCCGCCGGGTGCGGCACGGCATCGCGAAGACGTCCGCCGCGGCGTAGTAGGGCGGGGTGTCGGTGTGCGAGACGCCGCCCGCGAAGTGGACCGCGCCCCGGCCGTACCGCGCCGCCAGTTTGCGCAGCCGGGCCTCGTCGGGCCCCCGGCCGACCACCACCAGCTCGGCGTCGGGCACCTTGCTCCGGATCAGCGGCAGGGCCCGGATGAGCGTGTCCTGGCCCTTGCGGGGGACGAGCCTGGCCACACAGAGGATGACGCGCTTGCCGTGCAGGGCCAGTTCGGTGAGCGGGTCGGGCCCGGTGCCGGCCCGGGGCCGGTACACCTCGGCGTCGACCCCGGGAACCAGCCGGCTCATGCGGGCACGGGGGCCGAGCGCGGGCTCGATCCGGGCGCGGGTGTACTGGCCCAGATACGTGACCACGTCGACGCCATTGCCTATCCGGCGCATCAGTCCGCGCGCACCGGGGGTCCTGGCCCACCAGATCTCGTGGCCGTGGGTGGTCGCCACGATGCGCCGTACGCCGCCGCGCCGCAGGGCCGGTGCCATCAGGGCCAGCGGAGCGGCGGCGCCGAACCAGACCCGGTCGCAGCCGTGGGCCTCGGCGATCTCGACGGCCCTGCGGGTGACCCGGCCGGTCGGCAGCAGTGTGCGGGCGGCGTCCCGCACGACGGGGAACGGCAGGTTCGCGTCGTAGGCGGTGTCGCCCGGCTCGTGCGAGGTGTAGACGACCACGTCGTCGTCCGGCACCCGGGTGGCCATCGCGTGCACGAAGGTCTCGATGCCGCCCTGGCGCGGCGGGAAGTCATTGGTGATGACAAGGGTGGAGCCCATGGACTTTTCGGTTCCTTCGGTCGTGGACGGAATCGGTCGGACCGTGTGCGGCGAACGGCTCATCGCCGTGGGTCGCGGGGCTCGACGACCCGCCGGGCGGCCCATGGCCGCTCGGTGGTCCCGGGTCGTACGCCCCTGGGTCGTGACGCTCCTGCCGTCGTTCGGGCATGCCGGAGCGAACGGCGTGCGCGGACGCCGTGGGTGTGCGCTGCGTTGTGTTGCGCGGGTCGCGTTCCGCGCGCAGGTTGTGGCGGTTGTGCTGCGCGCGCAGGTTGTGTTGCGCGGGCCGGGTTGTGGCGGTTGTGTTGTGCGGGCCGGGTCAGTAGCCGGACGGGCGCACCAGGCCCGTTTCGAAGGCGTGGACGGCTGCCTGGGTCCGGTCACGCAGACCCAACTTGGCCAGGATCCGTCCCACATGGGACTTGACGGTCTGCTCGGCGACCACGAGACGCACGGCGATCTCGGTGTTGGACAGGCCCTGTGCGATCAGGGCCAGGACCTCGGTCTCACGTTCCGTCAGCTCACCGGTACGGTCCTTGAGCGGAGCCCGTGGACCGGCGCTCACCCGGGCGAACTCGGCGATCAGCCGCTTGGTGATGTTGGGGGCGAGAAGCGCCTCGCCCTCCGCCACCACCCTTACCGCATGGGCGAGTTCGGCGGCGGAGGCGTCCTTCAGGAGGAATCCGGACGCGCCCGCGCGCAGCGCCTCGTAGACGTACTCGTCGAGATCGAAGGTGGTCAGGACGAGGACCTTCACCGTGGCGCCGTCGGCCCCGGTGATGACGCGTGTCGCCTCGATGCCGCCGAGCCGGGGCATGCGGATGTCCATCAGGACGACGTCCGGGGCGAGTTCGGCCACCTTCTCCACGGCGTCGGCACCGTCCACCGCCTGCCCGACGACCTCGATGCCGGGTTCGGCGTTCAGCAGCACCGTGAAGCCCTGCCGGACCATCATCTGGTCGTCGGCGATCAGTACGCGGATGGCCGTCATCGGGAGTCCTCGGCTGGGTCGGTGGGAGCGGCGGAACCGGCGGGCTCCGCGGTGGGCGGTGCGGGCAGTATCGCAGTGACCTCGTAGCCGCCGTCGGGAGTCGGCCCGGTGGCGAGTTCGCCGCCCAGCATCGCGGCGCGCTCGCGCATGCCGAGCAGACCGTGGCCGACGCCGGTGGTGGGCGGTGCGGGGCGGTCCGGCGCGGTGTTGGTGACCCGTACCGTGACCCCGGACGCCCGGTGGCGGATCTCCACCCGCACCCGGGCCCCCGGTGCGTGCCGCATCGCGTTGCTGAGCGCCTCCTGCACGATGCGGAACGCCGACAGCTCGACGCCCGGCGACAGCGGGCGCGCTTCCCCGGTGGTCTCGGCGGTGACCTCGACACCGGCGCCGCGCGCGTTGCCGACCAGTTCGTCCACCCGGTCCAGCGTGGGCTGCGGGGCGTGCCGTGCGGCCTGCGGCAGCGGGTCCTCGGAGCGCAGTACGCCGAGCACCCGACGCAGTTCGGTCAGCGCGTCGACCGCGTTGCGGCGGATGCCCTCGACGTTCTCCCGCAGTTCGTCGGACGGGTTCTCGACCAGGTGCGGAACGACCTGCGCCTGGATGGAGACGACCGACATGTGGTGGGCGACCACGTCGTGCAACTCGCGTGCGATGCGGTTGCGTTCCTCCAGCAGGGTGCGCCTGGAACGTTCCTCGGCGGTGAGCTCCTCCTGCACGACCAGTTTCGTGCGCACCACCACGAGGCCGCGCAGGGCACCGCCCACCACCACGGTGAGGACGAGAACGGCGATCGCGAGGCGGATTTCGTGGACGTTGCGCCACGGGGTGCTCGCCCAGCAGGCGAGCCCCAGCAGCAAGGTGATCACCAGGGTCTCGACGGCGATCCGGGGACGCACCCGCAGCGCGACCAGGAACAGCACCCCGGCCTGCGTCGCGATCCCGGCCCCGCTCCACGGGTACGCGCCCTCCCACGGGAACGGCTCCCCCAGCCCGGCGTTCGCGGCGAACGGGGTGACCATCACCGTGCCGACCATCGACGCCCACCAGGCCGGCACCGGCCGGTACAGAGCGACGACGAACGCCACCGCCTGGATCCCCGCGAACAGGATGCCCAGCTGGACACCCATCCTGAACGCGAAGGCGTACTGGTTCGTGCCGACGACGAGCACCGCCACCGCGAGCATCACCAGCGGCACCATGACCACCGGCCGCCATTCCAGCCAGCGCGGCTGCCCCGCCTGCCCGTTCGGATCGGCCGCCAGCGTCAGGAGATCCTTGCGCAGGATGCCGGGCAATGCCCGCAGAGCCCGCGCCGTACGCTTCGTCATGTCCCCCGGATTCACAGCTCGCACCTTATTCGGGCCCTTCGTTCGGATCATGGCCGGTCCGTCCGGACGGGAGGCTCCAGGACGGGCCCGGGACACGCGGCGCCGCCGACCGCGCGGGGCGTCCCGCGCGGACGACCAGGCTCTTCGTCCGTGCCGGCCGCTGCCGTTCGTAACCGCGGAACGCCAGCCGGCAGACCAGCAGCGCCGCCGCGAACGCCGGCAGCCAGGCCAGCCGGGCCGCCACCCAGCCGGGTTCGTCGGGCAGGGTGTGCAGACCCGGCAGCGTCCCGCCCAGCCACAGGCCGGTCGCGGTGACCGCGATCATCGCCGTCTGGTGCCACAGGAACACCGTCATCGCCGAGAGGTTCAGTGTCGCCACCACCGCCCAGAGCGCGGGGCGTCGCAGCGCCCGGCGCAGCGGACCGGTCAGCAGCAGTGCCGCCCCGCACTGCGCGAGGCCGAAGGTGACCACGGCGAGGGTCGGCGGGTCGAGATTGGACACGGCCACGCCGGGGACGCCGACCATGGCCGCGGGGTATCCGGCCCACAGGACGAGTGCGGCCGTGGCCGCGGCGCCGCCGAGCAGCAGTGTCCAGCCGGTCCGGCGGCTCCGCAGCTCGCCCCGGGACCAGGCCGCGCCCAGGCAGTACGGCACCAACCAGCCGGCCGCCACGTTGATCGCGGCGAGGTCTCCGGGCGCGTCCAGGCCGAACCGGTAGAGGTCGACGACGAGTACGACGGCGAACGGCCACAGCGGATGGAGCTTCGCCACCAGCGGGGTCGCCGCCGTCAGCGCCGCGAAGACCACGAGGAACCAGAGCGGGGACCACACCAGCTTGCACAGTGCGCGCACGGTGTCCTGGTCCACGCCGGAGGCGAGCATCACGCAGGCCGCCACGGTCCACACGACCGGCACCACGGCCAGCGGGCGCAGCAGCCGGCTCATCCGGGCGCGGAGCCACCGGCCGTAACTCTCTCCCCTGGCGCGGGCGCCGGCATGGCTCTTCGCGCCCACGAGTCCGCCGACCAGGAAGAAGACCGCGAGGGTCTGGAGCAGCCAGGAGGCCGGTGTGAGTCCGGGCAGGTAGCGCAGCGGGCTCGCCCCGTGCATGGTGCCGCTGTCGACGACGAGTGCGGTGACCAGCCAGTGGCCGAGGACGACACCTAGGATGGCGAGGGCGCGCAGTGCGTCGACGGCCCGGTCGCGGTCGGCGGGGGTGGCGGAATCGATCCGCCGGGCGAAGTCACCCATGGCGCTCTCCCGTGGGCTCCGCGGATCCGGCCGTCCCCGCCACGATCCGGGCGATGTTCCTCAGCGGTTCGGAACCGGTCTTCAGGTAGTCGCTGTGACCACCGGAGCCCGCCGCGAAGGGCCTGGCACCGAACCCGGACGAGACCGGGTCCGCGCCGAACCCGATGTCGGCGAAGGGCAGCCGGAGTTCGGTGTGCGGTACGTCGGCGATCCAGTCGCCGCTGCCGCGGCCCGCCCAGACGGTGGCCGGGGTGTGCAGGGCGGCGGCGTTCCGGTAGCCGGTGCCCGGGCTGCCGTACAGGACGATGTCGGAGACGCGGAGTCCGTGCGCGGCCCGCGCGCAGACGACGGAGCCGTAGGAGTGGCAGAGCAGGGTGGTCCGGGCGGTGGGCCTCAGGTGCGTCAGCTCCCTGCTGAATCGCGCCAGTTCGGGGGCCGCCTCGATGGCGCGGGTCGAGGTGATCGAGGTGGGGCTCACCGTCGTCGGCGTGCGGTATCCGAGCCAGGCGACCACCGCCGAGCGCCCGCCCAGTTCCTCGCGCAGGGCGCGGGCGCCGTTGCGCAGCCGCCAGTAGTGGTCGATGTCGATGCCGGCGCCGGGGACCAGCACGGCGATGCGTTCCGCGTGGGCCAGGTCGCCGACGACCTCGACGGAGCGGCCGCCGTCCCGGCCGTCGAAGGTGAGGAAGCGGCGCCCGGGGGCGGCCAGTTCGTGCAGCGCGGCGGCCCGCTTGCGGTCGCCGTGGCCGGCCGCCGCCCGTTCGGCCGCGCCGATGTCGGCCCGCGTCGCGGCGTACCGCTCGGCCAGGGCCTCGGGCCCGGCGGTGCGCAGCGGCCCGTGGACGGACGGGGCGGGTGCCGGGACGGCCGCCGGGCGCGCCGCACCCGAGACGGGTACGGCCACCGAGGCGGCCACCAGTGCGGCGAGCAGGCCTCGGCGCAGTCGGGGGCTGCGCGGATGGGACGGCATGGCGGGTTGTTCCTCCCGTACCTGGTGGCTGTGGTGCTCGGGTACAGAAGCTATGAACAACGCCTCGTAGTCGGCGTCCCACCGGGGTGTGAACCTGTCACGTAGCTCTCAGGGACTACAGGTATGACTCACCGGCCGGGGGCGGGTGGCTCTTGGCGACAGGGGGAGGGCGGCTGTGCCGTTGGTACAGTCGCAGCCCGGATCGTCGTACCAGAAGGAGGCCGGTGGACCATGGCGGTGGACGCCCTCGACACCCGTATCCTCCGGTTGCTCATCGAGCAGCCCCGTACCAGCGTCCGTGAGTACGCGCGCATCCTCTCCGTCGCCCGGGGCACTCTCCAGGCCCGGCTCGACCGGCTGGAGCGGGACGGTGTGATCACCGGCACAGGGCCGGTCCTGTCCCCCGCCGCCCTGGGTCATCCGGTGCTGGCCTTCGTCCATCTCGAAGTCACCCAGGGTCATCTCGACGAGGTGGGCGAGGCGCTCGCCGCCGTGCCGGAGATCGTCGAGGCGTTCTCGACGACCGGTGGCGGGGATCTGCTGGCGCGGGTGGTGGCCCGGGACAACGGGCACCTGGAGGATGTGATCCAGCGGCTGATCCAGTTGCCCGGGGTGGTCAGGACGCGTACCGAGGTGGCGCTCCGGGAACGGGTGCCGCACCGGCTGCTGCCGCTGGTGGAATCAGTCGGCCGTACGGCGGCCGGCGGCCGGAACTGACCGGCGCGGGCCCGGGCCGCGTCCGGCTGTCCGTTCACGGCGTCACGGTCCCGGCCCGTGCCCGCTCGGCGAGATCCGTCTTCCTGATGGGGATCGGCACGGTGATCGACCCGGCGGGCTCCCGTGCCCGGATCCTCTCCACGCCGGGCGGGTGGACGCCGGACGACGCGGCGCCGGTCGTCACGCCCGGTGGTCTGCGACCGTTCGTGGAGACGTGGCGAACAGGCCGCTCCGGGCGGCCGGACACCCGGCCGTCCGGCCGCCCGGAGCAGACGGAACCGCTCCACGGGACGGCGCGGTCCGGCGGCCCGATATCCTGATCTTGCCGCGCGCCCCCCACCTCGCCCCGACCCCGTCGGGTCGCCGCCGTGGCAGCAGAAGCGGCCCACAATTCGAGATTGGTGCACAGTGCTGGTAGCTGGTCGGTACCGGTTGGTTTCCCCCATCGGCCGTGGCGGCATGGGTGAGGTGTGGCGTGCCTCGGACGAGGTCCTCGGCAGGGCGGTCGCCGTGAAGTTGCTGCTCGGCGACCGCGCGGACGAGTCGGCCACCGCCCGGTTCCGGCTGGAGGCGCAGACCGCGGCCCGGCTGAGCCACCCCCATCTGGTGGCGGTGTTCGACTTCGGGGCCTGGGAGGACCGCTTCTACCTCGTGATGGAGCTCGTCGAGGGCAGGAGCCTGGGCGATCTGCTCTCCGCCGAGGAGCGGCTGGGTGCCGGACAGGTCGCCCGGATCGCCGGTCAGGCGGCCGCGGGGCTGGCCGCCGCCCACCGTCAGGGCATCGTGCACCGGGACATCAAGCCCGGGAACCTGATGCTGGACGCCGAAGGGTCGGTCAAGATCGGTGACTTCGGCATAGCCCAGTTCGTCGACGACCCCTCCGCCGCGCTGACCACCACGGGACAGATCGTCGGCACCAGCCTCTATCTCGCCCCGGAGCGCGCACTCGGCCGTACGGCCGGCGCGGCGTCCGACATGTACTCCCTCGGCTGTGTGATCTACCAACTCCTGCTGGGCGATCCGCCGTTCCGTTCGGACACGGCGACCGCCACGCTCTATCAACATGTCGACACGGCGCCGGTGCCGCTCCGCCGGCGGGGCGTCGATCTGTCCCCGGCCTTCGACTCCTATCTGCTGGGGCTGCTCGCGAAGCAGCCCGAGGACCGGCCGAGCGCGCAGCAGGTCGCCGAGTGGTTCCAGAGCGATGCCTGGCGGGGGCAGTCGGAGCCGCTGCCGATGTACGCTCCGGCCCCTCCCCCTGCGGCGCCCGGCGTTCCGCACATCCCCGCGCCCGCCCCGGCCGGCCCGGGCCTTCCCCGCACCGCGGCGCCCTCCCCCGCGTACGGCTCCGCCGAGCAGGGCCAGGGGCAGGGACAGGGACCGGCGACGTACCGGCTGCCGCAGTCCGGCGGCCGCAGACGGCGCCCGGCGGAGCGGACCGCGCCCGTCCGGCCGCGCACCGGCGCCCGGGAGGCGATCCGGCGCAGGCCCAGGGTGGCGAGCGCCATCGCCGGTACGATCGCCTTCATCGCGGCCGTGTATCTGGGGATGGCCCTGTTCTCCCCCGACTCCGGCCCGGCCGACACCCCGGACACCGGCTCCACCGCGACCACCGGGCCCGAACACTCCGGCTCGTCCGCACCACTGCCACCGGCCGGGGCCGAGGAGGACGAGGACGAGGAGGACTGACTCCGCCGGGCCGGGCCCGGCGCGGGTTCTCCTCGGCCCGGCCTCGCGGCCGGGCGATCCCCGGCCCGGAACAGCCCGCCCCCGGATCGTCCCCCGCCCCTCGCCTCTCGCGTCAAACACCCGTCAGGACCCCGCGGCCCGGCATCAGCGGTTCGTCAACGCAGCGCGTACGGACCGGACGGCTGTCTAGCGTCGCTGTCATGCAACGCCACATCGGCCTGCGGTGGCCGACTCCTCCCGGCACGACCGCCCACGACCACGGCTGGGCCGGGGATCTGCGCTTCGCGGTCCACTGCGCCGTCGCACTGCTCGGGCTGCTGCTGGCCGTCGACGCGGCGGCCCGTCATCTCACCTGGCCGCGCGCCCTGTTGTGGACGGGGCTCTCCGCCCTGTTGTGCGTGGTCCTGGTGCCGCCACGCGTCCGCGCGGGTGTCGGATGGCTCTCGTCACGGGGACTGCTGCACGAGCGGACCGTGTGCACCGACCGGCTGGTGTCGGCGCGTTGGTCGGACGGCATCGCCCAGCGGCTGGTGCTCCGGGATGCCGACGGCCACCGGGTCGAGGTCGACCCCGAGGTGCTCCTCGCGAACCCGGCGCTGTGGCACCGGCTGGACGAGGACGTGCGCGGCTGCGTGGAGCGCGGGACGCTGCGGTGCGGGGTGACGGCACTGCGGCAGCTGGCCGACCGTATCGACCGCGGACACGCGCGGGCGGTGTTCACGGCCTCCGGGCTGGAGTGACCGCCCCGCCCGTCACCGGTGTTGTGCGATCCCACCAGCGCGGCTTGACCAAACTTGCCAAGTCTCCCCGCGACCTTCGCAGTTCGTTGACGAGTCCATGACGACGTGTGAGTGTTCGGTCGCTCGATCACGGACACCGGGGGCACGGGCGGCCGGCGACGGCCGGGGCACGTGCGTCATCGTACGCGGCTGCCCGTGATCGAGGCCCCCCGAGTCAAGGAGCCTCGATGAAACTCAGACCGTTGACGGCCGGGACGACCCTGGCCGTCCTCGCCGCAATGCTGGTCGTCACCGGCGGGCAGCCGGCGTCCGCCGAACCGTCCCCGCCCGCCCCCTCCGCGCTGTCGGCCGCCGTGTCGGCGGCCGACCGGGCGGTCGCCAGTGGTCTCGACACCCTGGCGAAGGGGCCCGAGGAGCGGTACGAGCGCCAGATGGTGACCCCGTGGGTCAAGGGCATGTACTCCGTCGCGTACCAGCGCACCTACCGCGGCCTGCCGGTCGTCGGCGGGGACGCCGTCGTGGTGGCCGACTCCGAGGGCCGGGTCCGCGGCACCCAGTCCGCGGTGTCCCGGCGGATCAACGTGCCGACCTCGCCCACCGTTTCCGCGAAGGCGGCCGAGACCACCGCCCGCAAGAAGCTCCGCGTGGTGAAGCGGGTGGAATCGCGCCGGCTCGTGGTCCGTGCCACGGACAAGTCCTCCCGGCTCGCGTGGGAGACGGTACTCACCGGGCGCACCGCCAAGGCCCCGAGCCGGCTGCACGTCTTCGTCGACGCGGGCACCGGCAAGGTGATCGACAGCTACGACGACGTCAAGGCGGGCACCGGCAACAGCCAGTGGAACGGCCCGTCACCGCTGGCCATCGACACCACCGCCTCGGGCGGCAGCTACTCGTTGCGCGACCCCAACCGGCCCGGTCTGAGCTGCGCCGACTACAGCACGGGCAGTGTCTTCACCAAGTCGAGCGACTCCTGGGGCACCGGCAACGCCTCCAGCAAGGAGACCGGCTGCGTCGACGTCATGTGGGCGGCGCAGCACGAGTGGAACATGCTCAAGGACTGGCTGGGCCGCAACGGGCACAACGGCAACGGCGGCAGCTGGCCGGTCGAGGTCGGGCTGAACGACGTCAACGCCTACTGGGACGGCTCGTCGGTCTCCATCGGCCACAACAACGCCAACCAGTGGATCGGCGCGATCGACGTGGTGGGCCATGAGTTCGGCCACGGCATCGACCAGTACACGCCCGGCGGCGCCAACAACGAGTCCGGTCTCGGCGAGGCCACCGGCGACATCATGGGCGCCCTGACCGAGGCGTACACCAATGAGCCGGCACCGTACGACGACCCCGACTACACCGTCGGCGAGAAGATCAACCTGGTCGGCAACGGGCCGATCCGGATCATGTACAACCCGGGCCAGATCGGTGACCCGAACTGCTACAGCTCCTCGATACCCAACACCGAGGAGCACGCGGCGGCCGGTCCGCTCAACCACTGGTTCTACCTGCTGGCCGAGGGCTCGAACCCGGGTGGCGGCAAACCGTCCAGCCCCACCTGCAACAGTTCCTCGGTCACCGGCGTCGGCATCCAGAGCGCCGGCAAGGTCTTCTACGGCGGCATGCTGCTGAAGACGAGCGGGATGACGTACAAGCGCTACCGTACGGCGACGCTGACCGCTGCGAAGAACCTCGACCCCGGCTGCGTGCTCTTCGACCGGACCAAGGCCGCCTGGGACGCCGTCAGTGTCCCCGCGCAGAGCGGCGACCCGACCTGCACCTCCGGCGGCAACAACGACTTCACGATGTCCCTGGACCCGGCGTCGGGCTCGGTGAAGCCGGGCAGTTCGGTGACGGCCGCGGTGCGGACCGCGGTCAGCTCCGGGAGCGCGCAGTCGGTCGCCCTGACGGCGAGCGGCCTGCCGAGCGGTGTCACCGCCGCCTTCAGCCCGTCGTCGGTGCAGGCCGGGGCCTCCTCGACGATGACCGTGTCGGCGTCCTCGAACGCTGCGCCCGGCGCGTACACCTTCACGGTGAAGGGTGACGGAACCCAGAGCCACACCGCGCAGTACACCCTGACCGTCGGCGACGGGGGCGGCAATCCGGGCGGCAGCGCACCGGACATCAGCGTCGCCAACGTGCAGGCGCACCTCACGCAGCTGAACACCATCGCCACCCAGAACGGCGGCAACCGCCGGGCCGGCAGCGCCGGTTACACGGCCTCCCTCGCCTATGTGAAGGGCAAGCTGCAGGCTGCCGGCTACACCGTCAGCGAGCAGACCTGCACCAGCTGCAGCTACCGCGGCAACAACCTGATCGCCGACTGGCCGGGCGGCCCGTCCGACCAGACGATCATGTTCGGTGCCCACCTGGACGGCGTCTCGGCCGGTCCCGGCATCAACGACAACGGTTCGGGCTCGGCCACCCTGCTGGAGAACGCCCTCACGCTGGCCCAGCGCAACCCGGCCATGACGAAACACGTCCGCTTCGCCTGGTGGAACGGCGAGGAGCAGGGGATGCAGGGCTCCGAGTACTACGTCGGCCAGCTCGGCTCGGCCGAGCGCAGCGCCATCAAGGCGTACTACAACTTCGACATGGTGGCCTCGACCAACAGCGGCTACTTCATCAACAACCTCAACTCGGCCGCCTCGGCGCCGATGAAGGAGTACTGGGACTCGCTGAACCTCTCGCCGGAGGAGAACATCGAGGGCCAGGGACGGTCCGACGACTACTCCTTCCAGCAGGGCGGCATCCCCACCTCCGGCTACGCGACCGGCGCCAGCGACACCAAGACCTCGGCGCAGGCCGCCAAGTGGGGTGGCACAGCGGGCCGTTCCTACGACTCCTGCTACCACTCGGCCTGTGACACCACGGCCAACATCAACGCCACCGCGCTCGACCGCAGCGCCGACGGCGTCGCGTACACCGTGTGGAAGACCGCGGTCGGCACCACCACACCCAACGACGACTTCTCCGTCTCGGTGAAGCCGGTCTCCGGCAATGTCCAGCCGGGCGCCTCGGTCACCGCCACGGTGTCCACGGCGACCACCGGTGGCTCCGCGCAGTCCGTGAAGCTGACGGCCTCCGGCGCGCCGAGCGGCGTCACCGTCTCGTTCGACCCGGCGTCCGTCCAGTCGGGCTCCTCCTCGACGATGACCGTCTCCGCCGGGGCCCAGGCCGCGGCGGGCACGTACACCATCACGGTCACCGGCACCGGCAAGGCCACCCACACGACCACGTACTCGCTCGTCGTCGGTGGCGGCGGCAGCACCTGCCAGGCCAAGCAGGTCGTCGCCAACGGCGGATTCGAGGACGGCGTCGCCCCGTGGACCCAGTCGGACGGCGTGATCAACAACCGGACCTCGGAGCGGCCGGCCCACACGGGCGCGTACACGGCCTGGTTCGGGGGCTGGGGATCCACGCACTCGGACACCGCCTCGCAGTCGCTGACCGTTCCGTCGGGCTGCTCGGCGTACAAGCTGTCGTTCTATCTGCGGACCGACACGGACGAGTCGGCGGGCGATCCGACCGCGTACGACACGTTCACCGTGAAGCTGGGGACCAAGACGCTCGCGACGTACTCCAACACGGACGCCGCCGGTTCCTACGCCCAGAAGACCTTCGACGTCGGTGCGTTCGCCGGCCAGACGGTCACCCTCGGATTCACCAGCAGTGAGGACGCCTATCTGCAGACCAGCTTCGTCGTGGACGACGTGACGCTGAACGCAAGCTGATTCCACGGAGGTTCACCGACCGGGGCGGGGCGTGCGCACACACGCCCCGCCTCCGGCGCGTCACCTGACGACGGCCGCCAGCCTGCGGGTGAAGTCGTCCGTCTCCGGCCGGTTGTCGTGCCGGGCCGCCAACCGGGTGTGCAGGCCCCGGAGTTCCTGCCCGAGCAGCGTCGACGCGGTGACCTCGGTGGTGTCCAGGACCGGTCCGGCGATGGCGATCGCGGCCTGCGGGTCCTGGGCGCAGGCGTGGGCGTCCGCCATCCGTACCTGGAACAGCATCCGCGCCGAATGCATGCCGGGCGGGAGCAGACCGAGCGCGGAGCGGGCCGCGGCCACCGCGCGCAGCGCCAGCCGGCGGTCCCCGGTCGCCGCCGCCAGGTCCCGCAGCGCCCCGGCGGCGCCGGACTCCACCCGCAGGCGCACGGAGGCGACGGACAGCCAGGGCGCCTCCGTCTCGTCCTGTTCGCCGACCCGGTCCAGCTGCGACCAGGCACGGTCGATGTGGGCCAGGGTCTGCCGGGCGTCGCCCCGTACCGCGTGGCCGCGCGCCAGGTACAGATCGCTCATCGCGCCGGCCCAGTACCGGCCTGCGGCGGCCTGCCGGATCGCGCCCCCGTAGGCGAGTGCCGACGGGCCGTCGCCCTCCAGCCGGGCCAGGGTGCTCATGTCGCTGAGCGCGGCCACCTCCGTTCCGACATGACCGGCCAGCTGGGCCCAGACCAGCGAGCGGTCGAGCCAGGCCATCGCCGTCGCGTTGCGGCCCCACAGCAGTCGCAGACAGCCGGCGGACTGCGCGTACTCCGCTGCCAGGGGCGCGAGTTGACGTCGGTGGGGCGCCGCGGGCAGGGCCATCCAGCGGAGCATCGCGTGCAGAGTCCGCTCGACCACCGCGGTCGCTCCGGGCCAGGCACGCTCCTCGTCGGCCCGCAGACAGACGGCGAGAAGCGCCGTCAGGGCGTGCACCGTGTCGATGTCCAGTGCGGGGCGCGACGCCTCGGCCGGGCCGAGCGAGCAGAAGGCGGAGTGCAGGGCGATGACGTCGGCGAGCACCGGGACGGTGCAGCCGTCCCGGCCGTGCACCGGGCACATCAGCCCGTAGCTGGGCAGCCTGCTGGGCAGTACGGTGTCCGGCGGCAGCATCGCGAGCAGGGTGCCGCCCGCGGGTTCCCCGGGCAGCGGGCCCTGCCGTGCGGGGGCCGGCGCGGGAGGCGTTCCCATGCCGTCCTCGCCCGCGCGGCCCGCTCCCTCGGCCTCGGCCGCCTCGCAGGCGGCGAGCAGGGCGCCGCCGGCCGTCATCAGTTCGTCCAGCCTGCGGGCCAGTGGCGGCGGGGTCCTGCGGGTGCCGTGCTCCAGCTTGCTGATCGCGGTGTGGTCGTAGCCGACGCGGGCCCCCACCTGGGCCTGGGTGAGCCCGGCGCGCCTGCGCCACTGGCGCAGCCGGGTGCCGAAGTCCCGCCATGCCTCCGCGGTACGGGCATCGGGCGCCGGGCCCATGCCCTCGGTCACCCGGAACTCCCCCTCGGAGCCCCACCGGATTCCCCACCCGTGCCATGCTCATGGCTCATAGCCGGGAAGGATAGCGAGCGCGTGGGCGCACTGTCCCCTGCGCGGCGGGAAGACGGCTCCGTAGCGCAACTCCCTTGCCCGGACGGCCGGTCGGAAGGGGCCGCTCGACCACCCGGCCCGGTCCACCGGGCGGCCCGGGCAGCCCCGGCCGGATGCGAACACGGGCAGTCCCGGCCGGATGCGAACGTGGGCAGTCCCGGCCGGTGGGAAGCGGCGGCGAAGGGCCGCCCGCACGCGTGGTCGATCCCGCGCAGGGAGGCGGTCGCGGCACCACGGTCGCGGCCCGTTCGCGGGGCGCGGCCGGAAGATTCACGCGGGGGCCGCATGAACGGGTCTCGTGCCGGGCATATGACGGGAACCGACTGGGGGGTGGTGGCAATGGGCCGCATCAGGATCGTCCGACGACCGCAGATTCCGTCCCGCCCGCCGCCCCTCGATCTGAGGACCCCGTCGGGCCGCCCGCTGCCGTACTGAGCCCGGAGCCCGGCACCTCGGCGCAGGTCGCCGAGCACCGTCCGCCCGGCCCGGTGGGAACCCCTGGAGCGCTCTTCTGCGTGATGATGGGCAGGGACCGTCGCGGCGAGCGGCCACAGCCTCGGACGCCGCGTCGGCCGACTCGGAAGGGGCGGCCGTCATGCACTCATTCGGTACGCGGAGGCCGGGCACCGTGTCAGCGGTCGCGCTGGCACTGCTGGTCGCCTCGCTGGCGGGCTGCCAGGGCGGCAAAACGGCTTCCGCGCCGAGCAGCTCCGGGCCTGCCGGACCGCGCGCCCGTGTTCTCGCCGTGAAGATCGACAACGTCGGTCCCGCCCGCCCGCAGACCGGGCTCGACAAGGCGGACATCGTCTATGTGGAGCAGGTCGAGGCCGGCCTCAGCCGGATGCTCGCCGCCTATTCGTCCCGGCTGCCGGGCGTGGTCGGCCCGGTGCGCAGCGCCCGGGAGACGGACCTGGAGCTGCTCCGCCAGTTCGACCGGCCGACGCTCGCCTTCTCCGGGGCCCAGTCCAAGCTCCTTCCGGCCATCGCGGCGGCCCCGTTGAACCCGCTGACCCCCGGGACGGACCCGGACGCCTACTTCCGGGGCAGTGACCGCGCCGCGCCCCACAACCTCTATCTGCGCCCCGCGCGCGCCTCGCACACCACCACCGGTGTGAACGCCGCCGAGGACATCGGACTGCGATTCGCGGCAGCCGTGCCGGGCGGCAGGCCCGCCGCCGGTCGCACGGTGCGCTACCCGGCCGCGCGGTTCTCGTTCACCTGGTCGGCGGAGCGGAGCCGGTGGCTCGTCTCCATGGACGGCACCCCGGCCCGTACGGCGGACGGGGCCCGGCTCGGCGCGGCCGATGTGGTGGTGCAGTACGTGACGGTGCGCCCGTCGCTGTATCAGGACCGGTGGGGCAGCAAGTCCCCGTACACCGAGACGGTGGGTTCGGGCTCCGCCGTGGTGCTGCGCGACGGCAAGGAGTACGACGTCCAGTGGTCGCGCCCGGCGGCCGATGCGGTGACCTCCTTCACCACGCGGGACGGCGAGCGGATGACCTTCGCCCCGGGCCAGGTCTGGATCGTCTTCGCATCGAAGTGACACGACCGGCGGATCCGGCCGGCTCGTCGCCGGGAAACCACGGTTACGGAGAACCGGAGGGTGGCGGGTGCGGAGAACCGTATCCGGTGCGGCGGCAATCCCCGTACCGGCGCCGGTCGCCGGTTCCTAGCGTTGCCGGTGAGGCGCGGCGGACTTCTCGTGCCTCACCACAACGGCCAGGAGTCAGTTCATGGATCTCGTCATTCTCGGTCTCCCCCAGGAACCCGCGGGCAGTGTCGCCGGCTGGGCGGCCGGCCTCGTCGACACCATGGCAGGCCCGGGTGCGGGCCTCGCCATCGCCCTGGAGAACCTCTTTCCGCCGCTGCCCAGCGAGGTCATTCTCCCGCTGACCGGGTCGCGGCGGGGCAGGGTGTCATCGGCCTGGCCTCCGCGCTGTTCTGGACCACGCTGGGTTCGGTGGTGGGGGCGGTGGCGCTGTACTGGATCGGGATGCCCTTCGGCCGCGAGCGGATGCACGCGATCTGGGCGAGGCTTCCGCTGGTGCGGGGTTCCGATCTGGAGCGTACGGAGCAGTGGTTCGCCAGGCACGGCACCAAGGCCGTCCTGCTGGGCCGCATGGTGCCGATCTTCCGCAGTCTGATCTCCGTGCCGGCCGGTGTGGAACGCATGTCACCGCCGCTGTTCGTGGCGCTGACCGCCGTGGGCAGCCTGTTGTGGAACTCGCTGCTGGTGATGGCCGGTTACTGGCTCGGCGACCGCTGGGACCTGGTGGAGACCTATGTCGGGTTCCTGTCCAGGGCCGTGCTCGTGCTGGTCGTGGTGGCCCTCGCCGGATACGTGACCGTACGGCTGCGCTCCAGTGGCCGGGCGCAGCACCGCCGGGTTCCGTGAGCCGGGCGGCGGGGCCCCGTACGTCGCCGGCCGCACCCGTCGCCCGGCCGGAAGGATCTTGCCGAGTACCTGCCGCGCGGCTACCGTGCAGGGGGACTTCGCGGACGGTACGACCGGCCGGCTGCCGGAGGCGCCCGGCAGGCGGCGCGACGCGGCGGGCGCGCCGGTGACACACCCGTGTCCATGGCCCCGCAGGGCCGCGGGCGCGCTGCTCGGCTGCTGCACCGCCGTGTTCGGGCTGCTGTATTTCGCCGTGCCGGGCGGGTTGTCGCTGCCGTTCGCGCTGTGGCCCCGTACCCGGCCGCGTGCGCTGGCCGTGCTGAGTGCCGGGGCTCGCGGGCTCACCCGGCTGGAACGGGTCCGCCGCGGTGTCTTCTTCGGCGATGTGTTTCCCGACCACCACGCGCCGGACCGGGATGTCCTTCGCTGTCTGGCCGCCCGCACCTGCGCCGGAACTCTGTTCGCCGGGGTGCTGGCGCTGCTCGGATACGGGGCCGCGCTCGCCGGACTGCTGGCGGCGGGGGTGGTCCGGGACCCCACCGACTGGCAGGGGCTGCTGCCCCAGGCGCTGCTCGGCGGGGTCCTGCTCTTCCTCGACCTTCAAGGGGTCTTCTCGCTGAACGCGCTCGACGCCCGGCTGGCGCGCGAGCATTTCGGGCCCTCCGAGCGGGAGTTGCTGGAGCTGCGCATCGCCGAACCACCGTGCTGCAGGAGCTGGCGCAGGGCCGCAGCAACGCGGCCATCGCGCAGCAGCTGCACCTCTCGCTCAGTTCGGTCGAGAAGAACCTCAACTCGGTCTTCGAGAAGCTGGATCTGCCGCGCGCCACCGGCTACAGCAGACGGGTGCTCGCTGTGCTGCGCTACCTGGAGTCGTAGCGGAAGGGTCTTCCACCTGCTGGTGCGTCGTCACCCGGCCGCCGGGCCGCCGTCACCCGCCCGGCACCGCCAGTGGTCAGGAACGGACGACCTGTACGTGGGGGTGGTCCGGTCCCACCGATCGAAGCATGCGCCGCAGGCCGGCATACGCCTCGACGGCACCGCGATGCCGCCCCCTCCCGCCCCGGTACGCCCCCCCCCCGCCGGGAGTCGGGCGGTTGGCGCCACTCGTCTCGTGGGAAACGCGTTTCCGGGCCCCGTGGTTCCACGTGTGCGCCCCGGGCCCGGTCGCCGGGCGACGCCCCGCCAGAGGTGTTCCCTTCGCCGAGCAGCCGAGCAGCCGGCTGACCGAGCGGCCTGCCGGCAAGGGTGAGTTGCCATGGTTCCGGGTGGTCCGCGTCCTGGGATTCCCTCATGAGGGTGCCTGATTTCCGGACCGGGTCACACACCGGCCGTGCTTGATCGATGATGAAGCGGATGACTGCCGTCCCTGGTACGGCACCGGCTCCAGGAAGGGGTTCCCGATGCGGGAAACGACGCCAGAGCGGTCCGGGTCCAACGCCCGGTCCGGCCACGGCCCGGACGAGGAGGCCCAGGTGATCGTGGTGGGGGCGGGGCCCGCGGGATCCGCGGCGGCCTTCCACCTCGCCAGGGCGGGCGTCGATGTCCTGCTGCTGGAGAAGTCGCACTTCCCCCGCGAGAAGGTGTGCGGGGACGGTCTGACGCCCCGTGCGGTGCACCAGCTCATCAGGATGGGCGTCGACATCAAGGCTCCGGGCTGGACCCGTTCGCGCGGCATGCGCTGGGTGGCCGGGGAGCATCAGGTGCACATCGACTGGCCCGCGCTGGGCCGTTACCCGGACTTCGGTCTCTCGCGCAGCCGGCACGACTTCGACGACATCCTCGCCCGGCACGCCGTCGCCGCCGGAGCGCGGCTGCACAGCGGTGTGAAGGTGACCGAGCCGCTGACCGACCGGGCCGGCCGCATCACCGGTGTCACCGCGACGACCGCGGCGAAGGAGTCACTGGCCTTCCACGCGCCGATCGTGATCGCCGCCGACGGCGCCTCCGCCCGTCTCGCCCTCGCCATGGGGCTCCAGCGGGACAGGAACCGGCAGATCGCGACGGCCGCCCGCCGCTACTACCGCAGCCCCGAGCGCTCCGCGGAGGAGTATCTGGAGCTGTGGGCCGATCTCCGGTTCCCGGGGAGCGATCACTATCTGCCCGGGTACGGCTGGATCTTCCCCATGGGCGACGGCCGGGTCAACGTCGGCCTCGGCGCGCTGCCGCACCGCAGGCACGGGAAGGCGGACCTGCGCGCCACACTGGACGAGTGGCTGGCCCGTACCCCCGAGGCCTGGGGGCTGCGCGAGGAGAACGCGGAGGGCCCGGTCCGCAGCGCCGCCCTTCCGCTGGGCTTCAACCGCCATCCCCTCTACACCCGCGGGCTCCTGCTCGTCGGCGACTCCGGAGGCATGATCAGCCCCTGGAACGGCGAGGGAATCGGCCAGGCCATGGAGGCCGGTGAGGTAGCCGCCGAGACGGCGACCCTGGCTCTCGCCCTGCCCAGGGGGCCGAGGCGCGAGCAGGTGCTGCACGGCTACCCGGTCGAGATGAACCGGCGCTGGGGGCGCTACTACCGCCTCGGCAACACGGCGGCCGATCTGATCTTCAGCCGCTCCGGTTTCCAGCCGGTCCTCAACCGTTATGTCATGGGGTCGCCGTTCCTGCTCAACACCCTGGCCCGGCTGCTCACCAATCTCACCGACAAGCCCTCGCACGACGTGGTCGACCACCTGCTCAACGGCGTCGTGCGTCTCGTACCGGAACCGAAGGTGCGGCGCAGGCGCTGAGCCCGGCCCGGTCCGCGCGGCGAACGCTCCTGCCCCGCGCGGGGCAGGAGGGTGGTACGAGAAGGCCGGGGGCATGCCTCAGGAGCGGCGGCGGGGTTTGCCGCGCTTGGCGGCCTTGGCTCCGGCCGAACCGCTCCGCGGGTTCTTCCCACCGGTCTTCCCGCCCGGCTTCCCGCCCGATCTGCCGGTCGCCCCGCCCGCTGCGGGCTTCCGCCGGGCACCGCCCTTTTCGGCGCGCCCGGCCTTCGGCTCGGCCGGTGACTTGGGGCGGCCCCGCGTGCTGTTGACGGTGCGGCCGCGGACGATGCCGATGAACTCCTCGACCAGGTCGGTGGTCTCGTCCTCCAGCCACGACAGCGCGACGCGCGACTCGGGGGCGTCCGGCACCGGCCGGTACGTGAGGTCCTTGCGATGGTGGAGGCGGGCGAGCGACTGCGGTACGACGAGCAGCCCGATTCCCGCCGCCACCAGCTCGACGGCGTCCGCCGTGGTGGCGGGACGCTCGTTGGCCGGCCGCCCCGGGCGGTCCTCCCAGTCGAGGACGTCGTCGAGGGGGTGCAGCACGATGTCGTCGGCCAGATCCGCGGCCGGGACCTCGTCGACGGCCGCCATGACGTGGTCCTTCGGGATCACGACCACGGTCGTCTCGGCGTAGAGCGGGATGGCGCTGAGGGCCGTCCGGTCGATCGGCAGCCGTACGAGGCCGGCGTCGGCCGCGCGCCCGCGCAGCGCGTCGGACGCCTCGGCGGCCGACACCCCCACGAGGGTCAGCGGGACGCCGGGCAGCCGCTCGTTCCAGATCCGCACCCACTTTCCGGGTGTCACCCCCGGGACGTACGCGAGCCGGAACGAAGGGGTTTCTTCCGAGCTTGTCACCCCGCCAGGTTACCGGCCCTGGTCAGAGGTGGCGCACATGCTCGATACCCTTGTCCGTATGACGTCGCACAAGACCGCCCAGACGATGAAGCCCGCAACCGCGGCAAAGAAGCTGGGTGTGTACCTAGAGGCCACCCCCGCCGAGTTCCAGGAGGGTGTCGTCTCGCGCACCGAGCTGAACGCACTGCAGACCGATCCGCCCGAGTGGCTCCAGGAACTGCGACGCAACGGCCCGCACCCCCGGCCGGTGGTCGCCGCGAAGCTCGGTGTCTCGATCTCGGGGCTCGCCCGTGGCGGAGTCACCGAGGCCCTCACGACGGAGCAGATCGAGGCGCTGAAGAACGAAGCCCCCGACTGGCTCCAGCAGGAGCGGACCACCCAGGCCGAGGTCCGCAAGGAAGCGGTGCGGATCAAGGAGAAGAACGCGGCCCGCGAGGACCGGGCCGACGACGCACGCTCCTGAGGGAGCCCGTCCCGGGCGATGCCGCCCGCCCCCGACGCGGGGCAGGCGGGGAAGCCCTCAGCCGTCGGTGGCCACGCCCAGCATCCGGGCGTGCAGCGCTCGGACCTCTTCGGCGAGCGCCGGATCGGGTCCCGCCACCGCGATGCCGGGAGCGACGACGTTGATGGGCAGGGCCGCGACCGGCCCCGCGTCGAAACCCCAGCTGCGGCGCCACTCGACGAGTTGGCCGCAGCCCGACGCGTACACGATGCGGCCCAGGCCCACCCAGGCGTGGGCCGCGCTGCACATCGGGCAGTGCTCGCCGGAGGTGTAGACGACGCTGGTGCGCCGTTCCTGCGGAGACAGGTTCTCGGCCGCCCAGCGCGCGATCTCGAACTCCGGGTGGCGGGTCGCGTCGCCGCCCCGGACCCGGTTGCGGTCCTCGAAGCGGACCGTGCCGTGCTCGTCCACGAGGAGTGAGCCGAACGGCTCGTCGCCGGCCGTGAGCGCCTCACGTGCGAGGTCGACGCAACGGCGGAGGAACTCGCGGTCCCCCTCTGTGACAGACTGCGGCTCGTTCACTGTGCTCATGGCACCAGGCTAACAGCCGAGCCGCATTCGGTATACCATTTACGTCACGGTGGGCGGCCCGTCGCCACCCTCCTTCGCATGCCGGCCGGCCGCGACAGCCGGTCCGCCGACGGCGCCACGGAGGAACGAGCCAGTGAGGAACGCTCCGGCGAAGAGCGCCGCGCGGGAAACGGTCCGGAACGCACCGGGCATGCCCGCGCTGCTGCTCCTGACGGCGACGGGCTTCTCGGGGTTCGCGGTGCTGCTGCCGACCGCGCCGCTCTGGGCCGTGCGCGGCGGGGCCGATGCCGCCGGCGCCGGTTCGGTCAACGCCGTCCTGATGCTCTGCACCGTGTTCGCCCAGTCCCTGGTTCCGACGGCGATACGACGTCTCGGCTGGCGTACCACGCTGGTCTGCGGGATGGTCCTGCTCGGCGTTCCCTCCCTGCTGCACCTGCTGTCCGCGCAGCTCGGCGTGGTGCTCGCCCTCGCCGCGGTACGCGGGCTCGGCTTCGGGGTACTCACGGTCTGCGGCGCCGGTGCCGTCGCCGAACTCGTCGAGCCCGCGCGACGCGGGCAGGCGATCGGTGCGTACGGTCTGGCGATCGCCGGGCCGCAGTTCATCCTGGTGTCGACGGCGCCGTGGGCCGCGCAGAGCCTCGGCTTCGGGATCGTGTTCGCCGTCGGCGCGCTGCCACTGCTGGGCGTGGTTCCCGCGCTCCGGCTGGCCCGTCGGCTGGACGCCCGCCCGGCCGGCCCCGAGGACGTACCCCACCAGGACACCGGGCGGGACAGACGGGCCACGTACCTTCCGCTGCTACGGCCGATGCTGCTCCTGCTCGGGGTCACCACGGCGGGTGGCGCGCTGATCACCTTCGCCCCGCAGATGAGCGACGACCCCACCGCGACCCTGGCCGGACTGCTGCTCCTGACAGGGACGGCCGCCCTCGCCCGCTGGCGGTTCGGGGCGCTGGCCGACCGGTACGGGACGCGGCCGTTCCGCTGGCCGCTGGTGATCGTCACGGCGGTGGGACTCACCCTGACGGCCTGGGCGGTGGCCACTGAGGGGACGACGGACCTGGTCCCGTTGCTGGCCGGGACGGCCCTGGTCGGGGTGAGCTACGGCGGGCTGCAGAACCTGACCCTGGTCGACGCCTTCGCCGCCGTCGACAACCGGTCCAGCGGGATCGCGAGCGCCGTGTGGAACGTCGGGTTCGACGCCGGTACGGGAGTGGGCGCCCTCCTCGTCGGGTATCTGGCGACGGGGACCTCCTTCTCCGTGGCGCTCATGGCCATGGCCGCGCTCTCCCTGGCCACACTGCCGCTCGCGTTCGCGGGCCGCCGCGGCACCGGCCCCCGTCGACCGACCGGCTGACACGTCACCCATTCGGTATACCATCGCTCCATGGCTCATGTGACACTGACGAACGTCCGCCCCTGGGGTGCGGCGCCCGTGGACATCACGCTGTCCGGCGCCGAGATCCTCTCCGTGGCGCCCGCCGGAACGGCGGCCGTCGAGGGTGATCGCCTCGACGGCGGTGGTCTCCTCGCCCTGCCCGGCTTCATCAACGCGCACGCCCATCTCGACAAGAGCTGGTGGGGGCAGCCGTGGGTCTCCTACGGCGGCGAGGCCACGACCCGGGGGCGCATCTCCCACGAACGCGCGGAGCGTGACGGACTCGGCATCCCGAGCACGTCCTCGACCACCGCGGTGCTGCGCGAGTTCCTCCGGCACGGCACGACGGCGGTACGCAGCCATGTGGACGTCGACCTCGGCGTCGGGCTGCGCGGGATCGAGGTGGTCCGTGAGGCGGTCGCCGGGTTCGGCGGCGCGATCGAGGTGGAGATCGTCGCGTTCCCGCAGGACGGTGTGGTGCGCCGTCCCGGTGTGCTGGACCTTCTCGACAAGGCGGCCGAGGCAGGGGCGACCGCCATCGGCGGCCTCGACCCGGCCTCGATCGACCGCGACCCGGTCGCACAGCTCGACGGCCTCTTCGGCATCGCGGAGCGACGCGGTGTCGGGCTCGACATCCATCTGCACGACGGGGGCGAGCTCGGCGCCTTCCAGATCGAGCTCATCGCCCAGCGCACCCTGAGCCTGGGGCTGCGGGGCAGGGTGACGATCTCGCACGGCTTCGCCCTGGGCGAGCTCGTGGCGGACCGCCGGCAGCGAGTGCTCGAAGCCTGCGAGGAGGCAGGTGTCTCCTGGGCGACCGTGGCCCCGGCCCGCACCGCGCCGCTGCCCTGGCGCGGGATGCGGGACCGCGGTGTCGGGATCGGCCTCGGCACCGACGGGATCCGGGACCTGTGGTCGCCGTACGGTGACGGCGACATCCTCCGCGTCGCGCTCAACTTCGCCCGGCTGCACGGCCTGCGCACCGACGAGGAGCTGGCCTACGCGGTGGAGCTGGCCTCCACGCGCGCGGCGGGCTTCGTGCACCGCGACACCCACGACATCGTCGCGGGGGCGCGGGCGGACATCGTGCTGCTGGACGCCGAGAACGTCCAGGACGCCCTGGTCCGCTCGCCGCGCCGGCAACTGGTGGTGGCCGGTGGGCAAGTGGTGGTCCAGGACGGCGAACTCCGGGTCTGATCCCGGTCGTCGAGGGCGGGTTCGGCCGCGGCGGGCACACCGCGCCGCGGCCGGACCCGTACGCCGGCGGCCGGTGCGGCCCCCACAGGCCCGAGCCGCGCTACGGCAGCCGCACTCCGCTGTACCTGAGCAGTCGGGGCACCCGGACCGCGAGCGTCAGCAACACCGCGACCAGCAGGATTCCGCTGAGGAACGCGGTGGCTCCGACCCCCACCGACTCGGCCGCCACGCCGAGCCCCAGCGAGGCGAACGGCATGACGCCGATGGCGAGTTCCTGCAGCCCGAGGGCGCGCCCCCGCACCTCCGGCTCGGTGGTCATCAGCAGCAGGGTGGTCTGGAGCACCCCGAACGAGGCACTCATCAGTCCGATGCACGCCATCAGCACGAACGAGAGCGGGACCGTCCGGGACAGTGCGAACAGTGACCACAGGGCGCCCCACACGGCGGTGCCGAACACGAACAGTCCGCCCTTGAACTTGAAGTCGCCGAGCATGGCTATGACCAGCGATCCGGCGAGACCGCCCAGGCCCCCGCAGGTCAGCAACCATCCCAGGCCCGCGGCGTCGAGCCCGAGAACCTCCTTGGCGAACACCGGCATGAACGCCTGGTGGACGGGCCACAGCAGGACGTTGGCGGCGAGTGTGACGAGCAGTACGGCAGAGGTGAGCCGGCTGGTCAGGACCGTACGGAATCCGCTGGTGAGCATTTTCAGCACGGGCTCCGGGCGGGCCGGTGTCCGGTGCCCCACCCCGCGCAGCGGCCACAGCGCCGCGAGTGACACCACGTACCAGGTGGTGGAGATCCACAGGGCGGCGGGCGCGCCGAACGCGCTGATCATCGCTCCGCCGACCGCGGGTCCGATGACCTGGGTCATGTTCATCGCCAGCGCGTTCAGCGCGTTGGCGTTGCTCAGGTTCTCCCGTCCGACGAGGTCGAGGACGAGCGAGGCGCGCGGCGGCTGCGACGGGGACTGTGCCAGCCCGATGGCCAGGCCCCCGGCGACCAGCGCCCCGTACGACACCTGGCCGAACGCCGCCATGGCCGCCACCACGACGACCGCACCCAGCGCCCACAGGCAGGCGATCATGAGCAGCCGGACCCGGTCGTAGCGGTCGCAGAGCACTCCGGCCAAGGGGCCGAGGAGCATGGGGGCGAGCCGTACGGCGGTGAACACGGCGAGCAGGAACTCGGAGCCGGTGGTGTCGAAGACGAGCCAGCCCATCACGAGCGTCTGGGTCCACGCGCCGCCGTAGAAGAACAGGTTGGAGACCCACAGGAGGCGGAATCCCGGACTGGTGCGCAGCGAGACCAGTGCATGCCGGGCGCCCCCGGCCACCCGCGGCTCTCTCGGTTCGGACTGCACCGGCGCCTCCACCGGCTCTTTCCGTGACAACGCACCCCTCCTCGTCCGGCACCCCGCCTGCGGCCGTCGCCCCTCCCGGGGCGTGGCCGACGAAGGACGGGGTGACCACTTGCCGAAAATGGTATCCCGAATGCGCGGGACCGGTCCGGTCGGGGCCGGATCGGCGGCGGATACGCGGGTGCGGTGCTCAGCGGGTCGGGAGCACGCTCTCGGCGAAGCCGTAGGCGGTCCAGTTCTCCTCCACCCGGCTGCGGACGCGGTCGGGGAACGAGTGCCGGAACGACGCCGTGGCGCCCTTGGTGACGCCCTCGAACTGCTCGGGCAGCAGGCAGCTGGTGACGGACTTGCCGCCGCGGCCGGTCCGTACCTCCTCGTGGGTGAGGTAGGGGACCATCGGGATGCCCGGGGCCTGCGGGTACTGGTACGTGCCGGTGCCGGGGTGGTGGCGGGTCGCCATGGCCCACACCACCTGGTCGATGTCGGTGATGTCGATGTCGTCGGCCACCAGCAGGACCTTGGGCACCAGCCATCCGGTGTGGGAGCCGAAGAGGACCTCGGCGACCGCGTCGGCCAGTTCCTTCTCGTTCGTCCCGCTCCGCGCCAGCCGCCGGATGTCGATGGACACGACGATCCAGCAGGTGGCCGCTTCGTAGGAGCACCAGGCCAGATCGACGGGCAGGCCTGCGGCGCGCAGCAGGTCCAGGCTGACGGCGGAGATCATGGTGCCCCAGATGGTGTGGTTCTCCTCCGGGGGCAGGCCCGCCACACAGATCGGCAGGATGGGGTCGTCGCGGAAGGTCATCGCTTCGACGTGGAAGACGGGCTGTGGCCTGCTCTCGGCGAAGGCGTACCCGTGGTACTCCCCCATCGGCCCCTCGGGGGCGGTCTCGTCCGGGCTGATCCAGCCCTCCAGGACTATTTCGGAGTTGGCCGGGACGTGCAGGTCGTGCAGCTCGGTGCGGACCACCTCGACCGGACCGCCCGCGAGGGCACCGACGTAGCCGTCCTCGTTCACCTCGGCGGGCAGTGGCATGCCCGCGGCGGCCAGGGCGGCGGGCGGGGCGCCGAGCACCATGGCCCACGGTGTGGGCAGGCCCCGGTCCCGCCACATGGCGTGGATCATGCCGAGGTGCTGCTGGGCCATCGCCGGGCCGACCAGGGTGGTGCGCCCGTGCAGCATGGTGCGGCTGATCGACCAGCTGGTCCACCGTCCGTCGGGAGTGCGCACCACGTGGTAGCCGTAGGTCCCCAGGTAGCGGCCGCCGTCGTTCTCGTGCAGCAGCGGCACGGGGAAGCGCTCCAGGTCGACGTCGTCGCCGGTGAGGACGTTGTCCTTGCAGGGGCCGGTCCCCACCACGCGCGGCGCGACGGGTTCGGCGTGCATGGCGGCGACGAGGTGCTCCAGCAGCTCGCGCGGGGCGGTGCCGGCCGGGAGGCCGAAGTGGGCCGCGAGCCTGCCGTAGGTGTTGCCGCCGGTGCCGCTCAGGCCCGCCGGTGCGCCGAGCATGCGGAAGCCCGCCTCGGTGCCGGTCAGATTGCTGAACAGCGGGGCGGGGCTGCTCGTCTCGTAGACGCGCCGGGTGATGGCCGCGGCCTCCAGCAGGGGGCTGACCGGTTCGCGGATGTCGACGGCGTCGCCCGTGGCGAGCAGATTCTCGACGAAGTCACGGAAGTTGAGCGCGCTGCCTCGTTGGGTCATGACAGGGCCTTTCTCAGAGTGTGGTGGAGTGTTCCGGCCGCTCCACGGGCCGGGCGGGGTGGCGGGGTTCGTCGTTCGGTGCCTGCCGGGCGCGGCGTGCCGGGCGATCCGCGGCAGCGGCCCCGAGCCCCTGCCATCGCCGGGCGGTGTGGAGTTCGAGGTCGAACTGGTCGAGGACGCGGGCCACGATGTGCTCGACGATGTCGTCGATGCCACGGGGGCGGTTGTAGAACGCCGGGACCGGCGGCATGATCACCGCGCCCATCCGCGTCAGGTCCAGCATGTTCTCCAGATGCACGGCCGACAGCGGGGTCTCCCGGGCCACCAGGACGAGCCGGCGCCGCTCCTTGAGCACCACGTCCGCGGCCCGGCCGATCAGCCCCTCCCCCTGGCCGGTACGGATGGAGGCCAGCGTCTTCATGCTGCACGGCACGACCACCATGCCGTCGGTCCGGAACGATCCGCTGGAGATGGCGGCGCCCTGGTCGTCCGGGCTGTGACACACCGAAGCGAGCGCCGCCACCTCGCGCAGCGAGTACGCCGTCTCCTGCGCCAGCGTGGTCCGGGCCCAGCGGCTGACGACCAGATGCGTCTCGACGCCCAGTTCCTTCAGCGCTTCCAGCAGGCGCACCCCGATGGGCGCGCCGGTGGCACCTGTCATGGCGACCACGAGCTTCATCGCACCGTCCTTCCGTTCACGGACGTCACGCACAGTTATTCCGTACACGTCCTACTGGTCTTCACGGTAAAGTACGTGTACGTCATAATCAATTCGGCGGAGGCAGCGGGCGATGTCGCAGGAGAACGGGGAACCGGACGTTCGGCTCGATGCCATCGGCGGAGTCGGGCCGTTGGCCCGGCAGCTGAACCAGGCGCACACCCGGCTCTGGTACGAGCGGGTGGACCAGGACCTGACGGGTCCTCAATTCACTGTCCTGACCCTGCTGCACGCCCATGGCGACATGGATCAGGGCACGCTCGGCTCGCTGGCCCATCTCGACAAGTCGACCACCGCCCCGCTCCTGGACCGGCTGCGTCGGCGCGGGCTGGTGGAGCTGGCTCAGGACGAGAAGGACCGGCGCCGCAAGCTGGTGCGCATCACCGGGAGCGGCCGGGAACTGGCCGTCCGGCTCGCGCCCGCGGTCGTGGCGGTGAACGAGGAGATGCTGTCGCCGTTCTCCCCGGAGGAACGGGAACAGTTCCTCAAGCTGTTGCGGCGCGCGGCGCAGCGGCGGGAGCGGTGACGGCGGCCTCGACCGGACGGGTCGGAGCGTGGCCGGCCGGCACCGTGCTGCGGGCGATCCGGTGCGGCACCGTGTCGCGACGGCGGTGTGGCCGGCGTGCCGCCGCGGTGTTCGGGCCGTCCGCGGCGGACCGGGCACGTCACGGGATCCGGGTGGTGCACAACGTCCCGCCGGCCGACGCACCGGATCGCACCGCGGGAAACCGGCGCCGCCGGACTCCGCGCCCGCCGCGGGCCTGCGCTCAGGCGGCCTTGAGCGCTCCGGCGTCGTGGGCGACCCGGCCGCCGACCACGGTCGCCCCCACCGTCAGCCGTGCGATGCGGTCCGGGGCGACGCCCAGCAGATCGTCGCTGAGCACCGCGAAGTCGGCGAGCATGCCCCGGGCGAGGGTTCCCTTGATGTGCTCCTCGTGGACGGCGTGGGCCGAGCCGATCGTGTAAGCGGTCAGCGCCTCCCGTGCCGTCACCGCCTCGTGCGGGCCGATCGGCGCACCCGAGGCGGTCGTCCGGTTCACCATGTCGTGGATGCTCAGCAGCGGGTCGGGGGCGACCACGGGGGCGTCCGACGAGCCGGGCAGCACCAGCCCCGCGTCGAGGAACGACCGCATCCGGTAGGCCAGCCCGGACCGTTCGGGGCCCAGCGCCGCCAGGAGGCCGTCTCCGATCTCCGAGAGGAACCGGCCCTGCGGCACCGGAATCAGGCCGAGCGCCGCGATCCGGGCGACCTGGGCGTCACTGGTCACCGCGGCGTGCTCGACCCGGTGACGCACATCGGCGCGCGGATGCCTCCGCTGCGCCTCCTCGTACGCGTCGAGAACGACGTCCAGTGCGGCGTCCCCGATGGCGTGCGTGGCGATCTGCCAGCCGCAGCGGTGTGCCTCGACGATGTAGCGGCGGATCTGCTCGGGCTCGTGCTGGAGCAGACCGCTGTTGCCGGGGGTGTCTTGGTAGTCGCAGCACATCGCCGCGGAGCGGCCGATCAGCGAGCCGTCCGACATCATCTTCGTCGGGCCGATGCGCAGCCACTCGTCACCGAATCCGGTACGCAGGCCGAGGTCGAGGCCGTACCAGGTGGTGTCCGGCGCGAAGACGCCGCAGTCGTGCAGTGCCGTGATGTACGGCATGAGCGTCATCCGGACGCCGAGCCGGCCGCTCTCCCGGACGCGCAGGTAGGCGTCCAGATCGGCGGGACCGTTGCCGATGCCGTCGACGACGCCGATGCCCGGCTCGGTCACGCTGGTGAGTCCGACCGCGAGGGCGGCCCGTGCCCCCTCGGCGATGTTGGCGGTCCACTCCTCGGCGGGCTCCGGCCGCAGCACCCGCTCGACCAGTTGCATCGCGGTCTCCTGGAGCAGTCCCTCCGCCCGCCCTGACGCGTCCCGCACGACATGACCGCCGGGGACGTCGGGCACCGCGGTGAGGTCGGTGAAACCGGCCCGGGCGAACGCCGCCGTGCCGGCGACGGCCATGTGGTGCGAGGTGTGCACCAGCCAGACCGGACGGCCCCCGGCGGCCCGGTCGAGCGCTGCGGCGGTCGGATGGGCGCCGGTCTTGTTCTGGTCGTAGCCCGCACCCAGCACCCAGGCGTCGGCGGGCAGCGTCGCGGCCCGCTCGGCCACGGCCCGGTACAGCGCGTCGAGGGTGGGCGCCGCGGTGTACGAGACATCGAGCTCGCGCCGCCCCTTGCCGACCAGACTGAGGTGGTGGTGGGCGTCGTTGAAGCCGGGTACCGCGTGCGCTCCGCCGAGGTCGACGACGGTGTCGGCGGTGCACCCCGCCAGTTCCTCGTCGAGAGCCGCGATCCGGCCGCCCAGTACGCCGATGGCGCGGGCCTCGGGGCGGTCCGGGTCGAGGGTGGCGAACCGTCCGTTGTGGAACACTGCGTCGAGGCGCACGGGGTCAACTCCTTGGGTGCTACGGGGGGATGGGGCGCTGGCGGGAGGGTGTCGTCAGACGGCGGCCGCGACGGGCGGCACGCTCGGTGCGCGCCGCTCCATGAAACGGGCGAGCACGGCGACGCACGCCGTGGTGACCAGCAGCAGGGCCGCGTAGAACGCGACCACGGGCCAGATCGAGCCGCCGCCGGACGTCAGCAGCGCCTGGGCCACCAGCGGGGTCGTGCCGCCGATGAGGGTCGAGCACAGCTGGTACGAGAGCGAGATGCCGGTGTACCGGACCCGGGAGGGGAAGGCCCGGGCGAGGAAGCCGGCCAGGACGGCGTAGTACCCCGAGCCGCTGATCATGGCGAGTGCGATGCCGCAGAACACCAGGACCGGGCGCGCCGTGTTGATCAGCAGGAACATCGGGACGGCGACGACGACGTTGGCGAGCAGCGAGCACACCATGAACCGGGCCTCGCCGACCCGTTCGGAGATCAGCGCGGCCAGCGGCTGCCACAGGAACTGCACCACGGAGAGCGCGAGCAGGACGTACAGCATCGTCTGCCGGTTCATGTGCAGCTCGTTCGTGGTCCACGAGAGCACGAAGGTGTTGGTGAAGTACGCGGCGGAGATGCCCATGATCGAGGCGCCGATGCCCAGCAGGACGGTGCGCCAGTCGGTGCGCAGCACCTCGGCGATCGGGAGTTTCACCACGTCGCCGCTCTCCTTGACCCGCTCGAAGTCGTCCGACTCCTCGACCTTCAGGCGGATCACCAGTCCGACCACGACGAGCAGCCCGGACAGCAGGAACGGCACGCGCCAGCCCCATGAGGCGAAGGCGGCGTCGTCCAGGGTGCCGGCCGCGAGGAAGACCAGGGTGGCCAGGATCGCCCCGGCCGGGGAGCCCTGCTGCACCAGCATCGCGAAGAGGGAGCCCCGGCCCTTGGGGGCGCTCTCGGACGCCATCAGCACCGCGCCGCCCCACTCACCGCCCACCGCGATGCCCTGGACGGCGCGCAGCAGCGCCAGCAGGAAGGGGGCGGCCACACCGATCTGCGCGTGGGTGGGGAGCACTCCGACCAGGAAGGTGGCGGCGCCCATCATGAGCAGCGTGGTGACCAGGGTGCCCTTGCGGCCCATGCGGTCGCCCAGGTGGCCGAAGACGATCCCGCCGATGGGCCGGGCGAGGAAGCCGACCCAGAACGTCGCGAAGGAGGCGAGCACGCCGGCGGCCGGCGACACGTCGGGGAAGAACAGCTTTCCGAAGACGAGCGCGGACGCCGTTCCGTAGATGTAGAAGTCGTACCACTCGATGGTGGTGCCGACGAACGAGGCGAGACCCGCACGGCGGGCCCGGCCCGAAGCGCGGGTGCCCCGCGCTTCGGCGGCGTCGGGAAGTCTGACGTTCATGGGTGGGCCTCCGGCGGGCGCGGAGCCTTCGGCGAGGGGCCGGACGGTGCGGGAGGACCGGACGGTGGGGAGCCCTTGGGCGAAGGAGCCGGGACGGTGAGCTGGACAGCCACAGTCTGGGATTCGACCACTCATAGCGTCTAATACTTGATTGCTACGATTCCCATGCCTTCAAGGCATGGGAAGGTACCGAGGCTTCTTGGAGGCGGCCATGGAACTGCGGGTGCTGCGTTACTTCCTCGCTGTCGCGGAGGCCGATTCGGTCACCGCCGCGGCCCGTCAGGTGCACATCGCCCAGCCCTCGCTGTCGCGCCAACTGAGCTCCCTGGAGAAGGACTTGGGAGTCTCCTTGTTCACCCGCCGGCCGGGCTCACTGACGCTGAACGCGGCCGGCCGCCGATTCCGTCCGATCGCCCAGGACCTGGTGCGCCGGGCGGAACAGGCCGCCGAGACGATGTCCGCCGTGGGGCGGGGAGAGCAGGCGGCGCTCACGGTGGTCACCGCCCCCTCCACCGTCGCCTACCTGCTGGCCCCGTTCATGGCGGGCGGCGGCAGCGCGGGGCCCACGCTGCGCGACGCCATCCAGGAGGACCCCAGCCGGGTCTTCGACACGCTGGCGCGCAGCGACGCCGACCTCGGCATCTCCACCGGTCCCGCCCCTGCCCCGCTGGAATCCGCGTTCCTGGGCCGTACGCCCGTCATCGCGCAGGTGCCCGCCGGGCACTCCTGGGCCGGGCGCCGCACGATCGATCTCGCCGAGCTGGTCTCCGAACCGCTGATCCTGATGACCCGCGCCAACGTGGCGCGGCTGGTCGTGGACGAGGCCGTGAGCCGGGCGGGGCTCGGCTTCGCCGCCGTGTCGGAGACCGGGTCGTCGCCCTTCGCGCAGGCACTCGCCGCGGCGGGGCGCGGAGTCTGTCTGGTCACCGACGACGCCCGCTTCGGCCTGTCCGAACTGATCGTGCACACTCCGGACGGCCCGCTGACGGTCCCGCTGTACGCGGGATGGGACGCCTCCCATTACGCCCGCCCCGCCATCCACACCCTGGTCGACGGCCTGCGCGACTACTGCGAGTTCCGGATGCGTCGGTTCCCGGGGCTGTGACCTGCCGGTGCGGTGGCGCTACCAGTAGTGGCGTCGGCCGCCGACCGCGTGCCCGGCGGCACCGAGGATCCACAGGACGGCCCCGATCACGACGAGCACCACACCGATGGTCCACAGGATCGAGATTCCGGCCACCAAGCCGATGACCAGCAGGATGACGCCGAGAACGATCATGATGTCCTCCAATCATGCGATTCCTCCCAGTATCCACCCGGGCTCGCCCCGTGGCCGTTCCACCGGGTGATCACACGTCCGGCAGGCGGTGCGGGGACCGGCGCAGGTAGCAGGCCCAGGTCAGTACCAGACACAGGGCGTAGTAGCCGAGGAACGCCACGTACGCGGCCTGTCCGTTCCCCGTCTCCAGGAAGGACTGGCGGAAGGCGAGGTTGACCAGCACTCCGCCGAAGGCGCCGATCGCGCCCGCCACTCCGATCAGGGCGGTGGTCCGGCGCCGTGAGCGCCGCTCGGCCTCGGCCGGCACCGCCCCTTCGGCGGTCTCCGCCCGTGCGGTGGCCCGGAAGATCGCCGGGATCATCCTGTACGTCGAGCCGTTCCCCGCCCCGCTGAGGACGAAGAGCGCGACGAATCCCCCCAGGAACAACGCCAGTGAGTGCTGCCGTGACGCCTCCAGTACCACCCCCGCGCCCACCGCCATCGCGGCGAACGTCCAGAAGGTCACCCGGGCGCCGCCGTGACGGTCCGCCAGGAGACCGCCCAGCGGTCGGGAGAGCGAGCCGAGCAGCGGCCCGAGAAAAGTGAGGGCCGCCGCCTTCACCGGGGTGTCGAACTGCTGGTGGAACTGGACCTGGAGGACCTGCCCGAAGGCGAAGCCGAAGCCGATGAACGAGCCGAAGGTACCGATGTAGAGCAGCGACATCACCCGGCCGTGCCTGCTCGCCAGCACCTCGCGCAGGGCACCGCGTTCGGCGCGTGCGGTGGCGAGGTTGTCCATCCGCAGCGCCGCGCCGAGCGCGACCAGCACGATCAGCGGGAGGTAGACGAGGATCAGCAGCCGTGGGTGGGCGGCGCCCGCGGTGGCCAGCACCAGGAGGCCGAGCAGTTGCACGGCCGGAACGCCGAGGTTGCCGCCGCCGGCGTTCACGCCCAGTGCCCAGCCCTTGAGCCGTTGTGGGTAGAAGGCGTTGATGTTGGCCATCGAGGAGGCGAAGTTGCCGCCGCCGACACCGGCCACGGCGGCCACCGCGAGCAGGGTGCCGTACGAGACCCCGGGCTTGAGCACGATCCCGGCCAGGATGGTCGGCACGAGCAGCAACAGGGCGCTGAACACGGTCCAGTTGCGGCCGCCGAACCGTGCCACGGCCGTTGTGTACGGGATCCGCAGTACCGATCCGAGTGCGGTGGGCAGGGCGGTGAGGGTGAACTTCCCGGCCGCGTCGATGTGGTATTCCGGGCCGAGGAAGAGCACCAGCACCGACCACAGGCTCCAGACGGAGAAGCCGATGTGTTCGCTGAGGACCGAGTGGACCAGGTTGCGCCGGGCGATCCGGGCGCCTGCCAGGGTCCAGAACTCGTTGTCCTCGGGGTCCCAGTCCTCGATCCGCCGGGATCCGGTCCGGCCGGTGGTGACGGCTGCGGTGGCGGTGCTCATCAGCAGACCTCCGCAGTGGCCGCCGCGACCACGCGCACGGGCCAGACACGCAGGTCGGCGGGGGTGCCGTCGGGGGCGTGCGGCTCATCCAGGCTGCGTCCGGTGCGCAGTTCGAAGGCGTGCTTGAGCATCGGTGAGATCACCACAGGTACGCCGAGCCGACTGCCGAGCAGACCGCGGGAGATGACATGGGCGCCGCTGAACGGATCGCGGTTGGCCAGTGCGTGCACCGTGCCGCCGCGCTCGCGGAAGAGCGCGACCTGGTCGCCGCGCGCGCCGACCAGTACGGCGACACCGCGCCCCGGACCGAGGTCGCGGTACCGGCAGACCGGCGTCCAGCTCCCCCCGTCGTCGATCTCCACCACGGCTTCGGTGGGTTCGGTCTCGGTCCCGCTCATCGTGTGCGTACCTCCAGGGCCGGTCCGGCGATCAGGGCCGGAGCGAGGGGGAACCCGTCCTCGTCGGGGCGGGCCGGGCGGATCCGGTCGCGTTCGTGGACGAAGCGCACGGTGGGGTCGGGCGTCCCCGGGGCGTTGGCGAAGGAGACGAAGCGGCGTACCCGTTCGGGGTCGGCCAGGGTCGCCGCCCACTCGTCCTCGTACGTCTCGACGTGTCGTGCCATCAGTTCGTCGAGGTCCGCGCAGATGCCGAGCGAGTCGTCCAGGACGACGGCGCGCAGATGGTCGAGGCCGCCCTCCAGGCGTTCCAGCCAGGGGGCGGTGCGCTCCAGGCGGTCGGCGGTGCGGATGTAGAACATCAGGAACCGGTCGACGGTGCGGATCAGGGTGTCGTGGTCCAGGTCGGCGGCCAGCAGATCGGCGTGGCGTGGCGTGGTGCCTCCGTTGCCTCCGACGTAGAGGTTCCAGCCGTCCGAGGTGGCGATCACCCCGAAGTCCTTGCTCCGTGCCTCCGCGCACTCCCGGGCGCAGCCGGACACCGCGGACTTGAGCTTGTGCGGTGCGCGCAGGCCCCGGTAGCGCAGTTCCAGTTCGATCGCCAGGGCCACGGAGTCCTGTACGCCGTAGCGGCACCAGGCCTGCCCGACACAGGACTTGACCGTGCGCAGGGCCTTTCCGTAGGCGTGGCCGGACTCGAATCCGGCGTCCACCAGGCGGCGCCAGATGCCCGGAAGCTGGTCGACGGTGGCGCCGAACAGGTCGATCCGCTGGCCGCCGGTGATCTTGGTGTAGAGACCGTGGTCGCGGGCGATCTCACCGATGGTGATGAGTCCTTCGGCGGTGATCTCGCCGCCGGGGATCCGGGGCACCACGGAGTAGGAGCCGTTGCGCTGGAGATTGGCCAGGAAGTGGTCGTTGGTGTCCTGGAGGGCGGCCTGTTCGCCGTCCAGGACGTGGCCGTTGCCGAGGGCGGCCAGGATCGAGGCGACGGTGGGTTTGCAGATGTCGCAGCCCTCGCCGTTGCCGTGTTCGTCGATCAGCCGGGAGAAGCCGGTGATGCCCTTGACGCGGACGATCTCGTAGAGCTCGGCGCGGGTGTGGGTGAAGTGTTCGCACAGGCCGCGGGCCACCTCGTGCCCGCCCGCCGCCAGCTCCTCGCCCACGATGGAGCCCAGCAGTTCGACGCAACTTCCGCATCCGGTACCGGCCCTGGTGCACTTCTTGACCTCGGGGACGGTGTGTATTCCCTGTTCCGTCACGGCTGCCCGGATGGCGCCCTTGCTGACGTTGTGACAGGAGCAGACCACCGCTTCGTCCGGCAGCACCAGGGGGCCCTGCCGGCCCGCCGAGGCGGCCGGGAGGATCAACTCCTCTGCCGGTGCGGGCAGTTGGGCACGGCTTGTGGCGAGCGGGCGGAGCGTGGAGTAGGACTCGGCGTCGCCGACCAGCACTCCGCCGAGCAGCCGTCCGTCCGGGCCGACCACCAGTTTTCTGTAGATTCCGGCCCTGCTGTCGGCGTAGAGCACTTCCAGTGCGCCTTCGGTGGTCCCCAGCGCGTCACCGAAGCTGGCCACGTCCACGCCCAGCAGTTTGAGTTTGGTGGAGGTGTCGGATCCGGTGAACTCGGATGGTGTGCCCGTGAGTTGACAGGCCACCGTGTCGGCCATCGCATAGCCGGGGGCGACCAGTCCGTAGACCCGGCCGTCGACCGCGAGGGCGCACTCTCCGATCGCCCAGACGTGCGGGTCCGCGGTACGGCAGTGTTCGTCCACCACGATGCCGCCGCGTCCGCCCACCGGCAGACCGCAGTCGCGGGCCAGCTGGTCGCGCGGGCGCACCCCGGCCGAGAAGACCACCAGGTCGACGTCGAGGCCGGTGCCGTCGGAGAGTGCCATGGTGCGGGCCCTGCCGTGTTCGTCGGTGTCGATCCGCTGGGTGCCGGCCCCGGTGTGGACATGGACGCCGAGCTCCTCGATCTTGCGCCGGAGCACCGCGCCGCCGCCCTCGTCCACCTGAAGGGCCATCAGCCGGGGTGCGAACTCCACCACATGGGTCTCCAGTCCCATGGCCCGCAGCGCTCCGGCCGCCTCCAGGCCGAGGAGTCCGCCGCCGACCACCGCGCCGACCGAGGCCCGTCCGGCGCTCGCGGTGATCGCCTCCAGGTCCTCGATGGTCCGGTAGACATGGCAGCCCGCGGCGTCGTGGCCGGGCACCGGCGGCACGAACGGGTAGGAACCGGTGGCCAGCACCAGGGCGTCGTAGCGCAGGACGCCACCGCTGCGGGTGGTGACGGTACGGGCCTCGCGGTCGATCCCGGTGGCCGGGTCGCCCAACCGCAGATCGATGCCGTGCCGCTCGACGAACCCGGGCGGGCACAGGCTCAGTTCCTCCGCGGACGTGCCGGAGAACCAGCTGGTCAGATGCACCCGGTCGTAGGCGGGGCGCGGCTCCTCGGCGAGTACGGTGACTCGCCAGCGGTTTTTCTGCTCGGCGGCCGGCCGCTCGGACAGGGCTTCCAGGAAGCGCTGTCCGACCATGCCGTGGCCGACCAGGATCAGGGACTTCTCGATCACGGGCGGTCTCCTCGGGTGGTGCCACAGAGGGTCATCGGTCGGTGGTGAGCAGGTCGTGGGGGTTCTCGGGCAGCGGGTCGTCACGCTCGTAGGCGCGGGCCAGGTCGCCGGCCGCGGCGAGATCGCCGAGCAGGATGCCGCCGACGAGGCGGTCGCCGCGGAGCACGAGCTTCTTGTACGAGCCACGGGTCGGGTCGACCAGGCGCAGCACGTCGGTGCCGGGGAGGTCCTCGCCCACCTCGCCGAAGGCCGCGTACTCCAGGGGCCCTGCGGAGAGCCGGGCCATCGGGCGCGAGCCGGTGTAGCGGAGGTCCTCGCCCGTGCCCGCCAGCCGGGCCGCCAGCAGATCGGCCTGTTCCCAGGCGGGGCCCGCCAGTCCGTGGACGGTCCCCCGGTGTTCGGCGCAGTCGCCGATCGCGTACACCCCGGGCGCGGAGGCCGCGAGCCGGTCGTCCACCACGACTCCGGAGCGCACCGCGATCCCGGCCGCGTCGGCCAGGCCGGTGCGCGGGCGGACCCCGCAGGCGAGCACCACCAGGTCCGCGTCCAGCACATGGCCACCGGCCAGTTCGACCCCGGTGACGCGTGCTCCGCCGCGCAGGGCCCTGGCGCGGTTGCCGGGGTACGTCGCCACGCCCAGCGCGGCGAGGTGTCCGCGCAGCGCGTCGCCGGCCCGGTCGTCCAGGTGGCGTTCGATCAGATGGGGAGCCTGGTGGACGATCTCCACCGGAAGGCCGAGCGCTGCCAGCGCGCGGGCGGCGCTCACTCCGAGCACCCCGCCGCCGATGACGACGGCGCGTTCGGCTCCGGCGGCGTCCTCCGCGATGCGGGCGCAGTCGGCGAGGGTACGGAAGGCGTGCACCCCCTCCTTCAGCCCGCGGCGGCGCCCGCCGTCACGCCCGTCCGGTGCGTGCAGTCCGCGCAGGGGCGGCAGTACGGGGTTGGCGCCGGTGGCCAGGACCAGCTCGTCGTAGCGGGCCGATTCACCTCCCGACAGCCGAAGCCGGCGTTCCACGAGGTCCAGGCCGACCACTTCGCAGCCGGTGCGCACGGCGGTTCCGGCACCGTGGGGCAGCGCTGTCGCCTCCGGGTCGTGGCGTCCGGTCAGCACGTCGGCCAGCAGCACCCGGTTGTACGGGCCGCGCGGCTCCGCCCCGTACAGCACCACTTCCGCGTCGCCGCCGTGCGCCCGGTACTGCTGCGCGAACCTGGCGGCGGCCATTCCGGCGCCGGCCACCGCGATCCGGCGGCTCATCGCACCGGCTCCACACGCACGGCGCAGACCTTGAACTCGGGCATCCCGGAGACCGGGTCGAGGGCCGGGTTGGTGAGCGTGTTGGCCCGTCCGGCGCCCGCCCAGTGGAACGGCATGAAGACGGTGTCGGGCCGGATCGACGAGGTCACCCGGGCGGGGGCCACCGCACGGCCGCGCCGGCTGGTGACCTTGAGCGGGTCTCCCTCGGCGACGCCCAGCCGCGCCGCCAGCCGCGGGTGGAGTTCGACGAACGGGCCGGGCGCGGCCCGGTTCAGCTCGGGCACCCGGCGGGTCTGGGCGCCGCTCTGGTACTGGGAGAGGACCCGCCCGGTGGTGAGGTGGAGCGGGTACTCCCGGTCGGGTTCCTCGGCGGCCGGGCGGTGGGTGACCGGGGCGAAGCGGGCCCGGCCGTCCGGGGTGGCGAAGCGGTCCAGGAACAGCCGGGGCGTGCCGGGGTGCTCCTCGTCGGGGCAGGGCCAGAACACCCCGTTCTCGTTCCGGATCCTCGGATAGCTGATCCCGGCGTAGTCGGCCGCACCGCCGGCCGAGGCGCGGCGGAGCTCCTCGAAGGCGTCCTCGGCCTGCTCGGGGAAGCCCTCGGCCACGCCGAGCCGGGCGGCCAGTTCACGCAGCACGTGCAGGTCGGTGCGTACGCCCGGTGGCGGGGTCAGCGCCGCCCGGCGCAGGATCACCCGGCCCTCCAGGTTGGTGGTCGTGCCGGTCTCCTCCGCCCACTGTGCCGCGGGCAGCACCACATCGGCGAGCTGCGCGGTCTCGGAGAGCACCAGGTCGCTGACCACCAGGAGGTCCAGGGACCGCAGCCGCTCGGTGACATGGGCCGCGTTCGGCGCGGAGACCACCGGGTTGGAGCCCATCACCAGCAGGGCCCGGGCGCCGCCCGCCGTTCCCAGGCCGTCCAGCAGTTCGTAGGCCGACCGGCCCGGGCCCGGCAGTTCGTCGGGGTGCACGCCCCAGACGTCCGCGATGTGTGCGCGGGCGGCGGGGTCCTCGATCGAGCGGTAGCCGGGCAACTGGTCGGCCTTCTGGCCGTGCTCCCGCCCGCCCTGTCCGTTGCCCTGTCCGGTCAGGCAGCCGTACCCGGAGCCGGGCCGACCGGCCTTGCCCAGCGCCAGGCAGAGGTTGATCCAGGCGCCGACGGTGTCCGTTCCCTTGCTCTGCTGCTCGGGGCCACGCGCGGTGAGCACCATGCCGGTGGGGGCGTCCGCGAAGAGCCGCAGGGCCTCGCGGAGTCGGTGGACCGGTACGCCGGTCAGCGCTTCCACCCGCTCCGGCCAGTGCGCCGTCGCCGCGGTGCGGGCCGCCTCGAAGCCGGTGGTGCGTTCGGCGACGAAGGCCTCGTCCACCCGGCGGTCGGCGACCGCCAGGTGCACCAGGCCGAGCGCGAGTGCCAGATCGGTGCCGGGGACGGGTTGCAGATGCAGGTCGGCCTGCTCGGCGGTACGGGTGCGTCGCGGATCCACCACGATCAGGGTGCCGCCGTTGGCGCGGAGTTCGGTGAAGTGGCGCAGTGCGGGCGGCATGGTGTCGGCCGGGTTCGCGCCGACCAGGATCACGCAGCCGGTCGTGGCGATGTCGGCCATCGGGAAGGGCAGCCCGCGGTCCAGGCCGAAGGCGATCCGGTGCGCGGCGGCCGCCGAGGACATGCAGAACCGGCCGTTGTAGTCGATGTTCGGGGTGCGGAGCACCACCCGGGCGAACTTGCCGAGCAGGTAGGCCTTCTCGTTGGTGAGCCCGCCCCCGCCGAAGACCGCGACCGCGTCCCGCCCGTGGCGCCGGCCTGCGGCCGCCAGCCCGGACGCCACCCGGTCGAGGGCCTCCTCCCAGGACGCCTCACGCAGTTCGCCGCCCCGCTCCGCACGTACCAGCGGCGCGGTGAGCCGGATCCCGGAGCGGAGCACGGCGGTGGCCGACCGGCCCTTTCCGCAGAGCGCGCCGCGGTTGACGGGGAAGTCGGGGCGCTCCAGTACCTGCGCCTCGCCGCCGTCCTGCGGCGTCCGCAGGCGCATGCCGCACTGCAGTGAGCAGTACGGGCAGTGGGTGTCGGTCGTCGTCATGCCCCGAGCGTCGGCGGAGGCCGTTTCGCGACCGGGTCGGGCCTGTTGCGTCCGGGGTACGGCTCCTTCACCGGCCGCCGGAGCCGGGGTGACGTCGCGGAAACATCGCGTAACGTCGTGGGGCCTGCCGCTTACGGCGACGTGACGGCGGCGCAACCCGACCGAAACAGCGCCGCCGGAACCTCAGGACATGAACAGCAACCGGCCTGCGGGCCCGCTCGTCGGCTTCACCGTCGGGGTCACCGCCGCGCGCCGCCGGGAGGAGCTCGTCGCGCTGCTGCGCAGGCGCGGCGCCACGGTGGTCGAGGCGCCGGCCCTGCGGATCCTGCCGCTGGAGGACGACGCGGCGCTGCGCCGGGCCACCGCGCGCTGTCTGACCGGGCCGCTGGACTATGTGGTGGCCACCACTGGGGTCGGCTGGCGCGGCTGGCTGAGCGCGGCCGACGGCTGGGGGTACGGTGCGCGTCTGGCGGAGGTGTGCCGGGACGCCGTGGTGCTCACCCGCGGCCCGAAGGCGACCGGTGCGGTGCGGGCCGGGGGCCTGAGCGAGACCTACTCCCCCGTCACCGAGACCACCGACGCGCTGCTGGCCTGGCTGCTCGCTCGTGATCTGCCCGGCAGGCGGATCGCCGTGCAGGAACACGGGGTGCCGCTGGACGCGTTCTCCGCCGCGCTGCGCGAGCGTGGCGCCGAGGTGATCGCCGTGCCGGTCTACCGGTGGGGCCCGCCGGCCGATCCGGCGCCGCTGCGCCGGCTGGTCGAGCAGACGGTCCGTCGCGAACTGCACGCGCTCACCTTCACCAGCGCACCGGCGATCGACGCCTTCCTCGCCGCCGCGGCCGGACTCGGCCTGGGCGACGAGGTGCTGGCGGCCCTGCGCCGGGACGTGCTGCCGGTCGGCGTGGGGCCGGTCTGTGCCCGGCGGCTGGAGGAGGCCGGGGTCGCGGTGCTCTGCCCCGAGCGGGGGCGGCTCGGCGCCATGGTGCGGACCGTCGAGGCCGCGCTGCCGGCGCACGCCGGACGTGAAGTCCGCGCCGGGCCGAGCACATTGGTGCTCCAGGGCAATGCCGTACTGATCGACGACGGGCCGCCGGTGCGGCTTCCGCCGCTGCCGGCGGCGGTGCTGCGCGCACTGGCCGAGCAGCCGGGGCGGGTGCTCAGCCGGGCCGAGCTGCTGCGCCGGGTCTGGGTCACCGGACGGGCCGACGAGCACGCGGTGGATGCGGCGGTCGCCCGGTTGCGCGGCGCGCTGAACGGGCATGCACGACTGGTGCGTACGGTTCCCAAGCGCGGCTACAGCCTGGCGGCGGCGAGATGAGGGGCGGGCGGGTCGCGCCGACCCTGCTGGCCGTCGCGCACGGCACCCGCGACCGGGCGGGCCTGGCCACCTACCGGGCGTTGCTCGACCTGGTACGTGCCCGGCGGCCCGGTCTGAAGGCCGAGCTGGCCTTCCTCGATCTCGCTCGGCCGGCTCCGGCCCAGGTGCTCGCGGCCTCGCGCGGGCCGGTGGTGCTGGTCCCGCTGCTGCTGAACACGGGCCACCACGTGACGGTGGACCTGCCCGCCGTCCGGGCCGCCGCGCCCCACCCGGACATCCGGCAGGCGGCGCCGCTCGGCCCCGACCCGCTGCTGGCCGCCGCCCTGGCCGACCGGCTGGCCGAGGCGGGCCCGGCCTCGGACGGCCGGGGACCGGGCGGGCCGGACGCCGTCGTACTGGCGGCCGCCGGGTCCACCGATCCGGCGGCCGGAGCGGACACCGAGGTGATGGCCGGCCTGCTCCGGCGGCGGCTGGGGCGCCCGGTGGTCGCCGGCTACCTCTGCGCGAACGCGCCGTCACCGGCCGAGGCGGTGCGATCCCTCCGGGCCGCGGGCCACCGTCGGGTGGCGGTCGCCCGGCACCTGATGGCCCCCGGCCATTTCGCCCGCCGGGCACAGGAGGCCGGGGGCTGCTTCGTCTCGGCGCCGCTCGGCGCGCACCCCGATGTGGCGCGCCTGGTGCTGAAGCGCTTCGACGAGGCGTTCGCGGAGCCGGTGCGGCGTACGGCCGGGGCGGCTACTCGAACCGCGTGACGTCACCGGCGCCCCGGCGGACGATCTCGGGTTCGCCCTCGGAGAAGTCGATGACCGTGGTCGGCTCGGTGCCGCAGTCACCCGAGTCGAGTACGGCGTCCACCACATGGTCGAGCCGTTCCTTGATCTCCCAGCCCTGTGTCATCGGCTCGTCCTCGTCGGGCAGCAGCAGGGTGCTGGACAGGAGCGGTTCCCCGAGTTCCGCGAGCAGCGCCTGGGTGACCACGTGGTCGGGGATCCGGACGCCGACCGTCTTCTTCTTCGGGTGCAGCAGCTGGCGCGGCACCTCTTTCGTCGCGGGGAGGATGAAGGTGTAACTGCCGGGCGTCGCCGCCTTGATCGCCCGGAACACATCGTTGTCGACGTGCACGAACTGACCGAGCTGCGCAAAGTTCTGGCACACGAGCGTGAAGTGGTGCCGGTCGTCGAGGTTCCGGATCGACCGGATCCGGCCGATGCCGTCACGGCTGCCCAGCCGGCATCCCAGTGCGTAGCAGGAGTCCGTCGGATACGCGACGAGCGCCCCGGACCGGATGCTGTCGGCAACGCTGCTGATGGTGCGCCGCTGAGGATTCTCGGGGTGCACGTCGAAGTACTTCGCCATTCGCGGAGTCTAAGGGCTGTCCGGTATCCGTCCTTCCCTTCGAGGCGGACACCGCCGTATCGGGTGAGCGGCGGGCGGGCTCCCGCCCGCCTCCACAGCGCCGGACTCACTGCCGCGATGCTCCGATATGCCTGATATCTTACGAATGTCTCTGATGGTGAGCCTGCGGTGCTGGACCGTGCCGCCCACGCGACGGGAGCAGGAATGAACGGTGGACCCGAACCCATGAGCGCTGCCGCCCGCAGGGCCCTGGAACAGGAGCTCGCCGACCTGCGCACCGAACGCGCCACCGTCGCCGCCACGCTGCGCGGCGGGGAGCAGGTGGGCGACCGGGCGGACGAGGCCGACGAGTTGCAGCGCGGCACGGATCTCGACCATCTGGACACCCGTATCGCCGAGATCGACGGCCGGCTCCGCGAGGCGGACGTCGCGGGGCCGCCCTCGACCGAGAGGATCGGCGTGGGCAGCACGGTGACGGTGCGGTTCGCGGACGCCACGGAGACGACCGTCCGGATCAGCGAGTTCCCCGAGGCACTGGACCTGACGCTGGTCACCGCCGACAGCCCGCTCGGCAGCGCGCTGCTCGGCCGTCGTGCCGGTGAGACCGTCACGTATGACGCGCCCGGGGGACGTACGACCGCTGTCGTGCTGTCGGTGGGCGACGAGAGCGCCCGGTGAACGGCTCCGGCATCGAGCACGAGGCCCGCGTGCCGTCCTTCGCCCCCGCGAGGCCGTGAGGGGTCAGCCGGTGACGATTCCGGTGACGAGGTTGATCGTGGTGGCCAGGATGCAGGCGCCGAACACGTAGGACAGCAGGCAGTGCCGGAGGGCGATCGCGCGGATCGTCGAACTCGACACGTCGGTGTCGGAGACCTGGTAGGTCATCCCGAGGTTGTAGCTGAAGTAGAGGAAGTCGACGTACTTCGGCCGGTCCTGCGAGTTGAAGTCGATCCCGCCCTCGGAGGGGACGTAGTAGAGGTACGCGTAGCGGGTGGCGTACATGAGGTGGAGCGACGCCCAGGCCATGAACACGCCGCACAGTGCCGTCGCGGCCGCGGCGTGGCTCAGGTCCGAGTGGCCGGCCAGCAGCATCACCACGATGCCGAACAGTCCGCACACGGCGGCCGCCACGACGACCAGCTCTTCGAGGACGGGGCGGAACTCCTCGCGCCGGACGTTGCGGTGGGTGGTGTCCGCGTCCATGGGCCAGAGCACGATCCAGCCCGCCACGACGAAGATCGTCTCCGCCGCCGCGATCCCGGCGAGGGTGCCCAGCGGCCCGTTGGCCAGTACGCCGGTGACCGCGCCGATCACCGCGCCGGCGACCACCGAGGCGACGAGCCGGGGGACGGCGGAGAGGGTCGGCAGACGGTTCATGGACGTCAAGGATGACCACCTCGATGGCCCGGCGGATCACCGGTGCCCGGCCGGAATGCCGCCCTCGGTGAACGGGGCGGGCGGGGTGCGCCCCACGCTATCCGCGCGGGCACCGCGGTGCAGCCCGGCGGCGCTCCGTGCACGCGGCCACGTAGTCCCGGGAGCCGAGTGGCGGGTGCCTCTCGGGCTGCATAGCCTGCCCGACAGGGATCGTTTCTCACCCGTGCCCGAACGGTGGAAGGGTTGAAGGTCTTGAGCACCGACCAGGACGAGCAGCAACCACGGGAACCCGCGGTCGGCCCCGCCCCCGAGGGCGAACCGGAGTTCCGCCCCTACCACCACCCCGCCGCGGGCTGGGGTGCGGCGAAGAGCGTGACCGGCTTCCTGGTGCGCGAGGGTGCCCTCGTCGACGGACCGCGGGCCATCATGCGGATGAACCACGAGAACACCGGGTTCGACTGCCCCGGGTGCGCGTGGCCGGACGACACCAAGGGCCTGCACCTGGACATCTGCGAGAACGGGATCAAGCACGTCACCTGGGAGATGACCCGCAAGCGGGTCGGGCGCGAGTTCTTCGCCGGCCACTCGGTGACCGAGCTGTCCGGGTGGAGCGACTACGACCTGGAGAACCAGGGCCGGCTGACCGAGCCGATGGTCTACGACCCCGAGTCGGACCACTACGTCCCGATCAGCTGGAAGGACGCGTTCGAGCTGGTCGGCAGCACCCTGCGCGGGCTGGACGACCCGAACCGGGCCGCGTTCTACACCTCCGGCCGGCTCGGCAACGAGGCCACGTTCCTCTACCAGTTGATGGCCCGGGAGCTGGGCACCAACAACCTGCCGGACTGCTCCAACATGTGTCACGAGGCCAGCGGCCGTGCCCTCCAGGCGTCGTTGGGCACCGGGAAGGGCACCGTCGACCTCAAGGACTGGGAGAGCGCCGACGCGCTGTTCATCATGGGGGTCAACGCCGCCTCCAACGCGCCCCGGATGCTCACCGCCCTCGCCGAGGCGTACCATCGCGGCGCCCGGATCGTGCACATCAATCCGCTCGTCGAGGCGGCGGCCACCCGCACCATCGTCCCCCACGACTTCACGGACATGGCCCTCTTCAGGGCGACCCGGACCAGCACCCTCAATCTGCAACCGCGCATCGGCGGCGACATGGCTCTGCTGCGCGGCATGGCCAAGTCGATCCTGGAGCAGTCGGAGTCCGATCCCAAGGCGCTGGACCGGGAGTTCATCGAACGGCACACCGCGGGCTTCGAGGAGTACCGGGCGCTGTGCGAGGCCACACCGTGGGCGGAGATCGAGGCCCAGTCCGGGCTGAGCCGCGCCGACGTCCTCAAGGCGGCCCGGGTGTACGGCGAGGCCGACCGGTCCATCGTCAGCTGGTGCCTGGGGCTCACCCAGCACGAACACGGCGTCGACACCGTCCGGGAGATCGTCAACCTGCTTCTGCTCCGCGGCAATCTGGGACGCGAGGGCGCGGGCCCCTCCCCCGTGCGCGGGCACAGCAACGTACAGGGCAACCGCACCTGCGGCATCGACCACCGCCCGTCCGACGAGTTCCTGGACCGGCTGGCCGAGGTCTGCGAGATCCGGCCGCCCCGCGAGCACGGCCTGGACACCGTCGACACGATCAAGGCGATGCGGCGCGGCGACGTGAAGGTGTTCGTCGCCATGGGCGGCAACTTCGCGCTCGCGGCGCCCGACACCCCGGCCACCTGCGCGGCGCTGCGCTCCTGCGAACTCACCGTCCAGGTGAGCACCAAGCTCAACCGCAGCCATCTCGTCCACGGCCGCCGGGCCCTGATCCTGCCGTGCCTGGGCCGCACCGAGAAGGACCATCAGCGCAAGGGCGTCCAGAGCACGTCCGTCGAGGACTCGATGAGCATGGTCCACCTGTCCATCGGCATGAAGCGCCCCGCCTCCCCGCACCTGCTGTCCGAGCCGGCCATCGTCGCCGGCATGGCCCGAGCGGCGCTGCCCGACAGCAACACGCCCTGGCACTGGTACATCGAGGACTACGACCGGATCCGCGACACCATGGCCCGGGTCCTCGACGGCTTCGAGGACTTCAACCGCCGGGTGCGCCTGCCGCTCGGCTTCCGGATCAGGCAGCCCGCCCGCGAACTGGTCTTCCTGACCCCGTCCGGACGCGCCGAGTTCTCCGCCGCCGCCCTGCCCGACGTCGTGCCCGCCCCCGGCACACTGGCACTGGGCACCATGCGGTCCCACGACCAGTGGAACACCACCATCTACTCCGACAACGACCGCTACCGAGGCATCAAGAACCTGCGCACACTCGTCTTCATGAACCGGGCCGACATGCGTGAACGCGGCATCGCCGACCTCGGTCCCGTCGACATCACCAGCACCGCCAGGGACGGCAGCCGGCGGTCCGTCACCGGCTACCTCGCCATCCCGTACGACATCCCCCGGGGCTGCGCGGCCGGGTACATGCCGGAGATGAACGTGCTGTGCGCGCTCGGCGACTACAGCACCCAGAGCGACCAGCCGATCATGAAACACGTCAAGGTCACCATCGATCCCGCGGCCTGAGCGGGTGTGCCGGCCCGCGCGGGCGGGCGGTCGGGCCTGTGCGCGGCGGTGCCGGGCACCGCGTCACCGCTCAGCGAGCCCGCTCAGGCGCGCCGCGTCACAGGCGAGCTTCGCGGCTCCGGCCACCACGGCCACGGCCACGGCCAGGCCACGGCCACCACCGCAGCACCCGCTCCCCGTCCCGTGGACGGGCCCACGCGGCGAGCGCCGAACCGCGGCCCACACAGGCGGTCATGGCGAACGCGACCAGGGCGAGCACCCGGGCGCGCCGTACGAACGGGGCATATGCGGTGTGTACCACCTGCTCCGGCGGCCGGCCCGGACGTTGGTCCACGCTTCCGTGCCTGCGTACGCGCCTGCGTCCGCCCGTTCGTGCGCCGCTCCGCGTATGCGCGCATACGGTCCGGCGGCCTCCGCCGGACCGTCCACGGTCGCGAGCCGCGCCTCGGCCCACCCGCAGCGATCCACCGGGGGCGGTGCCACCATCAGCCGCGCGCCGGGGTCAGTGTCCGTCGAGGTGCACCGTCGCCACGACGTTCGCATCGCCCAGCCACGCCGTGGTCGCGTTGGCGAATCGCACCGCGCGGCCACGTTCCGGGAGGGCCGGGTCGGGCAGCGCGACGGCGATGTGGTGGCGGCCGCGTGCGCCGGCCGGTACGGGCAGCACACCGCTGAACGTCGTGGTTCCGGGCGCGCCGTGGTGGTCGTCCGTCTCCGCCCGCCCCTGCGGCAGCCGGTTCCGCCAGTCCGCGGCGACCGGGACCGACGCGACCGGCCGCGCCGTGCCGTCCAGCAGGAGCAGTTGCACCGGGCGGGGCTCCTTGGGCGCCGCGAAGCCGCGGTTCACCACGTCGACCTCGACCGGGATCTGCCCGCGGAGGACGGCGTGACGCACCGCGCGCGTCTCGATGCGGTAGCCGAGGTGGTCGCGGACGTACTCGAAGGCGGCCCGCTCGACCGAGGCGCCCGCGGCGTCGTGGAAGTACCCGTCGGAAACGGGCAGCAGGGCGTCCTGGACCTGTTGTCCGGTGAGGAGATCCCGCTTCCACGCGGGCAGGGTGACGGTGGCGTTGTGCGCGATCGACAGGGTGTCCCAGCGCAGTGTCTGCAGCCGTCGGGCGGTGTCCAGACCGGGGATCACGCTGTTCCACGCGTACGGGTCGGTGCTCTGCCCCTCGTCCCAGGGCATCTCGCCGTCCATGGCGCGGGTGGGTGACACGTCGAGGTAGGCCGGCCAGCCGGCGTTGGACGGGACGTAGTAGTCCCACAGTCCCCCGCCGAGCGTGATGTAGTCGTTGTGGAAGCCGATCCGGTCGAGGATCGAGTGGTTCGTGACCATGTCCCGCTTGGCCGCGTGGCGCATCTGCGTATGCATCCCCGGAGGGAGGGCCCGCACGAGCGATGTCATGATCGCCGTGACGGCGTCGGGATACGACTCGTGCCGGTAGTGGCTGGTTGCCCACTCACCCCAGGCGCCGAGGAATCCCGCCTGCCATACGGCGATCACGTCGCTGTTGCGCGCCACGACCGGTGCGAGCTGGGCGATGTGGCGCTGGATGTGCTGGACGGTGTAGCGCCGCTCGGCGCGCACGCCGTCGTCGTACGCGAACCGCAGCACCGCCTGGTAGCCCTTGGCACGCAGCCCCGCGAAGACCCTCTCGATGTTGTCGAGGGCGCGCTGCGGAAGTTCGGTGGTGGCGAAGTCCCAGAGATAGAAGTAGAGCTGGGTGAGGTCAGCTCCCGGCCCGTACTCGGCCTCCAGGGCCGTCAGCCGCTGTGCGGCGTCGGTGGGTTGATCCTGCTCATCCGCCCAGGGGCTGCTCAGGTCGACAGCGTTGTACGACATCTCGTAGCGGTACCCGCGGCGGGGGTTGACCAGCGGATCGCGGCCGTTCACGTCGTCGGGCCGGATTCCACGATGCTGTGTCACCTCCCAGCCCTCCCGGCCCATGGCCCGGGAGGCGGGCACCGCCCAGGGGAGGGCCGCACCGGTGGCTGCGGCGGCGAGCAGATGGCTGCGCGTGGTCAAAGCGGCTCCCCTGGACAGCTGTTGTGGAACCGAGTGTGTTGTGGGAGCTGCCTGCCTTGCCATGGACGGAACGCGTGGGCGGGTGGACTCTTGTGGCCCTCGGGCCCCTGGCCCGACAGCACGACCACCCCTCGCCCGGCAGCACAACGACCCCCGGCCCGACAGCACCCCCTCCCCGGTCCGGGAGTACGCCGTCGCCCGCCAGCGGTACGCAGAGCACGCCGTCGCCCGCCGGTATCGGGCGGAGCCCCACGGTCACGTCTCCCCGTACCGGTTCCCGCGGCAGCCCGAGCGCCTCCACGACCGCGCTCAGGGACTCACGCACCCTCGCCCGGGTCGCCGTCTCCGGCTCGCCGGGGACCACGTCCTCGGCTCCGACGAAGCCGTGCCGGGCGGAGGTCCGGATCTCGAAGTCCGGCGTGAACACCGCCCGGTCCAGGCGGAGTTCCGGCGCGGAGAAGGCGACGCGCGCGGCCGGGCCCGGTGACACGGACGGAACGTCGAGCGCTGCGAGCGGGTTCCGCTTGTGCCGGGGACCCTCAGTTGCGTCCGCCGCGCTGCCAGCGCCGGGCCGTGAGGGGCGTGGGGCCGCCGGCGAGCCGGTGCGCCAACGGCTGGAGCAGGCTCCGCGCCTCGTCCGGGAGCGCCCGCACGGCCGCGACCACGCCCGTCGTGCTCTCCTGGTCGTCGTCGACCAGGACGGCCACGAAGCTCAGCCGTCCGTCCGGCTCCGCGCCCGGCAACCACTGCTCGGCGTCGCCCGGGGTGCGGGGACGCGCAGGCCACTGGGCGGTGACGAGCGTGTACGGGGCATCCGCCACCGGCTCGTGGCGCAGCACCACCACCCGGTCGGCCGTGAACTCCTGGTAGAGGCCGGCCCTCCAGAACGGCTCCTCGGTCGCGAACCGCTCCGCGGCGGCGCGGTCGGCGAGGTCGACGACGTGCACGCTGCCCGTGTGGTCCTCGCCGTCGTCGGACAGGGTGGGGCCGCGGAGTATCAGCCTTCCGTCGAACCGGTCCATGTAGGACCAGTGTTCCTCGGAGAACTCCAGCAGCTGGTCGGCGACCCCGGGCTTGTCTTGCGCGTGAACGTAGAACGGCATGTTGAGACGGTACCCGAGCGCTCGGGACGGCTACCGGCGGCCGTCCTGCCGCCGTCCGTCCTCGTCGTGGCGTCGGCCGGCGCTCCGACGGGCGGTGCCGATGGCCGAGCCCGCCCGGGCGGGTCCGGGCGGGTCCGGGCGGGTCCGGGCGGGTCCGGGCGGGTCCGGGCGGGTCCGGGCGGGTCCGGACGGGTCCGGACGGGTCCGGACGGGCTGGTGACCACCGCCCGGAAGCCGGGCTCCGTCAGGGTCCGGGCGCTCGCGGAGATCGCCCGCCGCACCGATGCGGCCGCCGCTGGGGAACGCCTCCCCGCGGCCCCCGGGTCCCGGCAGTGGGCGGCCGCGCGCCGCTCATGGCTTCCTGGCCTCGGTCCGGGGCAGCCGGGTGGCCCCGGCGGCGGCGACCAGACAGAAGGCGAGCACCCACCAGAAGGTGTCGCCGAACGCCGCGGAGATGTCCGGGCCGCGGGCGGACAGCCGGTTCTGGAGGACCACGGCGAGGGCGGCGGTGCCGACCGAACCGCCCACCGTGTTGAGCAGGTTGAGCGCTCCGGAGGCACGCGGGAGCTGCGCGGGCTCGATGCGGCTGTAGACGATGTTCATCACGGGCGCGCCGACCATCGCCATCCCGAAGCCACGCACCACCAGCGCCGAGACGATCACCGCGTCCGGGAGCCCGTGGCCGAGCTGGGTGAACGGCACCGTTCCGGCGAGGATCAGCACGATGCCGGTGACGACCAGGCTTCTCGGCGCGACCTTGTCGATGGTCCGGTTGACCAGTACCGAGCCGGCCGCCGCGCCCAGCCCCTGGGGGGCGAGCAGCAGCCCGGCCTGCCATGCCGACATTCCGCGGCCGGTCTGGAAGTACAGCGGCAGCAGGAACGTGGTGCCGAAGACCGACGCGCCCAGCACGAGCAGGGCGACGGCGGCTGCTCCGAAGGGCGGCCGGGCGAACAGCCGGGGGTCGACCAGCGGTGTGCCGCGGGTCCGCAGCCCGTGCACGGTGAATCCGGCCAGCATCGCCAGCCCCGCCGACACACCGATCACGGCCGGTACGGTGCGGTGGTGGGCGACCTCGGTCAGCCCGAACACCAGCACGGCCAGGCCGGGCGAGAGCAGCAGGGCGCCGCGCAGATCGAACGCCGCCCGCCGCGTCGACGGCTCCACCGCGGGCACGTGGCGGCGGGCGAGCAGGGCCGCGACCACCCCGATCGGCAGATTGACCAGGAACAGCCAGGGCCAGGACGCCACGCCGAGGATCGAGCCGCCGACGAGTGGGCCGAACACCGGTGACAGCAGCGGGACGACCGCGACGACGCTGATCACCCGCCCGGTGCGGGTGGGGCCCGCGACGCGGGCCAGCAGTGCCTGCCCGGTCGCCGGCAGCAGCCCGCCGCCGAGGCCCTGGATCACCCGGAACACGACCAGGCTGGTCACCGACCAGGCCGTCGCGCACAGCACCGAGCCGAGCAGGAACACCCCCACGGCGGCGAGCCAGGTCCGCCGGCCGCCGAACCGGTCGGCCAGCCAGCCGGACGCGGGCACGGCGGCGACGACGGCCAGCAGGTACGCGGTGGTCACCCACTGGATCCCGGCGACGGAGGCGTCGAACTCCTCGCTCAGGCTGTCGATGCCGACGCTGACGATCGTGGCGTCCAGCGTCGCCATGAAGGTGCCGAGCACCAGGATGAACGCGATCCGCAGCAGCTGCCGGTCCACCTGCCCGTCCGGCGGCGCGCCGGTCCCGCCCTTCGGCGCGGTGTTCGCGCTCATCGGTTCTCCAGGAGGTCGAGCACGTCCTCGTCCAGGTGCTTGTCCAGGGCACGGAGCAGGCCGAGCAGCTCCTCGGCGAGCCCGTCGGCGGCCGCTGGGGCCCGGTGGGCGAGCACACCGGTCCAGCCGTCGCCGTCCGGCATGACGGTCAGGGTCACCGGGTGGTGGGTGGCCTCGCGGAAACGGGTCGCGAGGACCGTGAGCCCGGGGGCGGGTTCACGGAGGCGGTCCGGGTCGACCGGGTAGTTCTCGAACACCACCAGGCTGTCGAAGAGCCGGCGGCGCCCGGTCAGCCGTTCCAGGTCGGACAGGGCCACGTGGTGGTGCTCGACCAGTGACCGCTGCCGGGACTGCAGCTCGGCGAGCGTCTCGGCGAGTGTGCCGTCGAGCCGTGCCCGTACCGGCACGGTGTTGGCCAGCAGCCCGATGATCTCCTCCACACCTTCCAGCTCGGGGGGACGGCAGGAGACCATGGCTCCGAAGCAGACGTCCGCGTGGCCGGACCGCCGTGCGAGCAGCACGGCCCAGGCGCCCTGCACCAGGGTGTTGCGGGTCAGACCGCGCCGGGCGGCGAGGCCGGTGAGCTCGGCCACCAGTGCCGCGTCGAACTCGATGACCTCGGGTTCCTGCCAGGCCGGTCCGGGTTCGCCGCTGCCCAGGTAGTCGCCCTCGGGCAGACCGTCCAGTTCGGCCGCCCAGGCGCCGAGGTCGGGCTCGTGGTCGGCGCACCAGTCCAGGTAGCCGGCGAACGGCACGGGGGCGGGCAGGCCATGGGCCTCACCGCTGACCCTCGCCGTGTAGAGCGCGAACAGTTCGGTGAGGATGCGCGGGGCCGACCAGCCGTCGGAGAGCACATGATGGCTGGTCAGGACCAGGTCGGCGCGCTCGGGTCCGCGCCGGATCACGGTCAGCCGCAGCAGCGGGCCCCCGGCGAGGTCGAAGGGTTCGGCGAGGTCGGCGGCCAGCGCCTCGTCGGCCGCCCCGTCGACCACTCGGAACTCCGGTCGCGGCGAGGCGGGGATCACGGCCAGGCCCGCCGGGAAGACGGCACCCAGGTTCGGGTGACGGTCCAGCAGGTCGGCGCCCGCGGCACGCAGGGCGTCGGTGTCGAGCGGGCCGGCGAGGGTGAACGCCGACTGCACGGTGTACGGGTCGGGGCGCTCGGTGCGCGAGTGCCGCAGCATCACCTCCTGCAACGGGGTGAGCGGCTGTACGTCGGCGATCGGGCGGTCGTGGTCGAGTGCCCCGATCTCCGGTGCGGCGGCGACCCGCAGCAGCGCGGCCCGCAGCTTCTCGGCCAGGTCCTCGGCCTCGGCGGCGGTGAACAGCGCGGACGGCCAGGTGATCCGGACCCCGAGCAGCTCGTCACGTACCAGGGCGTTGACCATCAGGCCGTACGGCAGGGGCATCGCGTCGGAGCCGCCCGAGCCGAGCGGGTCGGAGTCCGGGGGCGACTGCCAGGGCGTCTCCCGGTCCGGGGCGCCGGGGTAGCGGCCGAGGTAGTTCCAGGCGATCTCGGGTGCCACCGGGTCCAGGAGCCCCGCCGAGGTGAGGATGCCGTGGCCGAGGCCGTCGCCCTGTGCGCGCAGCCGGTCCGCGACCGTCCGGACGTCGTCGTCCGCGTCGAGCCGGACGGGGTGTACGGCGGTGAACCAGCCGACGGTCTGGGACAGGTCGACCTGGCGCGGGCGGCCGTGGCTCTCCAGCGCGACCAGCACCTCGGAGGTCCCGCGCCAGTCCCGTACCGCCCCGGCGAGTGCCGTCAGCAGTACGGCGTCGGGTGTGGTGCGGTACGCGGCCGGCAGGGTCGTGACCAGGGCGCGGGTCGCGTCGGCGTCGAGCCGGATCTCGTGGTGCTTGGCGGTGGCCACGGTGTCCCGGGCCGGGTCCAGGGGGCGGGCGGCCGGTGCCGGGGCGGTGTTCATCCGCCGCCAGTGCGGCAGTTCGGCCCGCCGGTCGGCATCGCGCAGCGAACGCGCCCAGCCGAGGAAGGACTGCCCGTGCCGGGTCAGTGAGCCACCGCTGTACGCGTGCTCCAGGTCGTCCAGCAGGACGCGCCAGGACACACCGTCGACGATCAGGTGGTGGGCGATCAGGACGAGCCGGCCCGGCCGGGCCGGTCCGGCGTCCACCCACACCGCGCGCAGCAGCGGACCGGTGCGCGGGTCCATCGCGTCCTGGGCGTCGGCGATCGCGGCGTCCACCGGGCCCCGCAGGTCGTCCGAGGCCCGTACGCACGTCAGTACCCCGGCGCCGGTCACCGCACCGGCCGGCGGGATGCGCAGCACGTCGCCGGCCAGGTGGGCCCGCAGTACGTCGTGCCGGGCGAGCAGCGCGTCGAGCGTCGCCTGCCAGGTGGTTTCGTCGCCGCCCGGCGGGACGCAGATCTCCACCCACTGGCAGAAGCCGTCCGCGGCGGCCCCCGCCCGGCGCAGCAGGTCCCGCATGACCGGGGTCAGCGGCGCGTCCCCGACGGCCGGTGCCTCGCCGGCGTCGAGGGTGCGGGCCCGTGCCGCGATCCCGGCGACGGTCGCTCCCTCGAACACGTCCCGCGCGCTCAGGCCGAGCCCTCGGCGCCGGGCCCGGGACACCACCTGCAGCGACACGATGCTGTCCCCGCCGATGGCGAAGAAGTCGTCGTCGGGGCCGATCGCGTCGGTGCCCAGGACGTCCCGGAAGACATCGAGCAGCAGCGCCTCGGCCCCGGTGGCGGGTTCGCGCCGCGCGGCGGCGACGGTCTCGGGGGCCGGCAGTGCGGCGGAGTCGAGCTTGCCGCTGGGGCTGAGCGGCAGCCGGTCGATCGGCACGAGCGCCGTGGGCACCATGTGGTCGGGCAGTTCGCCGGCCAGGTACTCGCGCAGTCGTGCGGTGTCCGGGCGGGCGCCGTCGGTGGGGATGACGTAGCCGACGAGCCTGCCCTCCCGCATGATCACGGCGCAGGCGCGCACCTCGGGGTGGCCGGTCAGAGCGGACTCGATCTCGCCCAGCTCGACCCGGAAGCCGCGGACCTTGACCTGGTGGTCGGCGCGGCCGAGGAAGACCAGTTGTCCGTCCGGACGCCACCGCACCAGGTCGCCGGTGCGGTACATCCGCTCGCCCGGCGGGCCGAACGGGTCGGCCACGAACGCGGCGGCGGTCAGGCCGGGGCGGCCGAGGTAGCCGCGGGCCAGGCTCGGCCCGGCGAGGTACAGCTCACCGGTGACGCCGACGCCGGCCGGCTGGAGCCCGCCGTCGAGGACGTAGGCGCGGACGTTGGGGTCGGGGCGGCCGATCGGCAGCGGTCCCTCGTCGTCCGGGTCGTAGTGCCAGGTCGTGGAGTTGATGGTGACTTCGGTCGGCCCATAGGCGTTGAAGAGCGCCCTGCGGCCCGCGCCCCAGCGCCGTGCCAGCTCGGGGTCGAGCCGTTCGGCGCCGACGACGAAGAACACATCGGGATCGACGGTGCGGTCGTCGGGCATCGCGGCCAGGAACGACGGGAGCAGGTTCACCCCGGTCACCCGGTGCTCGACGATGTAGTCGAGCAGTTCGTCGCCGGGCACGCGCACCTCCTCGGGCGCGATCACGGACGTGCCGCCGGAGAGCAGCGGCACCATGGTCTGCCAGAACGCGACGTCGAAGCCGGTCGACGCGAAGTGCAGGTACCGGTCGTGCTCGGTGACCCCGACGACCTCCTCCTGGAGCGCGATCAGGTCGGGCACGCCTCGGTGGGTGACGCCGACTCCCTTGGGGCGCCCGGTGGTTCCGGAGGTGTAGATGACGTAGGCGAGGGCGTCCTCGGTGAGTCGCCGGCGTGCCCCGGCCGGGTCGGTGTCCGGTACGGACGCGAGGGTGGCCGGGTCGTCGAGGCGCAGGACCGGGAGGTCGCGCTCGACGGGCAGTTCGGCACCGGTCGACACGACTGCGGCCGGCGCGATGTCGTCGAACATGTACGCGAGGCGCTCCTGCGGGTAGCTCGCGTCCATCGGCACGTACACCGCACCCGCCCTGGCGACGCCGAACAGGGCCACGGTCATCTCGATGTCGCGGCCGAGCAGGACCGCGACCGGGTCCTGGGGCCGTACCCCGCGCGCGATCAGCGCATGGGCGAGGCGGTTGGCCTCGCGGTCCAACTCCGCGTAGCTCAGGCTGCGTTCACGGCAGACCAGGGCCTCGGCGTCGGGCCTGCGGGCCACCTGGGCGGCGAACTCGTCGAGCCAGTGGCCGCGGTTCCTGGCGGGGACGGCGGCGGTGCCGGTACGCAGCATCCGGGCCCGCTCGTCGGGGTCCAGGGCGGACAGCCGGAGCACGGGCCGTGCCGGGTCGTCGGCGATCTCCCGCAGCAGGTTGTGCAGCCAGCGGCCGTAGTCGCGCACGGTCTGCGCCGTGAAGGCGCTCGGCTGGTAGCCGAGGCCGATGGTGATCTCCTCGTCCGGGATCACGATGACGGTCAGGGCGTAGTGCGTGGCATCGGTGATGTCCACTCCGGCCAGGTCGAGCCCGGGGGCGAGCGGGGTGCGCTTCCGGCTGGAGAGCGGGAAGTTCTCCATGACCAGCATCGTGTCGAACAGCTCGCCGATGCCGGCCGCCCGCTGGATCTCGGGCAGGCCGACGTGGTGGTGCTCGGCCAGTACGACGCTCTCGGCGTGCACCTGTGCCATGAGGTCCAGCGCGGTCGCGTCCTGGGTGTGCCGTACCCGCACCGGGATGGTGGTGCCGAGCTGTCCGATCATCGACTCCACGCCGTCGACCTCGGCGGGCCGCCCGGACACCGGGCAGCCGAACACCACGTCGCGGCGGCCGGTGAGCCTGCCCAGCAGCAGGCCCCAGGCGGTCTGGAGCACCGTGGTCAGGGTGACGCCGTGTTCGCGGGCGAACGTGCGCAGCCGGTCGCTGAACTCGCGGCCCAGACCGACGGTCTCGCGAGCGGGGCGCTCGACGGCGGTGCCGGTGCTCGCGGGTGCCAGCCGGGTCGCGCCGTCGACGCCGGCCAGCGCGTCCCGCCAGGCGGTGAGCGACGCCTCCCGGTCCCGGCCCGCCAGCCACCGGAAGTACTCCGACAGCGGTGGGGCGGTGGGTGCGACGGGGCCGCCGCCCAGTTCGGCGTAGACGGCGAGCAGGGTGCGGCCGACCAGCGGCATCGACCAGCCGTCGAGCAGGGCGTGGTGGTTGGTGATCACCAGCTTGTGCTCGGCGGGACCGACCCGGGAGAGCAGGAAGCGGATCAGCGGCGGCCGGGCCGGGTCGAACGGGCGCTCCAGATCGGCACGGGCCGCTTCGGGGAACCGGTCGTCCACCCGCCAGTCCAGGGCGACTTCGGCGGGGATCACCTGCACCACGGTGTCCCCGGCGGTACCCAGGTAGACCCGCAGGGCGGGGTGGCGGCGCAGCAGTTCGCGTGCGGCCTCGGCCATCCGGTCCGGTTCCAGTGCGCCGACCAGGGTGGTCACGGCCTGGACCACGTAGACGTCGGTGTCGTGGTCGTCGCGGACCAGGGTGTGGAAGGACAGGCCGACCTGAAGGGGTGTGGCGGGCAGTACGTCGGCGATCCGGCCGGTGCGTTCGAGGGTGTCGATGGCGGCCTGGTCGAGTCCGGCCAGCGGGAGGTCCGAGGGGGTGAGACCGCCCTCGGTGTGGAGCGCGTGCGCGGCGAGCGCGTCCAGCGCCGCGGCCCAGGACTGCTGGAGGGCCGAGACGGCTTCGGTGCCGAGCACGCCGGTCGCGGCGGTCCACTCGACGGCGAGCCGGGGCGCGCCCTCCTCGTGGACGAAGCAGTTGAGGGCCAGCACCTGTTCCAGGGCCTTGGCGCCTGGCTCGATCACCGAGAAGGCGTCCTGTTCCGGCAGGCGCCATCCCGTTCTGGGCAGCGGGGCGAACCGGCCCAGGTAGTTGAGCAGCACGTCCGGCGGCGGGGTCGCGGCGAGTTCGCGGCCGGCCTCCGGATCGAGGTGGCGCAGCACGCCGTAGCCGACACCGCCGTCGGGTACGGCGCGCCGGGCCTCCTTGGCGGCCCGCAGCGTCCGCCCGGCGTCGTCAAAGGCGGGCACGCGCACCGGGTACTCGCTGGTGAACCAGCCGACGGTACGGCCCAGATCGAGGTGTTCACGGCCGTGTCCCTCCATCGACACGGTCACCGCTTCGTCGCGCAGGCCCCAGCCGCGCAGGGCCAGCACCAGCGCGGCCAGCAGTACCTCGTCGACCCCGGCGCGGTACGCCGTGGGCAGGGTGGTCAGCAGCGCCTCGGTGGCCTCGGCCGATGCCACGGTGACCGAGCGGTGGGCGGTCGACACCTTGTCGCGCGCCGGGTCCAGCGGCCGGGCGCCCAACCGGGTCGCGGAGGCGAGCGCGGTTTGCCAGTGGTCGAGTTCGCCGCGCCGTGCGCCGGAATCCCCCTGGCCGGCGAGGAGTACGGCGTGCCGCCGCCAGGACGCCCCGACGGGTTCGAGCGTGCCGCCGGTGCAGGCGGTGTGCAGGTCGGGCAGCAGGACGCGCCAGGACACGCCGTCCATGGCGAGGTGGTGCACGACGACGACCAGCCGGTCGGGGGTGCCGTCGCCGGTGCGGAGCAGGGCCGTGCGCAGCAGGTCGCCGGAGCGCGGGTCGAGTCCGCCCGCCAGCCGCCGGGCCAGGGCGGTCACGTCCTCGCCGCGCACCTCCTCGACGACGGCCCGCACCAGGCCGCGGGGCAGTACGTCCAGGCCGTCGCCGGCCCGCAGCCGCAGCGCGTCGTGGTGGTCGAGCACGGCCTGTACGCCGGTGACCAGTTCGTCGTGGCCGAGTCCGTCGACGTGCAGGGCGGTCCACTGCGCGTATCCGGCGACGACGTCCACGTCGGGGTGCGGGTCGAGCAGTGCGCGCACGATCGGCGGGGCGGGCACCGGTCCGGCCGGTTCGTCCACCGGTTCGGGTGCCTGTGCCAGCAGCTCGGCGGAGGCTGCCAGGGCCGCGAAGCTGCGGCGCGCCAGGAGGTCCCGGGGCCGCAGTCCGAGGCCCGCCGCCCGCAGTCTGCTGCTGACGGTGATGGCGGTGATGCTGTCCCCGCCGAGCGCGTAGAAGTCGTCGTCCGCGCCGACCCGTTCGACGTCGAGCGCCGCCGCGAGGACCGCGCACAGCAGCCGCTCCCGCTCGGTGCTGGGCTCCCTGCCACCGCTGTGCAGCGCGGGCGCGGGCAGGGCGGCGCGATCGAGCTTGCCGTTGGGCGTGACCGGCAGCCGGTCCAGCACCACGACCGCCGCGGGCACCATGTGTTCGGGCAGTCGCCCGGCCAGGTGGGCGCGTGCCTCGTCGCCGGTGACCGAGGCGGACACGACGTAACCGATCAGCCGGGAGGACCGCACCGCGGCGGCCGCCGCGGTGACCCCGGGCACGGCGGCGAGCGCCGTCTCCACCTCGCCGGTCTCCACCCGGTGGCCGCGGATCTTGATCTGTCCGTCGCCCCGGCCCAGGTACTCCAGGCCCCGGCCGGGCACCCAGCGGGCCAGGTCGCCGGTGCGGTACATCCGCTCGCCGGGCGCGCCGAACGGGTCGGCGACGAAGCGCTCCGCGGTCGCTCCGGGCCTGCCGAGGTAGCCGCGGGCCAAGTGCGGTCCGGCCAGGTACAGTTCGCCGGCCGTGCCGTGCGGCACCGGTTGCAGCGCGTTGTCCAGCAGGTGGATCCGGGTGCCGGCGAGCGGGTGGCCGATGGTCGGCTCGTCGCCCTCGATCCGTGCGGTGGTGCTGTCCACGGTCGCCTCGGTCGGCCCGTAGATGTTGCGCGCGGTGATCCCCGATCCGGCGACCCGCCGCCACAGCGCGGGCGGGGTGGCTTCGCCGCCCAGGACCAGCAGGGTGGGCCGCAGCTCCAGCAGGCCGCCGTCGATCAGTGGCGAGGCCATCGACGGTGTGGTGTCCACGATGTCGATGCCGTCGCGGGCGTACGCGGCGAGCAGGGCGTCGGCGTCGCGGGCGGTCTCGGTGTCGTAGACGTGCAGTTCGTGTCCGCACAGCAGCCACAACAGGTGGTCGAAGGCGGAGTCGAAGGCGAAGGAGTAGGTGTGTGCGGCGCGCAGCCGCCTGCCCGCTGCCCGCTCGGCCTCCGCGACGACGGTGGACCGCTGGTGGTGCAGCAGCGCGGCCAGGCCGCCGACCCGGCCGAGTACGCCCTTGGGGCGGCCGGTCGATCCGGAGGTGTGGATGACGTAGGCGAGGTGCTCGGGGTGGCGGGGTGCGGCCAGTTCACCGGTGGTCAGGGGTTCACCGGACAGCTCGGCGGCCTCGTCGAGCAGGGTGGTCCAGGGCAGCCCGTCGACCGCGCCGGCGGTCAGTACGAGCGCGGGGCGGGTGTCGTCGATCAGCTCGCGCAGCCGCTCGGGCGGGTACGCGGCGTCCAGTGGCAGGAACGCGGCGCCCGCGTCCAGCACGGCCAGCAGGGCGATCACCGAGTCGACGGAGCGCGGCAGCGCCAGCGCCACGACGTCGTCGGCGCCGATCCCGCGCGCCCGCAGGGCGCGGGCAGACCGGTGCACCCGGTCCGCCAGTCCGGCGGCGGACAGCCGGTCCTCGCCGCAGACCAGGGCGGTGTGCCCGGGGCCGGCGGCGGCCATCGCGTCGAAGGCGGCCGGCACGTCGACCGGGGTGCCGGGCAGCGCGGGCGGGCGCCAGTCGGCGAGCAGCCGCTCCACGTCGTCGGTCAGGGCGATCCGCCCGATGGGCAGGCCGTCGGTCAGTCCGGACAGCAGTGCCCGCAGCCCGGAGAGCAGGTGGTCGACGGCGGCCTGGTCCTTGGACCGGGCGTCGACCTCGAAGCCGAGCAGCAGTCCGCCGTCACGGGTCGGCAGGACGCTGAGGCCCATGTCCTCCGGCGGGCCGCCGGCGACGTTGCGCATCACGCCGCCGGCTCCGGCGAAGTCGAGGGCCAGATCGAACGCCTTGAGGTTGATCCCGCGCCCGTGCAGCAGCGCGCCCGCGCCGGGTGCCGCGAGGTCCCTGGGCAGGTCCTCGCCCCGGTAGCGCTGGTGGTCGCGCATCTCGTGCATGGCGGTGGCGACCCGCCGGCTCAGCTCCACGAGGTCGTCCCCGGCGCGCACGGTCACCCGCAGCGGCAGCACGTTGACCGCCATGGCGGGGGTGCGCAGTCCGGTCGAGCCGGCCCGGCACATCAGCGGCAGTGCGAACACCACATCGGTGCGGCCCAGCATGCGGTGCAGGAAGGCGGCGTAGCCGGCGATCAGCGCCTCGCCCCAGGTGACACCGATCCGGTCGGCGAAGGCGCGCAGCCGGGCCGTCTCCTCGGGGGTGACGACGGCGCGGGCGGTCAGGGTGCGGTCCGGCGATGAGGCGGCGGCGGTGGGGTCGGCGAGGTCGGGCAGCGGGGTGAACCGCTCGACCCAGTACGCGCGGTCCTCGGCGCACCGGTCGCTGTCCCGGTAGGCCCGGTCGGCTGCGACGAGGTCGGCGAACCGGCCGAAGGCCGACCGCGGCGGTTCGGTGCCGGACACCAGTGCGGTGTAGCGGGCGGCGGTGCGGCGGGCGAGCATCGAGGCGGTGTAGCCGTCGAAGACCAGGTGGTGGCCGAGCTGGGTGTACCAGACCTCGTGGTCGGACAGTTTGATGACGGTGCGTGCGTACAGCGCCCGGTCGACCATCCCCCGGCAGGCCTCGGCGGCCCGTTCGCGCTCGGCCTCGACGAGTGCCTGGGCCGCGGCGGTGGGATCGGCCGCGCCGCTGACGTCGACCACCTCGGGCAGCCGGACCGGCTCCTCGCTCACCGCCTGGCGCGGCCCGTCCGGGGTGTCGTACACCCGCAGCCGCAGGGTCTCGGCCTCTTCGGTGGTCGCCCGGACCGCCTCCGCCAGCGCGTCCGCGTCGACCGGCTCGCTGCCGGATATCTCCACCACGTCGCCGACCAGGTAGTACGGCGAGTCGGGTTCGAGGCGCTGCGCGTTCCAGATGCCCGACTGGGCGCCGGTCAGGGTGAGCAGGCCGTCCGAGGAGGCGCTTGCGGTGCTCAACTTACTCTCCTAGCAGTGTGGGAACGACCATCGGTGTGCCGGTCACCGGGTCGGGGACGATGACGCTCGGCAGGTCGAACACGTCCTTGATCAGCGCGGCGTCCACGACGTCCCCGGGGTCGCCCTCGGCGACCACGCGGCCGTCCTTCATCGCGATCAGGTGATCGGCGAACCGGCAGGCCTGGTTGATGTCGTGCAGGACGGCGACCACCGTGCGGCCCTGGTCGCGCAGCCTGGCCAGCAGGCCGAGCAGTTGGTACTGGTGGGTGATGTCGAGGAAGGAAGTCGGTTCGTCGAGCAGCAGGTGGGGCGTCTGCTGGGCGAGCACCATGGCCATCCACACCCGCTGGCGCTGTCCGCCGGACAGCTCCTGCACGGGACGGTCGGCCAGGTCGCCGACGCCGGCGGCGGCCATCGCCCCGTCGACGGCCTCCTCGTCCGTTGGCGACCACAGGGCCAGCATCGACTGGTGCGGGAACCGTCCCCGGCCCACGAGTTGCCGGACCTTGATGTCGTCGGGTGCCAGCGGGTCCTGCGGCAGGAAGCCGAGCTGTTTGGCCAGTGCCTTGGTGGCGTAGCGGCCGACCTCCCGGCCGTCGAACTCCACCTGCCCGGAGTCCGGCCGCAGCAGCCGGACCAGTGCGCTCAACAGGGTCGACTTCCCACAGGCGTTGGGCCCGACGATGGCGGTGAACGCGCCGTCGGGGATGTCGATGCTCAACCGGGTGGACACGACCCGGTCTCCGTAGCGCAGGGTTATTTCCCGCGCCGTCAGGCGTGCGGTCATGCGCGCCTCACCTCCTTGGTCAGCAGCCAGATCAGGTAGCAGCCGCCGATCGCGGTGCTCACCACTCCGACGGGCAGCGCGACGGGCGCCAGCAGCATCTGGGCGATCAGGTCGGCGCCCATGAGCAGTACGGCCCCGGTCAGGGCGGCCGGGAGCAGCGGCACTCCGGCGGCGCCCGCGAGCCTGCGGCCGATCTGGGGTGCGGCCAGGGCGATGAACGCGATCGGGCCGGCCACCGCGGTCACCGTGGCCGTGCAGCCGACGCCGACCAGGACCATCAGCAGCCGCAGCCGGTCGATCCCGACGCCGGTGGTCACCGCGACCGCGTCGCCGAGCGATGCCTGGTGCATGGCGTGTGCCCGCGAGGCCATCAGGGCCAGGAGCACGGCGATCACCGTGAACGGGATCCCGAGGTCGGCCCAGCCCACTCCGTTGAGCGATCCCGCGCTCCAGCCGACGGCGGCGATCGCCACCTCCAGCTCGGCGCGCAGCACGATCCAGGAGTTGATCGCGGTCACCATCGCGTTGAAGGCGATGCCGATGACCACCAACCGGAGCCCGGAGAAGCCGCGTTCGAACGACAGCAGGTAGATGGCGGCCGCGACGGCCAGGCCGCCGAGCACCGATCCCACGGCGAGTTGCGCGGAGGTGCCGGAGAACACGGTGAGGGCGACCAGGGCACCGGTGTAGGCGCCCGCGTCCAGGCCGATGACGTCCGGGCTGCCCATCGGGTTGCGGGTGAGGTTCTGGAAGATCGCTCCGGCCACACCGAGTGCGGCGCCGAAGACCAGCCCGGCCAGCACGCGTGGCAGCCGCCAGTCGCGGATCACCACGGAGTGGTCCGTCCCGGTCAGTGCGGCGAACACCTCGCCGGGGGTGGACCATGACGCCCCGTAGCACAGCCCGAGCAGGCCCAGGCCCAGCATGAGGGGCACGAGCACGGCGGGGAGCAGCACGGTGCGGCGTTCGACCCTCAGCCCGAGTACGGTCACAGCGACCCCGCCCCGTAGCGGCGGACGGCCCAGATCAGCATGGGGCCGCCGAGGAACGCGGTCACGATGGCGACCGGCACCTCACCGGTGGGCAGCAGCACCCGTGAGCCGATGTCGGCGACCAGCAGCAGGATCGGCCCCAGCACCATGGTGTAGAGGATCAGCCATGGCACCGAGCCCGCCGCCGGCCTGCGTGCCAGGTGCGGCACGATCAGTCCGACGAAGAGGATCGGCCCGGCCACCGCCGTCGCCGCCCCGCTGAGCACGGTGATCAGCACCAGTGCGGCGACCCGTACCCGGCCCACGCCCGCGCCCAGTGTGTGTGCCACGTTCTCCCCCAGTGTCAGGGCGTTCAGCGCCCTGCTCAGCAGCAGCGCGCCGAGCAGGGCCACGGCGATGGCGGTCAACGGCAGGGCCAGTGGCGCCTGTTCCCGGCCCGCAAGCGACCCGACCGACCAGAACCGGTAGGCGTCGAAGACGTCCGGGAGCATCAGCCGCATGCCCAGCGCGACGCCGCCCAGCACCGCGGTCAGGGCCACGCCGGTGAGTACCAGGCGCAGCGGTGAGCGCCGGCCGACCGCGGCGACCAGCAGCGCCGCGAGCACGGATCCGACGATGGCGAAGCCCAGTTCGCCCGCCTGACCGGCGGCCAGCCCGAGCGCCGAGCCGACGGTCACGGCGAACCCGGCGCCCGCGGTGACCCCGAGGATGCCGGGCTCCGCCAGCGGGTTGCGGGCCAGCGTCTGGATGAGCGCGCCGGCCACCGCGAGCGCGGCGCCCACCGCTATGGCCAGTACCGCGCGCGGCGCCCGGATGTCGCGCACGATCACCTGGTCGTCGGTGCCCTGGTGGTCGAACAGTGCCCGCAGGACCTCGGCGGGCGGGACGTGGCGGGCCCCGACGCCCATGCTGAGCACGGCGATCGCCGCCAGCAGCAGCAGTCCGCCGACGAGCAGGCCGATCTGTGGCCCGGATCGCCCGGTTCCCGCCGTCCGGGACGCGCGGCCCGCGACGGTCACCGGTTCAGCAGCGGAGCGAGCGACTTGTCGATCGCGTCCAGGGTCTGCATGGCCTCGCCGTAGGTCGCGGCCTCGGTGTAGCGGAACGGGAAGGTCTTCCCGGCCTTGACGGCGGGCAGGTTCTTCCAGAGCTTCGAGTCCAGTACGTACTGGACGGACTTGGGGACGCTGCCGTCGGCGTTGACCGAGTACGTCATGACGTCGGCCTCGCGGAAGGCGGCCGGGAGCTCCTCGATGGAGGGGTACTCGCTGACCGACTGCGAACCGGGGCCGGGCTTCTTGACCTTGCCGTAGTACTTCGCGCCGAGGTCCTCGGCGATGTTGGTGCCCCACGAGCCGTTGAACTCGCGCTGGAAGGTGCCCTTGGCCGCGTCACCGTACGCGCCTACGTGGCCCAGCTTGAGCTCGGGCAGCACGTCCTTGTACTTCTTGGCCAGTTCGGCGGCCTTGGCCTCGTACGTGTCCTTCGCGGCGTCGAACTGCTTGAGCGAGCCCGCCGCGTCGGACTGCTTGCGGGAGAGTTCGCGCCAGGCGGACGGCACGGTCGGGCCGATCGCCACGACCGGGGCGATCGACTCCAGCCGCTTGACGTCGATGTCGCCGAGCACGGGGGCGGGCACACCGATGACGATCAGGTCGGGGTCGGCCTCGGCGACAGCCTCGTAGTTGGTCTCGGCCGCCTGTTCGCCCGCCACCTTGGGGAGCTTCTTGTACTCGGCCAGGTCGTCCTTGGACATCATCGGCTCGCCACGCTTCCACGAGGAGATCCCGACCAGCGGAGCGTCGGCCTCGATGAGCGCGGGCACCGCATAGCCGGTGGCCACCACGCGCTTCGGGGCCTTCGGGATGGTGATCTTGCCGTTGTCCGCGGCGAACACCCTGGTCCCGCCCTTGTCCGAGGAGTCGGAACCGCTCTCCGAGGAGAACCCGCAGCCGGTCAGGATCAGGGCCAGCGAAGCGGCTCCGACCAGGCCGGACGATCTGCGTATGGACATGAAATGCTCCTTGCTACTTAGGTAAGGCTCACCTTACTTGATGGCCTTCGGGTCAGGGCGGACCGGAGGGCGGCAGCACGCGCGCCCCCTGTCCGGCCGGTCGGTCAGCCGGTCAGCCGGTCAGTGATCGTCCTCGTCGAAGTCGGCGACGCCGCACTTCCAGTAACCGGTGATGTCGCTGTCGGCCTTCTCCAGCCGCAGCTCGTCACGGGCCCAGCGGCGCAGCGGTTTGATCTGCCCCGCCTCACCGGCGGCCCACACGTACACCCGCTCCCCCTCGGGCACCTTCACCGCGGTCACGGCCCGCGCCAGGGCGTCACCGGTCCCGGCCGGCCGGTCGCCGCGGTGCAGCCAGCACACCTCGAAGCCCTCGGGCGCGGACAGCTCGATCTCCTGCGTGGCGTCGACGACTTCGACGAACGCCCAGCCCTTCGCACTCCGGGGCAGCTCCTCCAGCCAGCGCGCGATCGCGGGCAGGGCCGTGATGTCCCCCGCGAGCAGATAGCGGTCATAGGTGTGCGGGACGATCATCCCGCCGGGCGGACCCGCGAGGTGCATGATGTCGCCGGGCCCGACCCCGTCCGCCCACTCCGAGGCGAGGCCGCCGTCGTGCAGGGCGACGTCGATGTCGATCTCCCCCGCGACCGGGTCGTGACGGCGCACGGTGTACTCCCGAGAGACGGACCCCGGCCGCGGCCAGCTCAGCATCAGCCCGTTCCGCTCGGGCAGCCGCAGCGAGCCGTCCGGATCCGGGAAGAGCAGCTTCACGTGTTCGTCCGGCGCGTGGGCCTCGAACCCCTCGGCGCCGGGCCCGCCCAGGGTCACCCGCAGCAGACCGGAGCCGACCATGGCGGTGCGTACCACCTCGGTCGCCCGGATGCCGATCGGGTAGCCCACCTTCTCGGCGTGACGACCCGCCCGGACCTCCGCGATCCGCTCCAGGTGCCGGTGCCGGTGGTCGACGCGGCTCATGCGGCACCACCCGTCAGCAGCTCGGTCCAGTGCCCCAGTTCGGGCTGCTCGGCCAGATCGGCGAACTCCAGCGCGGCCGCCCCGGCGGTCCGCCAGCGGTCGACCAGGACCATGATCCGCACCGAGTCCAGGCCGAGGTCGACAAGGTTCTCCTCGGGCCCGATCCCCGCAGGGTCGCAGCCGAGCAGCTCCGCGACATCCGCGCGGACGCGTTCGGGGGACAAGGTCTGATTCATCGGGTTGCTCCTGCGGGAATGGACGCCGGCGGCACGGTCGGCGCGCCGGCGGTGACGGGTACGACGCCACGGCACGGGGCGCCGTCCGCGCACGCCTGGTCAGGGCGTTCACGGGAAGGACCGGGCGGCCGCACCGGTCGCCCGGGCGGCGATGCGGGCCGGTTGGCGATGGTTCGTGACGAGTCACTCCGGAACTCCGGCGCCCCGCCAAAAACCCAGGCAAGGCTAACCTAACTTACAAGCGACGACCACGAAACGGGGGGCCCACCCCCCATGCGGCACGTTCATCCCAACTCCCCTGGCGCGAGGGCCCGTCACGCCACCGCGCACCCTCGAACCGCCCCCTCTTCGCCGAATTCAACTTAGGTTACCCTTGCCTAAGTTTCTCGAACGGAGGTTGCTCATGCCTGAGCACATACCGGGCAGAAACGGCGAGTTCGACGGCCGTACTGTCCTGGTGACCGGTGCCGCACAAGGCATCGGGGCGGCTGTCGCCGAACTGTTCGCCACCCTCGGCGCCCGGGTGGCCGCCACCGACCGCGCGCAGGACGGCATCGACGCCCTGGCCGCACGGTGGAACCGGCGACAGGCGGAGAAACCGGGGAGCGAACGGCCGACGGGCCGGATGGAGCCGTACGTCATGGACGTCACCGACCGGCCCTCGGTGGAACACACCGTGACCCGTGTCGAGAACCGGCTCGGCCCCATCGACGTACTCGTGAACGTCGCGGGCGTCCTGCGATGCGCCCCCGCGTCCGAACTCTCCTACGAGGACTGGTCGGAGACCTTCGCCGTGAACACCGACGGCGTCCTCCACACCTCGCAGGCCGTCGCACCGCTGATGGCCGCCCGGGGCAACGGCTGCGTCATCACCGTCGGTTCCAACGCCGCCGGGATCCCTCGTACCGGAATGGCCGCATACGCCGCGTCGAAGGCCGCGGCGGTCATGTTCACCAAATGCCTGGGCCTCGAACTCGCCCGCAGCGGCGTGCGGTGCAACGTCGTCGCCCCCGGATCCACCGACACGCCGATGCAACGCGCCCTGTGGAACGGCCCCGGCGCCGAGCAGCGGGTCGTCGAAGGAGACCCGGCCACCTACCGCACCGGCATCCCGCTGGGCCGGATCGCCGCCCCCGAGGACATCGCCGACGCCGTCGCGTTCCTGGCCTCGGACCGCGCCCGCCACATCACCATGCAGGAGCTGTACGTCGACGGCGGCGCGACGCTTCGCTGACCCACCGTCAGCCCTCCCGCAAGCCCTCCCGACCCCCACCGGCAGAACCTTCCAGAATGGAGTCACCGTGTCGACGGCTTCCCAGGTCGCCACGCACCTGCCCCCGGCCGATCCGGCCCACCCGGCCGTAGGCGCCGCCACCTCGCTCCTGGACTCCTATGCTCCGGGCGACCACTTCCTCGCCACCCCCGGCCGCACCCTGCTGGCCCGCGGTACCGCACGCCAAGTTCCGCACGACGCGAGACCGTTGGACGAACGGGTGAACGCCACGCTGGCCGAGGCCGGCGCGGCCGGGCAGAAATCGCCCGTGGTCATCGGCGCCATACCGTTCGACCACGAGGCACCGGCCGCCCTGAGCGTGCCGGCGGCACTGCGCGTCGCTCCCCCGCTCGCCTCCGATCCGCTGATCGCGCTGCCCGCCGAGGTGACCGGCTCGGCCCACTGGCGGATACGCCCGGTACCCGAACCCGAGGTCTACGGAGCGGGTGTCGCCGCGGCCGTGGAACGCATGTGGCGCGGGGAGTTCAGCAAGGTGGTGCTCGCCCGCACCCTCGAACTCACCTCCGCCGCCCCACTGGACCTGCCCGGGATGCTCCAGCGCCTGGCCCGCCGCGACCCGGCCGGCCACACCTTCGCCCTGCCCACCGGGCCCGGCCGCACCCTCGTCGGCGCCAGCCCGGAACTGCTGGTCTCCCGGCAGGGAGAGCGGGTGGTCGCCAATCCGCTCGCCGGGTCCACCCCGCGCAGCACCGACCTCGCCGAGGACGTCCGCCGCGCCGCCGCACTGCTGGAGTCCGCGAAGGACCTGCACGAGCACGCGGTCGTCGTGGACGCCGTCCACCAGGCCCTGGCCCCGCACTGCACGGAGCTGACCGTCCCCGCCGGGCCCACCCTGATCCGCACCGCCACCATGTGGCACCTGTCCACCACGGTCACCGGCGCCCTCGCCTCCCCCGGCATCTCGGCCCTGGCCCTCGCCTGCGCCCTGCATCCCACCCCCGCCGTGTGCGGCACCCCCACCGCGACGGCCCGCCGGGTCATTGCGGAGACCGAGCCCTTCGACCGCGGCTATTTCACCGGAATGGTGGGCTGGGGCGACGCCCGGGGCGACGGCGAGTGGGTCGTCACGATCCGCTGCGCCGAGGCCGAGGAACGCACACTGCGCCTCTACGCGGGCGCCGGCATCGTGGCGGCCTCCGTGCCCGAGGCGGAGACCGCCGAGACGGCCGCCAAGTTCCGCACCTTCCTCAGCGCCGTGGGGGCCGAGCTGTGAGCCCGTACGACGACGCACCCACCTGGCCGTCCGACTTCGCCGAGCGGTACCGGGCCGCGGGCTGGTGGCGCGGCGAGACGTTCGGCTCCATGCTCCGGGAACGCGCCGAGGCGCACCCGGACCGGATCGCCGTGGTCGACCCCGTCGCGGAGATCCGGTGGAGCTACGCGGAGCTGGACCGGCGCGCCGACCGGCTGGCGGCCGGTTTCCTCGCCCGGAACATCACCAAGGGCGATCGGGTGGTGGTGCAACTGCCCAATGTCGCGGAGTTCTTCGAGGTCGTCTTCGCACTGTTCCGGATCGGTGCCCTGCCCGTCTTCGCCCTGCCGGCCCACCGCGAGACGGAGATCTCGTACTTCTGCGAGTTCACCGAGGCGGTCGCGTACGTCGTGGCCGCCGAACACGGCGGCTACGACTACCGCGAACTGGCGGCGCGCACCCGGGCCGGTGCCCCCGCGCTGCGCCATGTGTTCGTCGCCCGCGGAGAGCCGGGCGAGTTCGAGGCGCTGTCCGACGTGGCGGAGGATCCGGTCGGATACGGTGCTCCGAGCCCGGACGACCTGGCGTTCCTCCAGCTGTCCGGCGGCAGCACCGGCGTACCCAAACTCATTCCGCGCACCCACGACGACTACATCTACTCGCTCCGCGGCTCCAACGAGATCTGCGGCGTCGACGAGAACAGCGTCTACCTCTGCGCGCTGCCCGCGGCCCACAACTTCCCGCTGTCCTCCCCCGGTTCACTCGGCACCCTCTACGCGGGCGGCCGCGTGGTGCTGTGCCCGCAGCCCTCTCCCGAGGTGGCCTTCCCGCTGATCGAGCGGGAGCGGGTCACCCTCACCGGACTGGTCCCCCCGCTGGCCCTGCTGTGGACCGAGGCGGCCACTGCCACCGCGCACGACCTCAGCAGCCTGGACGTTCTGCTGGTCGGTGGCGCCAAGTTCAGCGAGGAGGCGGCCCGGCGGGTCCGGCCGGCGCTCGGCTGCACGCTGCAGCAGGTCTTCGGCATGGCCGAGGGCCTGGTCAACTACACCCGGCTGGACGACCCGGTCGAAGTGATCGTCACCACCCAGGGGCGGCCCATCTCGCCGGACGACGAGATCCTGGTCGTCGACGACGAGGACCAGGAGGTCGCGCCGGGCGAGACGGGCCACCTGCTGACCCGCGGTCCGTACACGATCCGCGGCTACTGGCGGGCGCCGGAACACAACGCCCGTTCGTTCACCGAGGACGGTTTCTACCGTACGGGCGATGTCGTCCGGGTCACCCCGAGCGGCCACATCGTCGTGGAGGGCCGCGCCAAGGACCAGATCAACCGGGGCGGCGAGAAGATCGCCGCCGAGGAGGTGGAGAACCACATCCTGGCCCACCCCTTCGTCCACGACGCCAACGTGGTGGCCGAGCCCGACCCGTACCTGGGCGAACGCACCTGCGCGTACGTGGTCCTGCGCCCGGGCGCGGGTCCGCTGAAGCCGGTGGACATCAAACGGTTCGTACGGGAACGGGATCTGGCCGCGTACAAGGTGCCGGACCGCGTCGAGTTCGTGGACACGTTCCCGCAGACCGGCGTCGGAAAGATCTCCAAGAAGGCCCTGCGGACCGCCGCGGCCCGCGGCACGTCCGCTGCCACACCGGCCTGACCGGCCGGACTCTCCTCCCCTGAACGGAATCCCCGCACCATGGCACTGCCCGCCATCGCTCCGTACCCCATGCCGGCCACCGACGAGCTGCCCGCCAACCGGGTCGGCTGGACCGTCGACCCGTCCCGCGCCGTGCTCCTCGTCCACGATCTGCAGAACTACTTCCTGTCGGCCTACGACCGCTCGTCCGCTCCGATTCCCGAACTTCTGGCGAACGTGGCGGAGTTGAAGAGGACGGCGGCCCGACTCGGCATGCCGGTGCTCTACACCGCGCAGCCGGGCGGCCAGAGCCCGGACGAGCGCGGACTGCAACAGGACTTCTGGGGCCCGGGCCTGCCGGCCGACCCGCACGCCGCCGCCATCGCGGAGGCCGTCGCGCCCGACGAGGGCGACGCGGTGCTCACCAAGTGGAAGTACAGCGGCTTCGTCCGCACCGATCTCCTGGAACGCCTCCGCGAACAGGGCCGCGACCAGATCGTCGTCACCGGTGTCTACGCCCACATCGGTGTCCTCATGACCGCGTGCGACGCCTGGATGCAGGACATCCAGGCGTTCGTGGTGGCCGACGCGGTGGCCGACTTCTCGGCCGAGGACCATGCGATGGCCCTGCGCTGGGCGGCGGGCAGATGCGCCGTGGTCACGAGCACCCGGGTCGTGCTCGAAGGGGACCGTTCGCCGTCCGCCCGATGTGACGCGGACGCGCGGACCCGCCGGGCGTAAGCTGCGCACAGCATGGACGCGGCGGGGGGCGGAGCACATGACGGATGAGCCGGCACGGCGGTGGGGATCGACCCTCGATTCGGTCGTGGTGTACGCGCAGGGCGCGGTCTGCACGCGCCTGGCCCGGGGCAGTGTGCCGCCCGGCGGCCGGGTCCGGGTGACGGGGCTGCCCCGTTCACTGGACCCGGGCTCGCTGCGGGCCCGGGTACTCGGAGCCCCGGGAGTACGCGTCACCGAGGCCCGGGTCGAGGTCGAGGCCGAGCCGTCCGGCACCCGTGCGCCCGACGAGCTGCGGCGCGAGGCGGAGCGGCTGAGCGACGAGCACGCGGCCGCACAGGGACGGCGGGACCGGCAGCTGAGCCTGATCGAGGAGGTCAGGGCCCTGCAGCCCGTACCGCCTGCCCGCAGGCGCGACGACCCGCACCGCCGCACCCCGGTCGACGCCTGGCTGGAACTCGCCGACTTCGTCGACGAGCGGCTGACGGGGCTGCACAAGCGTCTCGGCGAGCTGGAGGAGGCGCTGCGCACCGTCGAGCACGAGCTGGACGGCGTCGCCGACAGGCTCGCCCGTGCCTCCACCGACGCGCCGTCGGCGCACGTGGAGACCACGGTCTGCGCGGTACTGACCCTCGACGGCACCGGCGACACGGGAGCGGAGCTGGAACTGGAGCTGGAGTACGGGGTCCCGGGCGCCGTCTGGGTGCCGGCCTATCGGCTCACACACCGTCAGGGCGACGGCAGCGGGCGGCTGGTGCTGCGCGCCTCGGTCGCCCAGCGGACCGGCGAGGACTGGACCGGCGTACGCATCGCCCTGGCCACCGCCGATCTCCGGCGCCGCACCGACCTGCCGAGGCTGCGCTCGATCCGGATCGGGCGCAGTCAGCCGGCCCCCGCGCCCTCCGGCTGGCGCGAGCCGCCGGCCGGGCTCGTCGATCTGTTCTCCGGGTTCGACTCGGCGGGCCCCGGACCGGCCCCGGCCGCCGCGCCCGCGACTCCCGGGGGTGGCTACGTCGTCGCGGCTGCCGCAGCCGAGCCCGCTCTGCCGCCGCCTCCTCCCCCGCCACCGCCGGCGCCGTCGGCGCCGCTGGGCTACGGCGCGCCGCCGGGCGCGCTTCCGGCGCCCGGAAGTGCTTCCCCGCAGGCCTTCGGCGGCGGGATGCCCGCCCCCGCGCCACAGGGCTGGGCACAACCGGCCGCCGGGCAGCGGGCCGGTGGCCCCTTCGCGGGTGCGCCCGGCGTCATGGTGCCCGCGGCTCCCGCCGGGGCCGTGCCCCCGCCCCCTCCGGCACCCGCGGCCGGTCCGCCGCAGCCGAGCGGCGCCGAGCTCGACTACGCCGGCCTCGTCCTGTGCGGCCCCGAGGAGACGGGCGGTCGCAGGGGCCGGCTGTTCCCCGGCTCGCCCTTCGACCCGGTGGCGGCCGAGTACCGCCGCCGCGCCGAAGCGGTGGCGGCGCTGCCGCTGCCCGGACGCGCCGTGCGGCCCCGGGAGTCGGCGGGCTCCTTCGACCACCGCTTCGATGCCGCCGCCCGCGCCGACATCCCGTCGGACGGCACCTGGCACACCGTCACCGTCGGCGAGATCCCGGTCGGTCTGCGTACCGAGTACCTGTGCGTGCCGTCCGTCGATCAGACCGTGTACGCGACGCTGGTGCTCTCCAACTCCACCGACCAGGCACTGCTCGCCGGTCCGGTGGAGGTCACCGTCGACGACGACTTCCTGCTGACCACCGCACTGCCCACGCTCGCACCCGGCGGTGTCCGCCGGGTGGGGCTCGGGGCGGCCGAGGGCATCCGGGTCACCCGCCGTACGAGCCTGAACGAGTCGACGTCGGGCCTGCGCAACAACACCACCGTGCTCGACCACCGCGTCCACGTGGAGCTGGCCAACCAACTGACGCGGCCCGTCACGGTGGAGGTCCGCGAACGGGTTCCGGTCACCGCCGATCCGGACGTCCGGATCGAGGAGCGGGCCGACTGGACCACCCCCGACGAAGGCACCGGACCCGACCGGTACACACCTGGCACCCGCGTCTGGCGACCGGACCTGACCGCGGGCGCAACCGCCGCCCTCGACGGCGGCTACGAGATCCGCATACCGACCGGCAAGTCCCTGGCCGGCGGCAACCGCAGGAGCTGACACCCACCATGTCCACGGCCCAGCAGCCGATCGCTCTCCCCGTCACCGCCGTCACCTGTCTGGAGGACCGCGCCCACGTCGAACGCTCCGTCGTGCTCGACCTGGAGGCCGGGGTCCAGCGGCTGCGTCTCGGGCCGGTCAGCGCGCTGGCCGTCGACCGGACCCTCCATGCCGAACTGGCCGCCGATCACCACGCGACCGTGCTCGACGTACGGATCGTCCGCAGCTGGACACCGCGCGCGCCGCTGCCCACCGAGGACGACTCCGCCCTGCGCCACCGCGTACACGGTCTCGAAGAGGAGCGGCTGTCGCTGGGCCGGCGACGCGAGCGGCTGAAGGCCCGCCTCGATCTGCTGGGCCGCCTCGCCGCCGATGTGCTGCGGGAGATCGGCGAGGGCGCCGGTCACGGCGAGACCGAACAGCATCGCTGGGCCCGCGAGCTGGACCGGGTGGACGAGGAGCGCGACACCTGCTGCGAACAACTCCGTGCCGCGGACGCCCGGTTGGCCGGCATCGCGGGCGAACTCGGGGAGGCCGAGCGGGCCGTGCGGCTCACCGAGGAGAAGCCCGCGGAGCTGGTCGGCCATGTCGAACTGACCGTGGAGACCGCGGCGGCCGGGCCGGTCGGGCTGCGCCTGAGCCACCTCACCCCGTGTGCGCTGTGGCGGCCGGCCTACCGGGCCGTGCTCGACGGGGACTCGCTGACCCTGGAGACCGACGCGATGGTCTGGCAGCGCACCGGCGAGGACTGGTCGGACGTACGGCTGACCCTGTCCACGGCCCGCTCGGCCCTGGCCACCGATCCGCCTCGGCTGGTCGAGGACCGGCTGACGCTCAAGGACCGCTCCGCGGCGGAGCGCCGCACGATCGACGTCGAACTGCGCGAGGAGGCCGTCGCGGACCTCGGCCCGACGCCCGTGCTCGGGCTGCCCGGGGTGGACGACGGCGGTGAGGCACGCGTACTGCGATCCCCCGCACCGGTGTCGGTGCCCGGTGACGGCCGCGCCCACCGAGTGCCGCTCTCCGCGTTCACCACGGCCGCACGCAGCGAGTACGCCTGCTCACCGGAGTTGTCCCCACTGGTCACCCAGGCGGTGCGGTTCGACAACCGGTCCGGCCACGCACTGCTCGCCGGGCCCGTCGACCTGGTCCGCGGCAGCGGATTCAGCGGCCGCGGCACACTGGACTTCACCGCCCCCGGCGCCCCGGCCGAACTGGCCTTCGGCAGCTGCGACGACTACCGGGTGGTCCGGCAGTCCGAGGAGTCCCGCGACTCCACCGGAATCACCCAGCGAACCGTGGTGAACCGCACGGTCCGGCTGCACCTGTCGCGGTTCTCCGCCCCCGGCGAACACGACGAGCGGGTGGTCGTCCTGCGGGAACGGATCCCGGTCTCCGAGGTCTCGGCGGTGGAGATCCGGCTGCACGAGAAATCCTGCTCCCCGGCCCCGGACACGGTCGACGCCGAGGGCATCGCCCGCTGGGACATCGCCCTCCCACCCGGTGGTCACCGCACGGTCACCCTGGCCTACGCGCTGTCGGCGAGCGCCAAGGTCACCGGACTCTGAGACCGGTGACCGGGCCGACGGTGCACCGGGCCGGGCCGACGGTGCACCGGGCCGGGCCGCCGGAACACTCTCCCGTACGGCAGCGGTCCCGCACGGGCGCGCCTCAACTGCGCCCGATTCGCCGCCGGATGACCAGGGCTGCCGGCGTCGCGTGGCGGCATCACGAACCGTCACCTATTGTCCAACCATGCCCCATATTTCGTTATATGAGATTCACTGAGCGGCCGTGGGAGTCCTCAAGGACCACCCCGAGCTCGTCCTGTTCGCGAGCCTCGCGCTCGGCTACCTCCTCGGGAAGCTGCGTGTCGGGCCGCTGACGCTGGGCGGCATCTGCGGAACGCTCATCGTGTCCCTGCTCCTCGGCGCCTGGACCAAGGCGCAGGTCTCCGACGACGTGAAGACCGTGTTCTTCGCGCTGTTCATCTTCGCCCTCGGCTACATGGCCGGACCTCAGTTCTTCCGCAACCTCAACAAGAAGAGCCTGCGCTTCTTCGTGCTGTGCGGCATCGAACTGGTCTGTGCCCTCGGCATCGCCTTCGGCCTCGCCAAGTGGTTCGACCTCGATGTCGGCACCGCCTCGGGCATCCTGGCCGGTGCCGCCACCGAATCCGCCGTCGTCGGTACGGCCACCGAGTCCATCGGCAAACTGAGTGGTCTGACCGCACAGCAGGTGTCCGAGTACCAGGGCAACGTCGCCACCGCGTACACGGTCTGCTATCTCTTCGGCCTGATCACGATCGTCCTCTACACGAGCCAGATCATGCCGATGATGCTGCGCATCAACCTGCGCGACGCCGCCCGGGAGCTGTGGGAGCGCACCCGCAGCAGCGGCGCCCTGGGACCGGACGAGCGCCCCGCCCTGCCGACCATGGTGGGCCGTACGTATCTGGTGACCACCGCCGACGGCCGTACCGTGGGGAACCTGGAGTCCGCCCTCGACGAGCGGATCACCATCGAGTCCGTCAAGCGCGGCAGCAAGGTCCTCACGCCCTCCCCCGATCTCCGGCTCACCCTCTCCGACCTGGTCCTCGTGGTCGGCCGGCGCGCGCAGACCATCGAGGCGGGGCGGCTCATCGGCCCCGAGACACCGGGCGTCCCCGGTCTCGCTTCACCTCTGGCGACCGAGCAGGTGTCGATCACCCGCAAGTCCAACGACGGCAAGACGATCGACCGGATCCAGCGCGAGAATCCCGAGTTCCTCTCGGCCGGCGTGTACGTCACCGATGTCACGCGCACCGGCCAGGAACTGCCCGCGAACGGCGACACGGTCGTGCACCGCGGTGATGTGCTGACCCTGGTGGGTGCCCGCTCGGGCCTCAACAGACTGGTCGCGAAGCTCGGCTCCGTGGTCAGGAACGACGCCACCGACTTCATCTACCTCGGGCTCGGCATCGCGGCCGGTTCGCTGCTCGGGCAGGTCGTGGTGAAGTTCGGCGACGTTCCGCTGTCCCTCGGCACCGGCGGCGGCTGTCTCGTCTCGGGGCTGCTCTTCGGCTGGTTCCGTTCGCGCAGCCAGACCTTCGGGGCGTTCCCGCCGCAGGCCGCCGCCACCATCAAGGACATGGGGCTCGCGGTCTTCATCGCCTGCACCGGTCTGGTGTCCGGACCACAGGCCTGGCCACTGCTCAAGGAGTACGGGGCGCTGCTGCCGTTCGCCGGGATCGCCATGGTGCTGGTCCCCGCGACGATCTCGCTCGTCGTCGGCCTCAAACTCCTCCACATCGAGAAGCCGCTCCTCATCGGCGCCATCGCGGGCCAGCAGTGCTCGACGCCCGCGATCACCGCCGTCACCCAGGTGGCGCAGTCGTCGGTGCCGATGCTCGGCTACACCATCACCTACGCCCTCTCGAACTTCCTGCTCCCTCTGACCGGCCCGGTACTCGTCGGCGTCCTCGGTTCCTGACAGATCGGAGAGCCCGGGGAAATGATCGATTTCCTGAATCGCAACATCTTCCAGCCCCACCCCGAGCTGCTGGTCTTCCTCACCGTGGCGATCGGCTTCCTCTTCGGGAAGCTGCGCTACCGGGCCGTCGCACTGGGCGCCGTCACCGGCTGCCTGGTGGCGGGGCTGCTGCTCGGTGCCCGGTTCGAGGTCACCGTCGACGGGACGGTGAAGAACCTGTTCTTCACGATGTTCCTGTTCGCGCTCGGCTACAAGGTGGGTCCGCAGTTCTTCCGCGGCCTGAAGAAGGACGGCCTGCCGCAGGTCGTCAACGCCGTCGTCGTCTGCGTCACCGGCCTGCTGGTCTGCTGGGGCTTCGCCGCCGTGCTCGGTTACGGCCCCGGCCTCAGCGCCGGTCTGCTCGGCGGCGCCCTCACCCAGTCCGCGGTGATCGGTGTCGCACAGGACGCCATCGGCAATCTGCCTGGGCTCTCCGCCGGGCAGGCCAGGACCGAGGAGAACCTCGTCGCGATCGGCTACGCGGTGACGTATCCGCTCGGCACGATCCTGTGCGCGATGCTCCTGGCGAACGTACTGCCGAAGCTCTACCGCAAGGACCTCGCCGCCGAATCGGCCGCGCTCGCGAAGGAGCTGGACGCCCCCGAGGACGACCCCGACCTGAACGACGGCTACTACGAGGTGGTGCTGCGGGCGTACACGATCCAGCGCCCCGACATCGTCGGCCGCACCATCGACGACTTCGAGCAGCAACAGCAGGAGCTCGGCCACCGCATCTACATCACGCGGGTGCGCCGGGACGGCGCAATCCTCGACCACACCCGGCGGACCGTGCTGCGCGAGAGGGACGTGGTGGCGCTCAGCGCGCTGCGCGGCTCGCTCGTCGACTTCGACGCCCGTACCCACCTCGGCGCGGAGACCGACGACGTCGAACTGCTCGGCTACCGGACCGAGACACTGCACGTGGTCGCTTCCGAGAAGAACCAACTGGGCAAGTCGGTGGCCGAGTTGCGCAAGGAGCCGTTCATGGCGGGGGTCTACGTCGACAAGATCTACCGGTCCGGGGCGGAGTTCCCGTACCGCCTGTCGACGAAGGTCGAGCGCGGCGACACACTGGTCCTCACCGGGCCGAAACGGCTCGTGGACCCGGCGGGCCGGGCGATCGGCAAGCCGGTCCCGACGTCCTTCGCCACCGACATGATCTGGGTCGGTCTCGGCATCTTCCTCGGCGGCTGCATCGGCATCCCCGCACTGACCGCGGGCGGCGTCCCGATCTCGCTCTCCACCTCCGGAGGCGCGCTCATCATGGGCCTGGTCTTCGGCTGGATCCGCGGCAAGTACCCCACGTACGGCAATGTGCCGCCCGGTGCCCAGTGGTTCATGGACACGCTCGGCCTGTGCCTCTTCGTCGCGGTCGTCGGCATCAACGCCGGCCCCGGCTTCACCTCCGGTCTCTCCACGGCGGGTTGGGGCCTGCTGGTCTTCGGCGCGGTGGCCACGGTGGTACCCCTGATCGTGGGATTCCTCGTCGGTCACCACATCCAGAGGATCCGCTTCCCGATCCTGATGGGCGTCCTCGCGGGCGGCCAGACCACCACAGCCGCGATCGGCGCGATCAACGAGGCGTCCCGGTCCCAGGTCCCCACGCTCGGCTACACGATCCCGTACGCCGTCGGAAACGTACTGCTGACCATCTGGGGCGCCGTGATCGTCCTCCTCCACCACTGAGCGCCCCGCACGGACACAAGGACATGAGGAAAACACCATGCACGAGACGAACCTGAGCCGCGAGCAGATCCAGCAGTACGCCCGGCTCTCCCCCTTCGAGCTGAAGAACGTCTTCGTCGGACTCGCCCAGGAGGCGCAGGCCGACCGGCCCGGCCAGAAGGACAAGTCGAGCGCCCAGATGCTCAACGCGGGCCGTGGCAACCCGAACTGGGTCGCCACCGGGCCCCGCGAGGCGTTCTACGCACTCGGCCACTTCGCACTCACCGAGTCCCGCCGGGTGTGGACGGCCGACAACCTCGGCGGCATGCCGGAGCTGGAAGGTTCCGGCGACCGTTTCGACGCCTTCGTACGGCAGCAGCCGGGTCTCCCCGGCATCGAACTCCTCCGGAAATGTGTCGAGTCGGCGGTGTCGCGCTTCGGATTCGACAAGGACGCCTTCGTCCATGAACTGACCGACAGCTCGGTCGGCGACAACTATCCGGTGCCGGACCGCATCCTGCACCACACCCAGGAGATCGTCCGCGGCTACATCGCGGACGAGCTGTTCGCCAACGAGCCGCCGGCCGGGGACTTCTCGTACTTCGCGACCGAGGGCGGCACAGCCGCCATGTGCTACATCTTCGACTCGCTCATGAAGAACGGGATCCTGCACAAGGGCGACCGGATCGCGCTCATGGTCCCCGTGTTCACCCCGTACATCGAGATTCCCGAGCTGGACACGTACGAATTCGACGTGACGTACGTGGAGGCCAACATGTTCGCCGAGGCGGGCGTGCGCGAGTGGCGCTACCCGGCCGAGGAGATCGACAAGCTCGCGGACCCGGACATCAAGCTGGTCTGCCTGGTCAACCCCTCCAACCCGCCGTCCCTGGCGCTCAGTCGGCGGGTCACGGACCAGATCAAGGACATCGTCGCGACGAAGAACCCGGACCTGCTCATCGTCACGGACGACGTGTACGGAACGTTCGTGGACGGCTTCCGGTCCCTGGCCGCCGACCTGCCCCGCAACACCCTCCTCGTCTACTCGTACTCGAAGCACTACGGCTGCACGGGCTGGCGACTCGGCGTCATCGGACTGCACGACGACAATGTCGTCGACGAACGGATCGCCGCCCTGCCGCAGGCGGACAAGGACGTCCTGAACAGGCGGTACGGAACGCTGAGCCTGGAACCGGAGAAGATCAGGTTCATCGACCGGCTGGTCGCCGACTCCCGCCAGGTCGCGCTCAACCACACCGCCGGCCTCTCGCTCCCGCAGCAGGTCATGCTCGGCCTGTTCTCCCTCTTCGGCATGCTCGACGAGGGCCGGGCCTACAAGCAGCGGATCCGCGCCATCGTGCGGCAGCGCCTCCAACTCCTGCTGGAGGGAGCCCAGATGAAGATCGCCGACGATCCGCACCGCGCCGGCTACTACGTCGAACTGGACCTCATGGCACAGGCCCGACTCGAACACGGCGAGTCGTTCGCAGCCTTCCTCGACAAGAACTACGAGCCGATCGACCCACTGTTCCGCCTCGCCCGGCAGACAGGCGTGGTGCTGCTCAACGGGGGCGGCTTCGACGGCCCCCAGTGGTCGGTCCGCGTCTCCCTCGCCAACCTGGACGACCTGGACTATCTGAAGATCGGGCATCACCTGCGGGAGATCTTCAACAACTACGCGCAGGAATGGCGGGCGTCGGAGTCCTGATCCACGTCGATGCCCCGGGGGCGCGGCCCGGCCGCGGCCCCGCCCTCCGCATCGGCTGCGAAATCCACGGTCCGGCTGCGCAGGACGGTGGCGGACGGCCGCGGATGGACAGCCGCGGTGAAGGACACTCCGAGTTCTCCGATCTGCGCCCCGGCCGGGCCCGCCCCGAAGGACGCCCCGTCCTCGTCCGGTGAGCGCGAGGCCCTGCCGGCCTGGTCGGCCGCATCGACGCAGCAGCCGCCGCACGCGCTGCGGGAAGCGGCCCGGATCGCGGTCGCTGGACATGGCGGGGTACGTCGCAGCCCCCGCGGACCTGCGGTGCCGTCGCCCGGCACCGGATCCAGGGGATCACCGGCACACCTGCGACGCACGGCTCGCGGGGGCGCGCCACAGCCGCCGCCGGACGAGGTGGCACTCGACGAAGTCGACGAATGCCTCTCCACCCGCTGCGCGACGACGGCCGCCCTGGCCGCACGGGCCTGCGGTCGTCGATCAGCACGCCACCGAGGGCCGCTCCCGGCGCCCGCCCCGGCTCGGACCAACCGAACCCCGGCGATCCACAACGATCGGTTGGGCGCCCCTAGGATGGGCCGGTGGACACCAACGCATTGCGATCGTTCGTCCGGGCGGCCGAGCTCGGACAGTTCCAGCATGCGGCCGACGAGCTGGGCGTGACACAGCAGGCGGTGTCCAAGCGGATCGCGTCGCTGGAGCGGGAGCTGGAAGTCCGCCTGTTCACACGCACTGCCCGAGGGGTTGAGCTCACGCTCGACGGCCAGGCGTTCCTTCCCCACGCACAGAGTGTCGTCGCGGGTGTCGAACGCGCCATCACCGCGGTCAGGCCCGGCTCCCGGGCCCTACGGATCGATGTTCTGGGCCTGCGAAGTGCCCAGGCCGTCGTTCTGCACGACTACTGGCGGTCACATCCCGAAACCGATCTCGACGTGGTGACCCTCAGGGTCGACGACCCACGCATGGTGATCGCCGCCATCGAGGCGGGCGACGTCGACGCCTCGTTCCGTACCGTCACCGACCCGGCCGCGCTGCCGCCCGGTCTGCGGATGATCCACGCGTTCGACACCCCGCTGGAGCTTCTCGTCGGCCCCGGACATCCACTCGCCGCCGCGCGACGGCTGACGCCGACGCAACTGCGCAGGCACCGGATCTGGGTGCCGGGTATCGCACCCCGAAGCGAATGGGCGGAGTTCTACGATCAACTCGCCACCGCCTTCGACCTGCGCATCGACGCGGCCGGCCCGCACTTCGGAGACGAAGTGCTCCTGGACACCCTCGCGGAGTCGGCGGACGTGGCCACGCTGGTCGGGGCACGCGACCGGTACATGTGGCCGGCCAATCACGACCTGCGCCGCATCCCCGTCGTCGGTCCGACCCTCGCGTACCCGCTCTCGCTCATCCTCCCGAGTGCGAATCCGCATCCGGAACTCCGCGGCATCATCGCCCACCTCGGGACCCTGCCGCGGCTCCCCGGGACGGCGTGGCTCCCGTCCTGGGCAACGAGACCACAACACGGCGACGACCACACCGAAACGGCTCACGCACCGCGGCCCCACCCCTCGCCGCGGCCGCCTCCACGACCGCGTCAGAGGTGACTGGGCCGGCTGCCCGAAACCCGCCTCCGCCGGCTGACCGGCGAGCCCCAGCCCGCCCCGTCCCGCACGGTCCCGTCCCGTCCCATCCCGTCCCGCACAGTCCCCTCCCGTCCCGTCCCGCACAGTCCAGCCCAGTCGGCCGGCACACCCGGAAGGAGTCACGGCATGTCCGGCGACCGTCTCATGCGCATTCACAGCGCCGAGTTCCAGGCCATGGCCGCGAGAGTCCTTCAGGTCACCGAACTCACCACCCGCCTCAACGTCCTGCCTTTCGACGACGAAGCAGGCAAAGCGGAACTGTTCGAACAGATCCTCGGCAAGCCGTTGCCGCCGAGGGTGACGATCCATCCGCCCTTCTTCACGGACCACGGCCTCAACCTCGACCTCGCCGAGCGCGTGTTCATCAACCAGAACTGCACGTTCCTGGACTACGCCGGCATCCGGCTCGGCGAGCGCGTCATGATCGGCCCGAAGGTCACGTTCATCACCATCGGACACCCGGTCGATCCCGGAGAACGACGGCTGTACCTCACCGGCGCACCCATCGACGTGGCGGAGAACGTGTGGATCGGCGCCGGCGCCACGATCCTGCCCGGCGTCAGCATCGGCCGTGACGCCGTGATCGCCGCCGGCGCGGTCGTGGCCGATGATGTTCCGCCGGCAAGCCTGGTGACCGACAGCAAGGCGACCGTACGACGTCAGTGGTGAATCCCCCACCCGCAGCAACGAACCGACGTCACGGCAACAGCCCCGTCGCCTCGCGCCACCACCGTCCGCCACCAACGGCGCGATGGCGGCCAAAGTCGGCGTGATGGGGCACTCAGAGGGGCGGGGCGGAACCGTCGAACCGGGCCCGCCCCGACCTGTGGATGCACATCTGTCGGACCGTCACCCGACCAGCGCCTCCCAGGACTTGGGGCCCGCCTGCCCGTCGACGACGAGGCGGTTCACGTTCTGGTAGGCGCGTACGGCGGAGTTGGTCACGGCGCCGAAGTCGCCGTCGACGGCAAGCCCCGCGCTGTGCTTGTTGAGGGCCACCTGAAGGCCGCGTACATGCGCTCCGGAGCTGCCCTTCCCGAGCGCGTGGACCAGCCTCGGCCAGGTCTTGGGTCCGACCTGGCCGTCCGCCACCAGACCACGGGACGATTGGAACTTCTTGACCGCGTTGACCGACACCGCGCCGTAGTTGCCATCGGCGACCAGCGCGGTGCCGCGCCGGGTGATCAGGTACTGGACGGCTTTCACGGTCGCGCCCACGGCACCGGGACCGATGGCCGGCCAGCCACCGCCCAGGTCCACGCCGCGAGCGGCGAGGTAGGAGACCGGATTGACCGTGGACCCCAACCCTCCGCTGTGGGTCTCGAAGTGGAGGTGGGGACCGGTCACATGGCCCGTGGCACCCATGTCGGCGATGCGCTGCCCGGCGGCGACCTTCGCGTCGAGCGGGATCCGGAACGCGCTGAGGTGCCCGTAGTACGTGTACCGGCCACCGCCGTGCGCGATGACCAGACCGTTCCCCGTGCGCCCCGACAGGACGTCCGTTCCCCGGCGCACCACGGTGCCCGCGGCCGCGGCGTAGACCGCCGTGCCCGTCGAGTTGGTGACGTCCTGGCCGGCGTGCGGGTAGCGGCCGCGCGGGGCCCCGTAGTAGCCGCCCGCGGGGAAGTGGCCCCGGGCGGGGTTGCACCACCGGCCGTCCTTGAGTGTCGCCGCCGCGGCCGACGAGGTCAGGGCCGGTACGCCCGTCAGCGCCACCCCGAGCCCGGCGCCGAAGCCGATCAGCAGCCTTCTGCGTGACGGGCCCACCGGTCGGAGACCGTCCGGTTCCTCCGCCGCACCGCCGGCCGGACCGCACTGCTCGCACATGTCCCGTCCTCCTCACGTCACAGTTCGCTCCACGCGCATTGCTTGACAAGAGCATGCCAGAGTGGCCAGTGGTACTCCAGGGATCCGTTCCGCGCCTGGGCGATATCGACCATGTGCAGCGACCACGGCACCCCAGCTGCTCACCGGAACCCCGGCCGACGCCTTCGCTCCGCGGACACGGTCGCCACCACGTCCGACGCACACCATCACCGTGAGCCAGGTGTATGCGGGCCTCGCCACGCACCGACCTGGCCTAGAGTGGGTCCATGTCCGGGAACGACGCATCACCGAGAGGCTCGGGCACTGAAGTTCCGGGCGTCGACTCGCAATTGCCCGCCACCTTGCATATCGCCGGGCTGGCGCTGAGCCGGACGGAGAGCCCTCCGCAGCTCGCCTGCTGGACCGGCTGCTTCGCGGACGCGGCGGGTGAGAACCAGGTGGCCGTAAGTCTGGTGACCGAGCCGGCTGCCCCGCCGGACGAGTCCGCCCTCCGGCTCGCTCACGATGTTGTGAGCCGCTTCGACGTTTTCGTCGACCAGGCCCTGGAGTACTGCCGCACCCGACTACGTGAACGGCACTTCGGGCTCACAGCCGACGAACTGAGCCAGCTGGATCTTGCCGAGTTGCCGATCGCGGCTCCCGAGGCAACGGTGTGGGCCGACCAGACCTGGGCCATCCGCTTCACCGAGAGCAGACTCCGGCTGGCGGATCCCCACGGAATCCTCGTGACGTTCGACGGAACCCGTCCCGTCGATCTCCAGGGCCTCACCGACGAGCAGTGAACCGCCCGTTGGCAGGTCGAGCGAACGCTCCAGGTCCTCGCGGGTTCCGTGCCCGGGAATGTACGGCTCCCGGCGACAGCGCAGCGGGAAGGGCGCGGGCGTCCCTTCGGGCAGTTCGGCATCACCGTCTTGGAGCCGCGTGCCCAACACCCGTTGACCGACACCAGCCATCTCGGCGAGAAGGAGCGCGCCGATCCCGACATCATGGCCGGCTGTGCGGCATCCGAGCAGATGGCCGGGCATCTGAAGGCCGTGGCATCACCTTCTCCGAAGCGTGCTTGTACGACATCTCATCCGACTATGACGAGCTGTTCGCGAAGGTGGCCGCAGAACTCGCGCAGCTGCACATATCCATTCCCGTCGGTTCCCGTGAGGACCTCGCCGAACTGTCCGCCGGCCCCGCCCCGGAAGACGTGCACGACCGGTTCTTCGACACCGAGCGGGAGAAGCCTGGGCCGTCGCCGAAGGACTTCGGGCCCGGATCACGCGTCAACGGCTCCTACGGCGCCTGATGCGGGTGGCGATCAGGGTGCGCTGTGGAGCCAAGCCGTACGACCCCGGGCTGGACGCCGGCTTCAGCCCGCCGCGCGGAGTCGGCCCGCCGGGGGCCGGCGGCTGCGGACGGGTGGCGTGACCCGGCAGCAGGGCAAGGCGTGGTCGTCCGACGGCCGATGACAGAATCGGGTCATGGGTTTGAACATAGTTGTCGGTGTGCTCGTCGATGCGGAGGACGACTACGCCGAGAAGGTCCGCGCCGACTTTGCCGTGGTCGGCGAGCTGCTGGAGCGTGCGGGAGCACGACGGTGGACTGAGCCCGACCTCGGCAGGAGGGAGAGCGAGGATTCGTGGGGCTACTCGGGCTTGCACACCCTTCGCCGTCTCGCCGTCCACCTCGCGGCAGGCGGGCGCCTGCCCGAGCCCTTGGACGGAAGCCACCGGGCGGCTGACGACTCGCTCCTCAGCAAGGTGTACGAGGACCTCCCGACCGATCCTCCCGGGCCGTTCGACCATCTGGTCCATCATTCGGACTGCGGGGGTTACTACGTCCCCGTCGACTTCACCCACGTCATCGTCGACAAACAGGCGCCGGGCGGCCACCTGGGCTCTTCGGTGCGGCTGCTGGAGGAAACCCGCCGGCTCGCCGAAGCTCTCGGTCTTCCGGAAGACCTCGATCCGGACTCCGAAGAGATCGTCGACGCCGCCGATGCCGCGGAGTCGGCCACCGAGGGGTGGCAGCGTTACGGAATCGAGTCCTATGTATGCCTGCGACTCCTCCACGCTGCGAAACTCTCGATCTCGACCGGAGCAGCCATCGCCTTCACCTGAGAAGGCTGTCGCCGGGCGATGGCGGGTTCAAGTGATCAACGCACCACCCACGGGCGATCATGCGGTGGTGGAGGCACAGGTGCGTGACTTCGGGTTCTCGCCGCCTCAGCGGGAGGAGATCCGGAGACGCTGGCGCGAGGGCGGTCGTCCTGGGGCTTGTTCTCTGTCCGGGCCTCTCGGGACTCACGCTGCCATTCGCGTGCCATAGCGGTCTCCACGGCGCGTCAAGCCGGGCCCGGACTCGTACGCATCAGGTTCAGGAAGACGGCGCCGGCGGGGCTGGAGGGCTCCTCGTCCGCGAGTCCGGTCACGGCGATGCCGAGCTCCCCTCGGTGCGGTGCGGCGAGCATCCGCTCCGAGGTGTCCTCGGTCGGAGCGATCTCCACCTGGGGGTGGTCCTCGTGGAATCCGGCCAGGACGGTCGCCAGGTCGAACGCATGGGCTGCCGCGGCCGCGCGCGATACCAGGCCGGGGGGGGTGACATGACCACGCAGCAGTCCACCCCGGCCTGAAGGCGATCAGGACGCCGCGGGGCCGGTCGTCGGGGCCACGGACTGCGTCGGCAGGGCCTCCGTCCCGGCGGATGCCGCGATGGTGAAAGGGCGCGGACATGCCTCCGCCCCGCCTGCGACGACCACGCCGGCCCGCCCGCCGCGGATCAGGTCCTGCCCCGGGGCAAGGGCCTCCGCACCGGACGCACCGGCGCTCAGCGGCATCCACCGCTCCGCCCGGGCACACGAACGCGGGATCCCGGACCCCGGAGCGGCACACTCGCACAGGACACGATCCAGGCCGCGCCGACGACCGGGTGCGCCGGTGAAGGGTTCGCACGGCGGGCGACGACGCGGCCGGTGGCCGCTCCCGCCGGGTTCAGCCCGCCTTCGGGGGGTTCTGCGTGTCGAAGGCGAAGAGTGTGTTCTTGGCCGCGGCCACGACCAGCGCGCGCCCCACCACGGTCACGCGCGGGCTTGCGCCCTCCTCGCCGGTCAGACCGTCGGCGTGCGGATCTGTTGTCCACAGGACCTTGCCGTCGTGCGGCGACAGCGCGACCACTCGGCCGGTCGCCGAGCTGAAATACAGCGCGTCGGCTCCCGCCACGGGCCCCGAGGCGCCCTCCACGCCCATCTGCCGGGACCACTTCTTCCGGCCGGTCGCGGGGTCGAGCGCCGCGACCAGACCCGTCCGGCTGCTCACGTAGAGGGTGCCGTCCGCCATGCCGGGCGTCCCCGGGTACGTCTCGGCCAGCCGGGAGTACGTGACCTTCCCCGAGGCCGGGTCGACCCGCGCCACCCCGTCGTAGCCGTCCAGCGCCGTCCCGTCCGTGTGCCCCCGCAGGAGTACGAGCCTGCCGTCGGCGACGCCCATCGGCACGGCGGGGCCGTCGACCGCGATGGGCCTGCCCAGTGTCCCCGAGGCGCGGTCGACCGTGTACAGGGTGGGGTGCCGCACCCCCAAGTCGTTCACCTCCTCGTTCGTCGCGCACATCGCGAGGAGCTGCGCGCCCGCCAGAACGGGCGCGCACTGTGTGCCCGCGGGGAACGGCGTCTTCCAGGCGACCTTGCCGGTGTGCGCGTCCCGGGCCTCAAGGCGGGAGTTGTAGGCGTCGACCGTGACGACGGCGGAGCCGACCACCATGGCGTCCTGGCTCCGGCCCGTGACGGCCTGCGACTGAGCGCCGGACGGCACGGACCACAGCTCCCGGCCGTTGTCGGCATCGACGGCCACCACCTCGCTGGGAGGGCCCTGCGGGGCGTCCTGGTCGGCAAAGCGGTAACCGAGCACCGTGTCATCGGTGGCGCCCACCAGGTGCATGCCCTGGACAGGGACGCCCGGGCTCTTCGCGGTCCACACCCGGGAGCCGTCCGAGGCTCGGATCCGGGTCGCGACGACACCGCCGCCCCCGCAGAACAGCGCGTCGCCGCGTGCGACGCAACGAAGTTCGTCGGGGATGTCCTCACGACCGCCCAGCACGGACTTGCGCCACGGCCCGAAGCCCTCCGGAAGCGCGAGACCCGGCACCGCGACCCTGTCGCCCTTGTCGCCGCGGTCGGCCCCGAAGCCGCCCGCTGCCAGCGCGGCGACTCCCCCGCCGATCGCCGCCACCGCGACCGCGGCCGCGAGCACGGGCCGCCAGCGGCGACGCAGACGAAGGCCGACCGAGGTCCCGGTGCTCCCCGCATCGGGGCCGGGCCGGGCGGTGGCCGGGGCATTCGGCGCCGGGGTGACCGGCGTCGCGAGGTGATGCTGGGTGATCATGTCGCGGGTGCGGCCCGCGCCGGCGCCGTTCGCGTCGGCCCCGTCCGCCCCGCCGAGATCGGTCGGCAGGTCCCGCAACAGCACGAGGAGTTCGTCCGCCGTGGGACGCCCCTCGGGCTCCTTGGCCAGGCACGGCTCGACGACCACGCGCAAGGCCTCCGGCACCGCGTCCAGCGACGGCTCGTCATGCACCACCTGATACGCCGTGATGTACGGGCTGTCCGCGTCGAAGGGCCCGTGGCCCGTCGCTGCGTACACCAGCAGCGTCCCCAGCGAGAAGACGTCGGACCGCGGTCCCACACCACGCGGCGCCTGCAACTGCTCCGGCGACATGAACGGCGGCGTACCGATGACCCGTCCGGTCATCGTCAGCGTCTGCTGGTCCACGGCGCGCGAGATGCCGAAGTCGATGACGCGCGGGCCCTCGGGCGAGAGCACGACGTTCGAGGGCTTCAGGTCGCGGTGGACGACGCCCACCCGGTGGATGTCGCGCAGCGCCTCCGCCAGTCCGATGGCGAGCCTCCGCAGCTCCGCCCCGTTCAGCGGGCCTTCCGCCGCGATGTGCTGGGCGAGTGTGTGCCCCTCGATGTAGGTCGTCGCCATCCACGGCTGCTCGGCATCGGGGGCGGCGTCGACCACGGCGGCGGTGAACGCGCCGCTCACCCGCCTCGCCGCCGCCACCTCCTGCCGGAAACGGATGCGGAACTCGTCGTCCCCCGCGAACTGCTGGTGGATCAGTTTGATCGCGACAGGTCGCCCCGAGCTCGTGCGGGCCAGGAAGACCGTGCCCATGCCACCCGAGCCGAGCCGCGCCTCAAGCGGATAACCGCCGATCTCGGCTGGATCACCTCCGCGCAGCGACACTCTTCCCGACCTCCCGTCCCCCGTGCACCTCTGCCGCCACGGGCCTGCGTACCTGTACCTGTCCTGCACACAAACTAGCCGCAGGGCAGTACGGCAGAGCAAAGCGGGTGACGAACAAGGAGCCCGCAGCCGCTCCGGCGCCCTCCGCGCCGGAGCCCCGCCAACCCGAAGCCGGCCCAGTCCCGGCCACTAAATAGGTCCAGGACATCACCAGCCGGACAGAACATCGCAAAGTTTACGCAAAGCCGTCAAGCGGATCGCGGGCGAAGCGCACGAGTTACGGAGAAGCCTCCCCGCGGTCTGTGAGCCGGGGCGGCATCGACCGGGCCGCAGCGCCGTTGCCGGGCAGCCCGGCCGGGAGGCCTCCCGCGAAGAGTGACCCGCCCGGCCGAGCGCGGGGGCTCACACGGTTGCGATGCCCGGGTCGCTCACGCCGGCTCGACCGTTCTCGACGTGTCCGGCCATGCGCCGCAGGAATCCCGCGTTGCCCTCGACGACGACCGTCAGGTCGTACCACCGTTTGGTGGCCCGCAGGTCGATGCTCTGCACAACGGTGGCGCCGGCGCGGACCGTGACGGTTCGGCGCTCGCCGCCGTACGCGTCGGCCAGGGCGAGGTTCGCGTCGGCCGCCGACGGGTTGGTCAGGGTGAGTTTCAGTCCGCCCGCCTCATGACGTGTCGTCACTTCGGGTTCGGCGGCTTTGTTGTTGCCCCTGAAGGTGCGCAGAAAACCGTTCGGGCCATGGACCGTGAGGTCGTAACCACCGCCGGAGTAGACCGAGTTCCAGGAGTCGGACACGGGCTTCCCGGCTGCCGTGGTGTACGTCCACGGGCCGTCGGTGCGCTTCTGTGAGCGCACCTGGAAGGCGGCACCCGCCCGGTCTCCCGCACTGAACGTCAGCCTGTACTTGCCCGAAGCGAGGTCTGCGGCTCCGTCGACGTAGGGGGCGTAGGGAAGCGGGCGGCTCGGCCGCGCCCCTGCCTCTTGCCGGGGCAGGGCCCCCTGGGCGGGCGGCCTCGGTACGTAGCTGTCGTGGCGGTCGCGGTCCGGCGGGGTGTAGCCCGCGGTGTCCGGCAGGTCGGCCGGGTCCGTGACCTTGAGGGAGAAGTCGAAGGCGGATGTGAGGTCGCCGCAGATGGCGCGCCGCCATGGTGAGATGTTGGTTTCCTCGACTCCGAACCGGTTCTCCATGAAGCGCAGGATCGAGGTGTGGTCGAAGGTCTCGGAGCAGACATATCCGCCGGTGGACCACGGTGAGACGACGATCATCGGGACACGCTGCCCGAGGCCGTAGGGACCTGCGGCGTATCCCGCACTGCCCTTGTGGTGGTCGAGGGCGGTGTCGACGGTGGACAGTCCCTGGGCGGCGGAAGCCGGAGGGTAGGGCGGCACGACGTGGTCGAAGTAGCCGTCGTTCTCGTCGTACGTGATGAACAGGGCGGTCCTGCTCCACACATCGGGGTTCGAGGTGAGCGCGTCAAGGACGTGAGAGATGTACCAAGCGCCGTAGTTGGCAGGCCAGTTGGGGTGCTCGGAGAACGCCTCGGGGGCCGCGATCCAGGAGATCTGCGGCAGCCTGGCCGCCTTGACGTCGGCTCTGAGGATGTCGAAGTATCCGTCTCCCGCCTTGGCGTTCGTGCCGGTGCGGGCCCTTTCGTACAGGGGGTCGCCGGGTTTGGCGTTGCGGTAGCTGTTGAAGTACAGCAGGGAGTTGTCGCCGTAGTTGCCGCGGTACGCGTCGTCGATCCAGCCCCAGCCGCCGGCCGCGTCGAGGCCGTCGCCGATGTCCTGGTACACCTTCCAGGAGACACCCGCCTTCTCAAGGCGCTCGGCGTACGTCGTCCAGCCGTAGCCCGCTTCCTGGTTGCCGAGGACCGGGCCGCCGCCGGTGCCGTCGTTGCCGACGTGCCCGGAGAGCATGTAGTAGCGGTTCGGGTCGGTCGCGCCCATGAACGAGCAGTGGTAGTCGTCGCAGACGGTGAACCTGTCGGCGAGGGCGTAGTGGAACGGGATGTCGTCCCGTGTCAGGTACGCCATGGTGCCGGTGCCTTTGGCGGGGATCCAGTTGTCGTACCTGCCGTTGTTGAACGCGCTGTGACCACCGGCCCAGTCGTGGTCGAGGCCCGCGATGAACTGCATCCCCAGGTCGTCGGCGTCGGGGTGGTAGGGCAGGGTCTCCTTGCCGCCGCCGGCCTGGTGCCATACCGGCTTGCCGCTGGGCAGCGTCACCGGGCGGGGGTCCCCGAAGCCCCTGACGCCCTTCATCGACCCGAAGTAATGGTCGAAGGACCGGTTCTCCTGCATGAGGACGACGATGTGTTCGATGTCCTGAACGGTTCCGCTGCGGCGGGCCGCGGGGATGGCCGCGGCGCGGTCGATGGAGCCGGACAGAGCGGCGAACCCGGTGGTGGCTCCGGCGATCTGAAGGAAGCGACGCCGATTGATTTCGGTCATGGCTGTGGGGGTCCTCCTGTTGCTTCGGCGATGTCCGTCCACGAAGAGGGGCAGACGGAGTATTCAAGAGGACCCGGGCCGGGGGAAAGTGGGCCGAGGTGACGGTCGGGCAAAATGTGGGCGGCCCGCGCGCGGGCCGTGAGCGGCCACCGGGGGAAGGATTCCGGAGCCGATCGGCCGCCGCGGCCAGGGCGCATCTCGCACACCCGGGACGCGTGGCGCCCCCGGAGGCCGCGCCGTCCCGCACTGTCTCGCGACTCCCCGCAGCGCCCCGTCCCGACCCCGGCGGCAACTGCCCGAGGGAGATCTCCTCCGGCCGGAACGACCGGCCATCCACCGAACAGGTCATCCGTCCCGGACCCTTGACTGGTTGTCAGGTCCGCGCCATCCTCGATGGAACCTACGCGCGAGTAAGTTGGCGCGCCCGTCCCGGACATCGAAGGTAGCCCGGATGACTCTCCTCCGCAGACGCGGACTGTTTGCCGTTGTCGTCACCCTCCTGCTCGCACTCGGTGTGGGCTCCCCGCCGGCCGCCGGCGCCGGCACACCCTGGTGGGAGCCCACGGCACGCCCCGCCGCCGATTCACAGATCGACGTCACCGGCGAACCCTTCCACGGCACGGACAGCCAGGGCCGGGTCCGCGGCTTCGTCGACGCGCACAATCACGTGATGTCCAACGAGGGCTTCGGCGGCCGCATCATCTGCGGCAAGCCGTTCTCCGAAGCGGGAATCGCCGACGCGCTCGCGGACTGCCCCGAGCACTATCCCGACGGCTCGCTCGCCCTCTTCGAGAACGTGACCGGCGGTTCGAACGGCCATCACGACCCGGTGGGCTGGCCGACGTTCAAGTCCTGGCCCGCCCACAACTCCCTGAGCCACCAGCAGAACTACTACGCGTGGCTGGAGCGCGCTTGGCGCGGCGGCCAGCGGATCCTGGTCAACGACCTGGTCACCAACGGCCTGCTGTGCTCGATCTACGTCAGGGACCGCGGCTGCAACGAGATGGACGCCATTCGTCTCGAAGCCCGCAAGACCTACGAGATGCAGGACTACATCGACAAGATCTACGGCGGAACGGGCAAGGGCTTCTTCCGCATCGTCACCGACTCCACCCAGGCCCGCCAGGTCGTCGCGGACGGCAAGCTCGCCGTGGTGCTCGGCGTCGAGACCTCGGAACCCTTCGGCTGCAAGCAGATCCTCGACGTGTCCCAGTGCAGCCGGGCCGACATCGACAGCGGCCTGGACGAGCTGTACGAGCTCGGTGTGCGCAGCATGTTCCTGTGCCACAAGTTCGACAACGCACTGTGCGGGGTGCGGATGGACTCCGGCACCATCGGAACGGCCGTGAACATCGGCCAGTTCCTCTCCACCGGCACCTTCTGGACCACGGAGAAGTGCAGCGGTCCGCAGCACGACAACCCCTCCGGCAACGCGGCCGCCCCGGCCGAGGTGACCAAGCTGCTGCCCGCGGGGGTCAAGGTGCCCGCGTACGACAGCGGCGCGCAGTGCAACACCCGTGGGCTGACCCGTCTCGGCGAGTACGCGGTCAAGGGGCTGATGAAGCGCAACATGATGTTCGAGGCCGACCACATGAGCGTCAAGGCCGCCGGCCGCGCCCTGGACCTGCTGGAGTCGGCGAACTACCCGGGGGTGCTCTCCAGCCACAGCTGGATGGACGACGGCTGGCTGGAACGCGTCTACCGCCTCGGCGGCTTCAAGGCCTCGTACATGTCCAGTGCCGACAGCTTCGCCAAGGAGTCCGACGGGACCAGGACACTGCGCCAGAAGTACGGTGTCGGACTGGGTTACGGCACCGACATGAACGGCGTCGGCGGCTGGCCCGGACCGGTGGGGCCCGACGCCCCCAACGCGGTCAAGTACCCCTTCCGCAGCGCCGACGGCGGTTCCGTCGTCGACCGTCAGCAGACCGGGCAACGTACCTGGGACTTCAACACCGACGGCGCGGCCCAGGTCGGCATGGTGCCCGACTGGATCGAGCAGATCCGGCTCAGCGGCGGCAAGGACACCGTGCAGGACCTGCTCGGCGGCGCGGAGTCCTACCTCCGTACCTGGAGGGCGACCGAACTCCACACGCCCGAACCCGACCTCGCCGCCGGTGTCGCGGCGAGCGCCGGTGAGACGGAGTGGAACCCGTTCACCAGCTACGCCGCCGCGAAGGCCGTGGACGGCGACACCGGAACGAGGTGGGCGAGCGGCTGGTCGGACGACCAGTGGCTGCGGCTCGACCTGGGCGGCTCCCGTACGGTCGGCAAGGTCTCCCTGGACTGGGAAGAGGCCTATGCACGTGCCTACCGGATCGAGGTCTCGGACGACGGGACCACATGGCGGACGGTGTGGTCCACGGACAGCGGGGACGGCGGCCTGGACAATGCGGTGTTCAGCCCGGTGCAGGCGCGGTACGTCCGTTTCCACGGCGTGACACGGGCCACCAAGTACGGCTACTCGATCAACGAGGCAGCGGTGTACGGCCGCTGAGCTACTCCCGCACCAACGTCAGGATCTGGTCCGCGACGATGTCGAGCACGTCGCCCGCCTTCTCCTCGTCGCCCAGCACGAGGAAGTTGAGGGTGAGCCCGTCGGTCAGCGCGGCCAGATACCTGGCCGCCGCGGGCTCGGGCACCGCCAGCTCCACGCCGAGGACGGCGGGGAGTTGGCGGATCACCTTGGTGTGTGCCGCGAGATAGCGCTCGTACTGCCGCCGGGCGAGATGCTCGTAACCGGGCTCCCGCAGGGCGTACTGGGTGAGTTCGTACGTCAGCATGTGCTCGCCGGGATTGGCCAGCACATGATCCCAGTACGCCTGGAGCCCGGCGCGGACCGTCTCGCGCAGGGTGGGCCTGCGGACGAGCGTGCTGAGGACGTCCGACTCGGAGTGCTCCGAGATGGTGTCCATCACCGCTTCGAGCAGCTCCTGCTTGGATTCGAAGCAGTAGTGGAAGACGCTCAGCGAGACACCCGCCTCCGCGACGACGGACCGCGTCGTGGTCTTCGCGACACCGTCGCGGGCCATCACCCGGATCGCGGCCTCGACCAGTTGCCTGCGCCGCTGCGCCGACGGCATCCGCCCCATGACGCCTCCTCCCCTGACCGGCGCAAGCATACGCCGCAGGGGTCACGGAGCAGCGGGCCGCGGTGACGGCGCCGCGCTCCTGTCGCCACACTGACCGTGCGGGTCCGCCAGGAGGCCGTCCGGCCAGGACCCGGCGGGAGGGCCGTTCGCCGGGCGGGGACCGGTGGCCGCGTCTCCGGTGCCGCGACGCCTTCCGACCGGGCCCGGCCGCCCGCGGTGAATCCGGCGAGCGCAACAGCGTGTGGATCGCTGTCCGCTCTGTGCGCTTCGGGTGAATTCCCGGAGTGTTCCCGCCGCGTGAGTCCCGCCGGGCAGGAGCCGCGCTCACGCTCGATCGGAACGGACCGCAGCCACCGGGAGATCGCCGTGCACATCCTGCTTGTCGCAAGCGCCTTCAACAGCCTCACCCAACGTGTCCAGGCGGAGCTGAGGGACCACGGGCACTCCGTCGCCGTACAGCTCGCACACGAGGAGGAACCGGTCCGGGAGGCCGTCCGCCGGGAGTGCCCGGCCCTTGTTGTGGCGCCGTACCTGAAGACCGCGATCCCGAGGGACGTCTGGTCGGTCCACACCTGTCTCGTCGTCCATCCGGGGCCGGTCGGCGACCGCGGGCCCTCGTCGCTGGACTGGGCCGTCCACGAGGGAGCGGACCGCTGGGGCGTCACCGTGCTTCAGGCGAACGCGGAAATGGACGCCGGCGACGTATGGGCGTCCGTGACCTGTCCGCTGCCCCCGGTGGGCAAGAGCGACCTGTACCGCAACGAGATCTCGGACGCCGCCGTGGCGGCGGTGCTCCTGGCGGTGGGACGCTTCGCGTCGGGGACGTACACCCCCATGCCGCAGGCCTCCGGCGGCGAAAGCTGCCGCCCCCTGTTCCGCCAATCGCTGCGTCGCATCGACTGGCGGTCGGACTCCACCGCGACGGTGGTCCGCAAGCTCAGGGCGGCGGACTCCCAGCCCGGTGTGCTCGACGAGTTCCTGGGCGGCGAGTGGTTCCTGCACGGCGGGTATCCCGAGTCCCGGCTGGGCGGTCGTCCGGGGGACGTGGTGGCCACCCGGGACGGCGCGATCTGCCGGGCGACCACCGACGGCGCGGTGTGGATTCCCGAGCTGCGGCCACGGCGGGCGCCGGGCGGCCCGGCCACCTTCAAACTCCCCGCCACGTCGGCGGCGGCCGGGCGACTGCGCACCGTGCCCGAGCGGCCGGCTCCGCCGCACCGGACCGGGGACGGCGGCACCTGGTCCGAGATCGGCTACCGGGAGGAGGCCGGGACCGGCTTCCTGTCGTTCTCGTTCCGTGGCGGCGCCATGAGCACGGCACAGTGCCGACGCCTGCTGCGCGCCTACCGGTTCGCCTGCTCACGGCCCACCTCGGTGCTGGTCATCGGCGGCGGCCGGGACTTCTTCTCCAACGGGATCCACCTCAACGTGATCGAGGCGGCGGCCGATCCCGGCGCCGAGTCCTGGGCCAACATCAACGCCATGGACGACCTGGTGGAGGCGGTGCTGACCACCGCGGACCGGCTGGTCGTCGCCGCGCTGGCCGGGAACGCCGCGGCGGGCGGGGTGATGCTGGCCCTCGCAGCCGACGAGGTGTGGTGCAGGGCGGGCGCGGTGCTCAATCCGCATTACCGCCTGATGGGGCTCTACGGATCGGAGTACTGGACGTACACGCTGCCGCGGCGGGTGGGGGCGCCGGCTGCCGAGCGGCTCATGCGGGACGCCCTGCCGGTCAGCTCCACCGCGGCCCACCGGCTCGGTCTGGTCGACAGGGTGATCCCGTGCGCACCCCGGTCGTTCGACTCGGAGGTCGGCGCCCTGGCGACCCGCCTGGCGGCCCTGCCCGCGACGCAGTCCCGGATCCACGCGAAGAAGACGGAGCGGGACCGGGTCGACCTGGCCCCGTACCGGGACGCGGAACTCGTCCGCATGCGCCGCATCTTCGCAGACCCGCACCACCCGTACCACGGGCTGCGCCGGGCCTTCGTCCGCAAGGAACGCCCGGCGTCCGCGACCTCGGTCCCACGACCCCCGTTCCCCCAGGGCTGACCGCGGTGCGGCGGCGGAGCGGCTACCGCTGCTCCGCCAGCCAGTCGTACCAGTGGGCCAGACCCTCGCCGGTGGTCGCCGAGACGGTCAGCACGCGCACGTCCGGGTTCACCGAGCGCGCGTGCCGCGCGCACTGCTCGACGTCGAAGTCGACATGGGGCAGGAGATCGGACTTGTTGATCAGGATCAGGTCGGCGGCGGCGAACATGTACGGGTACTTCAGCGGCTTGTCCGTGCCCTCGGTGACCGAGATGATCACGACCTTGCTCCGCTCCCCCAGGTCGAACAGGGCGGGGCACACCAGGTTTCCGACGTTCTCCACCATGAGCAGCGAGCCCTCGGCCGGGGACAGTGCCGCGAGGGCGTCCCGCATCATCTCCGCGTCGAGGTGACACCCCGCCCCCGTGTTCACCTGCACCACGTCGCAGCCCGTACGCCTGATCCGGTCGGCGTCGAGCCTCGTCTCCTGATCGCCCTCGACGACGGCCACCGGCCGACGACCGCCGAGGTCGGTGACGGTGCGTTCCAGCAGGGTGGTCTTGCCCGCGCCCGGCGAGCTCATCATGTTCACGGCCACGACACCGCGGTCGGTCATCCACGTCCGGTTGCGCTCCGCGACCAGGTCGTTCTTCGCGAGTACCTTCTGCTCGATGGTGACGGTCTCACCGGCTCCGCCCGGCTGACGACGCCCGTGTGGACGAGGGTGCGGATGCGGGTGCGGATGCGGGTGCGGATGTCCGTGTTCCGGCGCACCGTCCTCCCGCAGCATCACGACCCTGGTTCCGCCGGACTCCTCGGCACAGCCGCAGGTACCGCACATGGTTCAGCCCACTTCCATGGAGACGATCTGCAGTTCCTGTCCCGATGTGATCTCCACATCCGCGCTGCCGCAGGGACACAGCAGAATCAGGTCGGTCAGGGTGAATGCGACGGCACAGGTGCGGCAGCGGCCGGCGCCGGGCGGCTGGTCGATCTCCAACTGCGCGCCCTCGGCGGCCGTTCCCTCCGTGACCAGGCCGAAGCAGAACCGCATCGAGTCGGGCACCACGGCCGTGAGCGCGCCGACCCGGACGCGGACGGAGCGGACCGGACGCCCCCCGGCACGTTCGCACACCGAGTCGACGACGCTCTGTGTGATGGCCAGCTCGTGCACCGGTGCCTCGCCCTTCCGCGGTTGGCTCCGACCGTAGGGCCACGAAAGGACCGTGACGCCGTCCGACGGGACCGGCCCCCCGCCCGGACCACCCGAGCGGCCCACCGCATGCCGTCATTCGGCCCCCGGCATCGGGCCGGGGCGGCGAATTCCCCTGTTGCCGGTGCCCACGGATCGAGGCGTGATGGTAGCAATGTGCGCGTACCCACCCGTGGGGGCCGATGGCCGGTTGGGCCGTCATCCTGAAAGGCGACACTGCCATGCCGACAAAGGAAGCGATAAAGGCGGAGGACACACTGATCCACGTGCTGTGGATCAATGCGGGACTGAGCTGCGACGGCGATTCCGTCGCCCTGACCGCGGCCACGCAGCCGAGCATCGAGGAAATCGCGCTCGGCGCCCTGCCCGGACTTCCGCAGGTCGCCGTCCACTGGCCGCTCATCGATTTCGAATGCGGCCCGACCGGCGGCGCCGATGATTTCCTCGAATGGTTCTTCAAGGCCGATCGCGGAGAACTGGAACCGTTCGTCCTGGTGGTCGAGGGGTCCATTCCGAACGAGCAGCTGCACGACGAGGGGTACTGGTGCGGATTCGGCAACGATCCCGCCACCGGACAGCCCATGACGACCAGCGAGTGGCTCGACCGGCTGGCCCCGAAGGCGACCGCGGTCGTCGCGGTCGGCACCTGCGCGACATACGGCGGCATCCACGCCATGGCGGGCAACCCGACCGGCGCAATGGGGGTTCCCGACTACCTGGGCTGGGACTGGAAGTCCAAGGCCGGGATCCCGATCGTGTGCGTCCCGGGGTGCCCGATCCAGCCGGACAACCTCTCGGAGACGCTCACCTACCTGCTCTACATGGCCACCGACCAGGCGCCGATGATCCCGCTCGACGACGCGCTGCGGCCCAAGTGGCTGTTCGGATCGACGGTCCACGAGGGCTGCGACCGAGCCGGGTACTACGAGCAGGCCGACTTCGCGACGGAGTACGGCTCACCGAAGTGCATCGTCAAACTGGGCTGCTGGGGCCCCGCGGTCAAGTGCAACGTGCCCAAGCGCGGCTGGATGAACGGCATCGGCGGCTGCCCCAACGTCGGTGGCATCTGCATCGGCTGCACCATGCCCGGGTTCCCGGACAAGTTCATGCCGTTTATGGACGAGCCCCCCGGAGGAAAGCTCTCCACCAACGCGGTCGGGCCGTACGGGGCGACGATCCGGCGGCTGCGCCGCCTCACCACCCACGCCCTGGACCGCGAACCGAAATGGCGCAAGCCCGGCAAGAAACTCACCACCGGCGCCACACGCACCTGGTGAGTGACCGCGTACGTCACCGCAACGGACAGAAGGAAGAGGCGGCGCAATGACCGCGACGCAGCACAAGGGTGCCGGGGGCGGCCAGGGAAAGAACGACCTGGTCGAAATGGCGTGGGATCCCATTACCCGGATCGTCGGCAGCCTGGGGATCTACACGAAGATCGACTTCAAGCAGAAGGTGGTGGCCGAGTGTCACAGCACCAGCTCCATCTTCCGGGGCTATTCGGTCTTCATGAAGGGAAAGGACCCCCGGGACGCGCACTTCATCACGAGTCGCATCTGCGGAATCTGCGGTGACAACCACGCCACCTGTTCCTGTTACGCGCAGAACATGGCGTACGGCGTGAAGCCGCCGCACCTCGGCGAATGGATCGTGAATCTCGGCGAGGCCGCGGAGTACATGTTCGACCACAACATCTTCCAGGAGAATCTGGTCGGGGTCGACTACTGCGAGAAGATGGTCGCGGAGACCAACCCCGGAGTACTGGAACAGGCCAACCGCACCGCTTCCCCGCACGCCGACGCGCACGGATACCGGACGATCGGCGACATCATGCGATCGCTGAACCCGTTCACCGGCGAGTTCTACCGCGAGGCGCTCCAGGTCAGCCGGATGACCCGGGAGATGTTCTGCCTGATGGAGGGCCGGCACGTCCACCCCTCCACCCTGTATCCCGGCGGCGTCGGCACCGTGGCGACCATCCAGCTGATGACGGACTACATCACCCGGCTCCAGCGCTACGTCGAGTTCATGAAGAAGGTCGTGCCGATGCACGACGACCTCTTCGACTTCTTCTACGAGGCCCTGCCGGGGTACGAGCAGGTCGGCAACCGGCGCATCCTGCTGGGCTGCTGGGGCTCCTTCCAGGACCCGGAGCACTGCAACTTCGAGTACAAGGACATGACCGACTGGGGCCGGAAGATGTACGTCACCCCCGGTGTCGTCGTCGACGGGAAACTGGTCACCACCGACCTGGTGAAGATCAACCTCGGCATCCGGATCCTGCTCGGTTCGTCCTACTACAACGACTGGGACGAGCAGGAGACCTTCGTCTCCCACGACCCCCTCGGCAATCCGGTCGACCGGCGCCACCCGTGGAACCAGCACACCAACCCGCAGCCCCAGAAGCGGGACCTGGACGACAAGTACAGCTGGGTCATGTCGCCGCGCTGGTTCGACGGCAAGGACTACCTGGCGCTCGACACGGGCGGCGGCCCGCTCGCCCGACTGTGGACGACCGCGCTGGCCGGACTGGTCGACATCGGCTACATCCAGGCCACCGGCCACAGCGTCAGGATCAACCTCCCCAAGACCGCGCTCAAGGGACCGGTGGAGCTGGAGTGGCACGTCCCGAAGTGGAGCAACACCATCGAGCGCAACCGGGCGCGCAGCTACTTCCAGGCCTACGCGGCCGCCTGCGCGCTGCACTTCGCGGAGAAGGCACTCGCGGAGATCCGGTCCGGGAACACCAAGACCTGGGAGAAGTTCGAGGTGCCGGAGGAGGGTGTGGGCTGCGGGTTCACCGAGGCGGTGCGCGGGGTGCTCTCGCACCACATGGTGATCCGGGACGGCAGGATCGCCAACTACCACCCGTACCCGCCGACCCCGTGGAACGCGAGCCCTCGCGACACGTACGGCACGCCGGGCCCGTACGAGGACGCCGTGCAGGGCCAGCCGATCTTCGAGGAGAACGACCGGGAGAACTTCAAGGGCATCGACATCATGCGCACGGTGCGCAGCTTCGACCCCTGTCTGCCCTGCGGTGTGCACATGTATCTCGGTGAGGGCAGGAAGCTGGAGCTCCTGCACTCCCCCACCCAGTCCGCGGGCGGTGAGTGATGGCGCGGGAGGATGCTCCGGCCGCGCCCGACTGGCGGAGTACCGGTGAACGCATCGACACCCTGATCGCCGCCGGCGGCTCGGGCGGCGCGGTAGCCCGCGAGCGCAGCGAGGAACTGGTCCGGCTCGTCGCCGACTTCTACGGTGCCGGGCTGGAACGGCTGCTCGACCTCATGCACGAGCGGGGGCGGCTGGACGACGAGGTCCTGGCCGCCCTGGCCGAGGACGAGCTGGTGTCCTGCGTCCTGCTGGTGCACGGGCTGCATCCGTACGGCGTGGAGACCCGGGTCGAGCGGGCTCTGGAGAGCGTACGGCCGTATCTCGGTTCGCACGGCGGTGATGTGGAGCTGCTCGCCGTCACCGACGAGGGCACCGTCCGGCTGAGGCTGCTGGGCAGTTGTGACGGCTGCCCGTCGTCCTCGGTCACGCTCAGGCTGGCCGTTCAGGGTGCGGTGGAGGCGGCGGCGCCGGAGATCACCTCGATCGAGGTCGAGACCGCGGCCGACGAGGGCCTCGGGGCGGCGGGGCCGCTGGTACCGGTGGACTCGCTGTTCACCCGGCTGCACGCGGGATCGGGGACGGCCGGCGAGGACGGTGCCTCGTGGGAGGTCGTGCCGGAGCTGTCGGCGCTGGAGTCCGGCGCCGTGGCCCGGTTCGATGTCGGCAGGATGCCGGTGGTGGCCTGTCGGGTGGGCACCGGTCTCTTCGCCTTCGAGGACCGGTGCGCGCGCTGCGAGCGGCCGTTCGAGGGAGCCACACTGGCGCGGCGACTGGGCGGCCGGTCCGGGGACGCGGTTCTGCGCTGCGCCGGGTGCCACGCGCACTACGACGTGCGGCGGGCCGGGGTCTGCCTCGACGGGGAAGGTGCGCATCTGGCACCGCTGCCCCTGCTGTCGGACGGTGGAGCGGTCTCGGTGGCGGTCCCCGCGGCGGTGGCGTCGTGATCGCCGCCGGCCGTTCCGCCTCACCGGCGTCCACCCTGCTGCGGCTCAGGCGCAACGGGCCCCGGCCGCCCGCCGGTGAGCGCTGCGAGATGTGCGCGGAACCGATCGGCGAGAGCCACTCCCATGTGGTGAACCTCGACAGCCGCGCCCTGATGTGCTGCTGCCGGGCCTGCTATCTGCTGTTCGCCGACGAGAACGCGGAGCTGCGCTACCGGGCGGTCCCCGAGCGGTATCTGCACTTCGCCGGGCTGGCGGTGGACGGGCGTGCCTGGGACGAGCTGCAGATTCCCGTGGGGCTCGCCTTCCTGTTCCGCAACTCCGTCCAGGACCGGATGGTCGCGTTCTATCCCGGGCCCGCCGGGGCCACCGAGTCGGAACTGCCGCTGGACGCCTGGGCCGCCGTCGTCGAGTCGAGCCCGGAGCTCGCCGTGTTGCGCCCGGACGTGGAGGCGCTGCTGATCCGGCGTACGGCGGAGCGGGACGGTTCGTGCCATCTCGTGCCGATCGACGCCTGCTACGAGTTGGTGGGGCAACTGCGCTCGCTGTGGCGCGGGTTCGACGGTGGCGCCGAGGCCCGTACCGCGATGGACGGCTTCTTCGCGCGGGTGGCGGACCGCAGCCGGCCCGCCGCGGGGATCGGGGCGCCGTGAACGACTTCGCGTTCTCCGTGCTCGACATCGTCGCCGAGCCGTACGCGGCGGTACCGCAGCTGACCGCGCGGCTGCGGATCGAAGAGCGGACGGGCCGGCGGATCCACGCCGTCGCGCTGCACTGCCAGGTCCGCATCGAACCGCAGCGGCGCCATTACGACGAGGCCGAACAGAGCGGTCTGGTTGGGCTGTTCGGCCACCGGGACCGCTGGACGGACACCCTCAAACCGTTCCGGTGGATGAGCTGCGACACCACCGTTCAGGGGTTCAGCGACGCGACCGAGGTCGATCTCGCCCTGCCCTGCACCTACGACTTCGACGTGATCGGCTCCCGCTATCTGCACGCCCTGGGCGAGGGTTCGGTGCCCCTCGTCCTGATGTTCTCCGGCACGGTCTTCACCCGCGGCAGCAAGGGCTTCGGGGTCGAGCAGGTGCCGTGGGACTGCGAGGCCAGGTATCCGATGCCGGTCGAGGTGTGGCGGAGCATGATGGCGGCGCACTACCCGAGCACCGGATGGATCCGGCTGGACCACGAGGTGCTGGCACGCTTCGCGGACTTCCGGGCCCGCCGCGGGCTGATCAGCTGGGACGAGACGGTCCAGGCCCTCCTGGCCGAGCACGACGAGGTGGTCACGTGAGTCTTGACCAGGTGCGCTCGATCGCCGACGCCGTCCTGTACGAGGGGTACCTCCTGTACCCGTACCGGGCGAGTTCGCACAAGAACCGGTCGCGCTGGCAGTTCGGGGTCCTCGGCCCGCCGCACGCGACGGCGGCGAGTTTCGGCGAGGAGCCGGAGATGGAGCTGCAGTGCCTGCTGGCACCGCAGGACGGGGCTGCGGCCGTCACCGTGCATCTGCGCTTCCTCCAGCTCCAGGTCCGCGAGGTACGGAGCACGGACCAGGACGGGGTGGACACACCGGTGGAGCGGCTCGTCGTCGACGGGGAGTCGGTGATGTCCTGGGACGAGGCCGTCGAGCGTGAAGTGGTGCTGCCCGCCCAGCCGTTGGGGGAGGCGGCGGACGCCGTCCACGAGGTCCCGGGCGGTGAGGACACCGAGCCGGTGGCCGACGCGCGGGGTGTGGTGGTGGGCCGGATCGTACGGCGGCGGCTGCCGTTGACGGTCCGGGTCCGTACCCGGGCCGTCGTCGACGACGGATACGTGCGGCTCTCGGTTTCGGTGCGCAATGAGCATCCGGAACCCGCGGCCACCAAGGACGCCGCGATCCGGTCCTCGCTGATCGGCGCGCATCTGCTGCTGCGGGCGCACGACACCGAGTTCGTCTCGCTGCTCGAACCGCCCGCCGGGGCGGCAGCGGCCGCCGGCCGTTGCCGGCAGCGCAGGTGCTGGCCCGTACTGGCCGGACCGAAGGGGACGACCGACACCCTGCTCGGTGCACCGATCATCCTGTACGACCACCCGGAGGTCGCCGAGCAGAGTCCCGGCGCGCTCTTCGACTCGACGGAGATCGACGAGATCCTGACCCTCCGCGTGATGACCATGACGGAGGAGGAGAAGGCGGAGGCCCGGGCCACCGACCCCCGGGCCCGGGAGATCATCGACCGGTGCGACGGCATGTCGCCCGCCGACCTCCAGCAGCTGCACGGCCTGCTGCGCGATCCGCACCCGCCGCGGCCCGCGGCTCCCGTGGGCCCGGCGGCCGACGTCCGGGACGTGGAACCCGCTGCCTTCGACACCGCGGGCGCCCCCTGGTGGGACCCGGCGGCCGACGCCTCGGTTCGGCCGGGGAGCGACGCGGTCGTCATCGACGGGGTCCGGGTGGCCAAGGGCAGCCTGGTCCGTGTCCACCCCTCCCGGCGGGCGGACGCGCAAGATCTGTTCTTCGCCGGACAGGTGGCCCGGGTGACGGCGGTTCTCTCGGACGTGGACGGCGGTACGCACATCGCTCTGGTCCTCGTCGACGACCCCGCGTCGGACCTGCACGACTGGTACGGGCGCTACTTCTACTTCGCACCCGACGAACTGACACCGCTGAGCGCCGAGGAGACGGCGCAGCACCGAGAGGAGAACCGATCGTGAAGACCCTGGGCATCATCACCGCCGGAGCGGCCGCGGCCGTGGCGGTCGTCGCCGTGATGGTCGGGATCAGGTCGATCCCCGACATCCGCCGCTATCTGCGCATCCGTTCGATGTGAATGCCGATCCGAGCGAAATGAGCAGGGAGCAGGGAGCACCCATGGCGGACACACCGGAGAGGAACAGCTGCATCGAGGAGGAGCCGCGGGAGAAACGGGGCCCGACGGGGTTCCGCTCCAGCGTGGCGGACCGTCCGCCGGGCACCTCGGACGAACGCTCCGGCGCCTCCGTACACCCGCGGAGCACTCAGGACCCGAATGCGCCGGCGCCCGGTCCGGGGGCGGCTGACCGGAGATGACGAAGGAACCCGACACCGCCGCCCGGGTGCTGGTCGCGGGCATCGGCAATCTGTTCCTCGGCGACGACGGCTTCGGCCCCGAGGTGGTGCGCCGACTGGCCCTCGACGGGGGGTTGCCCCCGCAGGTCCGGGTGGTGGACTACGGCATCCGAGGCATGCATCTCGCGTACGACCTGCTCGACGGGTACGACGCGCTGGTTCTGGTCGACGCGTACCCGGGGGGCGGCGCCCCCGGGGAGGTGACGGTGCTCCGCATCGGTGTGGAGGACCTCGGTTCGGGTGAATTCGACGCTCACGGGATGAATCCGGTTGCTGTCCTGGCAAATCTGGATCAACTGGGCGGTACGCTTCCGCTCACCTACCTCGTCGGCTGCACACCCGCCGGAGTCGAGGAGGGCATCGGGCTCGGCGAAGCCGTCGACAGCGCGGTGCCCGAGGCGATGCAGACAGTGCACACCCTTGTCCGGCAGCTCGTGCCGGCCGTAGCGACCGCGTCCGTGAACAGCACCCGACCCCGGAGACCCTGATCATGTGCCTAGGCATTCCTGGCCGCGTCGTGGAGATCGTGGACGGGTATGCGGGCCAGCTGGCTCTGGTCGACGTGGAGGGCGCCAGGCGCCGTGTCAACATCGGCATGCTCGACGAGGCACCCGGTCGCGACGACTGGGTGCTTCTCCACATGGGATTCGCCGTCGAGCTCATCGACCGGGCGAAGGCCCAAGAGGCCCTGTCGGGGCTGGAGATGATGGGCCGCGGCCGGGAGCAGCGGATCCGGCGCAGATTCGAGGTGCGCGGCGTCGTGCAGGGTGTGGGCTTCCGGCCCTTCGTCTATGTCACCGCCTCGGAACTGCTGCTCACGGGCTCGGTGACGAACACCGGCGACGGGGTACTCGCCGAGGTCGAGGGAACGGCCGGGGCGGTGGAGGAGTTCGGCCGCCGGCTGAGCGCCGACGCCCCTGCGCTCGCGGTCGTCGAGGACGTGCGGACGAGCGAACTGCCGGCGCGCGGCGGTACGGGCTTCACCATCGAGCGCTCCAGCGCGCCGGGCCGGGCCAGGACGTTGGTCTCGCCCGACATCGCCACCTGCCGGGACTGCCTCGACGAGCTGGGCGATCCGTCGAACCGGCGCTACCGCCACCCGTTCATCACCTGTACGCACTGTGGCCCCCGGTTCACGATCGTCACCGGCCTTCCGTACGACCGGGCCGCCACCACGATGGCGGACTTCGAGATGTGCGGGGTCTGCCGGGCGGAGTACGAGGATCCGTGCGACCGGCGATTCCACGCCCAGCCGATCGCCTGTCCCGACTGCGGACCGCGGCTCGAACTGGTCGGCGGGGCAGGCGTGTCCCTGTCCCGTGACGAGGACGCTCTGCGTACGGCCCGCAAGCTCCTCGCCGAGGGCGGGATCATCGCGGTCAAGGGGCTCGGCGGGTACCACCTGGTCTGCGACGCCCGCGACGACACGGCCGTGGCCGAGCTGCGCCGGCGCAAGCGGCGCGGTGGCAAGCCGTTCGCGGTCATGGTGCCGGACCTCGACGTCGCGCGGCGGCTGGTGACCGTCACGGCGGACGAGGAGGAGCTCCTGTCCGGTGGCCGCCGCCCGATCGTGCTCCTGCCCCGGCGCACCGCCGGGCCGGGGGCAGGGGTGTCCGACGCCGTGGCGCCCGGCAGCCCCCACCTCGGGCTGCTCCTTCCGTACACCCCGTTGCACGTCCTGCTCCTCGGGATCGGGGACGACGACCCGGGCCCGGACGCACTGGTGATGACGTCGGCCAATGTGTCGGGCGAGCCGATCGTCACCGACGACGGCGACGCGCTGGCCGTTCTGGCACCGCTGGTCGATGCCTGGCTGCGGCACGACCGGCGCATCCACGTACCGTGCGACGACTCGGTCAGCCGCTGGGCCGCCGGTGCCGAGCTGCCGCTGCGTCGCTCGCGCGGCTACGCGCCGCTGCCGATCGCACTGCCCTTCGACGTGCCCCCGACACTCGCCGTGGGAGCCGATCTGAAGAACACCTGTGCGCTGGCCGAGGGCCGCTACGCCTGGCTGAGCCAGCACATCGGCGACATGGACGACCTGTCCACGGTCGGCGCTCTGACCCGGACCGAGCAGCATCTGGAGAACCTCACCGGAGTGGCGCCCACCCGGCTGGTGGCCGACCGCCACCCCGGCTACCACTCCGGCGACTGGGCTCGGGCCCACGCGGCCGGGCGGCCGGTCCGCACCGTACAGCACCACCACGCGCACATCGCGTCCGTCATGGCGGAGCACGGCCTGGGCGCGGACGAGCGCGTGATCGGCATCGCCTTCGACGGCACCGGCCACGGCAGCGACGGGGCGGCCTGGGGCGGCGAGGTCCTGGTGGCCGGCTACGCGTCGTTCGGCAGGGCCGCCCACCTGGGTTACGTGCCCTTGGCCGGGGGCGACGCGAGTGTGCTGCGGCCGTACCGGATGGCCCTCGCGCATCTGCACGCGGCCGGTATCCGCTGGGACGACGACCTGCCCGCGGTGCGTGCCTGCCCGCCCGCCGAACGTGACGTACTGGCCCATCAGTTCGCCACCGGATTCGGTTGCGTGCCCACATCGGGCATGGGCCGGCTCTTCGACGCGGTCGCGTCCCTGGCCGGCGTCCGGCACGTGGTGGTGTACGAGGCGGAGGCGGCCATGGAACTGGAAGGGCTGGCCCGTGCCGCGGCAGCCGGGCCCGGGGGCGGCTACCGCTTCGGCGTCCGGCCCGGGAAGGGGGAGGAACCCGCCGTCGCGGATCCGGGCCCGATCGTGCGGGCCGTGGTCTCCGATGTGCGGGCCGGTGTTCCGGCCGAGCTGATCGCCGCGCGTTTCCACACCGCCGTCGCCGCTCTGGCCGTCCGCCTCGCCGAGCTCTGCCGCACGGGCACCGGACTCTCCACCGTGGCGCTGGGCGGTGGTGTCTTTCAGAACGCCGTACTGCTCGAAGCGACTCGACACGGCCTGACCGAACGGGGTTTCACCGTCCTGCGGCCGCGCCTGCTCCCCCCGAACGACGGTGGGATCGCCCTCGGCCAGCTCGTGATCGCCGCATCGGGCTGACGCCGCCGCACGACCGTACCGCCGTACTTCAAGAGGGATCCACAGAGAGGAGGGACCATGTGTCTGGCTGTTCCGGGGCGTGTCCTCAGTACCGCCGAAGTCGACGGCACCGTGATGGCCGAGGTCGATTTCGGCGGGGTGCGCAAGGAGGTGTGTCTCCAGTACATCCCCGATGCGACGGTCGGTGAATACGTCATCGTGCACGTCGGTTTCGCCATCCAGCGCCTCGACGAACGGTCGGCCCTGGACACCCTTGCCGACTTCGAGCGGCTCGGCATCCTGGCCGAGGAGTTCGGAGACGGTTTCGAACGCGCGGCCCAGCAGGGCGCGTCTCCCGAAGGAGTCGGCCGGTGAAGTACCTCGAAGAGTTCAGTGACCCCGGTCTCGCGAAGAGGCTGATCGACCAGATCCACGCGGCCACCACGCGGAAGTGGGCGCTGATGGAGGTCTGCGGCGGCCAGACCCACTCCATCATCCGGCACGGCATCGACCAACTGCTGCCGGACGGTGTGGAGATGATCCATGGACCGGGGTGTCCGGTCTGCGTCACCCCGCTGGAGACCATCGACCGGGCACTGGCGATCGCCGCCCGCCCCGGCGTCGTCTTCTGCTCGTTCGGCGACATGCTGCGTGTGCCCGGCAGCAGCCAGGACCTCTTCTCCATCAAGAGCGCCGGCGGCGACGTACGCGTGGTGTATTCGCCCCTCGACGCGCTGAGAATCGCCCGGGAGAACCCCGACCGTGAAGTCGTCTTCTTCGGGATCGGGTTCGAGACCACCGCCCCCGCGAACGCCATGACGGTGTATCAGGCCCAGCGGCTCGGGGTCCGGAACTTCTCCCTGCTGGTTTCCCATGTGCTGGTGCCGCCCGCCATCGCCGCGATCATGGAGTCCTCGACCTGCCGGGTGCAGGCGTTCCTCGCCGCGGGCCACGTATGCAGTGTGATGGGGACGGCCGAGTATCCGGCGCTGGCCCGGAAGTACAAGGTGCCGATCGTGGTGACCGGCTTCGAGCCGCTGGACATCCTCGAAGGGGTCCGCCGAACCGTCGTCCAGCTGGAGGCGGGTCGGCACGAGGTGGAGAACGCCTACCCCAGGGCCGTGCGCGAGGAGGGCAATGTGCCCGCCATGGAGATGCTCGCCGATGTCTTCGAGGTGACCGACCGGACGTGGCGCGGCATCGGGGCGATCCCCCGCAGCGGTTGGCGGCTCTCCGAGAAGTACCGGGCGTTCGACGCGGAGCAGCGGTTCGACGTGACGGACATCCACACCGCCGAGTCGTCGCTCTGCCGCTCGGGCGAAGTCCTCCAGGGCCTGATCAAGCCGCATCTGTGCGAGGCGTTCGGCAAGGAGTGCACGCCGAGGAACCCGCTCGGCGCGACCATGGTGTCGTCCGAGGGCGCGTGCGCCGCGTACTACACCCACCGCCGCCTGGAACTGGTCGATGCGAGGTGACTGACGCGATGCACGACGTGACCGCCGTGGTGAACGACGTGGCCGGCCTCGACTTCGAGGGGTGGGCCTGCCCGGTCCCGCTGCGGGACGTCCCTTCCGTCGTCATGGGCCACGGCGGCGGCGGTGCGATGTCCGGTGAGCTGATCGAGCACCTGTTCCTGCCCGCGTACGGTGCCGCGGCCGCCGCCGACCTCGGTGACTCGGCCGTGCTCACGGTGGGCTCCGGCACCCGGCTCGCCTTCTCCACGGACTCGTTCGTGGTGAAGCCGATGTTCTTCCCCGGTGGGTCGATCGGCGAACTGGCGGTGAACGGCACGGTCAACGACCTGGCCATGTCGGGTGCGACGCCCCTGTTCCTGTCCACCGCCTTCATCCTCGCGGAGGGCACGGCGCTGAGTGACGTCGGCCGGATCGCGCAGGCCGTGGGCCGGGCCGCCGAGGACGCCGGCGTACGCCTGGTCACCGGGGACACGAAGGTCGTGGAGCACGGCAGTGGTGACGGCGTCTACCTCAACACCTCGGGCATCGGCGTGATCCCGCCCGGCGTCGACATCCACGCGCGCCGGGCGCTCCCCGGCGACGCGGTGCTCGTGAGCGGTGACATCGGTGTGCACGGTGTGGCCGTGATGAGCTGCCGGGAGGGCCTCGAATTCGGTACGGCGGTGGAGAGCGACACCGCCGCGCTGCACGGACTGGTCGCCGCCATGCTCGCCACCGGTACCGACCTCCATGTGCTCCGGGACCCCACGCGCGGGGGTGTCTCGGCTTCGCTGAACGAGATCGCCCGCGCCTCGGACGTGGGCATCGAACTGGTCGAACGGCTGCTTCCCGTACCGCCCACGGTGCGCGACGCGTGCAGCCTGCTCGGGCTGGACCCGTTGCAGGTGGCCAACGAGGGCAAACTGATCGCGATCGTCCCGGCCGAGGACGCGGACCGGGTGCTGGCCGCCATGCGGGCCCATCCCCTGGGCAGGTCCGCCTGCCGGATCGGCAGCTGCGTTCCGGATCACGCCGGGATGGTCGTGGCGAGGACGGGGCTGGGCGGGAGCCGGGTGATCGGGCTGCCGATCGGCGAACAACTACCGAGGATCTGCTGAGTGAGTGCCGAGGGCGCCCTGCTGTTCGCGCGATACGCCTACCCGCCCAACGAGCTCGGCTACTGCGGTCCCGCCGATGCGGCGGCCCTCCTGCGCCGTGACGCGACCGCCGACATCGAGCGGCGCGCCCGGCAGTTCGAGGGGGCCTGGTGCTATCTCCAGTTCCTCGCGGAGACGGCCGGCCTGGCGGACCCGTTGGACGTGCGGGTGGTCGAGGCGTACTGGATCGGCAACGAGCTGCTGGACCTGGCTGATCCCACCGCGCTGGTGGAGCGCATGACCGACCGGTTCCGGGGGCAGCTCGGCGGCACCTGGCGCGACGCCGGGCGGCGTGCCCTGGCCCATCACAGCTTCCAGGTGTTCGAGGTGTATCCGTGGACCCCGATGCTGCGGTCCAGCGGCCGTCCGACCGCCCTGTCCGTGCTCGACCAGTGCCGTATCCGTACGGGAGTGGTCGTGGCCGCCGGCAGAGACGTCGCGACCGTGCGGTCCCGTCCGCTGTGCTGGGACGGTGCGGGGCTGACCGACGGTGAGTGGCGGGAGGAGACCGTACGCTGTTCGGCCGGGGGACTTACGCTGCTCGACGGTCTCTTCGCAGGCGACCGGGTGGCACTGCACTGGGACTGGGTGTGCGATGTGATCACCGACGAGCAGGCCCGGCGCATCGAATCCCTCGAAGGGCGCCGGCGCGCCGACTTGGGCCTCTCTTCCGCCGACCCGAGCATCGGCATCCACGGCGCTCCGAACTGACGGCCGACGGCTGACGGCTCCGTCGACCCCTGACGCGGTCGGCCGACGATCCCATGACTCCCCGTCCGCTACCCGCCACGCGCGTCGGAGGACACCGCTGAGAGACCGATCCCTCTCAGGGCCGGCGTCGGCGTATGGAACAGCGCCGCGTGGCGCGGTGGTGCTGCGCCTCTCCCCCGGGACGGCCTACTGACCGAGGAAGCTCAGGCGGACCTGGCGGTCCGGGTTGTCCTTGTTCGTGTCGACCAGACACACCGACTGCCACGTCCCCAGTTCCAGCCGTCCGCCGATCACCGGCAGCGTCGCGTGCGGCGGGACGAGGGCGGGGAGTACGTGGTCGCGGCCGTGGCCGGGGTGACCGTGGCGGTGCTGCCAGCGGTCGTCGGCCGGCAGCAGGGTGTGGAGGGTGGCCAGGAGGTCGTCGTCGCTGCCGGATCCGGTCTCCAGGATGGCGATGCCGGCGGTCGCGTGGGGTACGAAGATGTTGAGGAGGCCATCCCTGGAGGCCGCGTTCCGGGTGAGGAAGTGCTCGCATTCGGCGGTCAGGTCGGTGACGGTCTCCGTCGTGCCGGTGGTGATGTGCAGAACGCTGGAGGCGAAGGCGTGGGGCATGGGTACATCATCTCGCCCATGCGGCAAGATCGCGCGTCCACCTGCCGAGACATCATTGACCGTTTCAGTGATGGATCGCTACGTTCGGCGGCATGTTCCGTTCAGCCCTGCTCACTTCGCGCGGTCACATAGACCTGCTGCGGGTGGCCTCCGCCGCGTGTCGTCGCGGCTGCTGACGTTCCTTCAGCTCCCTCTCCGTCACGTCGGTGACCGGGCGTCCACTCCGCATGTTCCCGGCTGTTCCCGCTGCTGTACACGCCCGCCCATGCCGGCCCGCGCGTACGCGTGCCGACGTATCCCGCCCCGTCCGCCGCTCGGCGTGACCTCTGTGCCGTAACGGCAGCAGTGGTTCGCGCGGCCGTGGTCGCGGTGTGACTCCCCCTGTCCGTGGACTGCTCGTGGAGCCCTCATGACCATCGGCCACGCCCTCGTACCGCCGGACATGTCTTCAGAATCCGGGAAATCGTCAGCTCCTTCCGATCGGCGGTCGCTCGACCTGGAGCCCGTCGTTCCGGCCGCCGTGCGGGGTGTGCGTCCGGGTGCGCCGCCCCGTTGGGTCCGGCGCGCTGCCGGACCGTTGCTGTTGCTCGCGTTGTGGCAGGTGCTCAGTGCCTCCGGTGTTCTGCACGCCGATGTGCTCGCGTCACCCGGCACCGTCGCCCGCGCCGGATCGGATCTGATCGCCGACGGGACACTGCCGTCCGCGATGACCATCTCGCTCCAGCGGGTCGCCGTCGGACTCGTGCTCGGGGGTGCCGTCGGGACGGCACTCGCGCTGGTTTCCGGGCTCTTCCGGCTCGGAGAGGATCTGGTGGACGCGAGCGTGCAGATGCTGCGCACCGTTCCCTGGGTCGGGCTGATCCCGCTCCTCATCATCTGGCTGGGGATCGGTGAGGCCCCGAAGGTGGCGCTCATCGCGCTCGGTGTCGCCTTCCACCTGTACCTCAATGTGTACGCGGGAATTCGCGGGGTCGATGCCCAACTCATCGAGGCCGGTGAGTCGTTGGGGCTCGGCCGGTGGGGACTGGTCCGGCATGTGGTGCTGCCGGGCGCGCTGCCCGGAGCCATGACCGGGCTCCGCTATTCGCTCGCCACCGCGTGGCTCGCCCTGGTCTTCGGTGAGTCCGTCAACGCCGATGCCGGGATCGGCTTCCTGATGAACCAGGCCCGGGAGTTCTTCCGTACCGACGTCATCGTCGTCTGCCTCGTCGTCTACGCCTTCCTCGGCCTCGCCGCCGATTCCATCGTCCGCACACTCGAAAGGCTGCTTCTGCAATGGCGACCGACCTTCACGGGGCAGTGAGCCCCGCCGCTCCGGCCGGACCGCCGGCCGAGACCGCGGTGCGGGTGGCGGGACTGACCCGTTCCTTCGACGGCACTGCCGTCATCGACGGGCTCGATCTCACCCTGCGCGCCGGGGAGTTCACCGCGCTGCTCGGGCGCAGCGGCTGCGGGAAATCGACGCTGCTGCGGGTGCTCGCCGGGCTGGACCGCGAGATCGAGGGCACGGTGCTGGTGCCGAAACGGCGGGCGGTCGCCTTCCAGGCGCCGCGGCTCATGCCGTGGAAGCGGGTCTGGCGCAATGTGCTGCTGGGGCTGCCGGGGAAGCCCGAACGAGCGGTCGCGGAGCGCGCGTTGGACGAGGTCGGGCTCGCGGAGCGGTCCGGGGCGTGGCCCAGGACACTCTCCGGGGGTGAGGCCCAGCGCGCCTCGCTGGCCCGCGCCCTGGTGCGTGAACCTGATCTGCTGCTGCTGGACGAACCGTTCGGCGCACTGGACGCGCTGACCCGGATCAAGGCACAGCGGCTGGTGGCCGAGCTCTGGCAGCGACGGGGCTGCGCCGTACTGCTGGTCACCCACGATGTGGACGAGGCGCTGCTGCTGGCCGACCGCGCGCTGGTGATGCGGGACGGGGCGATCGCCTACGACACGCCCGTCGATCTGGACCGGCCCCGCGGTGCGAGCAGTGCCGGTTTCACGGCGTTGCGCTCCCGGCTGCTGACCGAGCTGGGCGTCGACGGCGACGCCGGTGGCGCCGCATCCGTCGTGGCCGCCTGAGACAGGGGCCGCCCGTCGGGCGCCCCTCCACCCCGCCCGTCTCCGCGCACGACGAGAGAGGATCCGATGAGAAGTCGCTCCCTGCCCGCCCTGCTGCTGCCCCTCACCCTGCTGCTGTCCGCCTGCGGCGGTGCCACGTCCGCCTCCACCGCCGGTGACACCGACGGGAAGGGCCGAGTCGTCCTCGACGTCGGTGACCAGAAGGGGGGTTACGAGGCGATTCTGCGGGCCTCCGGTGAGCTGGACGATCTCGGCTACCGGATCAAGTGGTCGACCTTCACCTCGGGTCCGCCCCTCCTGGAAGCCATCCATGCGCAGGCCGTGGACCTCGGAGGAGTCGGCAACACACCGCCGGTCTTCGCGGCGGGTTCCGATTCGAGGATCGTCGTGGTGGGCGCCGCGCACGGATCGTCCGCCGGTGAGGCCATCGTCGTACCCGAGGACTCGCCGCTGAAGTCCCCGGCCCAGCTCAGGGGCAGGTCGATCGCGGTGACTCAGGGCAGTTCGGCCCACTACCAGCTGATCGCCTCGCTGAAGAAGGCGGGGCTCGGCATCGAGGACGTGAAGCCGAAGTACCTTCAGCCGGCGGACGCACTGGCCGCGTACAGCCGGGGCAAGGTCGACGCCTGGGCAGTCTGGGATCCGTACACCTCGCAGGTGCTGCGCAGCACGAAGTCCCGGGTGCTGACCACCGGTCGGGGCGTGGTGAACGGTCTCAGCTTCCAGGTGGCGTCCCCGGCCGCGCTGAAGAATCGAGCGAAGTCCAGGGCGATCGGCGATCTGCTGGTCCGGCTGCAGCGGGCGCAGTCCTGGGTCTTCGAGCACCCGGAGGCCTGGGCGAAGGTCTGGGCGAAGGAGACCGGACTGCCGTACGAGGTGGCCCTGGACGCGGTGAGGCTCAGTGCCGGAACCCGGGTGTCCGTGGCCCTCGATCCTGCCGCGATCGCCTCCGAGCAGGCCATCGCGGACACCTTCGCCGGTCTGGAGCTCATTCCGCGCCGCTTCTCCTTCGAGGAGTACGTCGACACCCGTTTCAACCGCGATCTTCCGCCGTCCTCCACCGCTCCCCGCTCCTACGGAAAGGCCTCGTCATGAACGTCCGTCTGCACTGGTTCCTGCCCACCGGCGGTGACGGGCGCACGCTCGTCGACCGGCACGCGTACACCGACGGCGGGATCAAGCGGGACCGGATCACTCCGGTGAGCGGAGTACGCGCCCCCGACATCGAGTATCTGGCGCAGATCGCCAAGGCCGCCGAGCAGTTGGGCTTCGAAGCCGTGCTGACGCCCACCGGGACCTGGTGCGAGGACGCCTGGCTGACGACGATGGCGCTGGCCCAGCACACCGAACGGCTGAAGTTCCTGGTGGCGTTCCGGCCGGGGGTGGTCTCGCCGGTGCTCGCCGCGCAGATGGCGTCGACCTATCAGCGGATCACCCGGGGGCGGCTGCTGCTCAATGTCGTCACGGGCGGCGATTCGACGGAGCAGCGGCGGTTCGGTGATCACCTGGACCACGACCGGCGTTACGCACGGACCGCCGAGTTCCTTTCGGTGGTGCGGGGTGTGTGGGGCGGGCGGCCCTTCGACTACGACGGTGAGCACTACCGGGTGGAGGGCGGGCTGACCGCGCTGCCGCCGGACCCGCTGCCGGACATCTTCTTCGGCGGGTCGTCGGCTGCGGCCGGTCCGGTGGCCGCGGCTCATGCCGATGTCTATCTGACCTGGGGCGAGCCGCCGGTCGCGGTGAAGGAGAAGATCGACTGGATCCGCGGGCTTGCCGAGGAGCAGGGCCGTACGGTCCGGTTCGGCATCCGGCTGCACACCATCTCGCGCGACTCCTCGCGCGAGGCGTGGGCGACGGCCGACCGGCTGCTGGGCGATCTCGATCCCGGGACGATCGCCGCCGCCCAGCAGGCGCTGGGGCGGAGCGAGTCGGTCGGGCAGCAGCGGATGCTGGCGCTGCACGGCGGCTCGCGCGACGCGCTGGAGATCTCGCCGAACCTGTGGGCGGGCGTCGGTCTGGTGCGGGGCGGGGCGGGCACCGCGCTGGTGGGCAGTCACGCGGAGGTCGCCGACCGGATCGAGGAGTACCACTCGCTTGGGGTGGAGCACTTCGTGCTGTCGGGTTACCCGCATCTGGAGGAGGCGTACTGGTTCGGCGAGGGTGTGACTCCGGAGCTGGCGACGCGCGGCCTGCTGTCGACGGTGCCGGCGTCGCCGCTGCTCAAAGTGGCTGCCGCGAACGGCAGGCCGGCGTCCGCGGCGGGCGGTGCGCCGCTGCTGATCGCCGGGGGACGCTGACCGGTCGGAGCGAAGGAGGACCGGCAGGGAGGGCAGGGCCGGTCCGGTACGCGGAAGCCTGCGGCCGGTCGGGGAAGATCTACGCCCCCGGCAGGGTTAGTAGAAGCGTGAACAAATTTGGGGCGGGCGCAGCACGCGAGGTCGATGTCGTCGTGATCGGCGCCGGGCAGGCAGGACTGTCCGGCGCCTACCATCTGCGCCGCACCGGCCTGGAGCCGGATCGCGACTTCGTGGTGCTCGACCACGCCCCGCACCCGGGCGGTGCCTGGCAGTTCCGCTGGCCCTCGCTGACCTACGGCAAGGTCCACGGCATGCACGCGCTGCCCGGCATGGAACTCGCCGGAGCGGACGAGGCCCGGCCCTCCTCCGAGGTGATCGGTGAGTACTTCGCCGAGTACGAGCGCACCTTCGGCCTGCGTGTCCACCGTCCCGTCGAGGTGAGCGCGGTACGCGAGGGCGACGGCGGGCGGCTGCTGGTCGAGAGCTCAGAGGGTACGTATGCCACCCGCGCCCTGATCAACGCCACCGGCACCTGGGACCGGCCGTTCTGGCCGCGCTACCCGGGCCAGGAGGGTTTCCTGGGGCGCCAGCTGCACACCGCGCACTACCCCGGGCCTGCGGAGTTCGCCGGACAGCGGGTGGTGGTGGTCGGTGGCGGTGCCTCCGGTACGCAGCATCTGATGGAGATCGCCGAGGTGGCGGCCGAGACGTACTGGGTGACGCGGCGGCCGCCGGTCTTCCGGGACGGGCCCTTCGACGAGGAGCTGGGGCGGGCCGCGGTGGCGATGGTGGAGGAGCGGGTGCGGCGCGGGCTGCCGCCGCAGAGCGTGGTGTCCGTGACCGGTCTGCCGCTCACGGACGCGGTGCGGCGGGCCCGCGAGACGGGCGTGCTGGACCGGCTGCCGATGTTCGACCGGATCACTCCGAACGGGGTGGCGTGGGACGACGGGCGGACGGTCGAGGCGGATGTCATCCTCTGGGCCACCGGGTTCCGGGCCGCCATCGACCATCTCGCGCCACTGAAGCTGCGCGAACCGGGCGGTGGCATCCGGGTCGAGGGCACCCGGGCGGTGCGGGACGCGCGTATCCATCTCGTCGGGTACGGGCCGTCCGCCAGCACGATCGGGGCCAACCGGGCGGGGCGGGCGGCGGTGCGCGAGATCGGCCGGCTGCTGAAGGGGACGGACACGGTGGAGGGGGCGGACACGGTGGAGGGGGCGGACACGGTGGAGGGGGACGCCGATGAGGTGTTCGCGCCCGTCATGGTCTGACGGGCTCGGGCGCTCAGCCGCCGGAGGCGCTGCGGCGGTTGCGGTTGAACTCCGCCACGTTTCGCTGCTGTTCCGTGTAGCTGCTGGTGAATCGGGTGTCCCCCGGCGCGACCGTGACGAAGTACAGCCAGGCTCCGGGAGTGGGGTCGATCGCCGCCGTCATCGCCTGCTCCCCCGGATTCCCGATGGGCGTGGGAGGCAGCCCCTTGCGCTCATAGCTGTTGTACGGGCTGTCGATCTTCGTGTCGCCCGTGGTGGTGTGCAGGGTGCTGCGGTTCAGCGCGTAGTTGAGCGTGGAGTCCATCTGGAGCGGCATGCCCCGGTCCAGCCGGTTGAGGACGACCCTGGCGACCTTGCCCATGTCGGCCGTGGTGTCCGCCTCGGCCTGCACGATGGAGGCGATCGTCACCGTCTGGTACACCGAAACACCGTTGCGCTGCGCGCCCTCGGCGATGTGGTCGGCGCCGAATCGTTCGACCGCGGTGTCGACCATGTACCTGAGCAGACTCTGGGGGGTCGTGCCGGAGGTGACGGGGTACGTCGCCGGGAAGAGGTAGCCCTCGGGGTTGCCCTCCGCCGCGGCCGGCAGCGGCAGGTCCGCCGTGGTGACGGCCTTCTCGGTGGTCCCGGGCTCGGCATCGAGGGACTTGTCGACCGCCTGGTAGACCTGGGAGGCCCGCCATCCCTCGGGGATCACCAGCGAGCGGGCCCGCTCGATCTCCGGTCCCCTCGTCAGCAGCGGTACGAGCACGGCCGCGGCCACGATCAGGACGAGGACTACGCCGATGAACAGCACCAGACGGCCGCGCCGGGGCGGGCGGAGAGTGCGACCGGGCGGCGATTCCGGCGATTCGTTCACCATGCGGGCACGCTATCCCGGGGTCCGGGACCCGGGCCCGGACGACACGGGCCCGCAGTTCTTGAATGGAACACACGAACAGGGGATCGGATGTTCGCTGGAACGCGTGATCGTTCCGGGATTCGTTGCTCAACTCCCGTGCGGCGCTGGATGATTACAGGGCGCAAGCGACGGGCTGCAGACCGCGACTGTGCTGTCCCAGATTTGCAATACGCACAAGGAGAAACACCGAATGAACGTCATCACCAACCTGCTCGCCGGCATCATCCACTTCGTGGGTTGGCTCGTCTGACCATCGCTCCGCCCGGCGCCGTCGCTCCCCGTCCCACGGGAGCGGCGGCGTCGCCGCGTGTCCGGCCTCGGCCGGGCACGCCCGACCCCGCCGATCAGCTTGTCGCCGGGGCCAGTTGGGTGTCCCGCCGGACCAGTGCGGCATAGCGCCCGCCCCGCTGGAGGAGTTCTTCATGGCTGCCGCGCTCGGCGGTGCGGCCGTGGTCCAGGACGACGATCTGGTCGGCGTCGCGAACCGTGGAGAGCCGGTGCGCGATGGTGATGGTGGTGCGCCCCTCGGACAGGGCGTCGATCGCTTCCTGCACGGCGAATTCCGTACGGGTGTCGAGGGCGCTCGTCGCCTCGTCGAGCACCAGGACGGGTGGGTCGCGCAGGATGGTGCGGGCGATGGCCAGCCGCTGCTTCTCACCGCCGGAGAAACGGTAGCCCCGCTCACCGACGAGGGTGTCGTAGCCGTCGGGCAGTGAGGCGATGTGCTCGTGGATCTGGGCCGCACGGGCCGCCGCCTCGATTTCCGCTTCGGTGGCATCCGGCTTGGCGAAGCGCAGGTTGTCGGCGACCGAGGCATGGAAGAGGTAGGTCTCCTGGGAGACCACACCCACGGCTCTCGCCAGGGTGTCGAAGTCCAGATCGCGTACGTCGACCCCGTCGAGCGTGACCCGGCCGGCGGTGACGTCGTAGAGCCTGGGCACCAGATAGCTGAGCGTGGACTTGCCGGATCCGGTCGGTCCGACGACCGCCAGGCTGCCGCCGGCCGGGACCGTCACATCGATGCCGCTGAGGGTGGGGCCGCTCTTCTCGTCGTAGCTGAAATCGACGTCCTCGAAGCGGATCTCGCCGCGGATGCTCTCCAGCCGGACCGGGCTCTCGGGCTCGGTGATGTCCACTTCGAGGTCGAGGTATTCGAAGATCCGCTGGAAGAGCGCGAGGGACGTCTGCATGTCCACGCCGGTGGAGAGCAGGCTCACAGCGGGCCGGAAGAGACCCTGCTGGAGCGAGACGAAGGCGACGAGCGTGCCGATGGAGACGGCCGGTCCGCCGGACTGCAGGGCCAGGCCAGCCGCCCAGTAGATGACCGCCGGCATCGCGGCCATGACGATGCCGATCGTGGACATCCGCCACCGCCCGGCCATGCTGGAGCGCACTTCGAGATCGACGAGCTTCTCGGACTCCTCGGCGAAGCCCTTGGTCAGGGAGTCCGCGCGACCCATCGTCCGGCCGAGCAGAATGCCGCTGACGGAGAGCGACTCGGTGACCGTGGCCGCCATGGCGGCCATCTGCTTCTGGCGCCGGGTGGTGATCTTCTTGCGCTCACGGCCGACCCGTCGGCTGATCCAGACGAAGACCGGCAGCAGCAGGAGCGAGACCAGGGTGAGCCGCCAGTCGAGGGCCAGCATGGCGACGACCGTGGCGATGACGGCGGTGAGGTTGGAGACCAGTGACGTCGCCGTGGACGTGACGGTCGCCTGCATGCCACCGATGTCGTTGGCGATGCGGGACTGCACCTCGCCGGTGCGGGTCCGGGTGAAGAAGGCGAGCGGCATCCGCTGCAACTGGGCGTAGACGGCGGTGCGCAGGTCGTGCATCACCCGCTGGCCGACCGTGGTGGAGATCAGGGTCTGCAGGACACCGAAGACGCTGTTCGTCACGGCGGTGAGGATCATGCCGAGGGCGAGCAGCGACAGCAGTCCCGTACGCCCCTGGGGGATGGCCGTGTCCAGGATCTCGCGCAGCAGGAACGGGGAGGCGACCGACACCAGCGACGAGGCGCCGACCAGCAGTCCGACCAGCGCGAGCCGGCCTCGGTAGGGGCGGAAGAGGCGCAGGATGCGGCGCACCTCGGCGGGCGGACGGCTCTCGTCCCGGGGTGGGGGTGTCCAGTTGATCGCGTCGGGTTTCATGGGCTCCTTCGTCGGGCGTGCGGCGGCCGTGGCCGGAGCGGGGTCTCGATGGGCTCAAGGGACAGAAGCGGAGGATCGAGCCGGGGCTGCGGCGAGCCGATTTTTGAGAGCATAGCTCATTGTTACCTATACTCACAATGAACGAGGTCCTGATATTGTTCCCTCCATGGACTCCTCCGACGCCGACGGCGTGCTCGCCGAGCAGTTGCTGCGGGTGACCCGCAGGCTCCAGCGGATTCAGAGCCGCCAGCTGGAGCCGATCGGCATCACGCCCGCGCAGTTCCGGCTGCTGCGCACCGTCGCGCATTACGACGGCCCGCCCCGGATGGCCGATCTCGCGCAGCGCCTGGATGTCGTCCCGCGCGCCGTGACCACCCTGGTCGACGGGCTGGAGGCGAGCGGGCGGGTGCGCCGGGCCCCCGATCCGGACAGCCGCCGGGTGGTGCGCATCGAGATCACCGAGGAGGGGCTCGCCACCCTCCGGTCGCTGCGCGACGCGCGCCGGGCCGCCGCAGAGGAGATCCTGGCCCCACTGACCGCCGATCAGCGCGAGGTGCTCGGCGGACTGCTGTCCGCTCTGGTCAACGGAATGCCGGAGCGCCGCTGCTGAGGAGCAGCCCCTGGACACCGGGCGGCGCCCCCGCCGCCGTGGTACCGAACCGAACCGCCGAGGAGACCTCGACATGCCACTGCTGGAGCCGAAGCCGGAAGCACTGCGCCCCGACGCGGTGCGCACGCCGTCCGTGGACCGGGTCCCCGACCGGCAGGCTCCGGGCACTCCCGAACCGCTGCGCGGCGAGCTGATCGCCCTGCTCGGTCCAAAGAAGGTGCTCTGGAAGGTCTCCGACCTCGTGAAGTACGCCTCGGACGCCAGTCCCTACCGCTTCCTCCCCCAGGTCGTCGTGGTCCCCCAGGACATCGACGACGTCTCGGCGATCCTGTCGTACGCGCACGACCGGGGCCGCGAGGTCGTCTTCCGGGCCGCCGGCACCAGCCTGAACGGCCAGGCCCAGGGCGAGGACATCCTCGTCGACGTCCGCCACCACTGGGCGGGCATCGAGGTCCTCGCCGACGGCGCGCGGGCCCGGATCCGCCCGGGCACGACGGTCGTGCGGGCCAACGCCGCCCTCGCCCGGCACGGCCGGCTGCTGGGCCCCGACCCGGCCAGCGCGATCGCCTGCACGATCGGCGGGGTCGTCGCCAACAACGCCTCCGGAATGACGGCGGGCACCACCCGTAATTCGTACCGCACGGTCTCCTCCCTCACCTTCGTGCTGCCCAGCGGCACCGTCGTCGACACGGGTGACCCGGCCGCGGACGAGGCCCTGGCCCACGCCGAGCCGCAGCTGTGCGAGGGGCTGCTGGCCCTGAAGGCGGAGATCGAGGCGGATCCGGAGCTCACGGCCCGGATCCGCGCCAAGTACGAGATCAAGAACACCAACGGCTACCGCCTCGACGCCTTCCTGGACGGTGCGACGCCGGTCCAGATCCTGCGCGGTCTGATGGTCGGCTCCGAGGGCACCTTCGGCTTCATCTCCGAGGTCGTCTTCGACACGCTGCCGCTGGACCGCCGGATCTCCACCGCGTTGCTGTTCTTCCCGTCGCTGACCGCGGCGGCGGCCGCCGTGCCCCGATTCAACGAGGCGGGGGCGATCGCCGTCGAGCTGATGGACGGCAATACGCTGCGCGCTTCGGTGAGCGTCCAGGGCGTGCCGGCGGACTGGGCCGAGCTGCCCAAGGAGACCGCGGCGCTGCTGGTGGAGTTCCGTGCTCCGGACGAGTCCGGTCAGGAGGCGTACGAGAGGGCCGCGGCGGCCGCCGTCGAGGGCCTGGACCTGGTCGCGCCCGTCCCCTCGGTGACCAACGCGTTCACCCGCGAGGCCAAGGTCATCGCCGGCTACTGGAAGGCCCGCAAGGCGTTCGTCACCGCGGTCGGCGGCTCCCGCCCCTCGGGTACGACGCTGATCACGGAGGACTTCGCGGTGCCGCCGTCCCGGCTGGCCGAGGCCTGCGAGGCGCTGCTCGGGCTCCAGGCCGAGCACGGCTTCGACGCCGCCGTGGCCGGTCACGCGGCGCACGGAAATCTGCACTTCCTGCTCGCCTTCGACGCGGCGCTGCCGTCCGACGTCGACCGCTACGCCGCGTTCATGGACGACTTCTGCCGGCTGACGGTGGAGCGTTTCGACGGCTCCCTGAAGGCCGAGCACGCCACCGGCCGCAACATCGCCCCGTTCCTGGAGCTGGAGTGGGGTCCGAAGGCGACCGAGCTGATGTGGCGCACCAAGCAGATCATCGACCCCGACGGTGTCCTGGCGCCCCGGATCGTCCTGGACCGCGACCCGAAGGCCCATCTGCGCGGGCTGAAGACCATTCCCGAGGTCGAGGCGATCGCCGATCCCTGCATCGAGTGCGGCTTCTGCGAGCCCACCTGTCCCAGCCACGATCTGACGACGTCCCCGCGTCAGCGGATCGTGCTGCGGCGGGAGATGCTGCGGCAGCCGGACGGCTCCCCGGTGGAGACGCAGCTGCTCGACGCCTACGGCTACGACGCCGTCGACACCTGTGCGGGCGACTCCACGTGCAAGCTCGCCTGTCCGGTGGGCATCGACACCGGCGCGATGATGAAGGACTTCCGCCACCGGCGGCACTCGCCGCGCGAGGAACGGGTCGCGGCGCTCACGGCGAAGAACTTCAAGGCGGTGGAGGCGGCGGCACGGCTCGCGGTGGCCGCGGCCGACCGGATCGGTGACCGGCTCGGTGACGGACCGCTGGAGACCATCACCGCTCTCGCCCGCAGGGCCGTACGCCCCGATCTGGTGCCCGAGTGGCTGCCCGAGATCCCCGGCGCCGCCGCCCGGAAACTGCCCCGGACCTCCCGTGCCGGAGCGAGCGCCGTGTACTACCCGGCGTGTGTGAACCGTATCTTCGGCGGCCCCGAGGGCCATCGTGGTCCCTCACTGCCGCAGGCCGTCGTCGCCGTGTCCGCCCGCGCCGGAAAGCCGGTGTGGATCCCGGACGATGTCGCGGGGACCTGCTGCGCGACGATCTGGCACTCCAAGGGGTACGACGAGGGCAACACCGTGATGGCCAACCGCATCGTGGAGGCGGCGTGGGGCTGGACGGCCGGCGGAAAGCTGCCGCTGGTGGTCGACGCCTCGTCCTGCACCCTGGGCATCGCCCATGAGGTGGTGCCGTATCTCACCGATGACAACCGGGAGTTGCACCGGGAGCTGACCATCGTCGACTCCCTGGTCTGGGCGGCCGAGGAGCTGCTTCCGGAGCTGACGGTCCTCCGGAAGACCGGTTCGGCGGTCCTGCATCCGACGTGCTCCATGCAGCATCTGGACGATGTGGAGCAGCTGCGTACGGTCGCGGAGGCCTGTGCCGAGGAGGTCGTGATCCCCGACGACGCCGGGTGCTGCGCCTTCGCGGGCGACCGGGGCATGCTGCACAAGGAGTTGACGGCCTCGGCGACGGCGAAGGAGGCCGCCGAGGTGAAGTCCCGCGAGTACGACGCCTACCTCTCGGCCAACCGCATGTGCGAGATCGGCATGGACCGGGCCACGGGGCAGTCGTACTACTCGGTGCTGATGGAGCTGGAGCGGGCCACCCGGCCGGGGCCCGCCGTGCGCTGATCACAGGGCCGTCCGGCCCCGCAACCGCCCCGGACCGCCGGGCGGGCTCGACGCGTTCGAGCCCGCCCGGCGTTTCCGTGCGGGCACGAAAGTCCATGGTTTCGGCACAGGAGTCCAATCCCTCCCCTTGCGCAACAGCAGACCCAACTATCAGGGTCCTTACCGAGGTTCACGCATCAGCCGCGCACGTCAGACCCCCTTTCTGGAGGATCGATGAACGACGCAGCACAGCGACACGACGGTACGCAGGGTGGCGACGAGGGATCCATGAGCCGCCGCTCGGTCCTCTGGACGACCGCCACAGTGGCCGGGGCCGGCCTCGGGCTCGGCGCCCTCGGAAGCTCCTCCGCGGCTGCCGCCCCCGGCCGGGGACCGGAGGCCGCCGCCGACCCGACGGCCGCTCCGAAGCGCCGGGGCCGGACCATGGTGGGCGTCCCCTTCGACCGACGGTCCACCGTGCGGGTCGGCATCGTCGGCCTCGGCAACCGCGGTGGCAGCATGATCGATCTCTTCCTCGCCGTGAGCGGCGTACAGGTCGTCGCCGTCTGCGACCCGGTCAAGGCCAAGGCGCAGCAGGCCGCGGCGAAGGTGACCGCCGCGGGTCAGCCGGCGCCCGCCGTCTACGCCAATGGGGAGGAGGACTACGAGAACCTCTGCAAGCGCGGTGACATCGACTTCGTCTATGTGGCGACGCCCTGGGACTTCCACTTCCAGATGGCGAAGACCGCCATGCTGAACGGGAAGCACGTCGGTGTGGAGTGTCCGATCGCGCTCCGGCTCGACCAGCTCTGGGAGCTGGTCGACCTGTCCGAGCGGACCAGGCGCCACTGCATGCAGCTGGAGAACTGCTGTTACGGGCAGAACGAGATGCGGGTGCTGCGCATGGCGCACGCCGGTCTCTTCGGCGATCTGCTGCACGGCGCGGGCGCCTACAACCACGATCTGCGCGGCCTGATGTTCGACCCGGACTACTACGAGGGCCCCTGGCGCAGGCTGTGGCACACCCGGCTGCGGGGTGACCTCTACCCCAATCACGGGTTCGGCCCGGTCGCCAACTACATGGACATCAACCGCGGCGACCGTGCGGTGAGCATCACCAGTGTGGGTTCCCCGTCCCTCGGGCTCGCCGAGTACCGCGAGAAGCACATGCCGGCCGGCGACCCGAGCTGGAAGGAGACCTACGTCGAGTCCGACCGCACCATCAGTCTCGTCCAGACCGCCAAGGGACGGGTCATCCGGCTGGAGCACGACGTGTCCACTCCGCATCCGTACTCGCGGATCAACAGCCTCGGCGGCACGAAGGGCGTCTTCGAGGACTACCCCGCCCGCATCTACATCGAGCCCGACCACACCAATGACAGCTGGGGCGACTTCGCCAAGTACCAGGAGTGGGACCACTGGCTGTGGAAGGAGCACGCCAACCCGCCCGGTGGTCACGGCGGCATGGACTACATGCTGGTGTTCCGGCTGATGCAGTGCATGCGGCTCGGGCTCGTCCCCGACTTCGATGTGTACGACGCGGCGACCTGGACGTCGCCGGTGCCGCTCAGCCATCTGTCCATCAAGGCGAAGGGCGCGCCGCAGCAGATCCCGGACTTCACCCGCGGCGAGTGGAAGAAGGCCCGCTCCGGCATGGACTCGGAGAACCCGGAGAAGGCCTGACCGGCCGGTACACCGCCGCGGGGGCCGGACCGGCCCCCGCGGCACGTACCCGGGCCGCCCGCGCGCGCGTCGCGACGACGGCGTGACCGGCACCGTTCGCGGTGAAAAAACCAATTGCCCCGACCGACGTCCCGGGGCGAACCTTGCACGGTTTGGGTCTTCCACCCGATGTCCGTCGTACCCGACGGGCCGTCGCACCGAACGAACCGTCACACCGAACCATGGGACGTCATGCAGATTCGCGATCTTCCCTACCCAGATCCAGGCGATCCCGATGTCCGGTCAGGTCCTCGCTTCCTGCTCTGGCTCGGCCGCAATCAGCTCAAGGGCCAGCTCGCAGCCATGTCCTGGGGCCTGCTGCACCAGTGCTCCATCGCCGGTCTGCCACCCGCGGTCGGCTTCGCCGTCCAGGCGGTCGTCGACCGTTCCGGCAGCCGGCTCGCCTGGGCGGGCGGGCTGATCGCGGTACTGGGCGTGCTGATGGCGGTGGGCGACACGATGCTGCACCGGACGGCGATCACCAACTGGATCACTGCGGCCGCCCGGGTCCAGCAACTGCTGGCCCGTAAGACCGCGGAGCTCGGTTCGGCGCTGACGCGTCGGGTCGCGGCGGGCGAAGTGGTCGCTGTTTCCACAGGTGATGTGGAGAAGATCGGCTGGTTCGTCGAGGCGCTCTCGCGGTTCGCCGCGGCGGCCGCGGCGCTGGTGCTGATCTGTGTGGGACTCGTGCTGTACCTGCCGTCGCTGGGCGTCCTGGTGGCGGTCGCCGTACCGCTGCTGGCCCTCGCCGTGCTGCCGCTGCTCCCCCGGGCGACCCGGCGCGCGGATCTTCAGCGCGAGAAGGCGGGCAAGGCCACGGAGCTGGCCTCGGACACCGTGGCGGGGCTGCGGGTGCTGCGTGGGATCGGTGGCGAGGAGCTGTTCCTCGGCCGCTACCGGCGTGCCTCCCAGGAGGTCCGCGAGGCCGCGGTGCGCAGCGCCCGGATGTGGTCGCTGATCTCGGCGATCCAGGTGCTGCTGCCGGGCGTGCTGCTGATCTCGCTGGTCGTGTACGGGGCGGTGCTGGCCCGGGACGGCCGGATCGAGGTCGGCCAGCTGGTCACGGTGTACAGCGCGGCGACCCTGATGCTGTTCCCGCTCCGCCACTTCGAGGAGATCGCGATGGCGTACTCCTTCTCCCGGCCGTCCGCCCGGCGTGCGGTCCGGGTGCTGTCGTTGCGGCGCACGACCGAGCCGTCGGGTGCCGGTGCCGCACCGGCCGTGGATTCCGCACCGACCGGCGATCTGTACGACCCGGTCACCGGCGTGCTGGCCCCGGACGGTCTGTTCACCGCGGTGGTCTGCGGGGATCCGGACGAGGCGGGCCGGCTGGCCGAGCGGCTCGGCGGGCACGCCCAGGCGGACACCGACCCGGACGAGGACGGTCCCGCCGCGGCGGAGGGCGCGGACGCCGCCGTACGGGACCGGGAGACCGGGGCACGGACGGCCCCGTCCGTCCTGCTCGGCGGTGTGCCGCTGGACGACCTCCCGCTGGATGCCGCCCGGACCGCGGTGCTGGTCCAGGACAAGGACCCGGTGCTGCTCTCGGGGACGCTGCGCGAGCTGCTGGACGTTCCGTCGTCCGGCCGGGTCACCGCCGAGGACGCGCTGACGGCGGCGCAGTGCGCCGATGTGCTGGACTCCCTGGCGCAGGCGTCCGCCGCCACGGACGGCGACCCGATGACGACCCGGATCACCGAGCGCGGCCGGTCCCTCTCGGGCGGCCAGCGCCAGCGGCTGGCGCTGGCCCGCTCCCTGGTGGCCGACCCGGAGGCACTGGTGCTCGACGAGCCGACCTCCGCGGTCGACTCGCACACCGAGGCCCGGGTCGCCGCCGGCATCAAGGCGCTGCGCCAGGGCCGTACCACCGTGGCGTTCGCCTCCTCGCCCCTGCTGCTCGACCTCGCGGACCGGGTGGTGCTGGTGCACGGGGGCACCGTCGTCGCGGTCGGCGGGCACCGTGAGCTCCTGCACACGGACCCCCGCTACCGGGCGGTCGTGACACGTGAGACGGACGACGAGATCGAGGCCCCGACCTCCCGGGGCGCGACCGCAACGATCGAGGAAATCGAGGAACGGGCATGATCGGCGTCGCAGTACCGGCGTACGACCCGGCCGCGCCGGAGTCGGCTACGACCCTGCCGGTCGGCACCCCCACCACCGTGCGGAGCTATGTACGGGAGCTGTTGCGGCGCCATCGCGGGCGGTTCACCGTGCTCGTCGCGTTCAACGCCGTCGCGGTGATCGCGTCGATCGTCGGCCCGTATCTGCTGGGCGGGCTGGTCGAGGACCTCTCCGAGGGGGTGCGCGACCTTCATCTGGGGCGCGTCGCCGGGGTGTTCGCGCTCGCGCTGATCGTGCAGACGGTGTTCACCCGGCTGATGCGGCTGCGCAGCGCGATGCTCGGTGAGGAGATGCTGGCCGATCTGCGCGAGGACTTCCTCGTACGGTCGGTGGGGCTGCCGCCGGGGGTGCTGGAGCGGGCCGGTACCGGCGATCTGCTCTCCAGGATCACCACGGACATCGACCGGCTGGCCAACGCGATGCGCGAGGCCGTGCCGCAGCTGGCGATCGGTGTGGTGTGGGCGGGGCTGCTGCTGGGCGCTCTCACCGTGACGGCTCCGCCGCTGGCGCTCTCGGTGCTGATCGCGCTGCCCGTGCTGATCCTCGGCTGTCGCTGGTACTTCAGGCGGGCGCCGTCCGCGTACCGTTCGGAGGCCGCTGGATACGCGGCGGTCGCCGCGATGCTCGCGGAGACCGTGGATGCCGGACGGACCGTGGAGGCGCACCGGCTGGGTGCGCGCCGGGTCGCGCTGTCGGACACCCGTATCCGGCAGTGGACCGCATGGGAGCGGTACACGCTCTTCCTCCGTTCCGTTCTCTTTCCCGTCATCAATGTCACCTATGTGACGATTCTGGGCGCGGTGCTGATGCTCGGCGGTTGGTTCGTCATCGAGGGCTGGCTGAGCGTGGGGCAGCTGACGACGGGCGCGCTGCTGGCGCAGATGATGGTCGATCCGATCGGTCTGATCCTGCGCTGGTACGACGAGTTGCAGGTCGCTCAGGTGTCGCTGGCCCGGTTGGTCGGGGTGCGGGACATCGAGCCGGACGCGGGCGACGCGGAGGTCGTCCCGGACGGCCGCGATGTCCGTGCCGACGAGGTGCGCTTCGGGTACCGCGCCGGGCTCGACGTGCTGCACCGGGTGTCACTGGACGTCGCGCCGGGTACGCGCATGGCCCTGGTCGGCCCGTCCGGCGCGGGCAAGTCCACGCTGGGCCGGCTGCTGGCCGGTATCTACGCCCCGCGTGCGGGCGAAGTGACGCTCGGTGGCGCCGAGTTGTCGCGGATGAAGGCGGAGGACGTACGTACGCATGTGGCGCTGGTCAACCAGGAGCACCATGTGTTCGTCGGTTCGCTGCGCGACAATCTGCTGCTGGCCCGGACGGGAGCCGAGGACGCCGAGCTGTGGGCGTCGCTGGCGGCGGTCGACGCGGACGGCTGGGCGAAGGCCCTGGAGGCGGGGCTGGACACCGAGGTCGGCTCCGGCGGCCTGGCACTGACCCCGGCGCAGGCCCAGCAGATCGCACTGGCCCGGCTGGTCCTGGCCGATCCGCACACACTGGTGCTGGACGAGGCGACGTCCCTGCTGGACCCGCGGGCCGCCCGCCATCTGGAGCGTTCACTGGCCCGGGTGCTGGACGGCCGCACGGTCGTGGCGATCGCCCACCGGCTGCACACCGCGCACGACGCGGACGTGATCGCGGTGGTGGAGCGCGGCCGGATCAGCGAGCTGGGCAGCCATGACGAGCTGGTGGCGGCGGACGGCGCGTATGCGGCGCTCTGGCGGTCCTGGCACGGGTGAGAGGGCGGTGGCGCTGCCGGCCGTGAGTCCGCGCAGCTGCGGGGTGGGCCTCAGCCGGCATCCGCGTTCCGGCGCAGCCCCAGGCAGCTCCACCGCACACCCGGCCGGGCGTGCAGGTCCTCACGCCCGGCGAGGCGCACCGGGTCCAGGCCGTGGCTACGGGCGAGTGCGACGGTCTCGTCCGCCGAGACGTCGAACATCCGCCGTCCCGCAGGGACCGGACCGTGTCTCAGGGAGAGGAACACCTGGCCGCCGGCCGCGAGAAGGCCGGCGATGCTCTTCATCCCGGACTCCCGCTGACGGCTGTCCAGATGCATCCAGACAGCCGTCAGAAGGATCAGGTCGAACCGCGCGTCCAGGCCGCGGAGCACCCGTAGCTCCGGCAGCGAGTCGTCGATCCACTCGATGGCCCGGTCCGCGTGGATCCGACGGCCGAGCGAGCGCAGCTCCGCGGTCGGCTCGACGGCGAGGACCCGGTGTCCCAGGCCGGCCAGCGCCGCGGCGTCGCGTCCGCTGCCCGCACCGATGTCCAGGACGGCACCGGGCCGGGAGGGGAACAGATCGAGCACTTCGCGGTGGACCTCCGCGAAGGACACGCTCTCGTACTGCTCCGCGAGCACAGCGGCCGCTTCGGCATAGCCCGCGGTGCCGGCCGGGCTCTCCGGCCTCCTCCCGGTCAAATGAAGTTCAGAGCGGCCGCGCCGCCCACTCCCCCGAGCACCATGAACACCGGCATCAGCACCTTCAGCTCCACCCAGCTCCCGGCCCGGAACCGCATGGCCTTCGGCGGGCCGATCGGGTACCAGCGCTTGCGGCCGATCGGGATGGGCCACAGGATCGGGCAGCCGGAGACGGTCAGCGCGTCGCCGATGTCGTGGACGAGGGCGCCGAGCACGATGGGAAGGCCGAGCCAGAGGTACTCCTGGCCGGGGGCGGTGAACAGCCAGTCCGAGCCGTTGCCCGCCTTGTCGAGGACTCCGGCCAGTATCCAGGCGCTGGTCGCGCCGAGCAGCCAGACCAGGACGTCGCTGGACATCCGGGCGGCCCGCCACAGCAGCCCTTCGACGGCGAGCACCAGGTGGACGAAGAGGATCGCCAGGACCGCCCACCGGCCGCCGGTGACCGCCGCGGCGGAGGCCCCGGCGCCGATCAGGACCGCCCACACCCAGGTGTGGGTCAGCGTCCGGTGGCCGCCGTTGCGGCCGGAGTCGCCGCGCATCTTGGTCGCCTTGTAGACGGCGTGCGAGAGCTTGTCGACGATCTCGCAGAGCCCCCGGGACACCGGCCCGAAGGCGCGTGAGATGGTCGCGGACTTGTGGTCGAGGTCCGGGGCGAGCGCGGCCCCGGCGGTGATCAGTGCCCCGACGACGAGGACGGGCCACGGCATCGCATGGCCGGCGGCCGCCGCCGCCGCGCCCACCCCCAGCCAGGCCGCTGCCCCCGACAGAGAGTGTGCCGGTCCCATCATGGTTCTTCCCGCCCCCAGAGTCGTGTCACTGTCATTGCCGCCCGGGCACGGGCGAGTTGAGTGGGAAGCGTATCGCCCATGATCTTCATACCGTCGTCCGGTTCCCTCATCCGGGCGGAAGGCAGGCAAGATGGGGGCGTGACCCTTATCGATCAGCTGCCCCCGACCGACGACCCCGACGCCCTCTTCGAGGCTTTCTCGTCATGGACCGAGACGCAGGGCATCACCCTCTATCCGGCCCAGGAGGAGGCGCTGATCGAGGTGGTCTCCGGCGCGAACGTGATCCTTTCCACCCCGACCGGCTCCGGAAAGAGCCTGGTCGCGGCGGGTGCGCACTTCACCGCGCTGGCCCAGGACAAGGTCACCTTCTACACCGCGCCGATCAAGGCGCTGGTGTCGGAGAAGTTCTTCGACCTGTGCAAGCTGTTCGGTACGGAGAACGTCGGCATGCTCACCGGCGACGCCTCGGTCAACGCCGACGCCCCGGTGATCTGCTGCACGGCCGAGGTGCTGGCCTCCATCGCGCTGCGGGACGGCAAGTACGCCGACATCGGCCAGGTCGTGATGGACGAGTTCCACTTCTACGCCGAGCCGGACCGCGGCTGGGCCTGGCAGATCCCGCTGCTGGAGCTGCCGCAGGCCCAGTTCATCCTGATGTCGGCGACGCTCGGCGACGTCCGGATGTTCGAGGAGGACCTGACCCGCCGCACCGGCCGCCCCACCTCCGTGGTGCGCTCGGCGACCCGGCCGGTCCCGCTCAGCTACGAGTACCGGCTGACCCCGATCACCGAGACCCTCACCGAGCTCCTGGACACCAGGCAGTCGCCCGTCTACATCGTGCACTTCACCCAGGCCGCGGCCGTCGAGCGGGCGCAGTCGCTGATGAGCATCAACATGTGCACCAAGGAGGAGAAGGAGAAGATCGCCGATCTGATCGGCAACTTCCGCTTCACCACCAAGTTCGGCCAGAACCTCTCCCGCTATGTGCGGCACGGCATCGGGGTGCACCACGCGGGCATGCTGCCGAAGTACCGGCGTCTGGTGGAGAAGCTCGCCCAGGCCGGTCTGCTGAAGGTGATCTGCGGTACGGACACCCTCGGCGTCGGTGTCAACGTCCCCATCCGCACGGTGCTGTTCACCGCGCTCACCAAGTACGACGGCACCCGGGTGCGTACGCTGCGCGCCCGGGAGTTCCACCAGATCGCCGGCCGCGCGGGCCGGGCCGGCTTCGACACGGCGGGCTTCGTCGTGGCACAGGCGCCCGAGCACGTCATCGAGAACGAGAAGGCCGTCAAGAAGGCCGGCGACGACCCGAAGAAGAAGCGCAAGGTGGTCCGCAAGAAGGCCCCCGAGGGCTTCGTCGCCTGGTCGGAGACCACGTTCGACAAGCTGATCCAGTCCGACCCGGAGCCGCTGACCTCCCGCTTCCGGGTCACGCACACCATGCTGCTGTCCGTGATCGCACGTCCCGGCAATGCCTTCGAGGCGATGCGGCACCTGCTGGAGGACAACCACGAGCCGCGCCGGGCGCAGCTGCGCCACATCCGCCGGGCCATCGCGATCTACCGCTCGCTGCTGGACGGCGGTGTGGTGGAACAGCTCGACGAGCCGGACGCGGAGGGCCGGATCGTCCGGCTCACCGTCGATCTCCAGCAGGACTTCGCGCTCAACCAGCCGCTGTCGACCTTCGCGCTGGCCGCGTTCGACCTGCTGGACCCGGACTCCCCCTCGTACGCCCTGGACATGGTCTCCGTCGTCGAGTCGACGCTCGACGACCCCCGTCAGATCCTGGCCGCGCAGCAGAACAAGGCGCGCGGCGAAGCCGTCGGGCAGATGAAGGCGGACGGTGTCGAGTACGAGGAGCGGATGGAGCTGCTCCAGGAGGTCACGTACCCGAAGCCGCTGAGCGAGCTGCTGTGGCACGCCTACGACGTGTACCGCAGGAGCCACCCGTGGGTGGGCGACCACCCGGTCTCGCCGAAGTCCGTGATCCGTGACATGTACGAACGTGCCATGACGTTCACGGAGTTCACCTCCAACTACGAGCTGGCCCGTACCGAGGGCATCGTGCTGCGGTATCTGGCCGGTGCGTACAAGGCGCTGGAGCACACCATCCCGGACGACATCAAGTCCGAGGACCTGGAGGATCTGATCGCCTGGCTGGGCGAGATGGTCCGTCAGGTGGACTCCAGCCTGCTCGACGAGTGGGAGCAGCTCGCCAACCCGGAGGTGGAGACCGCCGAGGAGGCGCAGGAGCGGGCCGACGAGGTGAAGCCGGTGACGGCCAACGCCCGCGCCTTCCGGGTGCTGGTGCGCAACGCGATGTTCCGCCGGGTCGAGCTGGCCGCGCTGGACAAGGTGGGCGAGCTCGGCGCCCTGGACGGCGAGGCGGGCTGGGACGAGGACGCGTGGGGCGATGCGATGGACGCCTACTGGGACGAGTACGACGACCTGGGCACCGGCCCGGACGCCCGCGGTCCGAAGCTGCTGAAGATCGACGAGGACGCGGCGCACGGGCTGTGGCGGGTCCGGCAGACCTTCGCCGATCCGAACGGCGACCACGACTGGGGCATCAGCGCGGAGATCGATCTGACCGCCTCCGACGAGGAGGGCCGGGCCGTCGTCCGAGTGACCTCCGTCGGTCAGCTGTGAGGGCGTACGCCGCGGGGGCTGCGCCGCTGCGGGAGTGGGGACGAACGGCATGACGAATCCCGCCGAGCGCCTGGTCGATCTGCTCGACCTGGAGCGGATCGAGGTCAACATATTCCGTGGCCGCAGCCCCCAGGAGTCCCTGCAACGGGTCTTCGGCGGGCAGGTCGCCGGACAGGCCCTGGTGGCGGCCGGCCGGACCACCGACGGGGACCGGCCGGTCCATTCGCTGCACGCGTACTTCCTCCGCCCGGGGCGGCCGGGGGTGCCGATCGTCTACGAGGTGGAGCGCGTCCGGGACGGCCGGTCGTTCACCACCCGCCGGGTCACCGCCGTCCAGCAGGGCCGGACGATCTTCAATCTGACGGCGTCCTTCCACCGGCCGGAGGAGGCGGGCTTCGAGCACCAGCTGCCGCCGGCCCGCGAGGTCCCGGACCCCGAGGAGCTTCCGACCGTCGCCGAGGAGGTCCGTGAGCACCTGGGCTCGCTGCCGGACGCGCTTGAGCGAATGGCCCGGCGGCAGCCGTTCGACATCCGGTACGTCGACCGACTGCGCTGGACGAAGGAGGAGGTCAGGGACGCCGATCCGCGCAGCGCGGTGTGGATGCGCGCGGTCGGCCCGCTGGGCGACGACCCGCTGGTGCACACCTGCGCGCTGACGTACGCCAGTGACATGACGCTCCTGGACGCGGTCCGTATCCCGGTGGAGCCGCTGTGGGGGCCGCGCGGCTTCGACATGGCCTCGCTGGACCATGCCATGTGGTTCCACCGTCCGTTCCGTGCGGACGAGTGGTTCCTCTACGACCAGGAGTCGCCGGTCGCGACGGGCGGCCGGGGACTGGCCCGTGGCCGGATCTACGACCGGGGCGGCAATCTGCTGGTGTCCGTGGTGCAGGAGGGGCTGTTCCGCCGTCTCGGTGGGTAGCCGTGTCCGGCTCAGATGCCGGGCAGCGGGTCCTGCTCGACCTCGTGGCGGCGGGTGCGGATGTCCGGGGGCGCCGGGTGGAGCTTGGCGTCACAGGCGGGGCCGAGGCCGGTGCGGCGTGAGGCCGTGCCGGTGAGCGGGCGGCCGCACATGCGGCAGCGCACCACCCGTCGCCGGGCGGTCCGGCCGCTCTGCTCGTCCTCGGGCGAGGGCTCGGCTCCGGCGACGGCGCCGGGAAGCGGTTCGGGGAAGGGTTCGGCGGACTCCACGGATCGATCTTCTCAGGGTGCCCGTCTACTGTGCGACATCCGAGCACATGACGGAGGAGTTCCCTGGTGACCAGCGTGCTGACGACGAAACCGGTGTCCCGGCCGACGAGGAACGGCAGGACGGAGGGTCGGGCCACGCCCCCGGGGGTGCTGCCGCCCGTCGGCCATGTCGTCGAGTTCACCGACGCGCCGGGCGGCGAGTCGCGGGTGGTCGCCCATGTGGAGCGGGAACTGCCGGAGGGCGGGATACCCGCGTATCTGGCGGCCCGCAAGTCGGGGGTGCGTTCCTTCGTGCTGTGGGCCGACGCCGGGCGCCGGGCGCGGCTGGCCACCCTGGTCACCGTGTCCGCGGCCGACGGCGTCGCCACGTACCGGGTGCTGGGCGCGCAGGGCGAGCCGATCGGCACCCTGGTCCGCGAGAAAGCCCTCTACGGCAAGGGGTTGCGGACCCGCTGGACGGTCGCCCAGACGGGCTGCCCGGAGGCGGTCGGGTTCAAGGGCCGGATCTTCTGGTGGTACGTGTGGTGGCTGCTGCTGCCCGTCCAGGTGGCCATCGGCGTGGGCAGCCTGCTGTCCGGCGGCGGCGATGCGGCGCGCGGGCCGAGGCGGATCATCTGGCGGGCCGGCCGGGAGGTGCCGCTGGAGTTCTTCTCGGACGACGACGAGGTCCATGTCCACGCGCCGTGGGTCGACCGGCGGCTGGCGGCGGCCCTGAGCGCGCTGATCCGTACCTTCGACAGCTGGATGGGCACGCCCTGGGACGACGAGCGGCGGTGAGCCCGGCCCGCGCGGCCCGGACCGCACCGGCCGGAGCGGTCAGGAGTTGAGGATCCTCGCCTTCTGGGCCTCGAACTCGCTCTCGCTCAGCACACCCTGGCTCTTGAGATCACCGAGGTCCTTGAGCTGGGCGATCTTGTTGCTCATCTCGTCCTCCGGCGCCACGGACGTGGGCGGGGGCGCCGCGGCGGCGGGCCGGGCCTGCGCCTGTTCGGCGTCCTGCTGTGCCCAGCGGCCCGCCTGGCGCCGGGAGACCCGGTTGGAGACCGAGGTGGCGGTTCCGGCGATCACCGCTGTACGGGCGACGCCGCGAAGAAGGCCTGGCATGGTGCATCTCCTCTGACTGGCTGGTGCGGGGGCGGCCGACCGGCTGGTGCGGGGCCGGTGACCGGCCGGTGCGGGGCCGGGAGGACCGGTCGGCGCCGCCGCGGCTGATCGGGATCGGATCAGGCCCCGGCGCCGGCCTCGGCCGCGTCGAGCGAGGCCAGGACCTCCTGTACCGGGATCCGTCCGTTGGCGACGAGCCGTCCCCCGGAGCGGCGCAGGGCGGCCGCGAACGGTCCGGCCCACACGTTCTCGTAGATGATGATCCCGGCCGCGCTGCCGGGTTCCAGGACCGTGCTCACCTCGTCGATGTCGTCCCGGCCCAGCAGGCCGGAGGACACCCCTTCGAACACGGCGAGTTCGTCGTGGCCGTCGCCGGTCAGCTCGGAGAGTTCCATCCCCGTGACCGTTCCGTCCTGGTTCTTCCTGACGAAGACCAGGTCCAGGATCCGGATGATTCCCCGGTCGACCAGGTCGACCAGCAGGGGCAGCCCCTCGCCCGTCATCCGGCTGCCCGGGAATTCGACCACCAGATAGTCGATCGGCCCCGTCTCGTCGGTCTCGCTGCTCACACCGGCTCCTCAGAATCTCGGCTGCCCCGGTACGGCCGGGGCCTGTGTCTCCGTCATTGGAGCAGTGGGCGGGCCGGTGCGCATCTCGGTCGTGGACGTGGGCGGGCACGCTCCCGGTTGCTCCGTCCGGTGGACAGCGGGTGACTCCGACGGCCCAGTGGTGCGAGCCCTGCCCCGTACCTCCCCCGCCGCCACCGATGGTGGACCCGCGCGGACGGCCTGCGGGGGCCGGCCCGGGGTCCCACGGGTTTCCGGGGACCGCCACGCGCGGGGTGACAGGAGACGGCGATGACCCAACGGGCGGACGCGGGCCGGCGGCGGATGCCGTTGCCCCTGCTGCGGGGCCAGAAGGCGCTGGTGACCGGGGCGAGCTCGGGCATCGGCCGGGCGACCGCGGTGGAGCTGGGACGGGCCGGTGCCGATGTCGTCGTCAACCATGTCGCGGGCCGCGAGGCGGCCGAGGACGTGGTGCGGGAGATCGAGTCCTTCGGTGTGCGGGCGTACGCCCACCGGGCGGATGTCTCCCGGGAGGATCAGGTCGTCGAGATGTTCGCCCGCATGGCCGAGGAGTTCGGCACGATCGACGTCCTGGTCGCCAACGCCGGACTGCAGCGGGACGCCGCCGCCGGGGAGATGACCCTGGACGAGTGGAACAAGGTGCTGGACGTCAATCTCACCGGGCAGTTCCTGTGCGCCCGGGAGGCGGTCAAGGAGTTCGACCGCCGCGGCGTCGTGCCCGGGGTGTCCCGCGCCGCCGGGAAGATCATCTGTATGAGCTCGGTCCACCAGATCATTCCGTGGGCCGGGCACGCGAACTACGCCGCGTCCAAGGGCGGCATCCTCATGATGATGCGGACCCTGGCCCAGGAATGCGCCCCCCGCGGCATCCGGGTCAACGCTGTGGCCCCCGGCGCCATCCGTACCCCCATCAACACCAGCGCCTGGGACACCCCCGAGGCCGAGGCCGAACTCCTCAAGCTGATCCCCTACCGCCGGGTGGGCGATCCGGCGGACGTCGCCGCCGCGGTGACGCTGCTGGCGTCCGACCTGATGGACTACGTCGTGGGCACCACGATCTACGTCGACGGCGGGATGACGCTCTACCCCGGCTTCGCCACCGGAGGCTGACCCCGTGGGAGGCAGGGGCATGACCGCTGATCAAGTAATGGTGGGCGTGGGGCTCATCGTGGTGCTGGCGGTCGGATCCCAGTTGCTGGCGAGCCGGCTGCGGGTGCCCGCACTGCTGATCCTGCTGCCGGTCGGATTCGCCGCCGGGGCGCTGACGGACACCGTCAACCCGGAGAAGCTGCTGGGCGAGGCCTTCGCCCCGCTGGTCTCGCTCGCGGTGGCGGTGATCCTCTACGAGGCCGGGCTCGGTCTGGAGCTCAGGCGACTGCGGGGCCACACCCGGCGCATCGTGGTCAGGCTGCTCTGGCTGGGGGCGCTCATCACCTGGCTGGCCGCCGCGCTGTTCGCGGTGCCGGTGCTGGACATGTCCAAGGGCGCGGCGGTGATGCTGGGCGCGATCCTCGTGGTGTCCGGTCCCACGGTCGTGGGGCCGCTGCTCAATTTCGTACGCCCCTCCGAGCGGTTGCAGCGCATCCTCGTCTGGGAGGGCTCCCTGATCGACCCGGTCGGCGGCATCCTGGGGGCGCTGGTCTTCCATGCCGTGGTCGCCGGTGAACTCAAGGGCTTCGGGAGCCAGTTGGAGCAGTTCGCGGCCAGCGCCGCGGTGGGTGCGATGGGCGGCGCGATCGGGGTCGGCGTGCTGTGGCTGCTGCTGCGCCACGTCCGGCCGAACGAGGAGCTGGCCACATCGGCGCAGATCGCCGCGGTGATCGGGATCGCCGCCGCCTGCGACGCGCTCCGCGAGGACACCGGGCTCATCTCGGCGGTCGTCATGGGGATGGCCATGGTGAATCTGCCGGGACTGGACATCCCGGCCCGCCGGCCGTTCCTGGACACGCTGGTCTCGCTGATCATCGGTCTGCTGTTCATCTCCATCTCGGCCACGGTCACCCCTGCCTCGCTGCGCCATGTGGTGCTGCCCTCGCTCGCGCTGGTCGCCCTCCTGGTGCTGGTGGTGCGCCCGCTCGTGGCCCTGGTGTCGACGGCCGGGACCGATGTGCGCGGCGGGGAACGGTGGTTCATCGGGTGGATGGCCCCGCGTGGCATCGTCGCCGCGGCGACCGCCTCCACGTTCTCGGCGACCCTGGTGGCGCGGGGCGTCGACGGCGCCGAGCGGATCCTTCCCGCGACCTTCGTGGTGATCGTCGCCACCGTCACGCTGTACGGCCTGACGGCGTTTCCGGTCGCCCGGCGGCTCGGGGTACTGCGCCCCGCCCGGTCCCGGCCGCTGCTGGTCGGCGGCTCGCCCTGGGCGGTCGATCTGGGGCGTGCCCTGCGCTCGGCGGGACTGGATGTGCTGATGTGGGCGGGCGCCGAGCGGCAGCGGGCCCGGATCGAGGAGGCCGGGCTGCCCCTGGCGCCGGGCGAGCTGCTCGCGGCGGCCTCGGGCGCCGGCGCGGAACTGGAGGGCATCACCGGTGTGCTGCTGCTCACCGAGGAGGACGACTTCAACGCCCTCGCCGCCATGACCCTGCGGGAGAGCGTCGAGGGCCCGGTGCACCGGCTCGGCCCGGCCGCCGGCAGCCAGGGGGTGGTGGCGCCGTACACCGGGGGCGAGCCGCTCTTTTGTACCGGCCTGACCGGGCCGGAGCTGGCCCGCCGGTACGAGGCCGGGGCCCGGGTGACGACCCGGCGGGCCGACGGCGCAGTCCCGGCCGGGCACGAAGTGCTGTTCGTCGTCCGCGCCGACGGGCGGCTCGTCCCGGTCACCCCCGCACACACCCCTCCGGCGCAACCGGGCGACGTCTCCGTCCTGCTCGGCCCGCCGTCCCGGCAGCCGTCGCGCTGAGCACCGTCAGCGGCGCTCCTCGGCGCGGGCCCGGTCCAGGGCCTCGTCGAGGGTGCGGGCCGCCGTGATGAGCGACAGGTGGGTGAACGCCTGCGGGAAATTGCCGAGTTGCTCGCCACTGGGGCCGATCTCCTCGGCGAACAGGCCGACGTGGTTGGCGTATGTGAGCATCTTCTCGAAGGTGTACCGGGCCATCCGCAGCCGGCCGGCGCGGACCAGGGCGTCCACGTAGAGGAACGTACAGAGGCTGAACGTGCCCTCGGAGCCCCGCAGCCCGTCCGGGGACGCGGCGGGGTCGTAGCGGTAGACGAGGCTGTCGGAGACGAGCGTGTGGTCCATCGCGTCGAGCGTGGCGAGCCAGTCCGGGTCCTTCGGGGCGAGGAACCCCACCCTGGGGATCAGCAGCAGCGAGGCGTCCAGCACCCCGCCGCCGTAGTACTGGACGAAGGCCTGCTCGGACTCGTCCCAGCCGCGTTCCATGACCTGTTCGAGGATGGCGTCCCTGGCACCGGTCCAGCGGGCGGTGTCGGCGGGTCTGCTGAGCTCGGCGGCCAGCCGCAGGCCGCGGTCGAACGCCGCCCAGCACATCACCCTGCTGTAGGTGAAGTCCTGCCGACCGCCGCGGGTCTCCCAGATGCCCTCGTCGGGCCGGTCCCAGCGGTCCACGAGCCAGTCGAGGGTCCGGGCGACGACCTGCCAGCCCCGGTAGCCCGCCTGAACGCCCACCTCCCGGCCCTCGGACAGGGCGTAGAGGGCCTCGCCGTAGATGTCGAGCTGCAACTGGTCGGCGGCGGCATTGCCGAGCCGTACCGGGTACGAGCCCCGGTAGCCCTCGAAGTGGGGCAGGAGCTCCTCCGTCAGCAGTGGTTCCCCGTCGACCCGGTACATGATCCGCAGTGCCTCTTCCCCGTTGTCCTGCCGGAGCCGGTCGCCCAGCCAGTGGGTGAAGGCGATGGCCTCGTCCACGAACCCGAGGTCGAGCAGGGCCCGGACCGACAGCGAGCCGTCCCTGACCCAGGCGTAGCGGTAGTCCCAGTTGCGTTCGCCGCCCACCTGCTCGGGCAGGCCCATCGTCGCGGCGGCGACCGGTGCGCCGGAGGGGGCGTAGGTGAGCAGCTTGAGCGTGATGGCGGACCGGTTGACCATCTCGGACCAGCGGCCCCGGTAGCGGGAGTTGCGCACCCATCGCTGCCAGAAGTCGACGGCTTCCCAGAGCTGTTCCGTGACGGCGTCGGCATCCGGCTCCGGCGGCGCGGGACCGTCGGGGGCGCAGACGGTGAGGACCGCGGCCGCCGACTCGCCGACGCCCAGCACCACTTCGCCCACGATGTCCCGGCCGTCTCGGACCACCGGGAATCCGGTGGTGCGCAGGTGTGCGGTGATCCCCGGGGAACGGAAGACGGCTCCCGTAGGACTTGGATCGAGTTCATGGGAGGCCCGGCCGTAGTCGAACCGGGGCCGGCACTCCATCGCGAACCGGACGGTCCCGCGCACCGCGCGGACGCCCCTCACCAGGGTGTGCCGGTCGGTGGGGACCCCGGTGCGTTCGGGCGGCATCCAGTCGAACACCTCGCCGACGCCGTCCGGCGACATGAAGCGGGTGACCAGGACCGCGGTGTCCGGGTAGTAGAGCTGCCGGCAGGAGACCCCGGGGTCGTCGGGCGCCAGCCGGAAGTAGCCGCCGCCGTCGTGGTCGAGCAGTGCGGCGAAGATGCTGGGGGAATCGAACCTCGGCGCGGCGAACCAGTCGACGACTCCCTGCGAGGAGACCAGGGCCGCGGTCTGCAGGTCGCCCACCAGCCCGTGTTCGGCGATGGGAGGGTACCGGTCCATGAGTGTCCGTTCCCGGGGCCCATGGCATCCGTTTCCCGGACGGGCCCCCTCCGCCTTCCACTATCCGCCCGGCGCCCCGTGCCCGCCCCTCCGGGCGGTACGGCGGTAACGGCCCGGATCCGGCTTGTTACGGGCGGCGTCCAGATGATGCCGGAACCGGGCCGAGCCGCGATGATCGGACGCAGGGCACGGGCGCGCCGATCGGTGCGGTGCCCGGCCGGGCCCGTCCGGTCCTCGGTGCCCGCCGTGCGGCGCACGCCCGTGAAACAGTCAGGAGGGCCCGATGCCGCAGGACGCGAACCCGATGCTCAGGACGGCACCGGATGCGACGCCCGAACAGCGAGCGGCCCTCGGCAGGGCGGCACGGCGGTCGACGCCCAGGTCGAGCCACGCCGAGTTCGAACCGCCGGCCGACCGGCCCGACCCGTTGGCCGTCCTCGAAGCCCAGTCCGCGACGCGGCTGCCCGAACTCGTACCGATCCGCTACGGCCGGATGATCGAGTCGCCGTTCCGCTTCTACCGGGGTGGCGCCGCGATCATGGCCGCCGACCTGGCCACCACAGGCGACTCCGGGATCAGGGCGCAACTGTGCGGGGACGCCCATCTGCTGAACTTCCGGCTGCTCGCCTCGCCCGAGCGGAATCTGCTGTTCGACATCAACGACTTCGACGAGACGTCGCCCGGTCCCTGGGAGTGGGACGTCAAACGCCTGGCGGCCAGCTTCGTCATCGCCGGACGCGCGAACGGTTTCACCGAGCGGGAGCGCGCGGACATCGTGCTGACCACGGTGCGGTCGTACCGGGAGTCGATGATCCGGTTCGCCGGCATGCGCAACCTCGATGTCTGGTACGCCCGGATCGACATCCGCCGCCTCGAAGCGCTGGCCGCCCAGCAGTTGGCGAAGCGCGGCCGCAGGAAGCTGGCCCGTTTCGCGGCGAAGGCCCGCACCCGGGACAGTCTCCAGGCCTTCGACAGGCTCACCGGGACGGTGGACGGGCAGTCGCGCATCGCGGCGGACCCGCCACTGCTCGTACCGGTCGCCGATCTGCTGCCGGAGGGCGAGCGGGAGGCGATGCAGGAGCAGTTCCGCGCCCTGGTCTCGCACTACGGCCGCAGCCTGCCGTCGGACCGGCGGACCCTGCTCTCCGACTTCCGGTTCGTGGACATGGCACGCAAGGTGGTCGGCGTCGGCAGCGTGGGCACGCGTTGCTGGATCATCCTGATGCTCGGCAGGGACGGTGGGGATCCGCTCCTCCTCCAGGCCAAGGAGGCCGGAACCTCGGTGCTCGCGCCCCACGCCGGCGCCGGCCCGTACCGGAACCAGGGCGAGCGGGTGGTCGCGGGGCAGCGGCTGATGCAGGCGGCGAGCGACATCTTCCTCGGCTGGGAGCGGGTGGACGGGATCGACGGCAGGCGCCGCGACTTCTACGTACGCCAGTTGCGCGACTGGAAGGGCATCGCCGAGCCGGAGGACATGGTGCCGTCCGGCATGCGGGTGTTCGGCGAGGCGTGCGGCGCCACCCTGGCCCGCGCCCACGCGCGTTCCGGCGACCGGATCGCCATCGCGGCGTACCTGGGACGCGGTCCCTCGTTCGACCGGGCGCTGGTCCGCTTCGCCGAGAAGTACGCCGACCTCAACGAGCGGGACCACGGGGCGCTGGTCGACGCGGTGCGGGCGGGCCGGCTCCCCGCCGCCCTGGACCGCTGAGCCGCTTGGCCGGTCCGGCCGTGCGCTGGTCCAGGCGGATGGCAGTACCGGAACCGGCGTATCCGTCCAGCGGGTGCATCGCGGATGAATCAGCGCATTGTGCTATCTCCTTGTGGACGCTTGTCGACGTTTGCGGAACAGCCCGTTCCGGACGGGTTGCGACGCCGAGGAGGCAACGACCATGTCGGCCGAACCCGCCGCGGCGGCGGACCCCGTCGCACGGATCCGCACCCGCGGCTACGCCGCGCTCCTCGTACTTGCGGCGGCTCTCGGCATCCCGGTCTCGGCGGTGGCGTTCGGTTTCCTGGCGCTCACCCACGAACTCCAGTCGCTGACCTACCACGACCTGCCCCGGGCGCTGGGGTTCGCCGGCACACCGTCCTGGTGGCCGGTGCCGCTGCTCGCCGTGGCCGGCCTGCTGGTCGGGCTGACCGTCCGCCGTCTGCCGGGGCGGGGCGGCCACCGGCCCGCCGACGGAATGGTGGCCACGGGGGCACCCTCGGCGGTGGAGCTGCCCGGCGTCGTGCTCGCGGCGATCGCCTCGCTCGGCCTCGGGGCGGTGCTCGGCCCCGAGGCGCCGCTCATCGCACTCGGCGGCGGACTGGCCGTGTACGCGGCGCGCCTGGTCAGGCCCGGCATCGGGCCCGGCCCCAGCGCGGTGATGGGGGCCGCGGGGAGCTTCGCCGCGATCAGCGCGCTGCTGGGCTCGCCGCTCCTGGGGGCCTTTCTGCTGATGGAGGCCTCGGGGCTGGCCGGGATGATGCTCGGAATGGTCCTGGTGCCGGGGCTCCTCGCGGCCGGCATCGGCGCGCTCATCTTCACCGGACTCGGCTCCTGGACCGGGCTCGGGACGTACTCCCTGGCGCTGCATCAGGTGCCCCGGGCAGCGGGGCCGGACATCGCGCAGTTCGGCTGGGCCGTCGTCCTGGGGCTGGCCGCGGCCTTCGTCGGCACGGGCATCCAGCGGCTCGCCGGTTTCCTCCAGGAGCGGGTGGAGCGGCGGACCGTGACGGCCACCGCCGTCATGGGCGCGGTCGTCGGCGTGGCCGCGCTCGTGTACGCGCAGGGCACCGGACGGGACGCGTCCGAGGTGCTCTACTCCGGGGAGAACGCCCTCGATCCGTTGCTGGCGCAGAGTGCGGGGTACTCGGTGGGCACACTGGTGCTGCTGGTCGTCTGCAAGGCGGTGGCGTACTGCGCGTCCTTGAGCGGCTTCCGGGGAGGCCCGGTCTTCCCGGCGATGTTCGTGGGGGCGGCGGGCGGCATCGCCGTGTCCCATCTGCCGGGGCTGAACCTCACGTCGGGCTTCGCGATGGGCATCGGCGCCATGTGTGTGGCGATGCTCAAGCTCCCGATGACATCGGTGCTGCTGGCGACACTGCTGCTGGGGTCCGAGGGCCTCACCGTGATGCCGCTCGTGATCGTCTCGGTCGTGGTCTCCTACGTCGTCACGATCAGGCTCGCACCGTCCCCGGCCGGTGCCCGGCCGGATCGGGGATGACGGGCCTCCGCCGTGACCTCAGACGCTCTCCTTCTCCTGGAACGGATTCGAGCACAGCGCCCAGATGACGAAGACGTCGATGGCGATGAGCACGAGCGACCAGAGCGGGTAGTGGGGCAGCCACAGGAAGTTGGCGATCGCGCTCAGGCCCGCGAGCACGATGCCCACCACCCGCGCCCATGCGGCTCCGGTGAACAGCGCGCAGCCGGCGATCACGACGAGGATGCCGAGTGCGAGGTGGATCCAGCCCCAGCCGGTGAGGTTGAACCGGAAGAGATAGTCGCGGGTGGCGACGAACACGGCGTCCTTGGCTATGGCGGCGATTCCTTCGAGGATCGCCATCGCTCCGCCGAAGATCATCAGTACCGCCGCGAAGGCGGTCCCGCCGATCCGGAAGGGCTGGTGCGAACTCGAAGGGGCGGCGGGCGCCGCCGACGGTCCGCTGGTGGTACTGGCCATTGCGGCCTCCTCGGGCAACCGATCGACCCGGCGGACCGAGTGGGCCACCGGGACCTCCCCGACCAAGCGTGTCACGTCGGCACCCACCCGGCAGAACGGCCGTTCCCCGGGGTCGCAGCCGTCCGGCGATCCGTCTCCATACAGGGATATCATCTCCATGATGAGAGAAATCGAAGAGGCGGAGCCCGGCTCCGTCGATGCCCGGCTCGCCACGAGGCTGGGTGAACTGCGCGCCGGACGCGGCTGGTCGCTGGACGAGCTCTCGCGACGCAGCGGGGTGAGCCGGTCCACGCTGTCCCGGCTGGAACGCGGCGAGCTGAGCCCGACCGCCGCCCTGCTCGGCAGGTTGTGCACGGTATACGGGCGGACGATGTCCCGGCTGCTGCTGGAGGTGGAGGCGGAGCCCCCGCAGCTCGTCCCGGCGGCACGGCAACCGGTCTGGCGGGACGAGGCATCGGGCTTCGTGCGCCGATCGGTGTCGCCGCCGCACAGCGGCCTGCGCGCGGAGGTCGTCGAGGGCACCCTCGACGCGGGTGCCGCCATCACGTACGAGGACGCGCCGGTGTCCGGCGTGGAGCAGCACGTCTGGGTGCTGGAGGGAACGGTCGAGATCACCGTCGACGGCACCGTGCACACCGTGCACCGCGGCGACTGCCTCCGGTTCCGGCTGCGCGGTTCCTCGCACTTCCACTGCCCCGGGCCGGAGCGGGTCCGCTACGCCCTGATGATCGTTCTGCCGTGAGAGGACCCCGCACATGATCGAGATCACCCCCGTACACGGCCACGAACTGGTCACCTACGCCGACGAGTTGGCCGCGCTCCTGGTGGACACCGTGGACGGCGGATCGTCGGTGGGTTTCCTCGCGCCGCTGGACCGCGAGGTGGCCGCCGACTGGTGGCGGCAGCGGGCCGGGGCCGTCGACGCGGGCCGCCTCCAGGTCTGGATCGCCCGCGACGCGGAACGGGTCGCCGGGACCGTCGCGCTGGACCGGGCCGGGCTGCCCAACGCCCGGCACCGCGCGGAGGTGACCAAACTGATGGTGCGTCCGTCGGCCCGCGGCCGGGGCGTGGGCCGGTCGCTGCTCGACGCCGCCGAGCGGTCGGCCGCCGGGGCCGGTGTCACGCTGCTGGTGCTGGACACCGAGAGCGGAAGTCCGGCCGAGGGGCTCTACCGTTCGGCGGGCTGGACGCAGTGCGGCTCGATCCCGGACTACGCCGAGGACCCGGCCGGGGTACTGAGGCCGACGACGCTCTACTACAAGGCGATCGGCCCCGCGCAGGCGCTGCCCGGCCGGTGAGCGGCGCGCGGATCTCCGGGTCGGGGCACAGGAGTTCGGCACTCGCCCGGTATCCGTACAGGGGTCGCTCGTCGGGGTCATGCCCAGGACGCCTCCGCAGCCGGACTCCCGCAGGTCGGTGGCGTGCGGGGACCTGGACGAGCGGGGAACGGGCTTCGTACGGAGCGGACGCGGGCGTGACAATGGCTGCGGAAGCCACACCTCACGAGGAGACCTCATGACGCTGCACGACATCCCCCTGCGCACGCTCACCGGCGAGCCCACGTCCCTGGCCGACTACCGTGGCCGGGCCGTCCTGTTGGTGAATGTCGCGTCCAAGTGCGGGCTCACCCCGCAGTACGCGGGCCTGGAGAAGCTCCAGAACGACTACGCGGACCGCGGCTTCACCGTGCTCGGCGTCCCCTGCAACCAGTTCGCCGGCCAGGAGCCGGGGAGCCCGGAGGAGATCCGGACCTTCTGCTCGACCACGTACGGGGTCAGCTTCCCGCTGCTGGAGAAGACCGACGTGAACGGCGAGGGGCGCCACCCGCTCTACGCCGAGCTGGCGCAGCTCGCGGACGCGGACGGCGAGGCCGGTGACGTCCAGTGGAACTTCGAGAAGTTCCTCATCTCGCCCGCGGGCGAGCCGGTGGCCCGTCTGCGCCCGCGCGTCGAGCCCCAGGCACCCGAGCTCGTCGCGGCCATCGAGGCCCTGCTGCCCGCCTGACGGACCGTGTCCCCGGTCGCCGGGCGGGCGACCGGGGACGCCCGCGGTCAGCGGATCGGCATGCCCGAGAGGGTGCGGGCGATCACCAGGCGCTGGATCTCGCTGGTGCCCTCGAAGATCGTGTAGATCGCCGCGTCCCGGTGCATCCGTTCCACCGGGTACTCACGGGTGAAGCCGTTGCCGCCGAGGATCTGGACGGCCTGGGCGGTGACCTTCTTCGCCGTCTCGCTCGCGTACAGCTTGGACATCGAGCCCTCGGCCGAGGTGAACGGCTTGCCGGTGGTCGCCATCCACGAGGCGCGCCACACCAGCAGCCGGGCCGCGTCGATCTGCGTGCGCATGTCGGCGAGCTGGAAGGCGATGCCCTGGTTGTCGATGATGGGCCGGCCGAACTGGGTGCGGGTCTTCGCGTAGTCCAGCGCCACCTCGTACGCCGCACGGGCGGTGCCGACCGCCATGGCGCCGACCGCGGGGCGGGACGCCTCGAAGGTGGCCATCGCGGCGTTCTTCACCCGCTCACCGCCGGAGGCGGCGCGCTCACGGGCCCGCGCCAGGCGCTGGTCGAGCTTCTCCTTGCCGCCGAGGAGGCAGTGGCCGGGGATCCGGACGTCCTCCAGGACGACCTCGGCGGTGTGCGAGGCACGGATGCCGTGCTTCTTGAACTTCTGGCCCTGGGAGAGCCCGGGGGTGTCCGGCGGCACGATGAACGAGGCGTGCCCCTTGGACCCCAGCTCCGGGTCGACCACGGCGACGACGACATGGACGTTGGCGATGCCGCCGTTGGTCGCCCAGGTCTTGGTGCCGTTCAGCACCCACTCGTCCTTGGCCTGGTCGTACACCGCGCGGGTACGCATCGAGGCCACGTCGGAACCGGCGTCCGGCTCGGAGGAGCAGAAGGCCGCGACCTTGACGTCGTCGGCGTCGCCGTACATCTGCGGGATCCAGGTGCCGATCTGCTCCTCGGTGCCGTTGGCGAGGACGCCCACGGCCGCCAGGCCCGTGCCGACAATGGACAGGGCGATGCCCGCGTCCCCCCAGAAGAGCTCCTCCATCGCCATCGGGATGCCGAGGCCCGTCGGGTCGAAGAACTGCTGGGCGTAGAAGTCGAGGGAGTAGATGCCGACCTTGGCCGCCTCCTGGATGACGGGCCAGGGCGTCTCCTCACGCTCGTCCCACTCCGAAGCCGCCGGACGGATCACATCCGCGGCGAAGCCGTGAAGCCAGTCACGGACCTGCTTCTGGTCCTCGTTGAGTTCGAGCGTGAACTCCGCCATGTTCCCCTCCACGTACTGCTGTGAAAAACCACTCGTTACTTGCGGTAACCGCAGTCTGTTACCGACAAGTAGCCTCTGTCAACCGTCCTGGTTCGGATCCGCGCGGCGCTGGGCAGGGTGTTACGTTGCGCAGGCAGGACGCATTTGCACGGCCAGGGGCGGGGAGAGGCGACATGGAGAGCACACGACAGGCAGAGCGACAGCGGACAGCGGCCGAAAGCCGCCGCCGCGAGCTCCTCGAAGCCGCCGATCGCGTGGTGCTCAGGGACGGGCCCGGGGCCTCGATGAACGCCATCGCGGCGGAGGCCGGAATCACCAAGCCGATCCTCTACCGGCACTTCGGCGACAAGGGCGGTCTCTACCGCGCCCTCGCCAAGCGCCACACCGACGCCCTGCTGATCGCGCTGCGGGCGGCGCTCGACGCCCCCGCCGAGCGCCGCCGGCGCGTCGAGTCGACGCTCGACACCTACCTCGCGGCGATCGAGGCCCGCCCGCAGGTCTACCGCTTCCTGATGCACCCGTCCGACGACGCGGCGCCCTCGACGGAACAGGGCTTCGACGTCGGACGGCACTCGGCACCGCTGCTGCGCAGACTCGGCGAGGAACTCGCCCTGGTGATCGCCGAGCGGGTGGACCTGGGCCCGGACAGCGAGGCCATGGCCCGGATCTGGGGCCACGGCATCGTCGGCATGATGCACGCAGCGGGCGACTGGTGGCTGGGCGAACGCCCTTGCTCCCGCCAACAGTTGGTGAGCAGCCTGGCCGATCTGCTGTGGGGCAGGCTGGCCGCGGCGGGCGACCGTCCCGGCGGACCCGGTTTCTAGGACCGGACGTCCAGGACCCGGGTTCCGGACCGGGTTCCAGGCCCGGCTTCCGGGACCGGGTTCCAGGCCCGGGTTCCAGGCCCGGTTTCTAGGACGCGGCCTCACCGGTGCGCGCCCAGGGCGCGCGGCGGGCCGCTCGCATCGCCCTTCTGCGGCGCAGCCCGGTCAACCGGTCCGTGTAGACCGTGCCTTCGAGATGGTCGCACTCGTGCTGGAGGCAGCGCGCGAAGAACCCGGTGCCGGTGATCCGGACCGGTTCGCCGTCGATCGTGCGGCCCTCGACGACCGCACGGTCGAACCGCGGGGTGGCCGCTTCGAGTCCGGGCAGCGAGAGACAGCCCTCCGGGCCGCGTACGGTGATGCCGTCGGCCTCGACGAGTCTGGGGTTGACGAGGTGCCCGAGGTGACGGACGTCGTCGTCGTCCGGGCAGTCGTAGACGAACACCCGCAGTGGAACGCCGATCTGGTTGGCCGCGAGGCCGACGCCCTCGGCCGCGTACATGGTGGCGTACATGTCCTCGACGAGCCGGGCGAGGGAGGGGCCGAAGTCGGTGACGGGTTCACAGGCCCCGTGCAGCACCGGATCACCGAGCAGGCTCATGGCACGAATCAGTCCGGAACTGCCGGGGATCGGGCGGTTTCGCATGGCCGCAATCGTACGTTCCACGCGACCTCCACCTTCCCGGCGGTGCCAGGGTGCGGTCGCCGCGCCGGACATCGATAGGCTGGGCGTGGACCGATGCAAGGAGGATCTAGGACGATGGCAGGCAACACGGACCCGCTGTCGCCGCGGGCCAAGCTGGCCGTGACGGCGGGCAAGGCCGCGGCGGCGGTGTCACGCGCCGCAGGGCGCGGCAGCGGATCGGTGATCGGCGGCCGGGTGGCGCTCAAGCTCGACCCCGACCTGCTGGGGCGGCTGGCGCAGCACCTGGACGTGATCCTCGTGTCGGCGACGAACGGCAAGACGACGACCACCCGGCTGATCGCCGAAGCACTGCGGGCCGCGGGCCCGGTGGTGTCCAACGCGCTCGGCGCCAACATGCCGGCGGGCATCACCTCGGCGCTGGCCGGCGGCTCGGACGCGCAGTACGGCGTGATCGAGGTGGACGAGAAGTACCTCGCCGGGGTCGCGCGCGACACGACGCCCAAGGTGATCGCACTGCTCAACCTCTCCCGCGACCAGCTGGACCGCGCGGCGGAGACCCGCATGCTGGCGGAGAAGTGGCGTGAGGGGCTGTCCGGCTCGAAGGCCGTGATCGTCGCGAACGCGGACGACCCGCTGATCGTCTGGGCCGCTTCCTCCTCCCCCAATGTGGTGTGGGTCGCGGCGGGACAGGCGTGGAAGGACGACGCCTGGTCCTGCCCCTCCTGCGGCGGTGTGATGCAGCGCCCCGGCGACGACTGGTTCTGCGGCGAGTGCGGATTCCGCCGGCCGGCCCCCAGCTGGGTCCTGCACGGCGACTACGTGCTGGACCCGCACGGTTCGGCGTGGCCGATCCACCTCCAGCTGCCCGGCCGCGCCAACAAGGCCAACGCCACCAGCTCCGCCGCCGTGGCCGCCGTCTTCGGTGTGCCGCCGCAGGTCGCGCTGGAGCGCATGTACCAGGTGCAGGCCGTCGCGGGCCGCTACGACGTGGTGTCCTTCCTCGGCCGTGAGCTGCGGCTGCTGCTGGCGAAGAACCCGGCCGGCTGGCTCGAAACGTTTTCCCTGATCGACCCGCCGCCCACGCCGGTGATCCTCTCCGTCAACGCCCGTGGCGCGGACGGCACGGACACCTCCTGGCTGTGGGACGTGGACTACACCCAGCTCGCCGGTCACCCGATCTTCGTGCTCGGCGACCGCAAGCTGGACCTGGCGGTCCGTCTCGAAGTGGCCGGTCTCGACTTCCGGGTCTGCGAGAACCTCGACGAGGCCGTGCAGCAGGCCCCGCCCGGCCGCATCGAGGTCATCGCCAACTACACCGCCTTCCAGGATCTGCGCCGTCGTGTCGGCAACTGACCCCGGCCCCGGCCACCTCCGGAGAGGACGAAGCATGAGCAACAACGGTCTGCGTCTGGTCTGGGTCTACCCCGACCTCCTCAGCACCTACGGCGACCAGGGCAACGCGCTGGTGGTGGAGCGCCGGGCCCGGCAGCGCGGTCTCGATGTGCAGCGCGTCGACGTGCGCAGCGACCAGCCGATCCCGACGTCCGGCGACATCTATCTGATCGGCGGCGGTGAGGACCGGCCGCAGCGGCTCGCCGCGGAGCGGCTGCGCCGCGACGGCGGGCTCAGCCGGGCCGCGTCGAACGGCGCGATCATCTTCTCGGTCTGCGCGGGTTACCAGATCCTCGGCCACGAGTTCATCAACGACCTCGGTGAGCGGGAGCCCGGTCTCGGGCTGCTCGACGTGGTCTCCACCCGCGGCGAGGGGGCCCGCTGCGTCGGTGACGTGCTGGCCGACATCGACCCGAACCTCGGCCTGCCTCCGCTGACCGGGTTCGAGAACCACCAGGGCGTCACCCATCTCGGCCCGACGGCACGTCCGTTCGCCCGGGTGCAGTTCGGCCGGGGCAACGGCACCGGCGACGGCACCGAGGGCGCGTACAACGACACCGTCTTCGGTACGTACATGCACGGCCCGGTCATGGCTCGCAATCCGCTGATCGCGGACCTGCTGCTGAAGCTGGCGCTCGATGTCAACGCCCTGCCGCCGACGGACGACCGCTGGTACGAGGCGCTGCGCGCCGAGCGCATCGCGTCTGCCACGCAGCCCGCCTGATGAGGCGGTTTTCGCTCGTCTGAGCGGAGTCCAGCAGGCGGACGCCCGGTTCGGTCCCGCCACCCTGCGCCGGTAGGGTGGCGGGGATCCAACCGGACGACGTGGTCCGGTCGTCGGCCCACGTTGCAAAGGTTTCCCGGGCAATGCGAATTGGTGTGCTCACCTCCGGCGGCGACTGCCCCGGCCTCAACGCCGTCATCCGTTCCGTCGTTCATCGGGCGGTGGTCGACCACGGCGACGAGGTCATCGGCTTCCACGACGGGTGGAAGGGCCTCCTTGAGTGCGACTACCGCAAGCTCGACCTCGACGCGGTCGGCGGCATCCTCGCCCGCGGCGGCACGATCCTCGGCTCCTCCCGGGTCCAGCCCGCCCACCTGCGCGGCGGTGTGGAGCAGGCCAGGGGCCATGTCTCCGATCTGGGTCTCGACGCGATCATCCCGATCGGCGGCGAGGGCACGCTGAAGGCGGCCAACCTGCTCTCCGAGGCGGGGCTGCCGATCGTCGGCGTGCCGAAGACCATCGACAACGACATCGCCTCGACCGATGTGACCTTCGGCTTCGACACCGCGGTCGGCGTCGCGACCGAGGCGCTCGACCGGCTCAAGACGACCGCCGAGTCGCACCAGCGGGTGCTGATCGTCGAGGTCATGGGCCGCCACACCGGCTGGATCGCCCTGCACTCGGGCATGGCGGCCGGCGCGCACGCCATCGTGGTGCCGGAGCGCCCGTTCGACATCGACGAGCTGACCGAGGTGGTCGGCCGGCGGTTCTCGGCGGGCAAGAAGTTCGCGATCGTCGTCGTCGCCGAGGGTGCCAAGCCCCGCGAGGGCACGTCCATGGAGATCGAGCAGGGCACCAAGGACATCTACGGGCACGAGCGGTTCGCCGGCATGGCCACGCAGCTCTCCTCCGAGCTGGAGCGGCGCCTGGGCAAGGAGGCCCGTCCGGTGATACTCGGTCATGTGCAGCGGGGCGGCACGCCGACCGCGTACGACCGGGTGCTCGCCACCCGCTTCGGCTGGCACGCGGTGGAGGCCGCGCACCGCGGTGAGTTCGGCATGATGACCGCGCTGCGCGGCACGGACATCGTGATGGTGCCGCTGGGCGAGGCCGTGGAGACGCTGAAGACCGTCCCGGCCGAGCGGTACGCCGAGGCGGAGTGCGTGCTCTGAGCGACACCTCGTCCCACGGACTGCCCCCGGCCGCAGCTGCGGCCGGGGGCAGTTCTACTCTGGTCGGGACAACCGGCACGAAACGGGGACGCCCCCAGCAGGAGTGAACAGATGGATCACAGCGGGCACGGCATGAACATGGATCTGCCGCCGTTCACGCTGGGACGTGGGCTCCAATTCTCCGCGGACCCGTTCTTCCTCGTCGGCTGCCTTCTCGGCATCGGCCTGTACGCGTACGCCGTGCTGCGGCTGCGCAGACGCGGGGACAACTGGCCGGCCGGCCGGATCGTGTTCTTCGTCGTCGGCGTGCTGAGCATCGCCCTGGTGATGTGCACCAAGCTCAACGACTACGGCATGGTCATGTTCAGCGTGCACATGGTGCAGCACATGGTGATCAGCATGCTGTCGCCGATCCTGCTGCTGCTGGGCGCTCCGGTGACCCTGGCACTGCGTGCGCTGCCGGTCGCGGGCCGTGGCCGTACCGGTCCCCGCGAACTGCTGCTCAAGCTGCTGCACAGCCGGTACATGAAGATCATCACGCATCCGGTCTTCACGATTCCGCTCTTCATCGCCAGCCTGTACGGGCTGTACTTCACCCCGCTCTTCGATTTCCTGATGGGCTCGAAGACCGGTCACATCGCGATGATGGTGCACTTCCTCGCGGTCGGCCTGGTGTTCTTCTGGCCGATCATGGGCGTCGATCCGGGCCCGCACCGGCCCGGCTATGTGATGCGGATGCTGGAGCTGTTCGCCGGGATGCCGTTCCACGCGTTCTTCGGCATCGCGCTGATGATGGCGACGACGCCGATGGTGGAGACGTACGAGAACCCGCCGGCCTCGCTGGGCATCGACGCACTGAGTGACCAGGGCTGGGCGGGCGGTATCGCCTGGGCGTTCAGTGAGATCCCGTCGGTGCTGGTGCTGATCGCGCTGGTCTTCCAGTGGTACCGCTCCGAGCAGCGGACGGCGAAGCGTTCCGACCGGGCGGCCGATCGGGACGGCGACCAGGAGTTGCAGGCGTACAACGCCTATCTCGCCTCATTGCAGGCGCGCGGACAGTAGCGGTGGGCATGCCTCAGGGGTGACGATGGCATCCACGGCCGTGCGGCCGGTGAGGAGGGTGCGGGCATGTCCGGATCCACGAAGGCCATGGGAGTGCTCACGCTGACCGCCCTGGTCGTGGTCACCGCCTACACGGTGGCGCTGGGGAGCAGCGGCTGGCTCTGGTTCGGTTGGGTGGTGCTCGGCCTGATCACCCTGGGGATGGCGGCGACACGCGAGTCCTGACCCGTGACACGCACCCCCTGACCGCCGTCGGCCGGACGTCCGGCACCGGCGGCGTCACGTCGGGGCGGGCGGTCGCCCTCACGTCCCGGCCGACGCCGGGACGTACCCTTTCGATCGCGCCGTCCGGCCGCGCGTGAAGGGGCCGTCCACCGCCCGGTGAGCCGTGCGGCGGATCGTTGGAGAAACATGTGGCCCCGACTCCGGGCGCCTTGTCGTTCACCTGCGGCCGCCCGCCGCCGAGCCGACCCCTCCCGCTCCCTCGTCCCGGCGGACGCGTGCGGCGATCGCGCTTCAACTCTTGACAGGTGCGCGTCACCACGTCACGGTGGGAGCGCTCCCACCGTCAAGACTTGCACACGCAGACGGCCGCTGCCCCGGCGGCGGGAGCATCCGTGACACCGGACCCCGATCACCCAGGACCGTGCCGCAGCCCCACCGCAATACGCACCCTGCTCCCCCCTTTCCCCAGGACGAACCGATGGTCGCCGCCCTCGTCGGCGGGGCCCGGTCGCGGGGCAGCGCGCACCGACGGAGCCGTTGCCCCGGCACGGCGCACCTCTGAAACCCGCGGGCCGACCTCCCGCGGACACCCGAGAGAAACCTGGAGCCGCAATGAAACGAACAGGCACCACCTCGCACGGGTTACACCGAAGGCTCGCCGCGCTCTCCGCCCTCGCGATGGGCGCGGCGCTGACGGTCGCCCTTCCCGCACCGGCGTCGGCCGCGGCCCGGGTCGACAACCCCTACGCGGGCGCCACGCCGTACGTGAACCCCGACTGGTCCGCCAGGGCCGCCGCCGAGCCCGGCGGCGGTGCCATCGCCGACGAGCCCTCGTTCGTCTGGATGGACCGCATCGCGGCCATCGAGGGCACGGGGGACGCGATGGGGCTGCGCGAGCACCTCGACACGGCGCTGGACCAGGGCGCCGACCTGTTCCAGATGGTTGTCTACGACCTGCCCGGCCGGGACTGTGCCGCGCTGGCCTCCAACGGTGAACTCGGGCCCACGGAGATCGACCGGTACAAGGCCGAGTACATCGACGCCATCGCCGGCATCCTCTCCGACCCGGCCTACGCGGACCTGCGTGTCGTCACCCTCATCGAGCCGGACTCGCTGCCGAATCTGGTGACCAACGCCGGCGGCGGCGCCGGTTCCACCGAGGCCTGCGCGACGATGAAGGCGAACGGCAACTACGAGAAGGGCGTCGGCTACGCCCTGCACGCCCTGGGCGCGATCCCCAACGTCTACAACTACGTCGACGCCGCCCACCACGGGTGGCTGGGCTGGGACTCCAACTTCGTACCGGCCGCGCAGGAATTCAGGAAGGCCGCGACCACGGAGGGGGCGACGGTCGCCGACGTCCACGGCTTCATCGTCAATACGGCCAACTACTCGGCGCTGAAGGAGCCCCACTTCAAGGTCACCGACGCGGTGAACGGGACGACGGTGCGCCAGTCCACATGGGTGGACTGGAACTACTACGTCGATGAGCTGTCGTTCGCCCAGGCGCTGCGCTCGGAGTTGGTTCGCCAGGGCTTCGCCCAGGACATCGGCATGCTGGTCGACACGGCCCGCAACGGCTGGGGCGGCCCGGCCCGGCCCACCGGCGCGGGCCCGCTGACCGGTGTCGACGCCTATGTCGACGGCGGCCGGGTCGACCGGCGCATCCACGCCGGCAACTGGTGCAACCAGAGTGGTGCGGGCATCGGCGAGCGGCCGACCGTCGCCCCGGAACCAGGTGTCGACGCCTACGTCTGGGCGAAGCCGCCGGGCGAGTCGGACGGCAACAGCCTGCCCATCGACAACGACGAGGGCAAGGGCTTCGACCGGATGTGCGACCCGACGTACACCGGTAACGGTCGCAACGGCTACAACCTGTCCGGCGCCCTGCCGGACGCCCCGCTCGCGGGTCACTGGTTCTCCGCGCAGTTCCAGGAGCTGGTGCGCAACGCCTACCCGCCGCTGGACGGTGGAAGCGCGTGACCGCCCGCACACCCTCGTCGGGCGGCCGGTCCGCCTGACCCGGTTTCCCGCTGCCCGCCCGGGTGGGCAGCGGGAGACCGTCACCGCGCGATCCGTCCCTCTGCCGCTCTCCCGGCAGAGGGACGTCCGGTGTCGCCTCAGGCCTCCTGGAGCCCGGGGCGGCCGGCCTCGGTCACGTAGGAGGTCCGGGTCGAGATGGGTGCGCCGGGGGTGGTGACGTACGGGAGCACCTTGAAGTCGGCGCGGCAGCTGTCCCGGGTCAGCGAGCAGTGCACGTACCCGCGCTGGAAATTGGTGAATTTGATGTGGTCGTTGGCCGCGAGCAGCTTGACTCCGGAGGGGTCCAGGTCCATCCCGTCCTTGGTGGTGGAGATGGACGAGCCGACGAATTCGACGCCGAGTGTCGGCGAGTCCGGATCGTCGAAGTTCTGCTTGAGGTTGGCGGCGAGGTGGCGGTGCATATCGCCGGTGAGGACGACCGGGTTGTTCACGCTGCGGTCGGTGAGCTCCTTGAACAGCCGTCGGCGGGCGTCCACGTAGCCGTCCCAGAAGTCCATCACGAATGCCTGACCGGGACCGGGGTCGGTGTCGACCTGGGTCACGGGGATCTGCTGGGAGATCATGTTCCACGTCGTGTCGGAGCGCCCGAGGCCGCGGTGCAGCCACTCTTCCTGCTCGGGGCCGAGGATGGTGCGGCCGGGCGTCAGCCGTTCGTCGCAGCCACTCTTGGTGCCGTCGCCGCAGGGCTGGTCGTCGCGGAAGAGCCGGGTGTCGAGGATGTGGAAGGTGGCCATCCGCCCGTAGCGCAGCCGGCGGTACATCCGTGCCTCGAAGCCGTTCGGCTTGTTCGGCAGCCGCAGCGGCAGGTGCTCGTAGTACGCCTGGAAGGCGGCCGCCGCGCGCTCGCGGAAGACCGCCGGGTCCTGGTCGGGTTCGCTGTCGGCCTTGGACCTGTCGCGCGCCCAGTTGTCCTCGACCTCGTGGTCGTCCCAGACGAGGGCGAACGGGTGGGCCTGGTGGGCGGCGATGAGGTCGGGGTCGAAGCGGTGCAGGGCGTGCCGGTTGCGGTACTGCACGAGGTTCATCGGCTCGGGCCGCAGCTCGGCGGCGACGGGGACGTTGCGCACGCCTCCCATGGCGTCGATGGCGTTCTCGTAGATGTAGTCGCCCAGGTGCAGGACCAGATCGATGTCCTCCTCGGCGAGGTGCCGGTAGGCGGTGTAGAAGCCCTCGAACCACGCCTGGCAGGAGACGAAGGCGAAGTCCAGCTCCCTGGGGCGGCTGTGCGGCGGGGGCGCGGTGCGGGTGCGGCCGACCGGGCTGTGCACACGGCCCGCACGGAAGCGGTAGTAGTAGTGCCGGTCCGGCTGGAGTCCGGAGACCTCCACGTGGACGGAGTGGGCGAGTTCGGGCACCGCGCGGGTCCGTCCCCGGCGTACGACGGACCGGAAGCGGTCGTCACGGGCGACCTCCCACTGCACGTCGACGGCGTACGGCGGCATGCCGCCGTTGCCGTCGGGCGCGAGGGGCTGAGGGGCGAGACGGGTCCACAGTACGACCCCGTCCGGCCACGGGTCGCCGGACGCCACGCCGAGGGTGAACGGGTCCTCGTGGAGGGGCGTGTCACCCCAGGCCCGGCCCGCGGACAGGCCGGACGCGGCCAGGGCCATGCCGGCCGTGCCGCCGAGCAACACCCGTCTTCCGAAGCCTCCGGTACCACCTGACGCACTGTTCATTTGCATGAAACTCGTCCCTTCGTCGGGCGGAATTCCGTCCGGTACGAGATGGGATCGGCGCGTGATTTCACGCCCGTCCATGTGGTAATCACAGGCTGGATATCACAGAGGAAACACACGCCACAAGACCACCTACGAGTGGTCATATTGCCGTTCACAGGGGGTTAGTTGAGGAGACATCAGCCCTTCTCCGACGCGACCGAGGACGTGTCGGCAACACCCTTGACACCCCTGAGGGTGACTCATAGTCTCCACGCCACAGAATTAACGTTAGATTTCACATCGGGAAATTCGGTGCGACGGAAGGACGTGTTCGTGTCCGGTCCCCCGGCGGCGGGTACCCCCGCCGGCCGCCCCGCCGAAGGGCCGGTGACCGGCCGTCCGGAGGCCCGGAGGCTGCGCCCGTACGCCCTGCGGTGCGAGCACCGCACCACCCCGCTGGGGATCGGCGAACCCGCGCCCCGGCTCTCCTGGCGGCTGGCCTCCGACGTCCGTGGCGACGACCCGGTGGCCTACCGGGTCCGCGTCGCCGAGCACGCCGGGGACCTGGACGGGGGCGGCCGGCTCCTCTGGGACACCGGCCGGGTGGCCGATCCCGCCGCCACGGCCGTCGACTACGCCGGGCCCGCGCTCAGGAGCCGCACGCGCTTGCACTGGCGGGTCTCCGTGTGGCCGGCCGGGACGGACACACCCGCCGAGGAATCCTCGTGGTTCGAGACCGGCTTCACCCGGACCGACGAGTGGCGGGCCTCGTGGATCACCCACGACCCGCACCCGATCGATGTCATGGACGCGCCCACCGAGGGCGAGTTCGCGCTCGACGACCACGGGCTCGCCCCGTGCCCGGTGCTGCGCCGGTCCTTCACCGCGTCGGCCGGCACCCGCGCCAGGCTGTACGTCAGCGCGCGCGGCCTGTACGAGGTCCGGCTCAACGGCGAACGGGTCGGCGACGCCGAACTCGCACCCGGCTGGACCGACTACCACCGCCGCGTGCAGTACCAGACCTACGACGTGACCGCGTCGCTGCGGGACGGCGAGAACGTCCTGGCGGCCACCGTCGCGGACGGCTGGTGGAGCGGGTTCGTCGGCTTCGAGCCGCGCCGGGCCGGGGCCCACTACGGCTCGTCCCCCCAGTTCCTGGCCGAACTCCACCTGACCGGGGCGGACGGCCGGGGTTCGGTGGTGGTCACCGACGAGACCTGGCGCACCGGCACCGGGACGGTCCGCCACGCGGATCTGCTGATGGGCGAGTGCCATGACCTCCGGCACGGTGCCGACGGCTGGGAGCTGCCCGGCTTCGACGACTCCCGCTGGTCCCGGGCCCGGGTCACGGACGCCGATCACCGGCTGCTGGTGGCCTCCGCCGACGAGCCGGTGCGGGCGATGACCGAACTGCGCCCCTGTTCGATGACACGCGTCTCCCCCGGCACGCACATCGTCGACTTCGGCCAGAACCTGGCCGGACGGGTACGGCTTTGCGTGCGCGGGCTCGCGGCCGGGGCCCGGGTGGTGATCCGTCACGCCGAGGTGCTGGACGGGGCGGGGCGGCTGTACACCGCCAACCTGCGTACCGCCGCGGCGACGGATGTACTCGTCGGGGACGGGCGCGAGCACATCGTGTTCGAACCGCGCTTCACGTATCACGGGTTCCGGTACGCGGAGATCAGCGGCGTGCCCGAGCCGGCCGAGGCCGATGTCGTCGCCGTGGCGCTGCACAGCGACACCCCGTGGGCCGGGGAGTTCGACTGCTCGGACGCCGAGCTGAGGCGGCTCCACGACTGTGTGGCGTGGGGGCAGCGTTCGAACTTCGTGAGCGTGCCCACGGACTGCCCGCAGCGTGACGAGCGGCTCGGCTGGCTGGCCGACGCGCAGGTCTTCCTGCCCACGGCGGCACTCAACGCCGATGTCGCCGCGTTCTTCACCAAGTGGCTGCGCGACGTGGACGACGCCCGCACCCCCGACGGCGGCTTCACCAATGTCGCCCCGCGTCTCGTGGGCGTCGCCGACGAGGGGGCACCCGGCTGGGCCGACGCCGGGGTGATCATCCCGTGGCACCTCTACCGCGTCTACGACGACCCGCGGTTCCTCTCCCGGGCCCTGGAAGGCATGTGCGCCTGGGTCGATCTGATCCACCGTCACAACCCCGGTCTGATCTGGCAGGACCGGGTGGGCCCGCACTTCTCCGACTGGCTCGCCCCGGGCACCCCCACCCCGCGCGACGTGATCGCCACGGCGTACTTCGCGCAGAGCGCCCGGCTCACGGCGCGGGCCGCCGATGTACTGGGGCGCAAGGAGGCCGGGGAGCGCTACCACCGGCTGGCGGACGACATCCGCCGTACGTTCACCGAGCGGTTCGTCACCTCCCGGAATGCCGCGGACGGCCTGTCCGTGCGCGTCGCGGGTGACACCCAGACCGGGTATCTCGTCGCGCTCGCCTTCGATCTGCTGCCCGCCGGGCTCGCCGGTGCCGCCGCCCGCCGGCTCGCCGAACTCGTCGAGTCGGCCGGGCCCGCCCTGCTGACGGGCTTCCTCGGGGTGGCGCTCGCCGCGCCCGTGCTCGACGACCACGGACGGGCCGATCTCGCCCACGCCCTGCTGCTCCGCGACGAGGTTCCGTCGTGGCGGTTCCCGCTGCGGCACGGCGCCACCACGATCTGGGAACGCTGGGACGGGTGGACCCCGGGCACGGGATTCCGGGCGCCGTCGATGAACTCCTTCAACCACTACGCGCTCGGGTCGGTCGGCGAATGGCTCTACCGGGGTGTCGCCGGCCTGGACCAGGCGCCGGACTCCACGGGGTACCGGAAGCTGCGGATCCGGCCCCGGCCCGGCGGGCTGCGCCACGCGAGCGCCCACCACGAGTCCGTGCGCGGCACGGTGCGGGTGACCTGGGAGCGGCGGGGCGACCGGATCGCCCTGCGCGTCCAGGTGCCGCCCGGCGCCACCGCCGATGTGTACGTGCCCACCGCGGACCCCGGCTCGGTCCGCGAATCGGGCCTGGTGCCGAGCGCCGACGACCGCCACATCAAGGTGATCGCGACCGCCTCCGACCACGTGGTCCACCGCGTTTCCTCGGGCTCCTACCGCTTCACCGCGGCCCATCCCCCGGTGGACTGCCGAGCGGCGCCGCCCGGGACGAAACCGCCGCTGTCGCTCACCCCGAGCCGACGCACATCAGGACCGGCGACGAAACCTTCGTTCGCCCGTTCGTACGAGGAGGACACACCATGACGACGGGTTCTCACTTCCGGCCGGGCCGAAGCACGGTCGACCGCCGGGGATTTCTCCGCATCGGCGGCGGGGTCGCGGCGCTCGCCGCCCTGCCGCCCGCTCTGACCGCCTGCTCGGACTCCGGCGGCGGTTCCGGCAAGCTGCGCGTCGTCGGCGTCGCCGACCAGCAGAAACCGATAGAGGAGCTCGTCGGCCTCTACCGCAAGTCCCATCCCGACGACACGTTCGCCACCTCCTTCGCACCCACGGACCAGGTGCAGACGGTGGTGCGCACCCAGCTCGCCGGGGGCAACGCCCCGGATGTGCATGTGCTCTATCCGGGCAGTGGCAGCGCCATGTCCATGGTCGAGCTGGCCAAGGCCGGGCTGCTCGCCGACCTCAGCGGCCAGGCGTGGACCAAGGAGGTCCCGGCCAACTTCCATCCCGCTTACCGGCGCGAAGGAAAAACGTATCTGTACTCGGCGGGCAGCAGCGCCATCGGCGCCATCTACAACAAGAAGGCCTTCGCCGAGGCCGGGGTGGAACCGCCCCGGACGTGGAGCGAGCTCCTGGACGTCTGCGCCAGGTTGAAGGCCAAGGGCATCATCCCGATCGCACTCGGCGCACAGACCCCCTGGGTCACCCAGCTGATCACGTACGCGCTGGTCCCCAACGCCGTCTATGCGAAGAACCCCGGGTTCGACGCGGAGATGGCCTCCGGCAAGGCGCACTTCCGCGGCTCCGGGTGGGCCGACGCCATGGGCAAGTACCAGGAGCTCCAGCGCCGGGGCTTCTTCAACGAGAACCCCAACGGAACGACGTACGAGCAGCAGACCTCGATGGTCGCCGGCGGCAAGGCCGCCATGGCCGTCCAGGTCTCCGCCGTGCTCGCCAACTTCCGCCAGGCCACCCGGACCCCGGACGACCTCGGCATGTTCCCCTTCCCCGGTGGTGACGACCCCGCGAAGCTGTGGATCCCGGCGGGCATCGTCGTCGGGCTCGGTGTCTCGGCGCGGTCCAGGAAGTCGGCCGGGGCCAAGGCGTTCATCGAGTTCCTGGGGAAGCAGGAGAACGTCGACCGCTGGGCACAGTCCGTGGCCGCGATCCCGTTCAAGCGCGATGCCTCGACGAAGATCGACCCGGTCCTCTCCGGCTTCCTGCCCATCATCGACGACAACCGGGCCGTGCCCTTCATGGACCAGAGCTGGCCCAATGCAGAAGTGCAGCCCGCCCACTTCGCCGCCGTGCAGAATCTGCTCGCCGGGAAGACGGATGTCGACGGCGCCCTGGGACAGATGGACGACGCCTACGGGAAGAAATCGTGACGAGCACCCCCCAGAAAACCGTCCCCGGCATGGTCGAAGAGGCCGGGGACGTGCCACGAACGGGCCGGGGCAGGCCTGCCCGGCACCGCGACCACACCGTCCCGCCCTGGCTCTTCGTCGTCCCGGCCCTCGTCGTCTACGCCGTCGTCGTGCTCTACCCGAGCCTCGCCGGGGTGATGTACGCCTTCACCGACTGGTCCGGGATCGGCGGGTTCTCCTTCACCGGCGCGGACAACTTCCGCGCCCTGCTCGACGACGGCCGGGCCCTGGAGTCCGTCACCAACACCCTGCTCCTGACCGTCGCCGTGGTCGTCGTCCAGAACGGCATCGGCCTGCTGCTGGCGCTCGGTGTACACACCAACATCAAGTCCCGTGCGGTACTGCGGCTGATCTTCTTCGCACCGGCCGTGGTCAGCCCCGTCATGGTCGCGATCCTGTGGAAGTACGTCTACAACCCGGAGAACGGCGCCGGGCTCAACGGGCTGCTCGGCGCCGTCGGACTCGGCGGGCTGCGTCAGGACTGGCTCGGGAATCCCTCGCTCGCCCTGTGGTCCGTCGCCGCGATGGTCGTGTGGCAGTACGCGGGCTACTCGATGGTCGTCTTCCTGGCCGGGCTCCAGGGCGTGCCCGCCGAACTCCACGAGGCCGCGAGGATCGACGGGGCGGGTTCCTGGCAGCGCTTCCGCTACGTCACCTGGCCGCTCCTGGCCCCCGCGCTGACGATCAACCTGATGCTGTCGACCATCGGCGGACTCAAACTCTTCGACCAGGTCTACGCCGCCACGAACGGCGGCCCCGGCACCTCCAGCGAGACCCTGTCGACCGTCCTGTACAAGGAGGCGTTCGTCTACGGGAAGTTCGGCTACAGCACCGCCGTGGCCCTGGTCCTCGCACTGTTCGTCGCCGCGGTCTCCCTGGTCCAGCTCCGTTATCTGCGTGCGAGGGAGGTCACCGCGTGAGCGTCGCAACGGCCCGCGGACCGGCGGAACGGAAGGCCGGCCGCAGGGGCCGCAGGCCCCGGTACGGGCAGTACGCCCTCGAACTCGTCATGATCGCCGTCGCCGTCGTCTTCCTGTTCCCGGTGTACGCCCTGATCACCCTGGCGATGAAGGACCCCCGGCAGATCGCCGAGTCGCCCCTCTCGCTGCCCTCGCCGCCCACCTTCGGCAACTTCGGCGACGCCTGGTCCTCCGCGTCGCTGGGGCCCGCGCTGCTCAACAGCACGGTCATCACCGTCGTCAGCCTGCTGCTCCTCGTCGTCCTCGGCTCCACCGGGGCCTACTACCTCGCGCGGTGCGCCCGGGGTCTCGGCTACGGGCTGTACATCCTGTTCCTGCTGGGCATCGTGCTGCCGTTCCAGCTCGGCATGATCCCGCTGTACAAACTCGTCGACGATCTCGGCTGGCTCGGCACCTACCAGGGCATGGTGCTCTTCTACACCGGCATCCAACTCCCGTTCACCGTCTTCCTGTACACCGGATTCATCCGTGCGCTGCCGCAGGACTACGCCCAGGCCGCGCTGATCGACGGCTGCAACCACCGGCAGGCGTTCACCCGGATCGTCTTCCCGCTGCTGCGCCCCATCACCGGCACGGTGATCATCCTGAACGCGGTGTTCGTCTGGAACGACTTCTTCACTCCGCTGCTGTATCTGGGCGGTTCCGAGAAGGAGACCGTGCCGGTGGGCATCTTCGCGTTCGTCGGGCAGTACGTTTCGGACTACGGGCTCGTCTTCGCCGGACTGGTGCTCGCCGCACTGCCGATCCTGATCGTCTTCGTGGTCCTCCAGCGGTATGTGATCAAGGGCTTCGCGGGCGGCCTCAAGGGCTGAGGACCTCGTATGAAACACCCGGGTGATCCGCTCCTCCCACCGAGTGTCGCGGCGGTCCTCGCGGCGCCCCCGCGCGCCTTCTCGCCCGTCGCGATCTGGTGGTGGAGCGGGGAGCGGCTCGACCGGTCGCGGCTGCGGGCGCAGCTGGAGCGCTTCGCCCAGGGCGGGGTGCACAATCTGGTGCTCCTCAACCTGGCGCCGTCGGGCCCGCTGTTCGGCTCGGACGCCGACGACCCGCCGTTTCTGTCCGACGCGTGGTGGGAGCTGCTCGACGGGGTGTGCGAGGACGCCCGGGAGCTGGGGACCGGCCTCTGGTTCTACGACCAGCTCGGCTTCTCCGGCGCGGATCTCCAGGCGCGCCTGGTCGACGAACGGCCCGATCACGCCGGCCGCCGGCTCGGCCGGGTGCGGGCCGTGGTCGAGTCCTCGGCGGCGCAGGCCGGTGAGCTGCGGTGCCCGCCGGGCGGCCGGGCGCTCGCCGGCCGTGCCGAACCGGTCGACGACGACGGCCGGGCCACCGGGCCCGCGGTCGCGGTGCCGGTGGCCGACGGGGTCGTACGGGCGCCCGGCGCCGGCCGCTGGCGTCTGACGCTCCATCATCACGAGGCGCTCGGTTTCGACTATCTCGGGACCGAGGCGTGCGCGGCGCTGCTGGACCGGGTGCACGGGGAGTTCGAGCGCCGGCTCGGCGACCGGCTCGGGACCGTCGTCGTCGGCTCGTTCCAGGACGAACTCCCGTCCCTGCCGACCTGGTCCACCGGTTTCACCGGCGCCTTCCTGCGACTTCGCGGCTACGACCTCACCGAGCGGCTGGACGCCCTGTACGACGGCAGCGCGGATCCGGACGTCCACCGGATCCGCCGCGACTACCACCTGACCCGAGCAGAACTGGCCGAGGACGCGTTCTTCCGGCCGCTGGCCGCCTGGCACGAGCGGTACGGGCTGCTCATCGGCTGCGACCAGCAGGATCCCGCCCGCGCCGGACACCCGGTCGCGGGCGTGGAGCTGTACGCCGACTACCCGCGCACCCACCGCTGGTTCTCGGCGCCCGGTTCCGACCACCACGGGGACGCCCGCATCCACTCCTCGCTCGCCCATCTCTACGGCCGTCCCCGCACCTGGGTCGAGGCCTTCCACTCGACCGGCTGGGGCGGCACCCTGGAGGAGACCTTCGACTGGCTGCTGCCCTGGCTGCGTGCCGGGGCCACGCTCTACAACCCGCACGCCGTCTACTACACGACCAAGGGCGGCTGGTGGGAGTGGGCGCCGCCCGGTACCGACTGGCGCCAGCCGTACTGGCGTCACCACCGTGTCTTCGCCGACGCCGTGACCCGGCTCTGCGCGGTGCTGAGCCTCGGTCACCATCTGTGCGACGTCGCGGTCCTGCTGCCCACCACCACCGCCCAGGCGGGCACCGCCCTGGACGGTGTCGACGGGGCGGCGGCCCGTGCCCAGTGGGCCTATCTGGAACTCGTCGGGGACATGACCTGGTTCCGTACCCGGCCGGGGCTGCTGGACCGGCTGGGTCTCGACGCCGATGTCATCGACGACGCCTCGCTGGCCCGTGCCCGTGTCTCCCGGCCGGACGACGGGGTGCGGCTGCGGGTGGCGGACGAGGCATATGCGGCGATCGTGCTGCCCGCGTGCACCGTCCTCGAACGGAGGACGGCCGATCGGCTGGTGGAATTCGCCTCGGCCGGCGGGAAGTTGATCGCCTGGGGCGAGCTGCCCGAGCGGTTCGTGGGATCCGGTGCGGCCACGGCTGCGGAGGCGCTGCGGGCGTGCTTCGCGGACGGCCGGGCCGTGCACGTTCCCCTGGACGACGACCCGGCCGGTGCGCTCGCCGCCGCTCTCGGCGGTGTGCGGCCGGCCGTCCGTGCACCGGTCCCCGCGCTCGCGCGGCGGGTGGACGGCGCCACTGTGGTGTTCCTGACCGCGGCAACCCCTCGGGCGACCCGCGCTGAGGTCGCGGCCCCCGACGAGCGGGGCGCGGCGCTGGGCTGGCTGGACGCCCGCTACGACTTCGACCCCGGCCGCTACGTACGGCGCGCCCGGGTGCGGGTGCGGGACGTTTCGGGGCCGGCCGTTCTGGTGGACCCGTTCGGCGGCGCTCCCCGCAGACTGGCGGTGCTGCCCGTCGCCGACGACGACCGGGCCGTCGAGGTCGATGTCCCCTTCGACACGGGCCCGGCGGCCGTACTGGTCTTCCCGGCCGAGGACCTGGAGCCGCCCCCACCCGTGTTCTCCGGCGCCGGACCGTCGCACGTCATCGCCGTCGAGACCGTCGGGATCCCCCCGGACGCGGAGTGGGACATGGCCCTCGTCCCGACGCTCGACAACACCTGGGGCGACTTCGCCCGCCCCGCGACCGGTCCGCCCACCGGCCCGGCCGTCACCGAGTGCCGGACCTTCCGGCACCGGGTGGAGGCGCCGGGCGAGGACGGCGTACGGGACGGCTGGGCCGCGGTGCCCTCCGGCCCCGGACGTCCGGCACCGGCCACGGTCCACGCGACGTTCGGGCCCCGTGCGCTGGTCCTGGGCGAGGGGCCGGGCCGGGACGGTCCGTCGGTGCTCGAATGGTCCGAGAGTCTGGGTGTGCGCAAGGACCCGGTGCATCGCGCGGTGCTGGGGCCGAAGGGGCATGTGCCGGAGGAGTTCGCGCACATCGGCCCGGCGGTCGCCGGAGAGGTGGTGCGGCTGCGCACCGGGATCCACCTGGGCGAGGACTTCGACGGGCACCTCGCGATCGGGGCCGGGGCGGTGAAGCGGGTCCGGCTCGACGGTGTGCCCGTGGCGCTCGACGACGGGGGCCATCTCGCGCTGGGCCCGGTGCGTACGACCGCCGGATTCCATCTGCTCGAACTGGACCTGACACCCGATCAGGACTGTGAACTGCGGGCGCACATGGCACTCGTTCGCGATCCCGGACGCTACGGGCGCCCGGAATGGATTCACGCGCCCGGGACGATGGGCACCACGCTGAAGCTGACCGCTCTCCCCGCCCGCGCCGTCGTGCAGGTGGCCTCCCTGGTGCCCTGTGCGCTGCGCGTCAACGGCCGGCTCATCGGCGGGCAGGGTGGATTCGACCCGTACGCCGAGCACGCGGTGCCGCGCGTACGGCGGCACGATGTGACGGCCGCCCTGCACATCGGTGACAACGACATCACGGTCGAGACGTCCGGGGGCGGCGAGCGCGCGGTCCTGGTGGACGCGGTGCTCGACGGCAGGGACGGCGAACCCGTCGCGACGCTGCACAGTGACGCCGGCTGGTGGGCGGACGGCCCGCACGGTCGCGGGCCGGTCGGGGTGCGGCGCGTACCGGTGGGCGACCCTGCCGCGCTGTGTCTGCGCCGCCGCCCGCATCCGCTGCCGGGGGCCGCGTGGCTGGACCCGGAGGCCGACGACGGCACGGTCGTGCCGGTCCGGTTCGCGGTTCCGGGGAGCCGGGGCGGTGTGGAGTGGTTCTGGTGCGAACTCCCGCCCGGTACCACCCGGTTGACGGCACGGACGCACGGCGGGACCACGGTGTACGTGGACGGCTCCGAGTGTCGCGCCGCCGTGGGCGTCCCCGGTGCCCGTGGGGTGCGCACCGTGACGGTCGAGCTGCCGCACGGTGAACGCTGCGGTCCGGTGACCGCGGCGCTGCGGGTCCGGACCGTCCCCGGGTACGAGGGTGGCGCCGCGCTGGCCGGTCCGGTGTGCTGCACGGTCGGCACCGGGCGGATCCGGCTCGGCGACTGGGAGGGGCAGGGCCTCGCCGAGTACAGCGGCGGGGTGCGGTACAGCCGAGTGGTGGACGTGCCGGCCGATGGTGTGGCGGGGCGGGTGTCGCTGGATCTCGGGCGGGTCCGGGGGACGGCGGAGGTCCGGGTCGGCGGCGTCACCGCGGGGGTGCGGGTGTGTTCGCCTTACGTGTTCGACCTGACGGGACTGGTGGTGCCGGGGGGCAACGCCGTGGAGATCACCGTGTTCGGGACGCTGGCGCCCCGCCTGGACGCGACGAGCCCGACCCATTTCGTCTTTGCCGGGCAGCGTGTCAGCGGCCTGTTCGGTCCGGTACTGCTGCGGATCGAGCGGGGGTGACGGGGCGACGTCCGGGGCCGTTGTGTCCGGTCCCCGGCGTCGCCCCGTGGTTCAGCCCCGCCCGGCCCGGCCGGAGAGGTCCGGGGTCCGCCGCATCGCCGGGAGGTCCCGGTCCTCCGCGTACCCCGAGGGCCTCCGCCCCCTACTCGTCGCCCGTCAGCATCGGCAGCAACAGCGCCGCGGACCAGCTGAAGTTGGGTGAGTTGAGCGGTGCCCCGGTCGTCGGGTCGTAGTTCTCCATGATCGGACCGTCGCCCGCGAGGCCGGAGGCATGGGTGAGGAGCCGGTCCGCCAGGGCTTCCGCGTCCCTGCCGTAGCCGTAGCGGCGCAGGCCGCCGAGGGCGAAGTAGGCCTGGTCGAGCCAGACGGGGCCGCGCCAGTACGCGGTCGGCGAGAAGTGGGGCGAGCTCTTCGCCACGGTCGGGAAGGGCACGGTCGTGGCGAACTCCGCCGGGTCCGTCAGTCTGTCGCGCACGGCACGGGCCTGCGCGGCGGACGCGGTGCCGGTCCACAGCGGGACGGCGCCCTCGATGCCGCGGCCGCGGGCCGTGAGCGGTGCGCCGGTGCCGAGCGCGATGTCGTGGAACCAGCCGTCCGCCGGGTCGTACATCGTGTCGCGCACCGCGGCGGAGGTCGCGGCGGAGCGCCGCTTCCACCGTCCGGCATCGGTGCCGCGGCCGATCGCACCCGCTATCCGCGCCAAGTAGCCCTGGTCGGCGGCGAGATAGGAGTTCAGGTCGACGGACTCCTGGTCGAGGGAGTAGCCGAGGAGCGTTCCGTCGGCGGCCTTGTTGGCGACGACTCCGGTGCCGAGGCCGGCGTCGAAGCGGGGTGCGTTGTCCATGCCGCTCTCCCAGGCGGCGGCGAGGCGTCGTTCCTCGGGGGAGTCGTTGGCCGGGTCGACGGTGGCGCCGTACTCGGCGAGGCCGTTGTGGTCGTGGTCCCGGTTGCGGTACCACCAGTCCTGGTACGCGACGAGCTTCGGGTACATCTCGCGCAGGAACGCCCGGTCGCCGCTCTTCGCGTACACCTCCCACACGGCCCAGGCGGCCAGCGGTGGCTTGGAGTTGCGTTCGTTCCAGTTGCCGCCGCCGCGTTCGGGGTCGTTGTAGAAGATGACGTCGGGGATCATCCCGGCGTCCTGGGGGCGGGACGCGGAGTCCGGGCGTATCTGGTGGTCGAACATGGAGCGGATCTGCGACTGGGCCAGGTCGGGCGCGAAGCGTGCCGTGCCCACCGCCTGCTTCCAGGTGTCCCAGGCCCAGATGCCGCCGGTGAACCACTTGTAGGAGATCGACGGTGTGATGCCGTCGTGCTTGATCCGACCCGCCGCGCTGCGCCAGTTGGTGACGAGGGTCTGGAGGGACTTCACGGCCGTGCGCCGCCGGTCCGCCGGGACGCCCCGGGTCACCCCGGCGACATAGCCGCGCCAGCGCGCGTCGGACGCGGACACCACGGAGTCGGGGCGGGCCAGTACGGCACGGACCCTCGCCCGCTCCCCGGTGCGTTCGGCGGTGGTGAAGGTGTAGGACTCGGTCCAGTCGAAGCTGTGCGAGCGGCCGGGGGCCAGGGTCACCGGCTTCGCGGCCTCGGTGCGGTACGTGTCGCCGTCCACGGTCGTGCGGACGCGGTCCTTGTGGGTGACCTCGAAGCGTTCCGTGCCGTCGGTGAGGTAGTCCCAGGTCTCGCGGACCTTTCCGAAGTCGACCCCGACGCCGGAGCCGGTGGCGGTCAGCGCCGGCGCGTCGCGCATCGGTCTGTCGGCGGGCCGCAGCAGGCTGCCCGTCCAGTCGGCGCCGAGTGTGCGGGTGGCCGGGCCGGTGTTGCGGACCTCGGCCCTGATCAGGGCGGTGCGGTCGGTGGCGAAGCGGAGTCCGAGAGTGAGGCGCAGGCCGCGGCCGAGGTCGTAGGACTGGACGAGCCGGCCCGGCAGCGAGGTGGTGCGGGGCGTGCCGCCGGCGGCCAGGTCCAGGGTGCGGCCGTGTTCGGTGAGGCGGATGCGGCTGAAGGACTTGCTGAGCCACCAGGGGTATTCCTGGGCGATGTAGAGGGGCCCGGAGAAACCTCCGTAGGCGTCCTTGTCACCGGCCTCCGGCAGTGCGTACGCGTGCCAGGCGCCCCGGTCGGCGAAGACGGTGACGGGGTTGTTGTCCTCGCCGTCGCCCGGCTGGGCGGTGGTGGGGGTGCCGTGCAGGTCGAGGACGTCGGCGTAGGCGGGCGGTGGTTTCGGGTGTCCGTGGGCGGCGGCCGTCTGCGGTGCGGCGAGGGCGCCGCCGGCCAGCAGGAGTGCGGTCAGGGCGCTCAGGGGACGGTGGGCGGTGCGGTGTCGGTGTCTGCGGCGGGTCATTTCGCGGTCCCTTCGGGGGAGTCGGTGGCGATGCGCAGGACGGCGGCGCCGAGCGGGCCGAGGTCGAGGTGGTCGCGGACGGCGGCTCCGGTGAGCAGATCGGTGCCGCCGGCCCCGTAACGGCCGGTCAGTGGTGTGCGGGTGTCGTGGTCGGCGTGGTTGAGGACGAAGAGGTACGTGCCCCGGGCGCCGGAGCGCACGGTCGCCTCGACGCCCTCGGGTACGTCGAGCACGGGGCGTACGCCCGCCGCCCGCAGCGCTTCGTCGAGCACGGCGGCGATGCCGTCGCCGAGATGGGCGCTGGCGTACCACGCGGTGCCGGTGCCGTAGCGGTGGCGGGTGACGGCGGGGCGGCCGGTCAGCTCGCCGGCCGCGTAGGTGTCGACAGTCTCCGTACCGGGGCCTTCTGGCTCGATCCACTCGCTCCACAGGGTGGCCCGCGCGCCGGAGGCCAGGGGCACCTCGGCGCCGTCGGGGATCGGCCAGAACTCGTCGACGGACACGCCGAGCACCTCCCGCAGCGGTCCCGGTGCGCCGCCGTCGTGGATGTGGTCGTGACCGTCGACGACACCGCTGAAGGGTCCGCAGACGAAGTGGCCGCCGCCGCGCACATAGGCGGCGATGCGTGCCCCGTGCTCGGGCCGCAGCAGATGGAGGTTGGGTGCGAGGACGGCCCGGTAGTCGTCCAGGCCGGCGTGCGGGGGTACGAAGTCGACGGAGACGGCGCGGGTGTGCAGCGCCGCGTACCAGGGGCGCAGCAGGTCGCGCCAGCGCATCCGGGCGGAGGGGTGGTCCTCGGCCTCCAGGGCCCACCAGGAGTCCCAGTCCAGGACGATCGCCACGTCCGCCGGGGTGGTGGTGCCGGTGATCTCGCCGAGCCGGGCGAGTTCGGCGCCGAAGCGGACGGTCTCGCGCCAGCCCCGGGAGGCGGTGCCGCGGTGCGGCAGCAGGGCGCTGTGGTACTTCTCGGCGCCGGCCCGGGAGGCGCGCCACTGGAAGTACATGATGCCGTCGGCTCCGCGGGCCAGTGCCTGGAGCGACCAGAGGCGTTGCAGTCCGGGTCTCTTGGGGACGTTGACCGGCCGCCAGCTGACGGCGGACGGTGCCTGTTCGAGGAGCAGCCAGGGCCGGCCGCCCTTGAGGGAGCGCATCAGGTCGTAGTTGAGGGCGGCGTTGACATGGGCGTGCGGGTCGGCGGGGTCGGGATAGGTGTCGTCGGAGACGAGGTCCTCGTGCTCCGCCCACTTCCAGTAGTCGAGTGCCTTGAACATCGACATGAAGTTGGTGGTGGCCGGGATGTCCGGGCTGATCTCGCGCAGCGCCTCGCGTTCGGCGCGGTGGCATTCGAGGAGGGCGTCGGAGCAGAAGCGCCGCCAGTCCAGGAGCTGTGTCGGGTTGACGGGGCCGGGTGCGGTGCGGGGTGGTTCGATCTCGTCGAGGCTGCCGTAGCGCTGCGACCAGAAGGCGGTGCCCCAGGCGTGGTTGAGGGCCTCGACGGTGCCGTGGCGGTCGGTGAGCCAGGTACGGAAATGGTCGGCCGAGTGGGCGCAGAAGCATTCGGTGATGTGGTCGCCGTACTCGTTGTGGATGTGCCACAGGGCGAGTGCCGGGTGGTGTGCGTAGCGTTCGGCGAGGGCGCGGGTGAGGCGGAGTGCGGCGGCGCGGTACTCGGGCGAGGAGGGGCAGTAGTGCTGGCGGGAGCCGAATTCGAGGCGTACGCCGTCGGCCGTGACCGGCAGGATCTGCGGGTGGGCGCGCACCAGCCAGGCGGGCGGGGAGGCGGTCGCCGTGGCCAGGTCGACGGCGATGCCATGGGCGTGCAGCAGGTCCAGGAGCCGGTCGAACCAGGCGAAGTCCCAGCTGTCCGGGCCGGGTTGGAGACGTGCCCAGGAGAAGACGCCGACGGTCACCATCGTGACCCCGGCCTCGCGCATCAGGGCGGCGTCCTCGGCCCAGACGTCCTCGGGCCACTGCTCGGGGTTGTAGTCGCCGCCGTAGAGGATGCCCGGTACGCGGGTCGCGCGGCTCATCCCTTCACCGCCCCGCCGAGCAGTCCGGCCACGAACTGCCGCTGGAACAGCAGGAAGAGGAGCATCAGCGGGAGCGTGGCGAGGAGCGAGCCGAGCATCAGCCCGGAGTAGTCGACGTGGGAGAGCCCCGTGAGGGTGTTGAGCGCGACGGGCACGGTGTATTTGTCCTCCGAGTTGAGCATGAGCAGGGGCCAGATGAAGCTGTTCCACTGCGCCATGAACGTGAAGATGACCAGGGCGCCGAGTTGCGGGCGCACGCACGGCAGCACCACCCGGTAGAAGGTGCGCAGCTCGCCGGAGCCGTCGATCCGGGCCGATTCGAGGAGCTCGTCGGGGAAGTCGACGAAGCTCTGCCGCATCAGGAGGATGCCGAAGGAGTTCGCCAGGAACGGCAGGATCACCGCCTGGTAGGAGTCGATCCAGCCGACGCTCGCCATCATCTGGAACAGCGGCACGAGCAGTACCTGGAACGGGATCATCATGGTGGCGAGCACGACGCCGAGCAGCAGTCCCCGGCCGCGGAAGCGGTACTTGGCGAGTCCGTAGCCGCACATGGCGGAGATCAGTGAGCTGAGCGCGGTGTGGACGACGGCGATGCCCACGCTGTTGAGGAGGACCCGGCCGAAGCCGATGGTGTCCTGGAGCCGCACCAGGTTGTCGAGCAGCCGGCCGCCGGGCAGGAACGGCGGCGGTGAATGGAACAGGTCGGACGTGGAGTGTGTCGCGGCGATCGCCATCCAGAGGAACGGGACCAGGCTGACGACGGCACCGGCGGCGAGCAGCAGCCTCACGACGTAGCGGCCCAGGCGCCGGGCCGGGTGGACGCGTACGGGGGCCTGCTGGAGGGCGGTCACCGGCGGCGCTCCCTTCCGAAGGCGAAGTACTGGAGGGCGGAGATCGCGGCGATGAGGGCGACGACCACCCAGGCGATGGCGGCGGCGTAGCCGAAGTCGAGCTGCTGGAAGCCGGTCTTGTAGAGGTAGACGACCGGGGTGAGGGTGGCGTCGTCGGGTCCGCCGCGGGTGAGGACGTAGTTCTCGTCGAAGAGCTGGAGTGTTCCGATGGTCGAGGTGATCACGCAGAACAGGACGACGGGGCGCAGCTGCGGCAGGATCACCCTGGTGTACGTGGAGAAGGTGGTGGCGCCGTCGATGGCGGCGGCCTCGTACTGCTCCTTGCCGATGGACTGGAGTCCGGCGAGCAGGATGACGGCGTTGTAGCCGGTCCAGCGCCAGGTCAGGGACGCGATCAGGGAGACACGTGCCCAGGTGGGGCTGTTGAGCCAGTCGACCTGGCCGATGCCGACGGTGCCGAGGATCTGGTTGACGAGGCCGCCGTCGGTCTTGAGGAGCACCTGGAAGACGACGGCGTAGGCGACGAGTGTGGTGACGGCGGGCAGGAAGTAGACCGCCCGCCAGGTGCCGCGGAAGCGCAGCCAGGACTGGTTGAGCAGGACGGCGAGGACGAGGGCCAGGCCGATCATGACGGGGACCTGCACGACGAGGATGACCCCGGTGTTGAACAGGGACTCCAGGAAGGCGGGGTCGTGGATCATGCGCCGGTACTGGTCGAGTCCGACCCAGCGGGTGGCTCCGGCGTCCTCGGTGGTGAAGCTCTGCAGGAGGCTGGCGCCCAGCGGGTAGGCGAAGAAGAGGACGAAGAGGACGGCCGCGGGCCCGGCGAAGATCCAGGCGGTGGGTCGCCGTCGTCCGCGGCGTGCCGGGGCCGGGGCGCGGGCGGGGGCGACCGGCCGGTCGTAGGTGGTGTGGACGGCCATCGGGCTACTTCACCCTTTCGCGGCCGGTGGCGGTGGCGAGCTGCCGCGCGGCCGAGTCGAGGGCGGTGCGCGGGTCCTTGCCGCGCAGCATCACGCCGCTGACGGCCGAGACCATGATGTCGGAGGCCTTCGCGTCGTCCTTGTTGTTCTCGACCGGCGGGATGGTGCGGGCGAGCCGGGCGAACACGTCGAGGGCCGCCTGCCCGCCGAAGTACTCCTGCTTCTCGCTCAGGTACGGGTCGTCGAGCGCGGGCAGGTAGGCGGGGAAGAGGCCCTCGCGCTTGAGCATGGAGACCTGGTTCTCCCTGCCGGTGAGCAGGAACCGGATGAACTCCCAGGCGAGGCGGGGGTTCTTGCTCTGCGCGGGTACGCAGAGCGTGGAGCCGCCGATGTTGGAGGTGCGGATGCCGTCGGTGGTGAAGCCGGGCAGCGGCACCACACCGAACCTGCCCTTCAGCTCCGGCATCTCGTCGGTGAGTGTGCCCGTCCACCAGGCGGCGGTGGGCGTGGTGACGGCCTTGCCCTCCTTGGTGCCGGTGACGAGTCCGTCCCAGCCCTTCTCGTAGTCGACGAGCCCCCGGTCGTGCAGGGTCTTCATCAGGGTGAGGGCCTTGACGGCCTCGGGAGTGTCGACGGCGACCCGGCCGCCCCTGAAGTAGGACTGGCCCTGCTGCTGGAGCAGCATCGGCAGGATCCCGACGTCCGTGGAGTCCATGACGAGCAGCTTGCGGCCGGTGGCCTTCTTGATGCGGACACCCGCTGCCACGTAGTCGTCCCAGGTCAGCAGCGAGGCGGGATCGACCCCCGCGGCGCGGAAGTGGTCCTTGCGGTAGTAGAGCGCGCAGGGTCCGATGTCCCAGGGCAGGGCGAGGACCGCGCTGTCCTTGCCGGTGACGGTGCGCCACGCGGCGCGGTCGAAGTCGCCTCCGTAGCGGCCGCCGAGGCTCGTCAGGTCGTAGAAGCCGCTGGGGAAGTTTCCGGTGTAGCGCGGCATGTAGCTGCCCTCGACCGTGAGGACGTCGGCGAGGCCGGAGCCGCCGCGCAGGCCCACGGTGATCTTGTCGTAGGCGTTGTCGTAGCCGATGTCGACGATGTCGACGGTGGTGCCGGGGTGGCGCTTCTCGAAGTCGCCGGCGAGGCGCTTCATGGCCTTGGCCGCCACGTCCCACGACCAGACGGTGATGCTGCCGCTGACCTCGCCCCCTCCGTCGTCCTTCCTGCCGTCGATGTCCCGGGCCTCTCCGCCGCCCGCGCCGCCCATGGCACATCCACTGATCAGGGACGATGCCGCGGTCGCGAAACCTGTGGCCAGAACAACCCGTCGGGTGGGTCTCGTTGACACTCTTGCCTCCTGGAGCCTGAATGCCTAATGCTGTATTCAGAACACTGAATGACGGAGCCTGCCGTCAAGAGGTGTACAGCCAAAGACTTCTGTTGCTGTGATTCATGACCGGACCGACCGAGTCGGCCCACGCGAAAGGCGCGGCATGACGTCATCCCAGGACTTCGTTCCCCCCTACGCCCATCCCTACATTCCCAACGCCGTGCCGGCCGTGCGGCAGGCGATGCTGGAGGAGATCGGCGCCGCGGGCGTCGAGGACTTCTACGCCGACATCCCGGACGGCGTCCGGCTGCACCGCCCCCTCGACCTGCCGGCCCCGTTGCGTTCGGAAGCCGAACTCACCCGCCATATGGAGGAGTTGCTCGGCCGCAACACATCGACGCGGCAGGCGCTCAGCTTTCTCGGCTCCGGCTGCTACCAGCACCACGTACCGGCGGTCGTGGACGAGGTGGTCAATCGCAGCGAGTTCCTCACGGCGTACGCGGGCGAGCCCTACGAGGACCACGGACGTTTCCAGGCGCTGTGGGAGTACCAGTCGATGATGGCCGAACTGCTCGACGTGGAGATCGTCAACGTCCCGGTGTACGACGGCTTCCAGGCCTCCGGGACCGCGCTGCGCATGGCCGGCCGGATCACCGGCCGCCGCCGGGTGATCGTCGCCACCGCGGTCGACGCCGACAAGCTCTCCCGCATCCGTGACTACGTACGCCCCGACCACGACGTGACGGTGGTCCCGGTCGACCCGGACACCGGCTGCGCCGACCTCGGCGCGGTGCGCGAGGCGCTCGCCGCGGGCGACACCGCGGCGGTGTACGCGGACACCCCGTCCGCGCTCGGAATCGTCGACGAGGCGCTCCCCCGCCTCGCCGGACTCGCCCACGAGGCCGGTGCGTTGTACGTGGTGGGCTGCAATCCGCTCACGCTCGGCGTGCTCGCGCCGCCCTCCGCGTACAGCGCCGACATCGCGTGCGGCGACATCCAGCCGCTGGGCCTGCACCAGAGCTTCGGCGGCGGCAACGCCGGCTTCATCGCCACCCGCGACGAGGAGAGGCTGGTCGCCGAGTACCCGTCACGGCTGTTCGGCCTGGTGCCGACGAGCGTCGAGGGCGAGTACGGATTCGGGGACGTCGCCTATGAGCGGACCTCGTTCGCGCTGCGCGAGGAGGGCAAGGAGTGGGTCGGCACGGCCGCCGCGCTGCACGGCATCGGCGCCGGGGTCTATCTCGCGCTGATGGGACCGCAGGGCATGCGGGAGATCGGCGCGACGATCCTCGCGCTGACCGCGTACGCCCGCAGGAGCCTCGCCGAGGTTCCCGGCATCGAGGTCCCGTACGGCGATGCCCTGCACTTCGCCGACTTCACCGTCCGCTACACGGGTGGCAGGACCGCGGCCGAGATCCGCGCCGAACTCAAGGAGCGGGGCATCTTCGGCTCCACACCGACCGGCACCCACGAAGCCGCGTACTGCGTCACCGAGGTCCACACCAGGGCCGACATCGACCGGCTCGCCGCGACCCTGAAGGAGATCGTCAAGTGACCGCCCCGCACGCGCCCGTGCCCGTCTCCCCCGAGGACGCGCGCATCGCCCCGAAGCCTCGTCTGCGCCGCTTCCAGCAGGCGTCCTGGGACGAGAGGCTGATCTTCGAGCTGGGTTCGCCGGGCGAGCGCGGCGTCCTCGTGCCGGCCGCGGACCCGTCCGTCCGGATGCCCGCGATTCCCGCCGCCCTGCGCCGCGCCGAGCCGCCCGCGCTGCCGGAGATGTCCCAGCAGCAGGTGCTGCGCCACTACTTGCGCCTGTCGCAGGAGAACCTCGGCGCCGATCTCAACATCGACGTCGGCCAGGGCACCTGCACCATGAAGTACAGCCCCAAGGTCAACGACCAGTTCGTCCGCGACCCCCGGATCGCGGCGCTGCACCCGCTCCAGGACGAGGACACGGTCCAGGGCGTCCTCGGGATCATCCACAGCCTGGAGCAGTTGCTGAAGGAGATCTCCGGCATGGACCGGGTCTCGCTCCAGCCGGGCGCGGGCTCCGCCGCGATCTACACCAACGTGGCCATGATCCGGGCCCACTTCGCCGCGCGCGGCGAGCTGGAACAGCGCGACGAGATCATCACGACGATCTTCTCCCACCCGTCCAACGCGGCCTGCGCGAAGACCGCCGGCTTCAAGGTCCTCACCCTCCACCCGGACGCGGACGGCTATCCCGACATCGAGGCGCTGAGGGCCGCGGCCGGCCCGCGCACGGCGGCGCTCCTGATCACCAACCCGGAGGACACCGGGATCTACAACCCGCGCATCGAGGAGTTCGTACGGATCGTGCACGAGGCCGGCGGTCTGTGCTCGTACGACCAGGCGAACGCGAACGGCATCCTCGGCATCACCCGGGCACGGGACGCGGGCTTCGACCTGTGCCACTTCAACCTGCACAAGACGTTCTCGACCCCGCACGCGTGCGGCGGCCCGGCGGCGGGCGCCTGTGCGGTCACCGAGGAGCTGGCCCCGTATCTCCCTCGCCCGACCGTCGAGTTCGACCCGGCGAGCGGCAAGTACCGGCTGGACGACGACCGGCCCGAGTCGGTCGGCAAGATGCGGCCGTTCTACGGCGTCGTGCCGAACCTGGTCCGCGCCTACGCGTGGATCATGTCGCTCGGCGCGGAGGGGCTGCGGGCCGCCGCCGAGACGGCCGTGCTCAACAACAACTATCTGCTCCACAAGGTCCGGCAGATCCCGGGCGTCTCGGTGCCGTACGCGGCCGGGCGCCCACGCGTGGAGCAGGTCCGCTACAGCTGGGAGAAGCTCCACGAGGACACCGGCCTGCACTCCGAGGACCTCGGCCTGCGCGCCGCCGACTTCGGCACCCACTACTGGACCAGCCACCACCCGTACGTGGTGCCGGAGCCCATGACGCTGGAGCCGACCGAGTCCTACACGCGTGCCGACCTCGACGAGTACGCGGCGATCCTCGCGGAGGTCGCCCGCGAGGCGTACGAGGACCCGGAGACCGTACGCACCGCACCGCACCGTTCGACGATCCACCGGGTACGCCCCGAGGCGCTGGACGACCCGGCGACCTGGGCGGTCTCCTGGCGCGCCTACCGCCGCAAGGTGCTCGGTGAGGCCGGCCGGTGACGCGGATCGGTCTGGTGGTCAACCCGGTCGCCGGACTCGGCGGCCGGGTGGGTCTGGGCGGCACCGACGGCCCGGACCGGCCGCGCGTGGCGCTCTCCCTGGGCGCACGCCCGCAGGCGGGGGAGCGCGCGGCCGCGGCCCTGCGTGAACTGGCGGTACGCCGGGGCGCGTCGACGGGCACCGGACCGCGGGATCGCACAGCACCCCCCGGGCTCCTCGTCGTCACCGCCGCCGGCTGCCTGGGCGCCGACTCCGTCGCCGCGGCCGGGCTCGCGGGGCGGGTGGTGCACACCGCGGCCGGCGGGCGGGACACCTCGGCCGCGGACACCTCCGCCGCAGTGCGGGCGGTCGTCGCCGAGGGCGTCGACCTGCTGCTCTTCGCCGGCGGCGACGGCACCGCGCGCGATGTGCTGGGCGCGCTCGGCGACGTGCGCTGCCCGGTCCTCGGCGTACCGACCGGTGTCAAGATGCACTCGGCCGTCTTCGCCGTCGGCCCGCGTGCCGCGGGCGAGGTAGCGGCGGCGTGGCTCACCCGCACGGGCGGCGTCCGGCTGCGGGACGCCGAGGTGATGGACCGCGACGAAGACGCTCTGGACGAGGGCCGCGTCACCTCCCGGCTCTACGGGTGGCTGCCCGTCCCCGACGTACCCGTCCGCGTCCAGCAGCGCAAGACCGGCAGCACCGCCGTCTCGCCCGAGGCGGTGGGCGGGATCGCGGCCGAGGTCGCCGAGCGGGTCGGGGACGGCCTGCTGGTGCTCGGCCCCGGCACCACCACCCGCGCGGTGGCGGCCGCGCTCGGCGCGGACGTCTCGCTGACCGGGGTCGACGCGCTCGCCCTGCGGCCGGGCCGCCCTCCCCGGGTCGTGGCCCGCGACGCCCGCGAGGACACCCTCCTGGCACTCGGCCCCGCTTGGATCGCCCTCTCCCCCATCGGCGGCCAGGGGTTCCTCCTCGGCCGCGGCAACCAGCAGATCTCGCCGCGCGTACTGCGTGCGGCGGGTGGCCGCGAACATCTGCTGGTGTTGTGCGCGGAAGCCAAACTGGCCGCGCTCGGCGGCCGGCCACTGCTCCTCGACACCGGAGACGACGCGCTCGACGCGGAGCTGTCCGGCCACCATCCCGTCATCACCGGCAGGCGGCGCGCCTCGCTGTACCGCCTGGCGATGTGACCGCGTAACCCCGACATCCCGACCCAGGACAGAAGGAGCCCAGGATGATCTCCCTCGACGGCAAGCGCGCGATCGTCACCGGCGGCGGAGCCGGCATCGGCCGTGCCACCGCCCAGGTCCTCGCCGAGCTCGGCGCCCGCGTGATGATCGCCGACATCGACACCGACGGCGGTGAACGCACCGCGAAGGACACCGGAGGAGCCTTCGTGCGCTGTGACGTGTCACGGCGCGAGGACTGCGAGGCCGTCGTTCGGGCGGCCGAGGAGCGGTTCGGAGGTGTGGACGTCCTCTTCAACAACGCCGGGATCATCCGCCGTTCCACGGTCTGCGAGATCACCGAGGACGACTGGGACCTGGTGATGGCCGTGAACATCCGCTCGGTGATGCTGATGAGCCGGCTGGTGATCCCGCAGATGGCGGCCCGGGGCGGCGGCTCCATCGTCAACACCGGCTCCGGGTGGGGCATCCGCGGCGGCGGCCGGGCCGTCTCGTACTGCGCGTCCAAGGGCGCCGTCGTCAACATGACCCGCGCCATGGCCATCGACCACGGCCCCGACAACATCCGCGTCAACTGTGTCTGCCCCGGCGACACGGCGACCGGGATGCTCGCCGAGGAGGCCCGCCAGCTCGGCGAGAGCTCCGACGCGTTCTACGCGGACGCAGCCGACCGCCCGCTCGGCCGGATCGGACAGCCCCGGGACATCGCACAGACCGTGGCGTTCCTCGCCTCCGACGCCTCGGCGTTCCTGAGCGGGGCGATCATCCCCGTCGACGGCGCCGGTACCGCGTGATGCGGCGGTAGCGGATAATCGACCGGACCGAAGGGGAGGGCAGCCTCACATGCCAATCGAAAACCGCCCGCTGCGCGAACAGGTCAAGGAGGAACTGATCAAGCGCCTGGGGCGCGGCACGATCGCGACCAACTCGCCGATCAACGAGGGGCAGCTCGCCACCGAGCTCGGTGTCAGCCGTACTCCGCTGCGCGAGGCACTGATCACGCTGGAACGTGAGGGCGTCATCACCAGCGAGCGCGGCAAGGGCTTCCGCTTCACGCCGCTCAGCGCGCAGGAGTTCCGCGATCTGTCCGCGATCGTCGCGACGCTGGAGGCGCTCGCCCTGGAGTCCAGCGATCCCGAGCACCTGGCGGCGACGGCCCCGCGCCTGCTGGAGGAGGCCCGCGCGTTCTCGGTCCCGCAGGCGCCGCACGACGTCATAGAGCGTTACGACGACGCGTGGCACGACCTCCTGCTGTCCGGCTGCACCAACGACCGCCTGATGAGGCTGATCACCTCCCTGAAGGTGACGATGCACCGCTACGAGCGGGTGGCCCTGGGTGACCAGGACATCCTGGAGCGTTCCGCGGAGGAGCACGAGCGGATCGCCGAGTGCCTGCAGCGCGGCGACCTGGACGCGGCCGTCGCGGCGCTCAAGGAGAACTGGAACAGCGGGATGCACCGGATCCTGGAGCATCTGGAGGACTGATGCCACGGGGCGGTGGTGCGGGCCCGGCACCGGACTTGACCCGCACCGCCCCTTCGGGGTCCGATCACGGTGGACCTGCTGCCCGACCCAGGGACTGTGACCGTATGACTCTGCAGATCAGCGCCACCAACCCCGAACACCCGGCCCTCCTGCTCGAACTGCCCTGGCACATCCCCCTGGAGCAGTGGCCGGACGAGTACCTCGTGCCGCTCCCCCGCGGCATCTCCCGCCACGTGGTGCGCTACGCGCGGGCCGGCGAGGAGACCGTGGCCGTGAAGGAGCTGGCCGAGCGGCCCGCGCTGCGCGAGTACGAACTCCTGCGTACGCTCGACCGGCTCGGGATACCCGCCGTGGACCCGCTCGCCGTGGTCACCGGTCGCACCGAGGCCGGCGGCTCGCCCCTGGAACCGGTCCTGATCACCCGGCATCTGGGCGGTTCACTGCCCTACCGGTCGATGTTCGAGACGACCATGCGCCCCGGCACGGTGCACCGGCTGATGGACGCCCTGGCCGTCCTGCTCGTACGACTGCATCTGACCGGGTTCGCCTGGGGGGACTGCTCGCTGTCCAACACCCTGTTCCGGCGGGACGCCGGCGCGTACGCCGCGTATCTCGTGGACGCCGAGACCGGTGAGCTGCACCCCCGGCTCAGCGACGGGCAGCGCGGATACGACATCGAGCTCGCCCGGGTCAACATCAGCGGCGAGATGCTCGATCTGGAGGCATCGGGCGCACTGCATCCGTCCATCGATCCGATCGCGTTCGGCCTGGAGATCGAGGAGCGCTACCGGGCGCTGTGGACGGAGCTGACGCGTACCTCCGTCTACCCGGCGGGCAAGCATCACTACATGGAGCGCCGAATCCGCCGTCTCAACGACCTGGGTTTCGACGTCGCCGAGATGCAGATCTCGCACTCGGACCAGGGGAACACGGTCACGTTCGTGCCCAAGGTCGTGGACGCCGGCCATCATCAGCGCCAACTGCTGCGGCTCACCGGAATGGACGCGGAGGAGAACCAGGCGCGCCGGCTCCTGAACGACCTGGAGAGCTGGATGGCCACCCAGGACGACTACGCCCCCGGCGACCGGCACGGCGCCCGCACCGAGGTGCTGGCCCACCGCTGGGTCCGGGAGATCTTCCGGCCCACCGTGCGCGCGGCGCGCGACCACGTCCCCGCCCGGATGGACGCGGCCGAGCTCTACCACGAACTCCTCGAACACCGCTGGTACCTGTCCGAGCAGGCCCGGCACGACATCGGACTCGACGCGGCGGTCGAGGACTACGTCAGGAAGACGGCTGCAGCGGACGACGGCTGCACATAGGCTGCCCACCCGGAGCTGTGCCCTGGCGAGCCCAGGGATGATCCAGACGAGAGGCCCTAGGAGCCGCCCCGTGTTCTACCACGTGCTCAAATACGTCTTCATCGGGCCGCTTCTCCGATTGTTCTTCCGCCCCAGGATCGAGGGTCTGGAGCACATCCCGGAGGACGGCGCGGCCATCGTCGCCGGCAACCATCTGTCGTTCTCCGACCACTTCCTGATGCCCGCGATCCTCAAACGGCGCATCACCTTCCTCGCGAAGGCCGAGTACTTCACCGGGCCGGGTGTGAAGGGGCGACTGACCGCCGCCTTCTTCCGCAGCATCGGACAGATCCCGGTGGACCGCTCCGGCAAGGAGGCCGGGCAGGCGGCGATCCGGGAGGGACTCGGAGTGCTGGGCCGGGGCGAACTGCTGGGGATCTACCCGGAGGGCACCCGCTCGCACGACGGCCGGCTCTACAAGGGCAAGGTGGGCGTCGCCGTCATGGCGATCAAGGGGCAGGTACCCGTGGTGCCGTGCGCGATGGTGGGTACGTTCGAGATCCAGCCGCCGGGGCAGGTCGTCCCGCGCATCAAGCGCGTCACCATCCGCTTCGGTGAGCCGCTGGACTTCTCCCGCTACGCCGGGCTGGAGAACCAGAAGGCGGCGGTCCGGGCGGTCACCGACGAGATCATGTACGCGATCCTGGGGCTCTCGGGTCAGGAGTACGTCGACGAGTACGCGGGCAAGGTGAAGGCCGCGCAGGCCGAAGAGGCGGCGCGGTCCAAGAAGTTCCCGAAGCTGCGACGCTGACAGCGGATCCGCGCTCGGTGAACTTCGCGGGTCCGGGCGCCCGGTCGGACCTAGCGTCGATCCCATGAGCAGAGGAAACGCATGGGTGCTGGGTGCGACAGGACAGATCGGACGGGCGGCGGTGCGCTCGCTCGTCGAGGACGGCTGGGAGGTGACGGCCGCCTCGCTCGGCGGCGGCCGGGACGACGGGTGGGACGCAGCGGTGCGTACGACCGCCCTGGACCGGAACGCCGAAGGGGCGCTCGCGGCGGCGCTGGGCGACGGCTGCGACGTACTGGTCGACATGGTGGCGTACGACGCGGGCCACGCCCGCCAGTTGACCGGGCTCGCGGACCGGATCGGTTCGGCGGTGGTGATCTCCAGCGGTGCGACGTACGAGGACGACCGGGGCCGCAACTTCGACACACAGGGCGAACCCGACGGCGCTCCGCACTACCCGCTGCCCATCCCGGAGTCGCAGCGCACGGTGCCGGCCGGTGACACGACATACGCCACGCGGAAGATCGAGCTGGAGCAGGATCTGCTGGCGGCCGGGGACGCGCTGCCGGTGACGCTGTTGCGGGCCGGGGCGATCCACGGGAAACACTGCCGCTCGCCGCGTGAGCTGTTCTTCGTGAAGCGGCTCGTGGACGGCCGCGACCGACGGGTGCTCGCGTTCGGTGGCGAGTCCCGCTTCCACCCGGTCCACACCTCCAACCTGGCCGAGCTGATCCGGCTCGCCGCGCTGCGGCCGGGTTCGCGGGTGCTGAACGCCGGGGATCCGCAGGCGCCGACGGTCGCGGAGATCGGCGAGGCCGTCGACGCGGTGTTCGGCCGCAGCACCTCGACGGTGCTGCCGGCGGGCCCTCCCGGGGAGGACGGCGTCGGCGTGACACCGTGGAGCAGCCCCCACCCCATCGTGTACGACATGACGGCCGCCGAGCGCGAGCTCGGGTACCGGCCGGTCACCGGCTATGCGCAGTCCCTCCCGGAGACGGTCGAGTGGATCGCCGCACGGCTTGCGGGCCGGGACTGGACGGAGGCCTTCCCCGCCATGCTTCGGTCGTACGGGAGGAAGCTCTTCGACTACGCGGCGGAGGACGCCTGGCTGGCGGCGTACGACCGGAGGGGGTGAGAGGGGGCCCGTGGGGTTCACTCCACGGGGCGCCGAGCAGCTCGTTCAGTACCTCGTCCGGGACGCCGCGCAGCCGGCGCGCGTCGCGGATCCGGCCCGCCCGCACGGCCGCTCCGGCGCCGCCGGAGTGGTCGTGCCCACCGGCGGGGAACCGGCCGTCGGCGAGGACGAGCAGCCCCGCGTGGTTCGTCGCACGCCCGGTCCCGCGCGCGGTGTGTCGCGTATCAGGAGAGGAAGCGGCGCTGGGCCATGGGGAGTTCGGCGGTCGGTCCCGGTTGGACCGGCTCACCGTCGATCATCACGGCAAAACTGTCGGGGTCGACATGGGCCTTTGGCAGCGCGCCGTTCTCCCGTATGTCTCCGTTGGTGACGTCGCGCGTACTGCGGATCGGCACGAACCGCTTGCCGAGGCCGAGGCGTTCCGTCACCCCGTCCCGGACGGCGGCACCGGCCACGAAGTCGAAGGAGTCGCGCTGCGTGTCCGCCTCACGGTCCGGCGCCGAGTTCCGTCCCCGGGCGCGGCGAGCATCGGCCGTGCGCGACACGGCCGATGAGCGGCGAACCGCCGACTCGCGCGAGACGCCGCACACCAGGGGCGGCGTCTTCTCCGGCGCGTTGACTCCGGTGCGACATCTCCGGCACGTCGATTCCGGCGGGTGAATTCCCGCGCGTCAGCCGGTCTCCGGCCGGTCCATGGCCATCAGGCCGCGCATGCCGTTCTCCAGCACCGCCGGATCGGCGTCGCCGAAGAGCGCCATCTGGGCGAAGAACCCCTGCGTGGCCGCCATCATCGTCCGCGCCACATGGTCGGCGGGTACGTCCGCCCGCAGGATCCCCGCCTCGCGGTACCCCTCGACCACGTCCGTCCATACGAGCCGCATGGCGCCGTAACCGTCCTCGAAAGTGGCGGCCAGGTGCTCGTTGCGCATGCTCTCCGACCACACCTGCACGATCAGCGAGGCGAACTGCCGCCCGTCCAGACCGCACACCTCCCCGGAGAACAGCCCGCGCAGCACCCGGCCCAGCAGCACGTCCGGAGCCGGCGGCGGGGTGGCGTTCGCGGCCTCCCAGAAGGCCCGGCGGATGCTGGTGAACGCCTCGTCGGCGATGGCCGTGATCAGATCCTCCTTGCCGCTGAAGTAGCGGTAGACCGCCCCGGCCGACAGTCCGACCTCCTTCAGCACGCCCTGCATGGACGCGCCGTGGAAGCCGTCGCGCGCGAAGCAGCGCGCCGCTCCGTCGATGATCTGCCGACGGCGGGCGTCCAGGTGTTCCTGGGATACACGGGCCATGCCATGAACCTAAAACGAACATTCCTTCTTGACAAGCTCCGACACCGTACGGACAGTGGGCCGCAAGTAAAACGAACGATCCTTCTCTTTGAATCGAGGCCCTTCGTGCCTGCGACCCAGAACCGCCGCATGGTGGCGGTCATCCTGCTGATCCCCCTGGTGGCGCTGCTCGCCCTCTGGGCCTTCGCCTGGCCCTCGGCCCGGCTCGCCCCCCGCGACCTGCCCGTCGCGATCGCCGGCTCCGCCCCCGCCGCAGACCGGCTCCAGCAGCAGTTCGAACAGCGCGGCGGCGCTTTCGAGGTGCACCGATACGCCTCCGAGGACGAGGCCCGTCACGCGATCGAGAACCGGTCCGTGTACGGCGCGATAGTGGCCTCCTCCCAGGGCGCCCGGCTCCTGACCGCGTCGGCGGCAAGCCCGGCGGTCGCCCAGCTGCTGCGCGAGGCGGTCACCGCGCAGGCCCCCGACGGGACTCCGGTACAGGTCACGGACGTGGTGGCGGCGCCCGGCACGGATCCGCGCGGCAGCGTCCTCGGCGCGAGCTTCCTTCCACTGGCGATCGCCGGTGTGCTCTCGGGCTCGGCGGTCACACTGCTGCGGCTGCGCGGCGGGCGGGCCGCGCTGACCCTGATCGGGGTGGCCGTGACGGCCGGGCTCGGCGCGACGGCGCTCACCGCCGACTGGCTCGGTGTGATCACCGGAAACTGGTGGGCGGAGGCCGGGACGCTGGGACTCACCGTGCTGGCCATCGGCGGGACGGTGGCAGGGCTCGCCGCACTCGTCGGCCCGCCCGGCATCGGCGCGGGCGCCGTGCTGATGGTGCTGCTCGGCAACCCCTTCTCGGGCGTCACCAGCGCACCGGAACTGCTCCCCGGGCCGGTCGGGGCGATCGGCCGGCTGATGCCACCGGGCGCGGGCGGCTCACTGCTGCGTTCGGTCGCGTTCTTCGACGGCGGCGGCGCGGGCGGACCGCTGCTCGTCCTCGCACTGTGGGCGGCGCTCGGGCTGGGTGCCGTGCTCATCGGCGGCCGGCGCCGCACCCGGCCCCCGGCCGCGCTTCCCGCACACACCCGCGAACCGGCCCTGGCGGGCTGACCCCCGCCCGGACACGCCGTGTACCCCTGTCCGCTGCGACGGGGGTACACGGCTCTTCCGCGTCACGGGCAGCCGGGCGGAGCTCAGTTGCCGCGCTCGCCGTGCTCCCGGTGCTCCGCCGCGATACCGAAGCGCCGCCGTTCGCCGGGAGCGGACACCGAGGAGCCGACCGAGGAGATCGAGCTGATCACCTGCTCCTCCGCGGCCGCCTCCCCCTTCTCCAGTCGCTCCAGGTCAGCGGCCGAGACGAGCGCCACCAGCGGCTTGCCGTGCCGCGTCAGAACCACGCGCTCGCCGCCGTAGACAACGCGGTTGATCAGTTCGGCGAGCTCAGCTCGGGCTTGCGTCACCGGAATCTCATGGGCCATGCTCCCCATCATAACCTTCTGTACGTCCTGTACATTTTTTACGGAAGCTTGTGCAGACCCCCGTGCAGAATCCGCGAGGAGAGGCATCGCCATGCTGTTCCGCCCCACCGCCCGTCACGTGCTGCCCGAGTTCACCGAGCGCACGACCAATGGGACCCGCACCCTCGACCCGTACTCCAAGCTGCTGTCCGAACGCATCGTCTTCCTCGGCACCCCGGTCGACGACGCCGCGGCCGGCGATCTGATCGCGCAGCTCATGTATCTGGAACACGACGCACCGGACCGGCCGGTGTCGCTCTACATCAACTCGCCCGGCGGCTCGTTCGGGGCCATGTCCGCGATCTACGACACGATGCAGTACCTCAACTGCGAGGTGGAGACGTACTGCCTCGGCCAGGCCGGCTCCTGCGCCTCCACGCTGCTCGCCGCGGGCACTCCCGGCAAGCGGCACGCACTGCCCGGCGCGAGGGTTCTCGTACGGCAGCCCGAACTCACCGAGCCGGTGCAGGGCCAGCCCTCCGACCTGGAGATCCAGGCGCAGGAACTGGAACGGGTCCGCGCGATGCTCACCACCCTGTTGGCCCGTCACACGGGGCGCACCGAGGAGCAGATCACCGAGGACACCGAACGCGACCTCATCCTCGACGCGGCCGGCGCCAAGGCGTACGGGCTGGTGGACCACGTCCTGGAGAACCGGAATTCCGCACTGCGGCCGCACGGCGAGAGGTGAACACCCGATGCGACCACCGGAGTTCCCGCCACTGCCCGCACTGACCCGTGCCGAGGGGGAGTTCATCGACGGCTACCTCGAAGTCCTCGACCAGGTCGGCCGGATCAACCCGGCCCGCGGCGGGGACACCTACGGCGCGCTCCGCGCCGCTCAGGCACTCGTCACGCACTCACGCACGCTGCGGGACGCCCTCGCGTTGATGCACGAGCGCGGCGAGGCGCAGCTCCACGCGGCCACGCTCGCCCGTGCGCTGCGGGTGCTGGACGGGGAACGGCGGGCGGGGCGCGTCACCGTACCCCCGGCTCCGCCGAGTTGACCGGCCCGCGCCGTCCGCGCGCGCGGCGCGGATCCGGCCAACTCCCCCTGACCCGGCGCCCGGCGGCCGTCACCCGGCTCCCGTACCCGACACGCCCGACCACCCCACCGGAAATCCTCGCTCGTTCGGCGTAGGAAGTCCCCCTCAGGAGGGACCGCTCAACTTGCGTTTTCGGCGTGGACGGTGAACGGAATCAACCCTTCCGCCCCAGGTACGCACCTGGTCGGGGTCACCGGCGAAGCCTCAAGGATCACCATGTCCACCCGAACGGATCAGTCGTGAGGAGCCTCACATATCCCTGTTTCAGCTCGGAAATCCGGCAGTCGGTGAGTCAAGATCCCTGGGACGACAAGCCCCCGCCACCGCGGCGGGGCGGTCCGGGCGGACGCCGAGTCCTGCCGCCGTCCGGATGCCTGGTCGACAGAAGTGGATCGGCAGGAGTGGAGGACCCGAGCACAACGGGTCGACCTGAACACCGGTCGACCCTCGGGGTGAAGCCGCCGAACGCGGCCGGGCAACTTCGCCAGCCCGAACCCGACAGGTCATCCTTCACAGGCGGCTGACGAAGGGTTGCGCATGACTGCGCAGGTTCATGTCCCGTCTCTGCTCGTCCGGGCCGGTACGGCCTCGGTTCTCACGCTCGCCGCCGTCGGTGGCACTATGTTCGCCCCGGGCGCCGCGACGGACGCCCGGGCGGCGACGCTGTCGATGAAGGCGCTCAACGTCGCGGCGTCGAAGAAGGGCTCGCCGTACAGCTGGGGGGCCACCGGCCCCAACCGCTTCGACTGCTCGGGGCTGACGCTCTATTCGTTCAAGAAGGCCGGCAAGAAGCTCCCCCGCACGGCCCAGCAGCAGTACAACCGGACCCGCCACATCTCGGCCTCGCACCGGCAGCGCGGCGATCTGGTGTTCTTCCACTACGGCCGCAGCGTCTACCACGTGGGGATCTACGCCGGCAAGGGCAAGATCTGGCACTCGCCGAGGACCGGCGCCGTGGTGCGGCTGGAGAAGATCTGGACCAGGAGCGTCTACTACGGCCGGGTCCGCTGAGGCACGGCCCGGCCGGCGATCCGTGGCCGCCGGCCGGGCCCGCCCGTGGCCGCCCGGCCCGACCCGGCGGCCGGCCCTCCCCCGCTCAGTGCGGCGGCGGGCCGGTCACCGGCATCAGGCCCGGCCCGGTGAGCGCCACGCCGCTGCCGCCCTCGCCGGTGCGCCCGGTGCGCGCGAACGCTTGATGTAGGCCCCGACACGGCTGGCCACGCCGGTGGCGGTCGAGGAGGCCGGATCGCTCACCCGGGCCGCCGCACGCCTGGGCCACACCGCACCGGCCCGCTCCCAGCAGCTCGCCAAGCCGGAGCGGGAGGCGGGCGCGGCACCGCTGGTGCGCCACCACCGCGGGGCCCGGCGCACGGCCACGGGCGAGCTGCCGGCCGGACGCGCCCGGCACATCCTCGACAGGCCCTGTTGCGCAGCGGGTTCGGGCGGGCGGGGTCGGCTCGGTGGCCGGGCGGCGAAGCCGGGTGAGCGCGTCGGTCAGCTCTGCACCGGGATGCTCCACGGCAGCGCGATCCACACCGTCTTGCCGCCGTCGGCGGTGGGGGTGACGGTGAGCCGGCCCCCGCACTCCTTGGCCAGACAGCGGATGATCACCATGCCGCGTCCGTTGTCCTGCTGGACGGCGGCGGGCAGTCGCCGGGGCCAGCGGGGGTGACTGTCCGTCACTCCGAGGTACAGCTGCTCCTCCCGCTCCAGCCGGAGGTCCACGGTGAACGTGGGCGACTGCCCGAAGGTGTGCTGGACCGCGTTGGTCGCGAGCTCCGAGACGATGAGCTGGATGCTGTCGGCGAAATCGGTGTCGGCGGCCAGGCCCCATTCGGCGAGCACCCGGGCCACGTACCTGCGGGCTGCCGAGACCGAGACCGGCTCGCTCGGCAGAGTGACGTTTGCTTCCTGATGGTCTGCCATGGCGAGCCGTCCCTTTCCCACCCGTGCCGACCCGCGATCGGTACGGGTTGCGCTTCGCGCCAGATTGCCACTGATGCTGCCCTCTGCGACGGCGATCCACCAAGATATGCATATATCTGTCGCTCGAAGCGGTGAACCCTGCCACGCAAGGCCGGATGTGGACGGCACACTGTCCGCTCGGCAGAAGAGGGAGGGAGGCCGCGGATGCAGCACGGCCCTGCGGTTCGACGCCGCAAGCTCGGGGAGGAGCTCCGGAGTCTGCGCCACGCGTCGGGACTGACCAGTCGGGACGCGGCGCGGATGCTCGGCTGGCACCAGTCGAAGGTGAGCCGGATCGAGACCGGGGTGAGCGGGGTGCAGCCGGCCGATGTGACCCGGCTGCTGGACACGTACGGCGTGGACGACACCCGGCTGCGGGATCTCCTGGCGACGCTCGCGGGTTCGGCGGGCGGTGGCGGCACCGGCTGGTGGCACGCCTATCGCGGTCTGATCCCGCCCCAGTACCGCGACTTCATCAGTCTGGAGTCCCAGGCCCGGACCGCGCGCACGCTGGAGACCTCGGTGGTGCCGGGGCTGTTGCAGACGGCCGACTACGCGCGTGCGGTGACCCGGGCGTCACTGGACGGGCTGCCGTCCGGCCAGCTGGACTCGCTGGTGGAGGTGCGACTGGCCAGGCAGGGGGTGCTGCGGACCGATCCACCGCTGCGGCTGAGCGCGGTGCTCGACGAGGCCGTGCTGCGGCGCCAGGTCGGCGGGTGCCGGGTGATGCGGGAACAGCTGCGCCATCTGGCCCGGGTGGCTCAACTGCCCCATGTGCGACTCCAGTTGCTCCCGTTCTCGATGGGCGGCCATGCCGGCCTTACCGGGCCTTTCGTTATCTTCTCATTTCCGAGCACTTCTGATCTGGATGTGGTCGTTCTCGACCATTTGACGAGTAGCCTCTACCTGGAGCGGAAAGAAGACCTTGCGGCGTACAGCTCGGCCTTCCGCACGATGCAGGGTCACGCGCTGTCGCCGGAGCACTCGTTGGACCTGATCGCCGCGATCGACCGCGACGGTCGGTGACTTCGGACCGCCCGAGGGGGCCTCATGTCGGATTGCCTCGCACAGCACGGCTTACGTTGGCGGCGCAGCAGCCGCAGCACGGGTATGAACAACTGTGTGGAGGCCGCGCCGTTCGGTGACGAGCGGCTGGCCGTGCGGGACTCCAAGGATGTGTCCAGGCCGCCGCTGCGGTTCACCGCGGCGGCCTGGACCTCGTTCGTCGCCGGTCTGCGCCGGGATTCGGTCAGCTGACGGGGGCGGTCCGCCGCACCACGGACACCGCGGTGGCGATCTGCTCCTCGGTCAGATCGGCCCGTGCGGTGAGCCGCAGCCGGGACACCCCGTCCGGCACGGACGGGGGCCGGAAGCAGCCCACCACGATTCCGGCGGTGCGGCAGTCGGCCGCCCAGCGCACCGCCGCGGCCGCCGAGGGGGCGCGCACCGAGACCACGGCCGCGTCCGGCCGTACGGCAGCCAGGCCGGCCCCGGTGAGCTGCTCGTACAGTGCCGCGGCGACCGCACGGGCCCGGCCTGCCCGCTCCGGCTCGCGGCGCAGCAGCCGCAGGCTTTCCAGCGCGGCGCCCGCCGCGGCCGGCGCGAGGCCGGTGTCGAAGATGAACGTACGGGCCGTGTTGACGAGGTGTTCGATGACCCGGGCCGGTCCCAGGACCGCTCCGCCCTGGCTGCCCAAAGACTTGGAGAGGGTGAGCGTGGTGACGATGCCCGCGTCGCCCGCGAGACCGGCGGCGGCGAGCGCCCCTCGGCCGCCGTCCCCCAGCACGCCGAGGCCGTGTGCGTCGTCGACGAGCAGTGCGGCGCCCGCGGACCGGCAGACGTCGGCCAGTTCGGACAGCGGTGCCGCGTCGCCGTCGACCGAGAAGACCGAGTCGGTGACGGCCAGCGCCCGGCCTCGGTGCGCCTGCAGGGTCTTGCGCACCGCTCCGGGATCGGCGTGCGGAACGACGGCGGTTCCGGCGCGGGAGAGCCGGCAACCGTCCACGATCGAGGCGTGGTTGCCCGCGTCGGAGACGATCAGCGAGTCCTGGCCGGTGAGCGCCGTGATTGCCGCCAGGTTGGCCGCGTAGCCGGACGACAGCACCAGGGCCGCCTCGAAACCGCAGAATTCGGCCAGCTCGCCCTCCAGTTCGGCGTGCAGTGCGGTGGAGCCGGTGACCAGCCGGGATCCGGTCGCGCCCGCACCCCACTCGCGCGCGGCCCCGGCCGCGGCGGCGGTGACGTCGGGGTGCCGTGTCAGGCCCAGATAGTCGTTGCTCGCGAGGTCCACAAGCGCGGACGCGGCGGGCCGGGGGCGCAGGGTACGGACGAGTCCGGCGTCCGCGCGGCGGCACGCCTCGGCGTCGATCCAGTCGAACGGGTCGAAGGGCATGAGCGGTCCCTTTTGTAGGCAGCTCACAGACCCTAACCGTGCTTGCAACAGGTCATGGTGTGGCAATACACACACCCTCGGCGGGCTCTGTTGTCCGGTTCCTCCTTGGCTGGGAGCCGTGCGGTAGGCCAGGATCTTGGCCATGGACCTCCTGAACACGCTGGTGGACAAGGGGCTGCGGCGCGAGCTGCCGACCCGCGAAGAAGCGCTCGCCGTACTGGCGACCTCCGACGACGATCTGCTCGAAGTGGTGGCCGCGGCCGGAAAGGTACGCCGTCAGTGGTTCGGACGGCGCGTGAAGCTGAACTACCTGGTCAACCTCAAGTCCGGTCTCTGTCCCGAGGACTGCTCGTACTGCTCGCAGCGGCTCGGCTCCAAGGCCGGGATCCTGAAGTACACCTGGCTGAAACCGGATGAGGCGTCGAAGGCCGCCGCCGCCGGGGTGGCGGGCGGGGCGAAGCGGGTGTGCCTGGTGGCGAGCGGCCGCGGTCCGACGGACCGCGACGTCGACCGGGTGTCGGAGACCATCGAGGCGATCAAGGAACAGAACGAGGGCGTCGAGGTTTGCGCCTGCCTCGGTCTGCTCTCCGACGGGCAGGCCGACCGGCTGCGCTCGGCGGGCGCCGACGCGTACAACCACAACCTGAACACGTCCGAGGGGACGTACGGGAACATCACCACCACACACACCTACGCGGACCGGGTGGAGACGGTCCACCAGGCGCAGGCCGCCGGGCTCTCGGCGTGCTCGGGGCTGATCGCAGGCATGGGCGAGAGCGACGCCGACCTGGTCGACGTCGTCTTCTCGCTGCGTGAACTGGACCCGGACTCGGTTCCGGTGAACTTCCTGATCCCGTTCGAGGGAACACCGCTGGCCAAGGAGTGGAACCTCACTCCGCAGCGCTGTCTGCGGATTCTGGCGATGGTCCGGTTCGTCTGCCCGGATGTGGAGGTGCGGCTCGCGGGCGGGCGCGAGGTACATCTGCGCTCGATGCAGCCGCTGGCCCTGAATCTGGTCAACTCGATCTTCCTGGGCGACTACCTGACCAGCGAGGGCCAGGCGGGTCAGGCGGATCTGGACATGATCGCGGACTCCGGTTTCGAGGTGGAGGGGGCGGGCACGACCACGCTGCCCGCGCACCGTGCGGAGTCCGGCGGCCGCTGCGGTTCGCACGACGGCGGCTGCGCCCCGTGCGGGGAGTCGCCCGGGGAGGCCGCGGCCGGGTCACCGGAGGTTCCGGCCGCCCGCACGGACCTGGTGGCGGTCCGCCGTCGCGGCGCGGGAACGGACCTCGCCCCCAATGCCTGAGGCTCTCTCCCCCGCCGAGCTGCGGTCCCTGGACCGGGCGCACGTCTGGCATCCGTACGGCCCGATGCCGGGCCGTCAGGAGCCGCTGGTCGTGGAGTCCGCGTCCGGGGTACGGCTGAAGCTGGCCGAACCGGCGCACGGGCAGGGCGAGTTGATCGACGGCATGTCGTCCTGGTGGTCGGCGGTGCACGGCTACAACCATCCGGTGCTCAACGAGGCGGCCCGTGATCAGCTGGGCCGGATGAGCCATGTGATGTTCGGCGGGCTCACCCATGAGCCCGCCGTGCGGCTGGCCACCCGGCTGGTCGAGATCACCCCGGAGCCGCTGCGGCACGTCTTCCTCTCCGACTCGGGATCGGTCGCCGTCGAGGTCGCGGTCAAGATGTGTCTGCAGTACTGGCGCTCGGCCGGGCGGCCCGCCAAGCAGCGGCTGCTGACCTGGCGCGGCGGCTACCACGGGGACACCTGGCAGCCGATGTCGGTGTGCGACCCCGAAGGCGGCATGCACGAGCTGTGGTCGGGGGTGCTGCCCCGCCAGGTCTTCGCCGACGAGCCCCCGGCCGGTTTCGACGCGGAGCCGGACGCCGCGTACGTACGGCATCTGCGGGAGCTGATCGCGGAGCACGCCGACCGGCTGGCCGCGGTGATCGTGGAGCCGGTGGTACAGGGCGCGGGCGGGATGCGGTTCCACTCCCCCGCGTATCTGCGGGTGCTGCGCGAGGCGTGCGACAAGCACGAGGTGCTGCTGGTGTTCGACGAGATCGCCACGGGCTTCGGCCGTACCGGAGAGCTGTTCGCCGCCGGGCACGCGGGCGTCTGCCCCGATGTCATGTGCGTGGGCAAGGCGCTGACCGGCGGCTATCTGACGATGGCGGCGACGCTGTGCACCTCCCGGGTGGCGGAGGGCATCTCCAGCGGCGAGGTTCCGGTGCTCGCGCACGGGCCGACGTTCATGGGCAATCCGCTCGCCGCCGCGGTGGCGTGTGCCTCCGTCGATCTGCTGCTCGGCCAGGACTGGCAGCGGGAGGTGAAGCGGATCGGCGCCGGGCTCCGGGAGGGCCTCGCCCCGGCGTCCGGACTGCCCGGGGTGCGGGATGTGCGGGTGCTGGGCGCGATCGGTGTCGTACAGCTGGACCATGAGGTGGACATGGCGGCCGCGACCCGGGCGGCGGTACGGGAAGGGGTGTGGCTGCGGCCGTTCCGCGACCTCGTCTACACGATGCCGCCGTATGTGACCGGTGACGAGGATGTGGCACGGATCTGCCGCGCCGTGTGCGCGGCCGCGCGGGAGGGCTGAGATGACCATTCTGGTAGTGACGGGGACGGGCACGGAGATCGGCAAGACGGTGGTGACCGCGGCCGTGGCGGCGGCGCGCCCCGACCTCCGCGTCGCGGTGCTCAAGCCGGCGCAGACGGGGCTGGCACCGGGCGAGCCGGGTGATGCCGCGGAGGTGGTCCGGCTGGCGGGCGGTCATGTCACCCCGGTCGAACTGGCCCGGTTCCCCGAGCCGTTGGCGCCCGCCACGGCCGCCCGCCGGGCGGGTCTCCCACCGGTGCGGCCGCACGAGATCGCCGATGCGGCACAGAAGCTGGCGACCGAGCACGACCTGGTACTGATCGAAGGCGCGGGCGGTCTGCTCGTACGGTTCGACGACGAGGGCTCGACCCTCGCCGACGCCGCCCGGCTGCTGGACGCGCCGGTGCTGGTGGTGACGCCCGCCGGTCTGGGCACGCTCAACACCACGGCGCTGACCTCGGAGGCACTGCGCGCCCGGGCCCTGGAGTGCCTCGGTGTGGTGGTGGGCAGCATGCCCGCCGAGCCGGACCTCGCCGCGCGCTGCAATCTGGCGGACCTTCCCGTGGTGGCGGGCGCCCCGCTGCTGGGTGCGGTGCCGACCGGTGCGGGGGCCCTGGAGCCCGCCGACTTCCGCGTGCGGGCCCGGAGTTGGCTGGCGGCGGAGCTGGGCGGGAATCGGCCGGCCGGCTGAGCGGATGAGCCGCGCCGGAGGGGGGAGAATCTAGGTAGCCGTACTTTCTTCCGGAGCGCCCGGTCGAGGAGGCCCGTCATGCGTCTGCGCGGCACCAGAATCCCACAGGACGCGGTCCACCATCCCGTCTTCGCCCGGTTCTACGCCCGGATGAGCGTGGTCGCGGAGACCAGGGCGGGGCTGGCCGCGGTGCGCTCGGATCTGCTGGCCGGCCTGTCCGGGCGGGTCATCGAGATAGGTGCGGGCAATGGCCTGAATTTCGCGCACTACCCGCCCGCGGTGTCGGAGGTGGTGGCCATCGAACCCGAGCGCGGTCTGCGCCGCCTGGCAGTGCGGTCGGCGCTGCGTGCCGGGCTCCCGGTGGATGTGGTGCCGGGTGTGGCGGAGGCGCTGCCGGTGAAGAGCGAGGCTTTCGACGGGGCCGTCGCCTCGTTGGTGCTGTGCAGCGTCCGGAATGTGGAGCGTTCGCTCGCGGAGATCGTGCGGGTGCTGCGGCCCGGTGGTGAGCTGCGCTTCTTCGAGCACGTGCGGGCCGACGACCGGGCCATGGCGACCACGCAGCGGGTGCTGGACCGTACGGTCTGGCCGTTGCTGACGGGCGGGTGTCACACGGGGCGTGACACCCTGGCCGCCATCGAGCGGGCCGGATTCGTGGTGGAGTCGTACCGCAGGGTCATGATGCCGGAGTGCGGGGTCCGGCTGCCCATGTCGACCTGCGTGCTGGGGGTGGCGCGCCGGCCGGACGTGCCGCGCTGACGCGTCGGCCCGGCGTACCGCGCCGACCCGCCGACCCGGTGCGGGGCCGTCACAGGCTCCACTGGCGGAGCTCGTCGGCGATGGCCCGGACGTCCGCCTTGCCCTCCTTCACCAGCCGGGCCAGGTCACGCACCTGCTCGGGCGAGGTGATGACCTTGAGTCCGGAGGCGACGAGGTAGCCGTACGCGACGGCCGAGGAGAACATCGCGTTGGAGTGTTCGAGCGCGGGGACATGGAGCAGCAACTGCAGGAGCGCGGCAGCCCGGGAATGCGGGTCGCTGTAGACGGGGCTGCCGAAGATCTCGGCCTCGTGGCGGGCCACGGCGGCCACGAGCGCACCCCAGTCGACCACCTGCGGGTCGCCGGGGGTCTTGTGCTCGGCCACCATGAGCAGCCAGGAAAGGTCGATCTGGAGGTTCAACGCGTGCCTTTGCACTCCGGGCCGAACTCTTCGGCGAACACCGACTCGTACTGCTTCATGAAGTCGGCCGCGGCCTCGACGAAGGTGTGTCCGACCTCCCCCGCGTCCTGCCGCACGAGCTCCTCTATGTAGCGGTTCACGCTCATCCCCCTCTGCAGCGCGCGCTGTCGCGCGGCCTCGGCGGTCGCCTCGTCCACTCTCACGTTCAGCTGAGTCTTGGGCACATCAACACGCTAGCGCGCATGCGCTAGCACCGGCAAGAGGAGCCGACCGGCACCGGACGCCCCGCCCGCTCCGCACAAGATGCTCGCCGGAGCCCCCGAAATGGCGCTGTGGATGTGATGCCACCCATAGGGGCCACGTCACATCCTAGGCCGGGTAGTAGGAGCGGGGCCCGCCCGAACAGCACGGAAAA
>NZ_JBIDCA010000017.1:0-205284 GCF_043204345.1 Streptomyces sp. NPDC047917
TACTGCAGGGGGGACCCTGTGGGAGAGTAGGACGCCGCCGAACTCCTTTTACGGGAAAGCCCCGTGTCCTTGTGGACACGGGGCTTTTCTGCGTTCACGAGGTCCTTGCCTCACCCCTGTGCACCGGTGAGCGGTGGCCGAGGGTAGGGTCAGGGGGCATCATTGGCACTTTCTTCACAGGAGGCCCCCGGGTGGAGGTCCAGGAGACTCGGGTTCAGACGGACCGGGTACTCACCATCCCCAACATCCTCAGCATGGCTCGCCTTGTCGGGGTTCCGCTCTTCCTGTGGCTGATTCTTCGCCCTGTGTTCGGCGGCCCCCAGAGCGACGGCTGGGCGTTGCTGGTGTTGATGCTCAGCGGTATCAGCGACTACCTCGACGGTAAGCTCGCCCGCCGGTGGAACCAGATCAGCAACCTCGGCCGGCTCCTGGACCCCGCTGCGGATCGCCTCTACATCCTTTCGACCCTCGTCGGCCTCACCTGGCGGGAGATCCTGCCGCTGTGGCTCACCGCTGCACTTGTCGCACGTGAGCTGATGCTCCTCGTGATGGTGGGAATCCTGCGGCGTCACGGCTACCCGCCGCCCCAGGTGAACTTCCTGGGCAAGGCGGCCACGTTCAACCTGATGTACGCGTTCCCCTTGTTGCTGCTCAGCGACGGAAGTGGTTGGCTTGCATCGCTGGCCGCCATTTTCGGATGGGCGTTCGCAGGTTGGGGTACAACGCTCTATTGGTGGGCAGGGATCCTCTACGTGGTTCAGGTCCGCCGCCTCGTCAAAGCGGATGTAGCAGCCGATTGAGCTCGTTGAAGCGGTGCCGTGCAATGTGGCCGGCCCGCCGCGGATGACCCGGATGGTGCCCCGACGGGCGAAGTCGGCCAGACCGTCGTCTCTTCAAGGAGGACGTTTCCGACATGAAGGCCGTCGTGATGGCTGGCGGCGAAGGCACACGCCTTCGCCCCATGACCTCAAGCATGCCCAAGCCGCTTCTGCCCGTCGCCAATCGGCCGATCATGGAGCACGTGCTTCGGCTGCTCAAGAGGCACGGGCTGAATGAGACCGTCGTAACGGTCCAGTTTCTCGCCTCGCTGGTCAAGAACTACTTCGGGGACGGCGAAGAGCTCGGGATGGAGCTCAGCTATGCCAACGAGGAGAAACCGCTCGGTACCGCGGGAAGCGTGAAGAATGCCGAGGAAGCGCTGAAGGACGACACCTTCCTCGTCATTTCCGGTGATGCGCTAACCGATTTCGACCTCAGTGATCTCATCGCCTTCCACAAGGAAAAGGGCGGCCTGGTCACGGTGTGCCTGACCCGGGTCCCCAACCCGCTGGAATTCGGCATCACGATCGTGGACGAGGGAGGCCAGGTCGAACGTTTCCTGGAGAAGCCCACCTGGGGACAGGTCTTCTCGGACACGGTCAACACCGGCATCTACGTCATGGAGCCCGAGGTATTCGACTACGTCGAAGCCGATGTCTCGGTGGACTGGTCCGGTGATGTCTTCCCGCAGCTCATGAAGGAGGGCAAGCCCATCTACGGCTACATCGCCGAGGGCTACTGGGAGGACGTCGGCACTCATGAAAGCTATGTGAAGGCGCAGGCGGACGTCCTTGAACGCAAGGTCGACGTCGACATCGACGGCTTCGAGATCTCGCCCGGCGTATGGGTCGCGGAAGGCGCGGAAGTACATCCCGACGCGGTACTGCGCGGACCCCTCTACATCGGGGACTACGCAAAGGTCGAAGCCGGCGCCGAGATTCGCGAGCACACGGTCATCGGGTCGAACGTCGTCGTCAAGAGCGGCGCATTCCTGCACCGGGCCGTGGTGCACGACAACGTCTACATCGGACAGCACAGCAATTTGCGCGGCTGCGTGATCGGCAAGAACACCGACGTCATGCGGGCTGCCCGCATCGAGGACGGCGCGGTCATCGGGGACGAATGCCTGATCGGCGAGGAGTCGATCATCCAGGGCAATGTCCGCGTCTACCCGTTCAAGACCATCGAGGCCGGCGCCTTCGTCAACACCTCGGTCATCTGGGAATCGCGCGGACAGGCGCACCTCTTCGGCGCCCGCGGTGTGTCCGGGATCCTGAACGTCGAGATCACCCCGGAACTGGCGGTCCGGCTCGCCGGCGCCTATGCCACGACCCTGAAGAAGGGCTCGACGGTCACCACCGCACGTGACCACTCCCGAGGTGCCCGTGCCCTGAAGCGAGCGGTGATCTCGGCCCTCCAGGCCAGCGCCATCGACGTCCGGGACCTGGAGAACGTACCGATGCCCGTCGCGCGCCAGCAGACGGCGCGGGGCAGCGCCGGCGGCATCATGATCCGTACGTCCCCCGGTGTGCCCGACTCGGTCGACATCATGTTCTTCGACGAACGGGGCGCGGACCTGTCGCAGGCGCGGCAGCGGAAGCTGGACCGGGTCTACGCACGCCAGGAATACCGCCGCGCCTTCCCGGGCGAGATCGGCGATCTGCACTTCCCGTCCAGCGTCTTCGACTCGTACACCGGATCCCTGCTGCGGAACGTGGACACCGCGGGGATCGCGGACGCGGGGCTCAAGGTGGTCGTCGACGCGTCCAACGGGAGTGCCGGACTCGTACTGCCCAGCCTGCTGGGGCGGCTCGGTGTCGACGCGCTGACCATCAATCCCGGGCTCGACGAATCACGGCCCACCGAGTCCGCCGAGACCCGGCGCTCCGGACTCGTACGGCTCGGCGAGATCGTCTCCTCGGCGCGGGCCTCGTTCGGCGTGCGGTTCGATCCGGTCGGCGAGCGGCTCTCCCTCGTCGACGAGCGGGGCAGGATCGTCGAGGACGACCGGGCGCTGCTCGTGCTGCTCGACCTCGTGGCGGCCGAGCGGCGCAGCGGACGGGTGGCGTTGCCGGTCACCACGACCCGCGTTGCCGAGCAGGTAGCCGCGTACCACGGCACGCAGGTCCAATGGACGACGACATCGCCCGACGATCTGACGCGCGTGGCACGCGAGGAAGGCACCATCTTCGGTGGAGACGGGCGTGGCGGCTTCATCGTTCCCGAATTCAGCAGCGTCTTCGACGGATCGGCGGCGTTCGTGCGGCTGCTCGGACTGGTCGCCAGGACCCAGCTCACCCTGAGTCAGATCGATGCCCGCATTCCCCGCGCCCATGTCCTGCGCCGTGATCTCGCCACCCCGTGGGCCGTCAAGGGCCTGGTCATGCGGCGGGTGGTGGAGGCCGCCGGTGACCGCAGCGTCGACACGACGGACGGGGTGCGGGTGGTCGAGGCCGACGGGCGGTGGGTGATGGTGCTGCCGGACCGGGCCGAGGCGGTCACCCATCTGTGGGCCGAGGGCCCGGACGACGCCTCCGCGCAGGCGCTGCTGGACGAATGGGCGGCGATCGTGGACAGCGCAGGTCAGTGACGGTTCTCCCGGTGTGTCCGGCGGCGCCCCGCGGCGCCTTCGGGCACACCGGTGGGGCCATTCGGCGCTAGCCGTGGCGACGTGCGACGATGTGCGGCATGTCGCAGCAGCCCCCCGATCGGAGTACCGCCTCACCTCCCGCGCGTCCCGACGCGTCCATGTCGCTGCTGACCAACGTGATGGACCACAGCCTGGACGACGGATACGCCGAGGCGTCGGCGCGTCGCAAGGCCGACGGGAGCGCGGGGCTGCCCCGTACCCTCAAGTCGAAACTCGGATTCGCCGCGTGTCTGGTGCTGGCCGCCCTGGTCGTCACACTCGGGGCCGCGGAGGCGCGCGTCTCGGCGCCGGTCCTCGCCAAGGAGCGCCAGGAGCTGATCGGTCGCATCGACGACGAGACCGCGGCGGCCGACAGCCTTGAGGCACAGGTGGACAAGCTCCGGGCCGACGTGGGCAGCCGGCAGCGCAAGGCGCTGGAGAAGCACGGCGGGGACCAGGGGGAGCGGGTGGCACTGCTCGCCGGGGCGACCGCGGTCGACGGGCCCGGAGTGAAGCTCGTCATCGACGACGCGAAGGACACCGATCAGGGCGGCGGCGGGCCGAGGGAGAGCAGCGGATTCTCCGATACCGGACGGGTCCGCGACCGTGACCTCCAGCGGGTCGTCAACGGCCTGTGGCAGTCCGGCGCCGAAGCCATCGCGATCAATGGACAGCGTCTTACCGCCCTGTCGGCGATCCGCGCGGCGGGCGACGCCATACTGGTCGACAACAGACCGCTCGTACCGCCGTACACGGTGCTGGCGGTGGGGAACGGGAAGCATCTCGGCACGGCGTTCCAGGACAGTGCCGACGGCCGGTATCTCCAGGCGCTCAAGGACACCTTCGACATCCGGACGAGCCTGTCCGTGCAGCAGAAGCTGAGCCTTCCGGTCGCGCCGAGCCTGATCGTACGTACAGCAGAGCCTTATAAGGCCGCAGACACCGGCAGTGGTGCGGCAGACACAGGGAAGGGCACATCGTGATCGCCGTACTGGGCCTCGTCGTGGGAGTCGTGGTCGGACTGTTGGTCCGGCCCGAGGTGCCGGCGGTGGTCGAGCCCTATCTCCCGATCGCCGTCGTGGCCGCCCTCGACGCAGTCTTCGGTGGACTGCGCGCCATGCTCGACGGGATCTTTGTCGACAAGGTGTTCGTCGTGTCGTTCCTCTCGAACGTCGTGGTCGCCGCGCTGATCGTGTTCCTGGGCGACAAACTGGGCGTCGGGGCGCAGCTCTCCACCGGTGTGGTGGTCGTGCTCGGGATCCGGATCTTCTCCAACGCCGCGGCCATCCGCCGGCACGTCTTCCGGGCCTGAGGCCGATGAGCAACCAAGAACTTCCCGACGGGTCGGAAAACGCCGGAGAGCGGACGGCAGGCCCCGCGAAGGAGCTCACCGGCCGTCAGCGGCTGGTCGCCGGCCTGTGGCCGCCGCGGGTGACGCGGGCCCAACTCATCGTCGCGGTGCTGCTGTTCGTACTCGGCCTCGGACTGGCCATCCAGGTGAGGTCCAACAGCGACAACAGCGCGCTGCGGGGCGCCCGCCAGGAAGACCTGGTACGGATCCTCGACGAGCTGGACGACCGGACCCAGCGACTGGAGGACGAGAAGCAGCGGCTGGACGCTCAGCGCACGGAGCTGGAGAACAGCTCCGACCAGGCCGAGGAGGCGCGCAAGCAGACGGTGGAGAAGGAGCGGCAACTCGGTGTCCTCGCGGGCACCGTGGCCGCTCATGGGCCCGGGATCACGCTCACCGTCAACGACCCCGGTGACGGGGTGAAGGCGGACATGCTGCTCGACGCACTCCAGGAGCTGCGGGCGGCGGGCGCCGAGGCCATCGAGGTCAACGGGGTGCGTGTGGTGGCCAATACGTACTTCTCCGGTGACGGCGGAAACGTCAAGGTCGACGGCCGTAAGATCACCGCGCCGTACGTCTTCGAGGTGATCGGCAAGCCCCAGGATCTGGAGCCGGCGCTGAACATCCCCGGCGGCGTGGTGCAGACGCTGGAGAAGGAGCAGGCCACCGTGCAGGTCGAGCAGGCCGACGACATCGTCGTCGACGCCTTGCGACCGGCGAAGCAGCCTGACTACGCTCGGTCGTCGTCCCCGTGATGCGGCGTCGCGGAAGAGGCGAAGGAGACGGGCACAAGGTTGCGGGGGGTCGCCGCATCGTATTGGTGGTGCGTGGTGGAAACTGTCGAGTGGATACGGACGTTGTGAAGATGTCCGGGTCGGCAGGTGTGTTCATTCAGGGTTCGTCCTGCCCCACGGGCGGGTCTATTTCGGTCAAGGGGAAGCGCCCGTGAAGTTGTTTGGGAAGTTGTTCGGAAAGAGCGCTCGCGACGAGGCCGCCCGCCATCGCGCACCGCGCCATGGCCAGGCGGAGGAGCAGGGTACGGAGCGCCCGCTCTTCCGTGATCAGGTGTCGGGTACGGGCAGTGACAATTCGGGAGCATCCGGCGCGTCGTCTGTTGACCCTGCCGGTCCCGGCCGCATAGGTTTCGGAGAATCGTCGACCTCGAGTTCGGGTGGAGAGTTCGCCCCCAGGCAGGAGGGTTCGTCCATGCCGGTCTGTACGAGGTGCGGGCATCGCAATGCCGAGGCCAGTCGTTTCTGCTCCAACTGCGGCGCGCCGCTGCGGGGCGGGATTCCCGAGCGTGCCTCGGAGACGACCTCGACCATCTCGATCTCCGGGCTTGAGGCGTACGAGGCGGAGGCCACCGGGCAGACGGCGGTGCCGTCCCTCTCGCCCGAGGCACAGGCGGCCGTAGACGCCCTTCCGCTCGGCTCGGCGCTCCTGGTGGTGCGCCGCGGTCCGAACTCGGGCAGCCGCTTCCTGCTGGACGGTGAGCTGACCACGGCCGGCCGTCACCCGCAGAGCGACATCTTCCTCGACGACGTGACGGTGTCGCGGCGGCACGTGGAGTTCCGCAGGAGCCCCGACGGCAGCTTCACGGTCGGCGACGTGGGCAGCCTGAACGGCACCTACGTCAACCGTGAGCGCATCGACTCCGTCGCCCTGTCCAACGGCGACGAAGTGCAGATCGGCAAGTACCGGCTGGTCTTCTACGCGAGCCAGCGCGGCATCTGACCCGTCAGGGAAGGTCCATGCTGAGAACACCGACGGGCGGTGCCGTGGCCGGCACCGCCACCGGCGACGACCGCCCGATGAGCATCGGCACGGTGCTCCTGCGGCTGCGGGAAGAGTTCCCCGAGGTCACGATCTCCAAGATTCGCTTCCTGGAGGCCGAAGGACTCGTCGAACCGCAGCGGACCCCTTCCGGCTATCGCAAGTTCCGCGGCGCCGACGTGGAGCGGCTGGCACAGGTGCTGCGCATGCAGCGGGACCACTACCTCCCGTTGAAGGTCATCCGTGAGCATCTGGATGCCCTGGCCCGTGGTGAACAGGCCGCCCTGCCTTCCGGGGGCGGCCCGCGGGACCTGACCGGCGGCGGCTGGGACGCGGAGCCCGGACGGGCCACCGCGGCCCGGATCGGCCGTGCCGAGCTGCTGGCGGCCGTCGAGGCCACCGAGAGCGACCTCGACGAGTGGGAGTCGTACGGCCTGGTGGTTCCGACCCCCGAGGGCGGATACGACGCCGGGATGGTCACCGTGGCCAGGCTTGTGGCGGATCTGGGCAGGTTCGGTCTGGAGCCGCGTCACCTGCGTGCCGTGCGGGCCGCTGCGGATCGCGAGGTCGGGCTCATCGAGCAGGTGGTCGCACCCTTGCGGCGGCACCGGAATCCGCAGACCAGAGCCCATGCGGAGGCCACTGCGAAAGAACTCGCGGAGCTGTCCGTGAGGCTTCATTCGGCCCTTGTACAGAGCGCCCTGCACATCCGGCTCCACTGATCGCGCCGGTGCCCGACTACCCAAACCTGCCGGGCACGTCCTAGGGTTGCTGTGTGAACGAGCTCGACGTTGTGGGTGTCCGGGTGGAAATGCCCTCCAACCAACCGATCGTGCTCCTGCGTGAAGTGGGAGGCGACCGGTACCTCCCCATTTGGATCGGTCCTGGTGAGGCGACCGCGATCGCCTTCGCCCAGCAGGGCATGGCTCCGGCCAGGCCGCTGACCCATGATCTCTTCAAGGATGTGCTTGAGGCCGTCGGCCAGGAGCTCACCGAGGTCCGCATCACGGACCTGCGGGAAGGGGTCTTCTACGCGGAGCTGGTCTTCGCCAGCGGGGTCGAGGTGAGCGCGCGGCCGTCCGACGCCATAGCGCTCGCTTTGCGCACCGGCACGCCGATCTACGGCAGTGACGGGGTGCTCGACGACGCGGGTATCGCCATCCCGGACGAGCAGGAGGACGAGGTGGAGAAATTCCGCGAGTTCCTCGATCAGATCTCTCCGGAGGATTTCGGCACCAACAGTCAATGACCGTTCTTCGGGGTGGCCGTCAGCGCATCCGGCAAGCCTTTCCCGCTCGGGAGACACGGGAAACCACCCTCAGGGTGATTATCACTCGGCGTGCCGAGTGTGGCGATCGTTGACGCACCCCGAGTGACTGCCTACCTTCGAGATGGCAGGTCAAGGACGGAGGTCGGCGTGAGAAGCAGCGGCGACGGTACGGCAGCGGGTGGGCCGTATCCGCAGCAGGGGAGTACAGCCGACCACACCATCATGCAACCGGTTAAACCGGCGGCGGTGGCGGGGGACGAAGTGGCATCGGCCGGCGACATCGGCTACCGCGGGCCGACCGCCTGTGCGGCCGCCGGGATCACATACAGGCAGCTCGACTACTGGGCGCGTACGGGCCTGGTGGAGCCGAGTGTGCGTCCGGCTTACGGCTCCGGGACACAGCGCCTCTACAGCTTCCGGGACGTCGTCCTGCTGAAGATCGTGAAGCGTTTCCTGGACACCGGAGTGGCTCTCCAGAACATCCGCACCACGGTTCAGCATCTGCGGGCCCGCGGATTCCAGGACCTTGAGCGGATGACGCTGATGAGCGACGGGGCGACGGTCTACGAGTGCTCCTCGCCCGACGAGGTCGTCAGTCTGCTCCAGGGCGGCCAGGGGGTCTTCGGCATCGCGGTGGGAGTGGTGTGGCAGGACGTGGACGCCGCGCTCTCGCAGTTGCACGGCGAGCGGGTGGACACCGGCGAGACCCTCATCGGGAACAACCCCACCGATGAGCTTGCGCGGCGGCGCAACCGCGCCGGCTGACGCGGCCGGGGGTTCGGGCGCGGCCATTGTCAGTGCCGTAGGGCAGCATCGATTGATGTGAGAGCCGCGCCCACCATCCTGCATCTGGACATGGATGCCTTCTACGCCTCTGCGGAGCAGGCGGCGAAGCCGAGCCTGCGCGGCAAGCCGGTGGTGGTGGGCGGGCTCGGGCCGCGCGGAGTGGTCGCCACCGCGTCGTACGAGGCGCGTCGCTTCGGGGTGCACTCGGCGATGCCGACGGCGCAGGCGCGGCGGCTGGCGCCCAATGCGGCCTATCTGGTGCCGCGCTTCCAGCTCTACCGGACCGTGAGCGACCAGGTGATGGAGCTGCTGGCACGGCTCTCCCCGCTGGTCGAGCCCCTCAGCCTGGACGAGGCCTTCGTGGACCTGGAGGCCGGGGGGACGGCCGACGACACGGCCTCGGCGCTGGAGATCGGCGCGCAGCTGCGTACGGCGATCAAGGAGGTCACCGGGCTCACCGGATCGGTCGGGCTCGCCGGTTCCAAGATGCTGGCCAAGATCGCCTCGGAGGAGGCGAAGCCGAACGGCCTGCTGCTCATAGAGCCGGGCACGGAGCGGGCGCTGCTCGCGCCCATGTCGGTGCGGATCCTCCCCGGTGTCGGGCCGACGACGGCGGATCATCTGCGCCGGGCCGGGATGACGACGGTCGACGACCTGGCCGAGGCGGGTGAGGACGAGCTGGTGCGCCTGCTGGGGAAGGCGCACGGGAGCTCGCTGCACCGGATGGCGTTCGGGTACGACGACCGGCCGGTGGTCGCGGAGCGGGACGCCAAGTCGGTGTCGGTCGAGGACACCTTCGACGCCGACCTGCACGACCGGGTGCGGATCAGGGCCGAGGTCGAGCGGCTGGCCGACCGCTGCGTACAGCGGCTGCGGGGCGCGGGGCGGTCCGGGCGCACGGTGGTGCTGAAGGTGCGCCGGTACGACTTCTCGACGCTCACGAGGTCCGAGACGCTCCGTGGGCCCACGGACGACCCCACGGTGGTCCGTGAGGCCTCCGCACGGCTCCTGGAGGCCGTTGACACCACCGGGGGCGTCCGGCTCCTCGGAGTGGGGGTGACGGGGCTTGCCGACTACACACAGGAGGACCTCTTCGCGCAGGCCGCCGGGGAGCGCGCCGCTGCCGAGGAGTCGGCCGGGGAATCAGCCGGGGAACCGGCAGCGGGGACGGCACCGGCGGGGGACGAGGCGACCGGGCCGCCCGGCGATCCCCGGGCGGAGGTCCCGGAGAGTGCCGAGCAGCGCGCGGCACGGCGCTGGCCCGCCGGACACGACGTGCACCACGAGACGCACGGCCACGGCTGGGTGCAGGGCAGCGGCGTCGGACGGGTGACGGTGCGGTTCGAGGAGCCCGGATCGCCGCCCGGCCGGGTGCGTACGTTCCGGATCGACGACCCGGAGCTCCGGCCCGCCGATCCGCTGCCCCTGGTGCGTGACCCGCAGGACTACTCGTCCTGGCCGGCCAGCCTGCCGAAGTCCCTGTCCGGGCCGGTCTCCTCCGGCGCGGAGTCCAGTCCGTAGTGCCGGTAGAGCTGGAGCTCCTGTTCCGGCGAGAGGTGGCGGCCGACACCAAAGTCCGGCGCGTCCTTGATCAGGGCACGGTCGAAGGGGATGCGGAGCGTGTCCTCCACGAATTCGCTGGGTTCCAGGGGGACGAACGCGTCCCGGCTGAAGAGTCCGGTACGTACGGCCGCCCACTCGGGCACACCGGTCGCGTCGTCGAGGTACACCTCGTCCACGGTTCCGATCTTGGTGCCCTTGCGGTCGAACGCCTTGCGGCCGATCAGGCTGCGCGGATCGATGTCGGTCTGCACGGTCCCTCCCACTGGTCGCGGCTACTCCACTAGCACTACAAAAAGGCAGATCCGGGTGGTTGGCCACTCGAGAAATCAGCCACGAAGCCCGCTGGTAGGCTGGTCATGGCTGCTGACCCCGTGCGGGAGAGTCCTCCGGAGCTGATCCGAAGGCGCCGAAGGAGCAAATCCTCCCCGGAATCTCTCAGGCCCCCGTACCGCACGGACGAGGTCACTCTGGAAAGCAGGGCGGGTTTCGTGCGGCCGAGTGCCGGTGCGATTCCCTTCCTCACCGACGGTGAAAGCCGGTACGCCGCACGGCGCGCCGGTGAAGCTCTCAGGTTGAGATGACAGAGGGGGAGGCCGTTCGGGCACCCGCGCCGTGGTGCCCCTCGCAGGTCGTGACAGACCAGGAGGCCTCCACCATGACCCCCCGTCGCACTCCGCTCTCCCAGCTGGAGCAGGGTATTCCGTTCGAGCAGCGCCACATCGGACCCGATGCCGAGGCGCAGTCGAAGATGCTCGCCCAGGTCGGTTACGGCTCGCTGGACGAACTCACCGCGGCCGCGGTGCCCGATGTCATCAAGAGCGCGGAGGCGCTCGGGCTGCCGGCCGCTCGCACCGAGGCCGAGGTCCTCGCCGAGCTGCGCGAGCTCGCGGACCGCAACCAGGTCCTGGCCCCGATGATCGGGCTCGGCTACTACGGCACCTTCACCCCGCCGGTAATCCTGCGCAACGTCATGGAGAACCCCGCCTGGTACACGGCCTACACGCCGTACCAGCCGGAGATCTCGCAGGGCCGGCTGGAGGCGCTGCTCAACTTCCAGACGATGGTCGCCGAGCTGACCGGGCTGCCGACCTCCGGCGCCTCGCTGCTCGACGAGGGCACCGCGGCCGCCGAGGCCATGGCGCTCTCCCGGCGCGTCGGCAAGGTGAAGAACGGGGTCTTCCTGATCGACGCCGACGCCCTGCCGCAGACGACCGCGGTCATCGAGACCCGCGCCGAGCCGACCGGTGTCGAGGTCGTCGTCGCCGATCTGTCCGACGGAATCCCGGCGGAGATCGCCGAGCGCGGTGTCTTCGGCGTGCTGGTTCAGTACCCGGGCGCCTCCGGAGCCGTCCGGGACATCAAGCCCGTCATCGAGCAGGCCCACGAGCTGGGTGCGATCGTCACGGTCGCCGCCGACCTGCTCGCCCTGACCCTGCTCACCTCGCCGGGCGAGCTGGGCGCGGACATCGCGGTCGGCACCACGCAGCGCTTCGGTGTGCCGATGGGCTTCGGCGGACCGCACGCCGGGTTCATGGCCGTGCGCGAGAAGTTCGCCCGCAGCCTTCCCGGCCGCCTGGTCGGTGTCTCCGTCGACGCGGACGGCAACAAGGCCTACCGGCTGGCCCTTCAGACCCGCGAGCAGCACATCCGCCGCGAGAAGGCCACCAGCAACATCTGTACCGCCCAGGTACTGCTCGCCGTCATGGCCGGGATGTACGCGGTGTACCACGGCCCGGACGGGCTGCGGACGATCGCGCGGCGCACCCACCGCTACGCGACGATCCTGGCCGAGGGCCTGCGCGCCGCCGGGGTCGATGTCGTGACGGGCGCCTTCTTCGACACCCTCACCGTGCGGGTCCCGGGCCGGGCCGCCGAGACCGTCGCCGCCGCCCGCGAGCACGGGGTCAACCTGCGGCTGGTCGACGCCGACCTGGTCTCCCTGGCCTGCGACGAGACCACGACCCGCACGCAGCTCGCCGCGGTCTGGGCCGCCTTCGGTGCGGACGGGGACATAGAGGCGCTGGACGCCACTCTCGCCGACACGCTGCCCGAGGGGCTGCTGCGTTCCGACGAGATCCTCACCCACCCGGTCTTCCACCAGCACCGCTCCGAGACCGCGATGCTGCGCTACCTGCGCAAGCTCGCCGACCGGGACTACGCGCTGGACCGCGGCATGATCCCGCTGGGCTCCTGCACCATGAAGCTGAACGCGACCACCGAGATGGAGTCGATCACCTGGCCCGAGTTCGGCGCGCTGCACCCCTTCGCGCCGGCCGAGCAGGCGCAGGGCTTCCTCACTCTCATCCGTGAGCTGGAGGAGCGTCTCGCCGAGGTCACCGGGTACGACGCCGTCTCGATCCAGCCGAACGCGGGCTCGCAGGGCGAGTTCGCCGGCCTTCTGGCCGTGCGGGCGTACCACCGCGCCAACGGTGACGAGCAGCGCACCGTCTGCCTCATCCCGTCCTCCGCGCACGGCACCAACGCGGCCAGCGCCGTCATGGCCGGCATGAAGGTCGTCGTCGTCAAGACCGCCGACGACGGCGAGGTGGACATCGAGGACCTGCGCGCCAAGATCGAGAAGCACCGCGACGAGCTCGCCGTGCTCATGATCACGTACCCGTCGACGCACGGCGTGTTCGAGGAGCACGTCGCCGACATCTGCGCCGAGGTGCACGACGCCGGCGGTCAGGTGTACGTCGACGGTGCCAACCTCAACGCGCTGGTGGGTCTCGCGAAGCCGGGCCGGTTCGGCGGCGACGTCTCGCACCTGAACCTGCACAAGACCTTCTGCATCCCGCACGGCGGCGGCGGCCCCGGCGTCGGCCCGGTCGGGGTGCGCGCGCACCTCGCGCCGTACCTGCCCAACCACCCGCTGCAGTCCGCGGCGGGCCCCGAGACCGGTGTCGGACCGATCTCGGCCGCCCCGTGGGGCTCGGCCGGCATCCTCCCGATCTCCTGGGCGTACGTACGTCTGATGGGTGGCGAGGGCCTCAAGCGGGCGACGCAGGTCGCCGTGCTCGCCGCGAACTACATCGCCAAGCGCCTGGAGCCGCACTACCCGATCCTGTACAACGGCCCGGCCGGTCTGGTCGCGCACGAGTGCATCGTGGACCTGCGGCCGATCTCCAAGGCCACCGGCGTCAGCGTCGACGACATCGCCAAGCGTCTGATCGACTACGGCTTCCACTCGCCGACCATGTCGTTCCCGGTCGCCGGAACGCTGATGATCGAGCCGACCGAGAGCGAGAACCTCGCGGAGCTCGACCGGTTCTGCGACACGATGATCGCCATTCGCGGCGAGGTCGAGAAGGTGGCCTCCGGTGAGTGGAGCGCGGACGACAACCCGCTGCACAACGCTCCGCACACCGCCGCGATGCTGGGCGGGGAGTGGAAGCACGAGTACAGCCGTGAGGTGGCGGTCTTCCCGGCCGGCGTCTCGGCCGCCGACAAGTACTGGCCGCCGGTGCGCCGGATCGACGGGGCCTTCGGTGACCGCAACCTCGTCTGCTCCTGCCCGCCGCTGGACGAGTACGACAACTGAGTCATGAACGCGGGGGAGTGACGCGGACATGCGTCGGGGCCGGTTCGGAGATTTCTCCGGGCCGGCCCCAGCTCGTACCGGCCGCGATCAGGCGGCCCTCATCACCCGGTCGGTCCCCAGGGGCCGGTGCGGTGCGATGATCTGACCGTCCGGGAGCAGCTCGCCGGTGTCCTCGAAGAGAAGGACCCCGTTGCACAGCAGGCTCCAGCCCTGTTCCGGGTGGTGGGCCGTCAGGCGGGCGGCTTCCCGGTCGGCTGAGTCGGCGGTCGGGCATGGTGGCTGATGCTGGCACATGGCTGGGTTCTTTCGCTGCGTTGTAGTGAATGTCCTGCGGCTGGATGAGGTGTTCATGGCCGCCCCCCGTATCGATAGGTCCGGTCCCAGTGTTGCCCCACCGGCGGCAATCCGCAGGGATTTCGCAGCAGCACTTGTCCTTACTCGAAGGACGCATCACCCACGCGGACGGTTCACCGCAACTGCACTGTCACTTCGGGTGGTTCGGGGTGGTCGGACCGGGCTAGTCCGGACGGGCATCGAAGTGCGCCCCTCCAGCACTGTGCCCCGCCACCAGGGAAGGTGACGGGGCGCAGCGTTCTCGTACGGGGCGCAGCAATCTCGTACGGGGGTGCGGTTCTCAGGCCGGTGATCCGAGCAGGGGGCCGGGGCCGGGGGTGATGCGCAGCGTCATCACGCGGAGCAGATCGGCGACCCGGTGCGGGCGATGGGCCGCGATGCCCGGCGGGGCGGGGGCCAGCGGAACCAGGAGATCGGCGGGGGCGAGCTCCCCGCCGGCGGCGTCCGCCTCGGCGTCGCCGTGCAGCCACAGCGCGAGCATGTAGAGCTCCGGGATGGACAGCAGCCGTGGCTGATAGTGCGTGGTGACCGTCTCGGCCTGGCGCAGGGCGAGTTCGGTCGAGGCGATGTAGGGGCCCTCGAAGAAGTGTGAGAACGTCCAGCCGTCCGGAGTGAGCATGGTGTCCGCGGCGGCGACGGGCTGCTCCGCGCTACGGATCAGGAACCGCCACGCGGCGAGCCGGGTGGCGGGAGCGAGCCCGCCCGGCCCGATCCGCTCCAGTACATGGACGGGGAGCGGGAGTTCGGGGCTCAGCGGTCCCTCGGCGGATCGAAGGGCGGGGGTGCGGGCCTCGCGGACTGCGGTGGGTGAACCGAGTGCCGCGAGAACGCTGCGCAGAGCGGGCGCGGGAGCCGGGGGAACATGCAGCGGCATAGTGGGTCGCCTCTCACTTCGGAGACACGGTGGTGCGTGGGCGGGTGCAGACGTCGCTGTCGGCATGCGGGGCCAGAGGAGGCCGGTGACTGGGCCGGTGCGTCAACTCTCTGCCTCGTCCGCGGAGTTTATACGACACGTGTTCACGCGGTGATTCCACTAGCCGTCGCAGCTATTGCCGACAAGGCGGTATCGAGACTTTATTATGCGGAGAATCTGCTGATTTTGCGTCAACGGCGCAGCCGCCGCCTGGGATTTTTCCCCGGCCGTGGACGGCCGAAACGCGACGGTGTATTCACCATGCGCCAAGATGGGAAACCCGTGCTGCGTCATGCCCATGGAATGTGCCGCGGGCGGGCGCACTCAGATTACTGGCTCCGTGGCCTTCACGGGGGCGTTATGGATCACCCGGCCTGGGCATTATCGATCGTGACGCGAGCGGCCTGGGCCGCGGGCCGCCACTTGAGGGAGGGACGCTCCGATGGGGGAGAAGGTCGTGGCGGGTGCCTTTGACCTGTCCGATCGGCAGGGGTACCGGAGGAAGCTCCACCAGTGCCTGGAGGGGCTGGAGCGGCTGATGGCGGAGCGGAGGTTCGACCGGCCGCGCAACCTCATGGGCGTGGAGATCGAACTGAATCTCGCGGGCGCCGACGGCATGCCGAAGATGATGAATGGGGAGGTCCTCCCGCGCATCGCGAGCCGTGATTTCCAGATGGAACTCGGGATGTTCAATTTGGAAGTGAACATAGTCCCGCACCGGCTGGACGGGCGTGTTTTCGACCAGTTGGCCGAAGAGCTCAGGACCGGGCTCGGATATGCCCACCGGAAGGCGGGCGAGGTGGATGCCGGGATCATGATGATCGGTATTCTGCCCACCCTGCGTCGCGAGGACCTCGTGGTGGCGAACCTCTCGGACGCGGACCGCTACACCCTGCTCAACGATCAGATCGTGGCCGCCCGGGGCGAGGATTTCTCCCTCGACATCCAGGGCGTGGAGCGACTGGTGTCCACCTCCGCCTCGATCACCCCCGAGGCCGCCTGCACCTCGGTGCAACTGCATCTCCAGGTGACACCGGAGCGGTTCTCCGCGGTGTGGAACGCGGCCCAGGCCGTCGCCGGCGTCCAGATCGCGCTGGGGGCCAACTCGCCGTTCCTGTTCGGCCGGGAGCTGTGGCGGGAGTCGCGGCCGCCGCTCTTCCAGCAGGCCACCGACACCAGGCCGCCCGAACTCCAGAACCAGGGGGTGCGGCCCAGGACCTGGTTCGGCGAGCGGTGGATCGGCTCTGCGTACGAGCTCTTCGAGGAGAACCTGCGCTACTTCCCGCCGCTGCTCCCGATCTGCGACGAGGAGGAGCCGCTGCGGGTCCTGGACGAGGGCGGGGTGCCGCGGTTGCAGGAACTGGTGCTCCACAACGGCACGGTCTACCGCTGGAACCGCCCCGTGTACGGCCTCGCCGACGGCGTACCCCATCTGCGGGTGGAGAACCGGGTCCTGCCGGCCGGACCCACGGTCACCGATCTGATCGCCAACGCGGCGCTGTACTACGGGCTCGTACGGGCGCTCGCGGAGGAGCCCCGGCCGGTGTGGACCCGGATGCCGTTCTCCGCCGCGGCGGAGAACTTCGACACCGCGTGCCGGCTGGGCATCGACGCGGAGCTGATCTGGCCGCGATCCGGCCGTGCGGGCGGGCTCACCCGGGTGCCGGCCGTCAAGCTCGTACGGGACGAGCTGCTGCCGCTGGCCTCAGCGGGGCTCGATGCCTGGAACATCGAGCCCGCGGACCGCGACCGCTACCTCGGGGTCATCGAGGAGCGCTGCAAGCGACGGGTGAACGGAGCGTCCTGGCAGGCCGACACCTACCACCGGGCGCGCGAGGCCGGGCTCGACCGGCACGCGGCGCTGGCCGCGACGACCCGGCGGTACGCCGAGCTGATGCACAGCGGGGAGCCGGTGCACACCTGGCCGACGGGCGCGCCCCCCAAGCCGTGAGACCGGCGGGCGGGGCCGCTCCGCCTTCCGGCTCACGGCCGTGGCCTCCTGTCCCGTCCCGGGCCGGGGCGCCCGGGGGCTACTCCTGTGCGGCGTGACTGCTCTGGCCGGCCGTCATGATCGCCTGGAGGATCACCACCTGGATCTCGGCCGGGTCGATGACCTGGTAGCCGCCTCCGCCGGTCACCTTCGCTATCTCGTTCACCTCGTCGCGGTCGGCCTCCGGGCCGACCGCGATGGCGAGTATCGGCACCGGACGCTCCGGATCGGCGATCCGCTTCAGCTCAGCGATCAGGGCACTGCGGGAGATGGAGAGGTTGTCCTGGTTCGAGCCGTCGGTGAGGATCACGACCGCGTTGAACTTGCCCTTCACGTAGGTCGCCTGGGCGTCCTTGTAGGCGGCGAGCATGGTGTCGTAGAGACCGGTCGCGCCGCCCGGCACGGGCTTCAGCGCCGCGAAGGCCGCGGAGAGCTTCTCGCGGTGGGTGCTCCCGCCCTTCGCCGGATCGCCCAGCCGGGCGGTCGGCATCAGCCTGCGGTAGTCCTTGTCGCCGTCGAGAGTGGTCGCGAACTCCCAGAGCCCGATCTCGTCGTTCGGGGTGAACTGGTTGAGGGCCTGGATCAGGGACGCCTTGGTGACATCCATCCGGGACTGGTTGCGCCCCGGGACGATCGTGGCCATGGATCCCGAGGCGTCGACGACCGTGGTCAGCCGGGCGCTCTGCACCGTGATCGTCCACATGCCGAGGGTCTGCTGGAGCTCCTCGACGGTCGGTGCGGCGGCGGCAGCGGTGGCGTACGGCTGGGGCTTCCTGCCGCCCGCCGGTGCGACCACCGACTCGCCGGCCGTGCCGTCGACGTTCCTGAAACCTTGCTTCTCCAGCGTGGCCTGTGAAGCCGGCTCGTCCAGCAGCGTCATGAACCGCAGCGCCGCCCGGCTCTCGGGCGTGCTCATGCTGGCCTCGTCGACCAGTGTGTACGGATAGTTCAGGAGCGGCGTGCCGTCCTTGGGGTAGAACAGGTCGAGCTTTCCGCCGCCGGTCGACTCCGCGTTGTGGGTGAACGCGGCCTGCTCGGAGAGGAGCACCGCCTGGTTGTGCTCAGGGTTGCCCTGTTCGGCGCCCGAATCGCCCTGCGCCAGCGTTTCCAGTACCTGTGTGTCACCGTCCGACATGCGCTGCGCGAGCAGCTTGGCGGTCGCCGCGACCCTGGTGTCGCTGTCCCCGCCCTGCTTCTCGGAGGAGGCGCCGATGCTGGCGAGCGCCAGCAGGCCGGTGGCGCTGCGCGCCGGGTCGGCCGACCCGAGGCGCACCTTGTCCGACCCCATGGCCGCGGCCGTCAACTCCGCCCAGGAGTACTTCTTCTTCGGCCAGCCGAGGCTCTTGGCCGCGGACGGCACCATCGCCAGGGTCACGGGGGAGGACGCGACGGAGTCACCCGGTGTGATCGGGACGCCGTCACCGGAGCCCTTGGCCCGGTCGAGCCAGAGGTCGGAGTCGGGCAGCCAGATCTGGAAGTCCGGAGAACGGGTGTTGTCGGAGAGGGCTTCGGCGACCTTGTACGAGTCGCGGGCGACCACCGTCACGTACAGGCAGCGACCGTCGGACCGCACCTCGTCCTCGCGCGCCTTGTCGGCGATGGCGCGAACGGCGGGTGCGATGTCCGGGGAGGTCATCATGGACAGACGTACGGCCGAGTCCTCGCAGCTCTTCGAGAACGACAACAGGCCGCCCTGCACCGCTACGGCCGTTCCCGCCGCCACCGCGAGAACGAGCGCGGTGGCGATCGCGACGGTACGCCGGCGGTGCGGCGGCGAACCGTCCCCGCTTCCTTCTCCGGCGTAGTCGTCGGGCAAGCTGTGACGTCCCATGTCGGTGGTGCCCCTCCTTGAGGATGAACAAGGAAAAGGGGGACCACACCATCGGCAATGGTGGTTGTCCCCCGGCCTGTCGCGCATGATCTTCGTACCTGCATTCGAGACCCTAGCCGAGGGGGAGCAGGATGGGGCGTGAATGCACAACTCAAGGCAGGTGTACAGGTGGAGGCGGGGCTTATGGCTGATTCTTACCCCCAAGAGGCATTGTCACGACGGATCCTGCGGTCCGAAACGGTCCTCGTGCTGGCCCTCTCGCTGGGTGCCAGCGGAGTGTCTGCCCTGATCAGTTTTGTCGGATCACTGACGAAACCAGGGGGTTTGAAGGATCAGGCGGCGACGCTCAACAGCTCGTACGCGCCGGGACGTCCATGGCTGGATCTCGCCTGGCAGCTCTTCGGTATCACGACGGCGCTGGTGCCCGTGGCCCTGGTCGCGCACCTGCTGATCAGAGAAGGCGCCGGCCTTCGGGCCATCGGCTTCGACCGCACGCGGCCGTGGCCGGACCTCGGCCGCGGCACGTTGGTCGCGGCGGGCATCGGGAGCGCCGGCCTGGCCTTCTACCTGGTGGCGAGGGCCGCCGGATTCAATCTGACCGTGGTGCCGGAGTCGCTGCCCGATGTGTGGTGGAAATACCCGGTTCTGATCCTGTCCGCGATCCAGAACTCCGTGGTGGAGGAAGTGATCGTTGTCGGCTATCTGCTGCGCAGACTGGGACAGTTGAGGTGGACGCCGATGGCGGCTCTGGCCGCCAGTTCGGTGCTGCGCGGTTCCTACCACCTGTATCAGGGGATCGGCGGCTTCATCGGGAACATGGTGATGGGCGTCGTCTTCGTGCTGCTGTACCGGCGTTGGGGGCGGGTCGGGCCGCTGGTCGCGGCGCACGCGCTGCTGGACATCGGAGCGTTCGTCGGGTACGCGCTGCTGGCGGGGAAGGTGGGCTGGCTGCCCACGCCGTGAGGGTCCGGGTGCGGAGTAGGGGGGCCTGGGGCAGGGCGCAGGGGGCAGGGAGGCACGGCACGGAGGCAAGGGGGAGAGCGTACGAGGAGCGGTCGGGTCGGTCCGTACCTCTCCCACAGCCGCACACCGCCCCCGCTCCCTTGCACCGCCCCCGCTCCCTCACATCGTCCCCGCATCTTCGTCCGGGACGTCAGAGCGACGTGAGCAGTTCGCCGTCGATGACCGTCACGGCGTCGCCGGTGAGCAGCGTACGGTCGCCGCGCAGTGAGGTCCGTACCAGGCCGGAACGGGCGGAGGCCTGCAGTCCGGTCAGATCGTCGCGGCCGAGGCGGGCCGACCAGAAGGGTGCCAGCGCGGTGTGGGCGCTACCGGTCACGGGGTCCTCGTCGATGCCGACGCGAGGGAAGAAGCCGCGCGAGACGTAGTCGTAGCCACGGGCCGGGTCCGCCGCGGCCGCCGTGACGACGACACCCCGCCGGGAGACGTCGGCCAGCCTGGCGATGTCGGGGGTCAGCCCCCGTACGGTCGCCTCGTCGGTCAGTTCGACGAGCAGGTCGCCGGTGTGCGGGCCGGTGTCCTGGGCGGAGAGCGGATCCGCGCCCAGCGCGGCGGCCAGCCCGGCCGGGGTGGCCTCGGGCGTCAGCGGGGACGTCGGGAAGTCGAGGGTGATCGCACCATCGGGGCGGGCGTCCGAGGTGAGGATCCCGCACCGGGCCGCGAAGCGTACGGTGCCGGTCGCCGCACCGGTGGTGTGCAGTACATGCGCGGTGGCGAGGGTGGCATGCCCGCACATGTCGACCTCGGTGGCCGGGGTGAACCACCGAAGCGCCCAGTCGGCCGCGCCGCCCGGGGGCAGTGGGTGCGCGAAGGCGGTCTCGGAGAGGTTCACCTCCATGGCGATCCGCTGGAGTCGATCGTCGTCGGCGAAGGCGTCGGAATCCAGGATCAGGACACCGGCCGGGTTGCCGGTGAAGGGGCGGTCGGTGAATGTGTCGACGATTCGAATCCTCATGGCGCGACCATATGCAGGGCGCGGAGCCGTGTACCAAGGCCAATTCCGTGTCGTTGGACCTCTGCGCCGATGGACCTGAATGCCGGTGGACCTGAGCGCCGAGGACGTGAGTGTCGCCGGACGTGCGTGCCGCCGGACGTGAGTACCGGCGGGCGTGAACGTCGATGAACCCGGGTGACGACGAGTTCCCGGACGGTATCGGTGCGCCCCGGGTTCCGGGTGCGGATCGGCGGGTGGTCGTCGCGTGCCGGTGAGGTCGTGCGCGGGCGAACCGCCGAGGTGCTTGTCCGGGCGCGCGGCACCGCACTACCGTGCCGATGTGGATCTCTTCTCACGTTCCTGGACGGCGCTGCGCACGGCGGTCGCCGGACTTCCGGACGAGGACTTCGCGCGACCGTCCGGCTGCGCCGGCTGGTTGGTGCGGGACCTGGTGTGCCATCTGGTCATCGATGCCCAGGACGTCCTGATCACCCTGGTGACGCCCACCGAGGCAGAACCGACCCGCGATGCGCTGACCTACTGGAACGTCTCGGAAACGCCACCGACCGGCGACGACCCGCTGGACGCGCTGATCGTCCGGCTGGCTGCCGCGTACGAGGAGCCCGGCCTGCTCAAGTTCCACCTCGACGACGTGGGCTCCGCCGCCGGCCGCGCCGCCGTACTCGCCGATCCGGGTCTCCGGGTCGCCACCCAGGACGTGGTTCTCACCGCGGGCGACTACCTCGGGGCGTACGTCCTGGAGTGGACGCTGCACCATCTGGACCTCGTCGCGTACGTTCCGGGCGCGGCCGGACCGCCGGCGGAAGGGCTCGCCCGGTCGCGCGAGATGCTGGAGAGGATCGCCGGGGCGGAGTTCCCCGCGTCGCTCTCCGACACGGACGCCCTGCTGGTCGGCACGGGACGGCGTGCCCCGACCGACGCGGAGAAGGAGGTACTGGGCGAGCGGGCCGCGAAGTTCCCGCTCTTCCTCGGCTGATGGGCCGGGCACCGACCCCAGCGAGCCTCTGGGGGGAGCCGTGTCGCCACCGTCCTCCTCCTCGGCGGTGGTCTGCGGGCCCGTCCGCAGCACGGGGGAGTGGCGTAGGCGCCGTCCCGGCGTTCGAGCCCGTCACCGAACACGAGCAGGCCCGCGCCGCGTTGCGTGCCCTGGTCCCGCGACTGGTTCGGCTCCTGCGCGACGTACCGGATCCGGGTGCGCCCTCCGGTGTCACGGTGTGGACGGTGGTGGACGTCGGCGCGCATCTCGCCCACTGCTCCATTGTCTCTGACGAGGCGTCCGAGGCGTCCGAGGAGTGGGACTCGATTCTGCCGCCGGGTGACGTGCCGTCCATCGAACGGATCGCGGCCATGAACGCCAAGTCCATCGAACTCTTCGGCGACGACGAACACGTCCGCCTAGAAGATTCCGGCGCGGATGTGTTGCGTGAGGTTCTGGAGGATCTCGCGCAGCCACGGGCTGCGGACAGCCGGCATCCGTACCAGGGTGTGCCGGAACGTTTCCGGGTCGGCCCGGAACGCGTGACGGGGGCGTGGGGCGGGCGGGTCGTCGCGGAGGACGTGGCCGGGTGTCACGCCCGATGCGAGGACGGGTGGGTACGGCTCGGGGAAGGCCAGCCACAGCCACACCCCGAACGGCAGCGGCACCGGGTGCGCGGAGGCGGCCGGGCCGGCCGGGGTCCAGGTTTTTCCCGTCCGGGGATGCACCGGTACGAGGACGATGTCGGCGTCCGCGCCGACAGCAGGGCGCTTCGGTCCGGCCAGTACGGCGCGCCGTGCGGGTGGGCCTGTGGGGAGCAGGGCGTCGAGGGTACGTCGGAACACCTCTGTGGGCAGGCCGTCCGGGACGGTCACCGGCCGTCCTTCCGAGGCCACCAGCAGATGGGCGAGTGCCTGCCCTGCCGCCGCCTCCCATTGCGGGCTCCATGACCACCAGTGGTTCGGTTCCACCCGCTGCCCCCACCGGGCGAGCGGTTCGAACGGGGGCGTGCCGCTCCCCTCCGTCATCAGCTCCTCCCAGGACAGCGGTACGGCGTCGGCGCCGTCGACGGGGCAGCGGCGCACGGCGTTCGGGGCGAGCCACACCGCCTGCCAGAGCGAGCAGTCGTCGATCCTGCTCGCCACGGGCAGGCCGCACGCCTCGCAGGCCATGTTGGGGCCGTCGGCCCCGTCGAGGCCGCAGCAGGATCCGCCGCTTCTCTCCAGGATCAGCAGGGTGCCCCGGACGTCTCCGGGGGCGATGACGATCGCGCCGGGCGCGCTGTCGGACAGGGCGTGGAGCGGTGCGTGGATGCCGCGGGCCGCCGCCTCGTCCGGATCGACCTGCGACCACGGCCGCCACGGTGGCCCCCACGGCTCCGGGTCCACGGCGAATGTGCCCGACTCCATGAGTACCGGGAGCTGCGTCCCGTTCCCGTACTTCTGATGGGCGTGGACGGGCAGGGCGACCTCGGACAGTCGGGTGGTCAGCCTGGCGCCGCACCCCGCGCACACGAATACGAACAAACGTCCTCCATTGGGGAAACGGGGGCATAGTCGCACCTCGGCGGCGACCGGCCAAGGCATTTGTTGTCACGGCGCCGTCCACCGAAGCAGATTGCGTCTGCCCGGCCCACAAACGCACGGTTGGTTCGGTTCGCCCGCGACGGCATCGGTAGATTGCTGCAATGCCGTACACGACGATGTCACTCCATCTTGAGACGACCAGGCTGACGATGCGTCCATGGACGATGTCCGATGCCGACGACCACCGTGCGCTCGCCGCGGAGCGGGGCGATGGAGTGCCGTCGATCGAGGCCAACCGGCGCGTGATCGAGGCCCAACTCTCCACGCCGGAAAGGACGGGGCTCGCCCTGTTGGTCGTCAACCGTCGCGATGCGGGTGACTTCATCGGCTATTGCGGACTCACTGTCGGGCGGGCTTCCGTCGAAGAGCCCGAGATCGCGTACGAGCTGTTCCGGCGGGTGCACGGGCACGGCTATGCCACCGAGGCGGCCACCGCCGTGATCGAAGCCGCGATCGCGACCGGTCGGCAGCGGCTCTGGGCGACCGTGCGTTCCTGGAACGCGCCGTCTTTCCGTGTCCTCGAAAAGCTGGGGTTCGAGCGCGATCACGTGACGACGGACGACCGTGGCGAACTGGTGTGGCTCACGCGCTCCTTGGCGTGATCGCCAGCACCGTTGGTGCCGGGGGAGGGAAGGGCGGACGGTGGTCCGGGCCGCGACTCCGCGGCAGTCGCTGCACTGATACTGGTCACACAGGGGCGATTTCCGGGTCGGCCGCTTGCCTCGACCGGCATGCTCGGATCCATGTGGACGGATGTGTTGGTACCCCGGGCACGTCGGCTCTGGGAAGAACTGGCCCGGGTGCCTGTGTCGTTCCCTCCACCGGGTGGTGTGAACGTGGTGGTCTCCCCGCGATCCGGGCTGTGTCCGGTCGGCTGGGTCGGGGTGGTGGCGCTGGGCGGATCCGCGATCGCCACCGCGCCGAGCGAGAGTGCCGCCGCGATCGTTCGCGACGCATGGGGACGGCTGCCGGTGTCGGCCGTCGTGGATGGGGACTTGGTCCGGCAAGTCCCTTCGGTGGGGCAGACACTCGGGCCGGCAACACTGGTCCGTTGCCGACCCGGAGCTGTCGAAGGGCTCGGACAACGAACCTCACATGACGTCCCCGCCCACCGTGGGACGGCGACGCCACCAGGGCTCGGCACGCCGCTGCCGACCGGCGACGGAAGCGTTCGTACACCGTCTGCCACGGCCCGTACCGCCAGGGCAGATCCTGCTGGGCCACCCCCGGTGGACAGCTTTCCGCAGGAACCTTCCGCCCTAGTACCAAGGGCGGGCTGCATGCGTGGGCAGTGGCCGGAGACTCGGCCAGCGTTCGAGCAGGCGGGTGGCCAGGGCGGAGCTGAGGCGGCCGACGGCGTGCAGGTGATCGTGGTCGCGGGTCATGCCGGCGACCACGTCCAGGCGGTGGATGAGCCGCTCGCGAGCGGAGACGTAGCCCCACTCGAAGTCCTCGGTGGCCACCCGGGCGAGCTGGTCGACGGTCCCGCGGTGGGCCCGTTCGACGAGTGCGTCGCCCTGGATCAGCCAGCCTGCGCACGCATCGGCGAGGTCCCCCGGCACGTCCTTCCCGGTGAGGCCGCGCCAGGTGGTCCGGTAGACGTCCTCGACCTCCGTGAGCGGGGCCGCGGTGACCGACATGGCGCACCAGCAGGTGGGAAAGCCGATGCGGAAGTAGGCGAGTTCGACCAGGCCGTTGCCGAGCGAGGCCCGCTCGAAGTCGACGAAGCGGACGCCGTCGGCGGTGCGCAGATCATTGCCGGGGCAGGGGTCGCCGTGCAGCAACGCATGGTGCGGGGTGGGGTCCAACCGCTCCAGGAGTCCGGCGAGTTCAGAGGAAACCGAGGAGGGTACGGGCACGTCGAGCGCCCTGGCCAGGGCAAGGAAGGACTCCGCGTCGGTGGCCGTGGGCCCCGACCAGACCGGTAGTGCGCCCGCGTCGGCGGGCCCGGTCAGTGCGTGCAGCCGGGCGAGCGACTCGGCGTACCCCGGCATCCAGTCGTCCGTCTTGCCGAGGTCGTCCAAGTGCTCAAGGACCATCACCCGCGAGGGCTGGTCCGTGGCGAGCAACGCGGGGGCCACGGCGGGCCCGGACGCCCGCCCTGCCAGGCGCAGCCCGGCGGCCTCCCGCGCGAAGCGCGTGCTCGCGTCGGCGTTCGTGTCCCCGCCGTCGGTGATCTGCTTGACGATCACCAGCCGCCGGTCGGCCAGCCGCACCCGCCACACCCGTGACCGCGGACTGCTGTCCAGGAGTTCGGCCAGCTTGGGCGTGCCCACGGTGGAGAGCAGCGTCTCATCGAACGGAAGATGGCTCAGCATGCCGACGAGCGTAGCCGTAGCCTCGCACGCGCGAATGCCCAAGGAGCGGACACGGAGCACGGCCCCGGACGGACGCCATGGGTTCGCAGGCTGGTATTGCTCGGTGACCGGGCGGTATCACGTGGGCTCCGATTCCTGGCCGGACCGCGACCGGCCGGTCCTGCTCGACCGGGTGCCGGAGGTGGTGCCCGTCGAGTCCCGGCCGTTCCGGCTGCACGGGCACGACGGCCCGAGGGAGCGCCGCCACGCGCGCACGGCGGGCGGTGGGCGGGGGGTTCGAGTGGGCGGGGCCGGTCGGGACTCTGCCGGTCCTTCGTGTACGGATGTAGGCGCTCGGTTCGTGGCGGCGCACAGCAGCACCGCTTCGGCCACGGGCGAACGCCGCTAAGGGGTTGGGGCGATGGGCGGCGGAGGCGGCGGGCCCGGCGGTGGGGGTGGGAACCGTGGACGGGCTGGAGCAGCACCGGTGGAGGGCGGTGGTGGTGGTGCCGGCGCTCCCCATCGAGGACGGCCGGGCTGCTGGTGTCGGAGCTGTGACGGGGCCGGAGGTGGCGGGCCCGGTGGCGGCGGCGGAGGCGGCTCCACCGCCGGCAGCAGTGGCCCACCCGCGCGCAGCCGGGCAACGGTCAGCTCGGCGCGGCGGCGTGCGATCGGGGCATCGTCGCGTTCGTAGACGAGCCGGATGCTGAACTCGGCGAGGCTCTCGGTGGCGAGCAGCCGGTAGCCGAGCGCGTGGGCGATCTCCTCGACGCGGCGCCGATTCGAGGCGGTGGTTCGGTCGGGAAGCAGCTTGACGCGGGCGCGGCCGTCGAAGCTCGCGCGTATCTCGTCGTCCTGCATCTGGCTCCGCTCCCGGGAAAGTTCAGCATCCTCCGGCCGTTACACATCACGATCGTCGCACGCGCCCGTCTCTCTCGAACACGCAGGCGCACGTCCGGCCGGCCGCATTCATCGGCTCTGTCGCTGATCTTGTGACGTTGAAGCTGTTCGTATCGTTTCGGACAGGTCTGTGGTTCAGGGGATTTGCGAGAGATGTTGCCGCATCTGGCCGACGTAGTGGTCGAGTCGGTACACCAGGACGCGGGTGTGGTCGTGCTGCGTGCGCGATCTCGTACGCGTTCGGCGCGGTGTCCGGGGTGTGGAATACGGTCCGACCGAATACACGGCCGGTACGAACGGCGGCTCGCGGACGCACCGTTGAGCGGGCTGCCGGTGGTAATCATGTTGCTGATGCGGCGGTTCAAGTGCCTGACGACCGAGTGCTCGTCGGCCACCGTCGCCGAGCAGATTCCGGGACCGACCCGGCCGCACGCCCGGCACACGCCCGTCCTGCGAGATCTCCTCGGCCGCGTCGCTCAGGCGCTGGCCGGACGGCCCGGCGCACGGCTGGCCCGAAGGCTGGGCATGACCGTGGACACCCTGCTGAGGTTGCTACGGACCACCGCAATGACCGGGCAGGGGCCCGTCCGAGTCCTGGGCATCGACGACTTTGCCCTGCTCAAGGGCCATACCTATGCCACGCTGCTGGTCGATCTGGAGTCCCGTAGACCCATCGATGTGCTGCCAGGCCGCGAGGCCGCACCAGTGGCCCGCCGGCCGGCCGGCCACCCCGAGGTTCAGATCATCTGCCGAGATCGCGCCTCCGCCTACGCGGAAGCCGCCAGAACGGCCGCCCCTCAGGCCGTCCAGGCCGCCGACGTCTGGCACCCGTGGAACAACCTCGCCAAGGCCGTGGAGAAAACCGTCACCAGCCACTACCACTGCCTCCGCACCGCCCACCAGGCCAAACACCAGCCCGGAGAGCCGCGGCCACCGGCGGAACCAGACGGCATGCTCGACATCCGCGGCCGGCCCCGCCGGATCGTCGCCACCATCCGCGAACGCCACCGCGCCGTCCAGGAACTCTTCCCCCAGGGCCGGTCCCTTCGCGGAATCAGCCGTGACCTGGAGCTGGACTACTACGCCGTCCGGCGATACGCCCGGACCTCGGACGTCGACGAGTTGCTGGTGAAGGTCACCCAGCGCCGGACCTTGCTGGACGACCACAAGCTGGTCGAAGGCCAGGTCACGAGGGTGAAGCTGATTAAACGCGCAGGCTACGGCCGAGCCAAGCTCGATCTCTTCCGCACACGCATTTCCTCCGCCCTTGAGACGGACAAGAACTTTCCCCCGCTTCACCGAAGTTAGGCAAAGATCCCCTCATGGACGACCTCCTGAAGTTCCTTCACGCCCGCTATGAGGCGGACAACCATGCCTATGCCGATGTGGCCTACCGCTTCGGGGCCGATGCCCTCCTCGACAGCCACCTGCCGATGCTCGACCTCGTCGACATGCTGGCCCGGGATCACGCGGCAATGGATCCGTCCAACGCACGCTTCGCCGGTCTCGAATATGCCCTTCGAGTGCTGGCACAGTCGTACGCTGAACATCCCGACTACCGGGTGGAGTGGCGACCATAGAGCCTGGTCCAGATGAGATCCTTATGGGCCGGGGGGATTCGACGAATGCGGAGCGGGATCGGCTGGGGTGATTCTTTCCTCCTGGTGGTGCGCGTGGGCGCCGCTGGAGCCATCCCCGCCGGGTGAGCGATGGAGTTCTCCACCGGGTGCGGACTGGCGTGCAGTGGCGGGACCTGCCGGAGCGGTTCGGGCCGTGGGAAACGGTCTGCAGACGGCATCGTCGCTGGTCGGCTGATGGAGCCTGGAAGTTGCTGCGGTCTCGAAACCCTCGCTTGCATGGTCCTCGACATCGAGGAGGGCGAACCCGGCTCCGCGGTGCCGCCCTCGACGCCCTTCTCATCGGTACGGAGAAGAACAGCCGAACCGGTCTGCCGGCCGTCGACCTGGACATCGCCTCCCACCGCAAGCGCCCAGGCAGCCCGGACACGGACGCGAGCACATGGCACAGCCCCGTACCGACGGTGGGTCGATGACCAGTCTTCCCGCGAACGGCAGGAGCCGGCGCTGGTGCTCAGGCAAGTGCCGCCGGGCTGTCCCGCGGCCGGCCCGAGAAGCCGGCATGGAACAGGCGGCCAAGAGGACTACGTCGAACGGCATATCGGTTCAGGGGTCACTGCCGGAGCAGCCGTCAAGTCCCTTGGCCGGGAGCAGCGACCCAGCGGTGAAAGGCGTCCATGTCGACGTTGCTGCCGCACACGATGGTGACTACGTGCCGGCCCGCGAAGCGGTCACGGTCTTCGAGGATCGCCGCGACGCCGAGCGCGGCCGACGGCTCGACGACGAGGCCGGCGTGGTCGAGGAGCATCCGCATACCGGCGATGATCGAGGCCTCCTGGACCAGGACGGCGTCGTCGGCGACCAGGAGGAGGTCGTCCAGGACGGCCGGGACGGGGAACCGGCCTGCGACGCCGTCAGCGATGGTGTCGGTCGAGTCGGTGGTGACCACGCGCCGTTGGCGCCAGGAGTGCGTCATCGCCGGTGCGCCCAGCGGCTGGACACAGATCACCTCGACCCCGGGCGCCAGGGCCTTCACCACGTGCCCCACGCCGGTGGCCAGCGCCCCGCCGCCGAGAGCGATCAGGACCGCGTCGAACGACGGTGCGGCATCCGCCAGTTCCAGGCCGATGGTTGCCGCGCCCTCGCAGGTCTCGATGTCCAGGCTGTCCTCCACCAGCCGGATGCCCTCGCGGCGCGCGATGGTCGCGGCCCGCTCGCGCGCCATCTCGTGGTCGCCGTCCACCAGTTCCAGCCTGGCGTCCAGTGCGCGGATGCGATCGAGCTTGACCCGCGCCGCGAAGCGGGATGCCACCACGGTCACGTCGAGTTCCCGGCCGCGACCGGACCAGGCGAGGGCCTGGCCGAGGTTGCCCGCGCTCGCGCACACCACGGCAGAAGAGCCGTCATCGGCGAGTCGGCTCGCGACCACCTCGGTGCCACGGGCCTTGAAACTGCGGACCGGGTTCGCCGTTTCGAGCTTCACGCTCACGGCGCATCCGAGGTGAGGCTCCAGTGCCTCGCAGCGGTACAACGGAGTGTCGAGAAACATCGGGTCGATCACCCGGCGAGCCGATCGGATCCGAGCAGTGTCGAGGCGTGTCTCCTGCACGACACAGCAGCCTAGCGCCGCAGGGTGACGCTTCACGGGCAATTGCCGAAGCCTGTGGCACAGGCCGCCGGTCCGTCCCCGGGGTCGCGAACAGGGAAGTGGCCCGTCTTCGCCGACACGGACTCGATCGCCCCAGCTCTAGATCGCCCGGCCTCAGCGACGGTCGGTGACCTGTGACAGTGATCGTTGATCGATTGCCGGTGAAGGATGATCAACGCTAGTTCGTGCCACCGCAGGTTGATCATTCGGCGTACAGGTGGGCGGGGGACGTGGTGGGGGCACCTCTTGGCGTGTTCGAAGAGGCTGCCCTCACGTCCTTTGACCTGACCTTTTCCGTCAATGGGACGCCGCGTCGATCGCTTGGGTCTAGCTGGGATACGCCGTTCGAGGCTGTGGACCCGGTGCGGGAGTTCAGCTGGCACAAGGGCGGTCCGGGTTCGCCGGCTGGTACTACTCGGCGACGATGCGGGATCACGTGGGCTACGAGTCGTGGCTGGAGCGGGACCGGCTGATCTTGCTGGACCGTGATCCGCAGGTGGTCGCGATCGCCTCGCAGCCGTTCTGGCTGCACTGGCACGACGGCGCGCGCAAGCGCCGGCATGCCCCTGACTACTTCGTCCGGCTGTCCGACGGACGCGCCCGTGTCGTTGACGTCCGTGCTGCGGACGAGATGGACGGGGTGACGCGAGAGGCGTTCGAGGCGACCGAGCATGCCTGCCGTGCCGTGGGATGGGAGTTCGAGTGGGTTGGGCGGCCCGAGCCGGTGTTCATGGCGAACATCCGCTGGCTGTCCCGATACCGGCGGGCCCGCTGCGGCCGACCGGTGGCGGTGAGGAATGGCCTCTTGGAGGTCTTCCGCGAACCGATGGGGCGATGGGAGGGCGCCGGGCTGGTCGGAGACCGGTTGCAGGTTCTGCCGGTGCTGTTCCATCTGTTGTGGTCCGGCGCTCCGAGGACCGATCTGGCGGGAGGACTGATGGAGAGCGACAGTCTCGTCTGGACGGAGGGAATCCGATGGGCAGCTTGAAGCGGCCGCCGGCCTTGGTGGTCGGCCAGAAGGTCCGGTTCGAGGGCCAGGTGAGGGGCGTTCTCGATCGAGGTCACCGCACGGGCGGCGGTGCTGGAGGACGCCGAGGCACCGCACCGCGTTGTCGCTCTGATCGACCTGTTCGAAACCGCGGACTTCGAGATCCTGTTCCAGCCCGAACGCATGCCTCTGCCCCAGTCCGGTCTGTTGGAGACCTTCGCACCCGAGGTGATGAAGCGGGCGCTGTGGTGGGAAGGACACGTCCTTGCGGTCCTGCACCGGCTGCCGCCAGGCGCCGAACCGGGCACACCACCGCGACCGGGCTACGGACCGGGCACATCGGTGACCTCGCGCCAGAAGGCCAAGGCGGCTGAACTCGCCGCCCTCGGCCACGAGATCAAAACCGGAGCGGTGGGCCTCCGGCGACGCCGTTACACGGAGGAAGGCCTGGTCGGCCTGGCCCGGCTGGTCGATCACCGCTCGGTCCGCAAGCGCAAGGACTTCGGTGACGTGCCCGACGCCGTCGTCGAGGCGATGCGGCAGGCGATCAAGGAGGGCGTCGAGACCTCGACACGCAACGGGGCCTACCTGATCTGGAGGACCGGGGAGCTCATTCGGGAGAATGACGGAAACCTGGCCGAGCTGCCCTCGCGACGGACTCTCTACCGACTGGTGGCGAAGCTGACGGCAGGCACACATGCGACCGGGTCGGCCGTCACACGCAGGTCGAAGGCCCATGGGGCCGCGGCCCCGTTCGGTGAGTTGACGGTGTCGGCTCCGGGTGAAGTCATGCAGATCGACTCCACACCACTGGACGTCATGGTCCGCCTCGACAACGGAGTGGTCGGCAAGGTCGAACTCACCGGCCTGATCGACGTCGCCACCAGGACACTGGCCGCGGCGGTGCGCAGGCCCACGACGAAGCCCGTCGACGCCAGCGTGCTGCTGGCCCGCACGGTCACCCCGGAGCTGATGGGACCAGGCTGGGTCGACGCGCTGAAGATGTCCCGCTCGGTGCTGCCGCATGCCCGGATGCTGACCCTCGATGAGCGTCTGGAGCACGCGGCAGCCAAGCCGGTGATCGTCCCGGAGATGATCGTCTGCGATCACGGCAAGGTGTTCGTCTCGCGCAACTTCCGGGCCTCCTGCCGGTTCCTGGAGATCGACTTCCAGCCCACGCACAAGGGCTCGCCCTTCGAAAAGGGCCACATCGAGAAGATGCTCGGCTCCGTCGCCACGATGTTCGCCCAGTTCCTCCCCGGCCACACCGGCCGCAACACCGACCACCGTGGCCGCCACCCGGAGCGCGAGAACCCGTGGGCTCTGCCCGAACTGCAGGAACTACTGGACGAGTGGATCGTCGCCCACTGGCAGAACCGCCCTCACGAGGGGCTGCGAGATCCCGACCATCCTGGCCGGCTGTTCACGCCGAACCAGAAGTACGCCGCGCTGGTCGAGGCCTGCGGCTACGTCCCGGTCGCTCTCAGCGGCCAGGACTACGTCGAACTCCTCCCAGCGGCCTGGCGGGCCGTCAACTCCTACGGAATTCGGATCAACAACCGCACCTACGAAGCCCCCGAGCTGGGGCCGATGCGACGGCGCGACTCAGGGGTCACCGCCAAGCGTGGGCTCTGGGAAGTCCACCGTGACCCCTACGACGTCTCCCGCGTCTGGGTACGCAACCACCGAGGCGAAGGCGAGTGGATCCAGGCAACCTGGAAGTACTTGAACCGCGCGCCCGTTCCCTTCGGTGACCTCGCCTGGGACCACGTCAGTCACCAGCTGCCCAAGGCCACGGAGGAGGAACTCGCAGAGGCCGTCTCCGCCCTGCTGACCCGCGCCCACGCCGGCCCTGAACAGCCGGCGGCAAACAACCGGAAGGCCAAGCGGTCCAAGGCGGACCGTCGTGTCACGGCCCGGACCAAGGCCCGCACCGGCCTCGTCCTGGTAGACGAGATCCACAACATCTCCCTGCACACCCGCACGGGAGCCGAGGCGTCCGACACACTCAAGTACTTCTCCGAGCGCATCCCCGCGACGTTCGCCTATTCCGGCATCGACATCGAGGGCAGCGGCCTGCTGTCCGGCACACGCGGCGACCGGATCGCCGCCCGCTTCACCTCGGTGGCCACTCACCCATTCCCCTACAACAAGGAGTGGACGACCGACTGATCGAGAGGGACGGGCTTCCCCTGCCTTCGAGGACATGTGTGTTCTGCGGCATCCCGATAGAAGCGAAGTCGCCCGCCGATCCCCCTCGCCGCTGGTGCAGCCGCCGTTGCCGCACATGGGCGGCTGGGGGTGCTGACCCATCTATCTTCTTCGGGCCGGTGTCCTGCGGCCAGTGCCAGAAGCCGATCGACCGCCGCAAGGACGGCTGGACCCGCCGCTGGTGCTCGCGCACGTGCTACCGACTGTCCCGCGGCCGGCCTGAGCAGCCGAAGAAGGCCGCGCAGCCGAGCGGCTGATCGTGCAGACACCCATCTGCCGACGTACACGCGATGCGGCAGGCGGGCCGTTCCCGAGGCTGCGCAGGGTGGAAGGGGGCCGCTACGGCTGTTGGCGCAAGGGGTTCCGGGCATGTCAGTGGTGGCTGCGATCCTGTGCAGCATGGACGATAAGACCTTCTGGGCGCTCATGGACGAGCTGAGCCGTCGCCCCGGTGACCGGCACGAACGGTTGGAATGGCTGCGCGGGGAGTTGCGATGCCGGCCGGCTGCGGAGGGGGCAGAGTTTCAAGCGCGTCTGGAGGCCGCGTGCGAGGCGGTCGCCACGGACGCACTGTGGCGGGCGGTGGACCGGATCGAGGGTGGCTTGTGCTCCGACGACGGCTTCGACTACTTCGCGCTCTGGCTGGTGGCCCAGGGGCAATGGACGTACAAGGCGGTGCTTGCTGATCCGGATGCCCTCGCTGACGTTGCTGAGGTGCGGGCCCTGGTGGGACGGCACACACGGGAGTGGTGTGACGACGAGTGGCCGGAATGGGAGGAGCTCGACTATGTGGCCCAGGAGGTATTCGACGAGCTGACGGGCCAGGAGGGCGACTGCGAGGAGGCGTTCTACGAGGCCCTGGAAGCCGTTCAGGAGACATGGGCGAAGCCCGAGAAGAGATCGACACCGTAGAGGCCACGGTGAGAACTGGGTCACCCCGGCTCGACTCCCTCTTCCCTGCAGGAGCCAGTTCCTGATCAGTGACGCGATGCCGGCGTCCATGACCGTAGGTGGAGAGTCTGGGGTTTGGGACCTGCCATCCGAGTGAGCACGTTCGCCGGCTCTGTCGCTGATCCTGTGACGTACCAGAGCGGCGCAGGGCTCTGCCCTACTCGTAGAGGGTGGCTGCGTGGAGGGCTCGGGCCATAAAGGTCCAATCGCCGTCGGACGGGATCTGCTCACCTGCGTTCTTGTACGCGCCCGGGGAGTCGTGTACCCATGCGGCAAGCGCTTCCAGGAAGTCGTCCAGGGTGCTGTTCTCCCACTCGTGGCCCCGGGCGCGGAAGTCTCTGTGCAGGTCACGCAGGAAGGTGACCAGCTCTTCACGGCTGCGCGGTTCGGGAGACATGGACGACAACGTACTCCGTGTGATCGCGCGGCGATCCAGCCCGGTCACAAGATCAGCGACAGAGCCCGTTCACCCGTACTTGCCGGGGCACTCCGGCGGCTCCGCAATTACGCCCCATCACTGATGGCAGCCAACCGGCATCGAGACAGGCCAACCATCAGCAGGGCAACACCACACAACGGTCAGCCTTCGCCGGCACAGACGGCCAAGTGGTCACTCTTCGCTGACACAAAGCAGCTTTGATCAACCACCCCTGGCAATCGATCAACGATCACTGTCACAGGTCAGTCGTGCCCCTGACTCGGGGATTGCCAGGCGATCGGTTCCGATATATCGTTGACGCATCGCGACAGATCAACGATAGAAGGAGTAGAGCGATGCGTTCACATGGACACGAGCAAGAGTTCGGTCATGGGCACGGTCATGGGCACTGGGGGCCCGGCCGTCCGGGGCGTGGTGACTTCGAGGGGCGGCGGGCGGCCTTCGGGCAGTTCGGGCCGCCGTTCGGTGGCGGCCCGTTCGGTGGTGGGCCCTTCGGGGGCGGGCGCGGCCGGGGGCGGGCGCGGCGCGGTGACGTACGCGCTTCGATCCTGGCGCTGCTGAAGGACCGGCCGATGCACGGGTACGAGATGATCCAGGAGATCGGCGAGCGCAGCGGCGGGGCCTGGCGGCCCAGCCCGGGCTCGGTGTATCCGACGCTTCAGCTGCTGGAGGACGAGGGGCTGATCATCAGTGCGAGCGAGGGCGGCAAGAAGCTGTTCACGCTCACCGACGCCGGTCGCACCGAGGCGGAGTCGGGGGCCGAGGCACCCTGGGAGGAAGCCGGACGCGGTGTCGACTGGGAGAGTGCCAATGAGATCCGCCAGGCCGGATTCGGTCTGATGGAGGCGTTCGGGCAGGTCTGGAAGACCGGCTCGGCCGACCAGCGGAAGAAGGCTCTCGCGGTCATCGGTGACGCCCGTAAGAAGCTGTATCTGATCCTTGCCGACGAGCACTGAGCCCCGTGGGGTGCGGTGGTCCCGGGTGTGGTGACAAGGGCCTCGCGGCCGAGCCGCGAGGCCCTTCCCGCCTGCCGGGGTGTCAGGCGGCGACGAGGCCGCCCAGTTTGCGCAGGGACTCGACGAGCGCGGCCGTCGCCGAGTCCTTGAGCTTTCCGGCCATCAGGGAGACCGCCGCGCCGGTGAACTCCCCGTCGATGCGGACCGTTGTCGCGTCGCCGTCGGGGGTCAGTGAATAGCGCATGGCCAGGTTGACGCCCATCGGGCCCTTGCCCCTGGTGGTCAGCAGGCGTGCGGTCTCCAGCTCCGCCACCGTCCAGGTCACCTCGGCCGGGAAGCCCATGAGCTTCATGTTCTCCTCGTAGGTGGCGGCGAGTTCGAGTGCCGCCGGACCGCCCTTGGGGAAGCTGGTGTGGGTGGCGTTCCACTGGCCGTACGCGGTGAAGTCCGTCAGCTGGGCCCACACCTTCTCGGCCGGCGCTTCGATGCGTGCCTCTGCACTGACTTCGGCCATGCGACCACCCCTTCTCGGCGGGTTACGGTGTCGCGGAACGTAGCCGCAGTGACCGAAACATTCAATACTGATGAACTGTCAGATCCATTGGGTCGGCTCCCTCCGCTCCCGCGCGCCAGATCAGAGCGGCGTCGAACCTGTCGAAGGCGCGGGGGTGCGGGCCGTCGTCGTGGCAGTGGAACGCGGCCCAGAAGAGGTCCGCGCGCAGCGCGTCGGCCGGGGCGTGGACCCGGTACACGTACTCCCGCCCGTCGAGTGCCGGCAGGGCGACCAACCAGGACACGTCCGTGGGCTCCCTTCCGGCTGTCGCATGGGTATGGCCTGTGGGACGTGCGGGGGCGACTTCCGGTTGCCCGGGGAGCGCGTGGCAAGGCGGCGCGCGCCCTTTTCTTCGATCGGATCCAGAAATGGCGAGATCTCATCCGCAAGGAGGAGAAACCGTTCGGGTGTGCCCAACTTGCGTGGGATGCCTGGATGGGCCCATCCGGGGATGTATTCGTGCCGCAGGGCTGATGGGGTGAGAGATGTGCAGAACCGGACGCCGCGGATCCCCCAGCAGCCCGTACCGAACCGCGCCGAGCTCGACGCCAGACTCACGGTGGAGCTGGCCGCCGTCGTGACGGGCGCCCGCAGGCGTGCGCTGCGCGACGGTGACCGGCAGATCGACACGGCGCATCTGCTGCACTCCCTCATCGAATCGGACCCCGCGGTGCGGGCGGCCTTCGAGGGCGGACCCCAGCTCGCCAGGGTGCTCGGTTACCTCGTCCAGCGCAGTATCGGATACGGACTCCGCTGGCAGGGCTCGGTCGAGGATTCCGGCGCCGTCCCGGTCTTCCCCGACCCGGGTTCCGTCGTGCGGGGCACCGGACTGGAGGGCTGGTCGCCCTCGGCTGCTTCGGCGATGGCCGGTGCACTCGAACGGGCGGAGTCGCGCGGCGATGTACGGGCCGGCGGGCTCGATCTGCTCGCGGCACTGTCCACCGACCACGAGTGCCGGGCCGTCGAGGTGCTGGTACGGGGCGGGGTCGACGCGGACCGGCTAGCGGCCCGGGTCGCGGACGCCGCCGGGCAGGGCGTGCCGGAGTGCGGAGGCTGACCGTCCGGGCCCGGTGGTCCGGAGGGCGACCGTCCGGGTCGGGCGGTTCGGTGGCGGTGGGCGGTCTGCGGCTGCGTATTCAGTAGTGAGCATGTCAGGGGTCACCTGGATGATGCTCCTGACCGCAGCTGTCATGATGGGCCGATGCACGCGTCTCAGGGGAGAAGCGCCGGCCTGGGACCAGCCCTGGCATCGGCGTTCGCATTCGGTGGTTCAGGGGTGGCGGCCAAGCCGCTGATCGAGGCGGGGCTCGATCCGCTCCATGTGGTGTGGCTACGTGTGGCGGGTGCTGCCCTGGTCATGCTGCCGGTGGTCTGGCGCCACCGGGACCTGGTGCGCAGCCGGCCGGTCCTGCTGCTCGGCTTCGGGCTGCTCGCGGTCGCGGGTGTGCAGGCCTTCTACTTCGCCGCGATCTCCCGGATCCCCGTCGGGGTCGCTCTTCTCGTCGAGTACCTGGCGCCCGCGCTCGTACTCGGCTGGGTCCGGTTCGTCCAGCGCAGGCCGGTCACCCGGCGGGCCGCGGTCGGTGTGGTGCTCGCTGTCGGCGGGCTGGCGTGCGTGGTCGAGGTCTGGTCGGGGCTGAGCTTCGACGCGGTCGGACTGCTGCTGGCGCTCGGTGCCGCCTGCTGCCAGGTCGGCTACTTCGTCCTCTCGGACCAGGGGGGCGCGGACGGGACGGACGGAGCGGGCGGCGTCGAACCGCCGCATCCGGTCGGTGTGATCGCCTACGGGCTGCTGATCGGCGCGGCCGTTCTCACCGTGGTCGCGCAGCCCTGGGGCATGGACTGGTCGGTGCTGGGCGGCACGGTGGGCATGGACGGTACGGATGTTCCGGCCTGGCTGCTGCTCGTCTGGATCGTGCTCCTGGCGACCGTGATCGCGTACGTCACCGGAGTGATCTCGGTGCGGCTGCTCTCGCCCGCGGTGGCGGGCGTCGTCGCCTGCCTGGAGGCGGTCATCGCCACGGTGCTCGCCTGGGTGCTGCTCGGCGAGCACCTGTCGGCGCCGCAGCTCCTCGGTGGGGCCATGGTGCTGATCGGTGCCTTCATCGCGCAGTCCTCGACGCCGGGGACACCTCCGGGGCCCGTCGTGCCGGGATCCGGCGCGGCGGTGGCCGAAGGGCGGGACGGCGGCCGGGCTGTCGCCGAAGGGGAACTGTCCGCCGGTCGTGCCGCGATGTGACGTGCGCGATGCGGCGCGTCGCGACGTGAGGTGCCATGATCCGGCGGGCAGTCGGGCGGCAGCGAGAACGGGTGTCGGCGCGGCGATTCGGGCAGCCGGTGGCGACGAGGCCGGTGGACGCGTGCCCCGGCGACGGGCACAGGTGCGGCGAGGAGAACTCGATGCGGTTGCCGATGCCGGTCCCGCCGGGCGGCCCCGCCTGCCGCGCGCTGTTCTGTCAGCCGTGGTGCGTCACCGCTCGGTGATGTAGTCCGGCACACCGATGGCGGGGTCGAGGTCGTCCGCGGGGAGCGGTGTCCCGTAGCCGCGGGCGAGCGGGACGACACCGGCCCAGTGGGGGAGCGTGAGGTCGTGGGCCTCGTCGTTGGGGCCGCCCGTGCGGATCTTGGCGGACACCTCCCGCAGGTCCAGCCGGATCACCGCGGTCGCGGCCAGCTCCTTCTCGTCGGCGGGCCGGGAATCGGCGGACCGGCCGGGCACCACGTGGTCGACGATCGCGTCGAGGGCGGTGCGCCGCTCCTCGGGGTCGGTGACCGTGTGCGCGACGCCGTGGACCACCACGGAGCGGTAGTTGATCGAGTGGTGGAAGGCGGAACGGGCCAGCACCAGCCCGTCGACATGCGTCACCGTGAGACACACCGGCAGGCCGGGATCGGTGCGGCCCGCCTCGCGCAGCGGCCTGGAGCCCGTCGAACCGTGTACGTAGAGCCGGTCGCCGACCCGGCCGAAGAGCGTCGGCAGCACGACGGGCGCGCCGTCACGGACGAAGCCGAGGTGGCAGACGTACGCCTCGTCCAGTATCGAGTGGACCACCTCCCTGTCGTAGGACGCCCGTTCGCGGGAACGGGTCGGGACGGTGCGCCCGGTCGGCTCGTAGCCGACGGCTTCGGCGTCCGGGGCCGTGGGCTGCGGCGATGCGGTGTCCGACATTGCGTACTCCATTGCACTAGTGCATAATCTTGTTTGTGCTAGGAGAGTATCGGATTGTGGGGCGGCGCGCATCGGAAATCGCCGCCAGCGTGGAGCGCGGGGTCGGCTCCGGTGAGCTCGAACCGGGCCAGGTGCTGCCTCCCATGCGGGAGTTGGCGGACCGGCTGGGGGTGAACCCGAACACGGTGGCGGCCGCCTACCGCACGCTCCGTGAGCGCGGAGTGATCGAGACGGCCGGGCGCCGGGGCAGCAGGGTGCGGCCGCGCCCCGCGAGTACGGCGCGCGGTTCGCTCCGGGTCGAGGCGCCCGCAGGTGTGCGTGACCTGGGTGCGGGCAACCCCGACCCGGAGCTGCTGCCCGCGCTGGGGGACGCCTTCGCGGCCGTCGCGGGGGAGTACGGGCGGGAGCCCGGGATGTACGGACAGGCGCCGGTGGACCCGGAGTTCGCCGCGCTCGCCCGCGCCGCACTGGACGCCGACGGGGTGCCGGCAGGGCCGGTGGTCGCGACCTCCGGATCGCTGGACGCGATCGAGCGGATCCTCGTCGCGCAGCTCAGACCCGGTGACGCGGTCGCCGTCGAGGACCCCGGCTGGGGCAGCATGCTGGATCTCGTACCGGCGCTGGGGCTGCGTCCGGTGCCCGTCGCGGTCGACGACGAGGGGCCGATGCCCGGTGCCGTCGAGAGCGCGCTGAACGCCGGTGCCCGCGCGCTCGTCGTCACCGACCGCGCGCAGAATCCGACCGGCGCGGCCATCGGTGCCGCGCGCGCCCTCGAACTGCGCGCGGTCCTCGCCGGCCACCGCGATGTCCTCCTGATCGAGGACGACCACGGGCACGGCATCGTCGATCTGCCGGTCCATCCGCTGGCGGGCACCACGGACCGGTGGGCCTTCGTCCGTTCCGTGGCCAAGGCGTACGGGCCGGACCTGCGGGTCGCCGTGCTGACCGGTGATCCGGTCTCGGTCGACCGCGTGGCGGGGCGGCAGCAGCTGGGCCCCGGCTGGGTCAGCAGACTCCTGCAACGGGTCGTGGTGCACCTGTGGACCTCGGGCGCCGTGGACCCGGGGGAGGTGGCGCGGGCGTACGCGAAGAGGCGGGACGGCCTCGTGCGGGCGCTGGCGAAGCGGGGCGTGGTGGCCCACGGACGCAGCGGGATGAACGTGTGGGTGCCGGTCGGCGACGAGACCGGTGTCGTGGCGAGGCTGCTGCACGCGGGCTGGGCCGTGGCGCCCGGGGCGCTGTTCCGGCTGGCCGCGCCCCAGGGAATCCGGCTCACGGTCTCGTCGCTCGCCGAGGACGAGATCGAAGCACTGGCGGATGCGGTGGCGGCAGCGGCGGGGCCGGTGAAGCCGCTGACCTACGGGTGACTGCCGGTCCCGGCCCAGGTCCGGGCCCAGGCCACGGCCCGGGTCCGGGCCCACGGCCAGGTCCGGATCCGGGTCCTCAGTCGCTGGATGCCCCGCTGCTCGCAGCCCGGCCGCCCCGGGCCCTGCTCTGGGTGAGGGCGGCGCCTGCCAGGATCACGAGTGCCCCCACCGGCGTGTTCCAGCTCAGTTGCTCGCCGAGCACGGCCACGCCGGCGGCGGTGGCGATGACCGGGATGAAATAGGTGACCATCTGCGCGGTGGTCGGCCCGACCTCCTCCACCAAGCCGTACTGCAACAGGACCGCGAGGCCGGTGCCGAGCGCCCCGAGGGCGACCACGGCCAGGGTCGGGAGCAGTGGGAATCCGTCGGGGGCCGAGGTGAACAGCGGGGTCACCAGCGCGATCTGCGCCGTGCCCAGGAAGAGCTGGCCGCCGGTGAGCGCCAGCGTCGACGAACCGCTGCCCGCCAGCGTCCTGCGGACGTAGATCCAGCCGATCGGATAGCTGAGCGAGGCGAGCAGGGCCATCGCCGTGCCGCCGAAGTCCAGCCCGGAGAAGCCCTGCCAGGCGCCCAGCACGGTGAGTACGCCGAGAAAGCCGAGCCCCAGTCCGGCGACCCGGCGACGGGTCGGCCGGTCCTCGGAGAGCGCGACGAGAGACAGCGCCATGCCCCACAGGGGCGAGGTCGCGTTGCAGATGCCTGCCAGCGTCGAGGGAATCGCCAGCTCGGCATGGGCGAAGAGCGAGAAAGGAAGCGCGTTCAGGAAGAACGCGGCGACGGCCAGGTGCCCCCAGGTGCGGGCGCCGCGGGGCAGCCGCTCACGGCGCACCGCCATCGCGACCGCCAGCACCACCGTGCCCGACAGCAGACGGCCCAGGGTGACCTGGAACGGGGCGTACCCCTCGGTGCCGACCTTGATCAGGAGGAAACTGAAGCCCCAGATGAGCGCCAGCGCCCCGAACCGGATCCGCCAGTCCAGCGCCGGGCGGGCGGCGCGCCCCGGGGCGGACGTCACCGCGGTGCCGTCGGCGGATCCCTCGGCCGGCGGCGGGGCACCGGCGGCGGACCCGGTGGAAGAGGTGGCACTCGGCGTGACAGTGGCGCTCATGGACCCAACGATGACGAACCGGATCGCGTAGAACAAGCGAGACTTTGTGTGAAGGTCTGCGTAGCATTGCTTACATGTTGAATCTGGAGCGCCTGCGCACCCTGGACGCACTGGCCCGGCACGGCTCCGTGAGCAGTGCCGCCGAGGGGCTGCATGTGACCACGTCCGCGGTCTCCCAGCAGATGGCGAAACTGGAGCGGGAGGTGGGGCAGCAACTCCTGGCCAGGAACGGGCGCGGGGTCCGGCTCACCGACGCCGGCCGGCTGCTGGCCGACCACGCGGCCCGGATCCTGTCCCAGGTCGAGCTGGCCCAGTCCGACATCGAGGCGCAGCGCGGTGAGGTGGTGGGCGAGATCGGACTCTCCGCCTTTCCGACCGCGGCGCGCGGGCTCTTCCCCGCGATGCTCCTCGCGCTGCGCCGGGACCACCCCGAACTGCGCGTGCGTACCCGGGAACTGGAGCCCGAGGACGGAATCCGCGCGGTGATCAGGGGTGACACCGACCTTGCCGTGGTGCTGGACTGGAGCAACAAACGGCTGCCCGTGCCGGCGGGCCTGGCCAAGGCCGAACTCCTGGACGACGCACCGGACATCGCGATGCCGGCCGGTCATCGGCTCGCCGGCCGGGACGAGGTGGACCTGGAGGAATTCGCCGAGGACGACTGGGTGTCCTGGCCCGAGGGCGAGTTCTGCTACGACTGGCTGATGTTCACCCTCCGCTCGAAAGGCATCGAACCACGCATCGCGCACCTGGCGGGCGAGCATCACACCCAACTCGCCCTGATCGCCGCGGGGATGGGGGTCTGTGTGGCGCCGCGGCTGGGTCGCGGCCCGGTGCCGGACGGGGTGCGGCTCGTGCCCGTACGGCAGAGGATGCGACGTCACGTCCACGCCGTCTGGCGTACCGGCGCGGACCGGCGCCCTTCGGTCAGGGCCGCGGTGACGGCCCTGCGCGCAGCCGGGCGGGGGCTGGACGCGCCGTAGACCCCCGGCTTCTCAGGCGGTGGGCGGAGCCGCGAGCTTGCGGAAGTCCCAGGAGGTGATGGCCCGCGGTGTCAGCCGCAGCCACGCGTGCCGGCCGTCGTGCGGCATGGTGTCCATCCCGAAGTACTTCGCCGCGAACAGCTTTTCGGGCACGGTGAGTTCGGGGCACGGCTCGCCGGTGCGCGGTGCCTCGCCGACAGGGGCGGCCTCGCCGGAGAGTTCGACGCCGCGCAGATCCGCGTACTCCACCCCGTCGTCCACCACCACCGCGATCCTCGGGTCCTGGCGCAGCTGGGACCAGCGCAGGCTGCGGGTGATCGAGTACAGCCACAGCGAGGTGCCGTCCCAGGTGAACCAGAGGGCGCCGACATGCGGATGGCCGTCCGCGGACACCGTGGCCACGCGGCAGGTGCGCTGTTCGGTGAGATAGGTGTCGCGCTCGGCGTCCGTCATCATGATCCGACGGCCCCGTCGCTGTATGGCGGCCATGGGGGCGCCTCCTCCCGGTATCTGACTAGGTGTCAGAAAGCATGGGGGCTCTTCCCTCATCACGCAATGGCCGTTAGCCTCGCGCGCCCGGTCCGCCGCAGAAAGGGGCAGCCGTGCCGTCGAAGAATCAGCTCGTCGAGCAGCTCGATCCGGCCACCACCGTGCTTCTGACGGTCGAATGCCAGCAGGGGGTCGTGGGCCCGGGGAGCGCACTGCCCGAACTGGCCGAAGAGGCCAGGTCCTCCGGCGCCCTGCACCGGGTCGCCCGGCTGGTCGCGGCCGCGCACGAGGCCGGGGTCCAGGTGCTGCACGCGGTGGCCGAACGCCGCCCCGACGGGCGGGGCGCCAACAGCAACGCCCGGCTCTTCCGGGCCGCCGGCCGGCTGCCCGTGCAGCAGCACTGCGGCACCACGGCGGTACGGATCGCCGCGCCGATCGACGTGGCCGACGAGGACCTCGTGGTACGCAGGCTGCACGGCCTCTCGCCCATCGCCGGCACCGACGTGGACGCGTTGCTGCGCAACCTCGGCTGCCGGACCCTCGTCGTCGCCGGGGTCTCGGCCAATGTGGCCGTCCCCAACGCCGTGTTCGACGCGGTGAATCTGGGCTACACGGCCGTGGTGCCCTGTGATGCCATCGCGGGAGTGCCGGCCGACTACACCCCCGCCATGATCCGCAACACGCTCGCCCTCGTCGCCACCATCACCACCACCGACGAGGTGCTGGGTTGCTGGCTGAGCCGAGCCTCGCGCGGGGTCCGGTCCTGACGGCGGCCCCTGCCGTATCGGCCTCCGTCCTCGCCGGATGCGGCCCGGGCCCGGCCGTGCGGCTCGGCTCCGGACGGCCGCCGTACCTCATGGGCCGCGACGGAGTGCTGCCCGAGCGGATCCTCGTGGCACGAGCGACGGTCCGGCGCAGACGGCCGGAGCGGGTGGTGGAGGCCCGACACCACCCGGGCCGTGCGATCAGGACGCGAGCGTGATCTCACCGCCCGAGACCGTGATCGCCTTGGCGGGCAGCGGTTCGGTGGCGGGGCCGTGCTTCACCGCGCCCGTCGCCGCGTCGAACCTGCTGCCGTGACAGGGGCAGTCGATGGTGCCGTCCGACACGCGCGACACCGTGCATCCCTGATGGGTGCACTTCGACGAGAACGCCTTGAACTCGCCGGCCTTCGGCTGCGTCACCACCACACCCCGGTCGGCGAACACCTTCCCGCCGCCCTCCGGGATGTCGGCCGTCCGCGTCAGCGCGGCGCCGCTGCCCTCCGTTCCGCTGCCGGCCGACTCGACCACGCTCGAACCGCCCGATTCCTTCTGGTTGCCACAGGCGGTGAGTACGGCAGCCACCGAGGCGGCCCCGACCGCGGTGACAACGGCCCGCCGCCCGGGACGGGGCTCGTGATTCTGCGTTGTGCTCATACCGGTTCTTCCCTTCCACGGTGTTCACGACTTCTCACGACTGCGGTGTACGACCGGGGGTACGCGCGGCGGGGCCCCCGTGTTCAACACCCAGGGACTTCTTGAGGAAGTCCCGCTCCAGCAGCAACAGATTGCCCGCCGCCGACCGGGCGACCCGGTGACCGGCCCCGGACAGCGGCAGCACCGTGTGCGGCCGGCCCGCGGCCAGCAGTGCGGCGGAGAACCGCAGCATGTGGGCGACGGCCACGTTGTCATCGGCAAATCCGTGCACCAGCATGAGCGGGCGGGTCAGCCCGGCCGCCTCCGAGAGCAGCGAGTTGCGCCCGTAGTTCTCCGGCAGTACGTCCGGATGGCCCAGGAAGCGTTCCTCCCAATGGGTGTCGTAGAGCCGCCGGTCGGCAGGCGCGGCACCGGCCACCGCGGCGTGGAACACCTCCGGATGCCGCAGCACGGCGGCAACGGCGAGATACCCGCTGAACGACCAGCCGCGTACGGCGACCCTTCCCGGGTCCAGCGCGGAACACCGCGCGGCGGCCGCGTGCAGCGCGTCGATCTGGTCGTCGAGCACGGCCGTCAGCCGGTCGCCGTGCACCGACTTCTCCCAGGCCTCACCACGTCCCGGAGTGCCCCGGCCGTCCGTGACCAGCACCGCGAACCCCTGCTCGGCGAACCACTGGGCGACCGCGACCCACCAGGAGCGCGCCTTCAGGACCACCTGCATGCCGTGGCCGGCGTACGGGTTGAGCAGCACGGGCAGCGGGCCGTCGCCCGGCCGGTGCCACGACGGCAGGTACAGCCGGCTGCGCAGCTCCCGCTTCCCGAGGCTCAGCGCCGCAGGCCTCGGCACGACGAGCGGAGTCTCGGCGAGGACCGCGATCCGGCCCACCGGCACTCCGTCCCGCAGTACGGTGACCGTCTGCCCCTGAGGGGTCCTGCTGTCCAGTACCACGGTGGGGCCGCCGACCACGGCCGTGTGCACACCGGGGGCCTCGCTGACGCGCACGGGGGCGGCGGTGCCGCCACCGGGTGCCGTCGCCGCGCACGACCAGACGTGGACCTCGGTCGGCTCCTCGCTCGCGGTGAAGAAAACCCGGTCACCGTCGGCTCCGACCACCTCGCGGACCTCCAGTCCCGCAGGCGTCTCCAGGCCGTCGAACGCCAGCCCCTGGCTGTCGCCGCCCGGCCGCGCGGGAACGACGAGCGCGCCGGAGGGGAGCCGCAACGGTGTGCCGGGCCGCAGCGCGACCCATGCCCGGTCGTGGGTACGGCTCAGGACCCGCGTCCCGCCCGTGCCGGGATCGACCGCGAGCACGTACACCGAACGCTGGTCACGCGTCTGTACGGAGACCAGCGGCCCGTGCCCGTCCCACGCAGCCGACACCACGTACTCGAACGACCGGTCCGTCCACACGCCCTCGGGATGGTCCGGGCCCGCCTCGCGCGGCAGCCGGACCACGAGCCGCTCCCCGGACACCCGCACCAGGTGCAGCGACACCTCCGCGTTCGCCGTGCCCGCCGCCGGATACGCCATCTCGCGCGGCGGCCGCTCCGGACGGGCCGGATCGCAGATGTACCGGCGCGGCACCATCGAGGTGTCCACCCGCGCCACCAGCAGCGCATCGCTCCCCGGAGACCACCAGTGGCCGCGCGAGCGGCCGATCGACTCGGCCGACACATGGTCGGACAACCCGTATGTCACCCGGTCGCCGTCCGGGGCGGCGAGCACCCGGTCCTCCGTCCCCTCCACCGTGACGACCCGCAGCGCGCCGCCGGACACGTACGCGATCAGTGTGCCGTCCGGTGAGGGACGGGGATCGACCACCGGACCGGCGGTCGGGATCCGGCGCGGCGGGCCCCCACCCGTGCGCACCACCCAGAGCCCGCCGTCGAGCGCGAAGGCGGCGAGCCTCACCTGTGCGTCGGTCGCGTACGACACCACACCCGACGAGGTCTCTCCCGCCCGTTCCCGCCGGACCAGTTCCTCCGGCGGCACCCGGTCGCCCGCCGTGTCGCCGCGCCCGGCCCCGGGCGGATCGGCGAGCAGCCGCTCCGCACCGTCCTCGTACAGCCAGAGCCGGCCGACCGGATCCGAACCGGAGGCGGACCGCAGGAAGAGCACCCGTGCGCCGTCCGGAGAAACGGTGAAGCCGCGGGGCAACCCGAGCGAGAACCGGTGGGTCCGCCCGAACTGCTCGGGGAACCCGTCGGTGTCCTGCGTCGTGTCGGCGGCGGCATTGTTCGTCGGATTCATGGCGACACCATGACAGGTGCGGGCCGCCACCCGGTGCGGCGAGTCCAGCAGCGGTGCGCCGGAACTCCGGGTGCGACACGCGCGTCACCACAGGGGTGATCACCACTACCCTGCCGTCCTGGACACATTGCGGCGCCGGTGCCGGCCCGGCCGATCCCGTCGGCTGCCGAGGCATCCGCACCGGCAGCCGGACCGCCTGCCTGGCCCACCTCTCTCCGGCCGACCGCGCAGCCTGCCTGGCCGCCCTCGGTCCTGGCGCGGACGTGGACCTTCGCGGCACAGCGTTCAGCGAAGATCTTCTGCGCGACCTGTTCGACGCCGTCCGTGATCCCGTCAGCGGAGATCCCGCCTTCGGAGAGGCGCAGTTCGTGGGCGCCGTCTTCAACGGCGACACCCGTTTCGTCGGCGTCTCGTTCTCGGGAGCCGCACGGTTCGGTGGGGCGTCGTTCTCCGGCGACGCCTGGTTCGTGGGCACCTCGTTCTCCGGAACGGCGCGTTTCGGCGCGGTGGTCTTCGGCGGGGCCGCGCGGTTCGACCGGGCGGAGTTCGGGGCCGACGCCAGATTCCACAGCGCCGCGTTCAAAGGGCCCGCAAACTTCGCGAAGGCCCGGTTCCGGGGGATGGGCCGCTTCGGGGAGGCCACGTTCTCGGGTGCGGTCGAGTTCGGCGGCGCGTCGTTCGCCGACACCGCCCGCTTCACGGGTGCGCGATTCGACGCGGCACCCCACCTGGGCCCGATGATGTGCGGCGGACTCCTGGATCTGTCCGCGGCGGTGTTCACGGAACCGGCCACGATCGAAGCGGCCACGGCAGAGATCGCGTGCCGCAGGACCCGGTGGGAGTCCACGGCCATCCTGCGGCTCAGACACGCCAGGGTCGACCTGACCGACGCCCGGCTGGCCCAACCAGTCGCGGTCATAGGGCAGTTCACCCACTTCGCGTCCGTTCCCGCCCGCGCGGAAGAAGCCCTCGGTTCCGATCCGGTCGTCCGGGTGGCATCGATCCGGGGTGTCGACGCCTCCATGCTCACCCTGGCCGACCTGAACCTCGCGGAGTGCGTCTTCACGGGTGCCCTGCACCTCGACCAGCTCCGGCTCGAAGGGCTTTCGACCTTCCGCACGACGCCCGGCGGCCGGCGGTACCGGGGCCCGGTCCCCTTCCGCTGGACCCGGCGGCAGGTCATCGAGGAGGAGCGGCAGTGGCGGGCGCTGCCCGGGCGAGCCGCGTCCGCGCGACGGGGCTGGGGCGCTCCGCCGCCGGACCCCGGCGCCGTCCCCGGCCTGGCGTCCCTGACCACGGTCTACCGCCAACTGCGCAAGGCCCGGGAGGACAGCAAGGACGAACCGGGAGCCGCCGACTTCTACTACGGCGAAATGGAGATGCGCCGGCACAGCTTCGGATACCGCAGCGCCGAGCGGTGGCTGCTCCAGGCGTACTGGGCGCTGTCCGGCTACGGACTGCGTGCCGCACGCGCTCTCGCATGGCTCGGGACAGCCATGATCGTCTCGGTCCTCGCCCTGACCCTGTGGGGGGTGCCCAGCTCCGATCCCGAAGCCGTGACGACCGGAGTCCTTCCCGGCACCGGTCGCAGGATCACCCTCACTACCGATACGCCACCACCCGGGCTGACGGGACCGCTCACGGAGCGGTTCACGGGCGAGCGCGTCGAGAAATCGTTCCAAGTGGTGCTCAATTCCGTCATCTTCAGAGCCAGTGGCCAGAGCCTGACCACCGCCGGCACCTACATCGAGATGACGTCCCGGCTCGTCGAACCCGGCTTCCTCGCCCTCGCCCTCCTTGCCGTTCGGGGCCGCCTCAAGCGGTAGAGCCGATGGTCCGCCACCGGTATCGAGGCGGACGTGGCAGGGCACGGACTGTCAGAGGCGTCTGCCACGCTGAGCGGTATGACTTTGAGCAGTTTCAGCGATCTTGAGCAGGCGGTCCGCAGGAGCTGGGGCGCGGACACCACGACACCGGCCCACCGGGCGCAGTGGAGCCCGGACAACCCGGCGCGCGATCAGTGCGGCGTCACCGCGCTCGTGGTGCACGACCTGCTGGGTGGTGATCTGATGCGCGGCGAGGTCCATGTGGACGGTGAGCGGGTGGACTACCACTGGTGGAACCGGCTGGGCATGGGCGTCGAAGTCGATCTCACCCGTGAGCAGTTCGGTCCGCAGGAGATCGTCGTCGGCGGGGAGGTGATCGTACGGCCGCCCGAGATCGTGCGGCTGCGTGAGGAGTACGAGCTGCTGCGCGGCAGAGTCCTGGCGGAGCTGAACCGGCGGTAGCCGGCGCCCGGCTGTCGGCTCCCGGCCGTCGGCGCCCCCGACGGTCCACGGGCGCCGGACCGGATCAGTGTGCCGACGAGTCCCCGTCCGCGCGGAAGACCGGCTGCCCCGCACGCAGGCGGGCGAAGAGGAGCCCCCGGTCCAGCCGCTCCTCCTCGTCCTCGTCGTCCTCCCTGGAGAACACCTCGTCCACCAGCAGTTCGCGCAGCCGCTCCTGCACACCCTCGCCGTATCCCTGCTGGAAATCGTCCGGATCGAAGTGGGTGTCCGCCTCCACCGTGGCGATCGTGCTGTGCTCGTCCTCGATGACCAGCCGGGCACGGATGGTGCGCGCCTGGAGCGTCTGGTCGTTGTAATGGCCGTAGACGATCCCGGCCCCGATGACACCGCCGACGGACATCTCGCCGTCGGTGTGCACCGCGCGGGCCGTGACATCGCCGTCGACAGCGATGACGGAGTCGGGGCCGCAGTCGGTCAGGCAGCCCTCGACGACGAGCGAACCGGTGACGACGAAGGGGGCCGCCACGTCCAGGTGGCCCTTCACCAGAAGGTCGCCGTGGTGGAAGAACGGCTCGCGGATCTCCTGGTCGCCGGTCAGCGCGCGGTGCGTACGCGCGTCTTCGCCGAGCAGTCGCCCGCACAACCGCGGTATCAGCGGCACGTGGTCGGGATCGGAGTCGTGACGCAGCGCGGCGACGAGGTCCTGGAAGCTGTCGAAGTCCGGCCGGGTGAACTCCGTCAGCCAGCCGCTGTCGTCCGGGACCCCGGCGGCCCGGCAGACCCCGGACCGGGTGACGCGCATCGCCTCCGCGTCCCGGCGGGCGGCCGCCATGTCGATGGGCAGCGGCCCGACGCCCACCGCGCCCTGTGCGAGGGAGGCGGGAGTGATGTCTTCGAGGGGAATCCTGTTCACCGAGTCGCTCATGGCAGGACTCTACGGTCCGCCTCCGACACCCGCGGGTCCGGAGTGCCGTCCGGGTCGGACGGCACGGGTGCGTCGCCGCGGGCGGCGTCGAGCGCGGCGCCGTTCCTGGTGAGTACCCCGCTCTCCAGGCCGAGTTCGCGTTCGGCCGTGCTGACGGCCATCCGCGTGACCACCTCCGGGCGGTCCGCGGCCTCGGTGTTGGCGTGCGCGCCGAGCCCGTCGATGACAACCAGGATCTGGATGGTCGTCACATACGGGTCGGTGGTGCGGAATTCGCCGCGGTCGACGCCGTCACGGACGAGGGCCTCCAGCCGGCCCCGCCACAGCGCCTCCTGGTGGCCGACCCGGTCGCGGAGGGCGGGGCGGTAGCGGCTGAGATGCCGGGCGTTGATCCACAGCCGGCTGATGTCGTCGTACGCGGCGCCCGTCGCCAGCGCGAAGAAGCGGGCGAGCCGGTCCGTGGGCGATCCCGTCACCGGGTCCACCGGCAGCAGGGTGTTCAGTTCGGCCCCGGCGGCGGTACCGAACGCCTCGGCCACCAGGTCCTCGACCGCCGGGAAGTAGTGGCTGATGAGACCGGGGCGGACGCCGAGCTGATCGCCGATCCGGCGCAGTGTGATGCACTCCAGCCCTTCGGTCAGGGCGATGGCCGCCGCCGCGTCGACGATTTCCGCACGCCGGTCCGCCGGGGACTTCCGGATCCGCTTGCGCTGAGGGCTTGGCGACATACCGGCGATGCTATTGACGGCGCGACCAACGGGCAACCGGCGGGGGAGGGCGGCGGACCGGTGGCCCGAAGAACGCGGAAACCGGAGGGCGGCGGAAACCAGAGGGCGGCCGAAGCCCGGGGGCGGCCGAAGCCCGAAGGTGCGGAAACCAGCCTCCGAGCCGCCGCCGCAACTGCCGATCGGGGCGGGCCGCGGACCCTAGCGTCGATTCCTGCAAGCCATCACCGAAGTCATGGAGGACAGGGATGAACAACAGCATGCGTACGGCGGCCGCTGCCGCAGCCCTCGTTGCCGGTCTCGTCACCGTGGGCGGTACCACCGGTGCCGCTGCTGCCGAGCGTCCGGATCGGATCACCAGCCAGGAGCAGCTCGCCAGAAGCATCGCGCAGGCGGTCGCGGCCGAGCAGCAGAACGGCCCCGTCACCGGCGGTGTCATCGGTGGCATGGTGATCAACTCGACCGGCCCGCGTTCCTGCTGACGAATCGGAGGTGAGCACCGTGGACAGCACTGCGGACCATGACCGGGACGGGCGGGAAAGCCCTCCCAGATGGTGTCCGAGCGGTGATGCGAGCCGCCCGGAGAGCGTTGTTCTCGGCGTGCGGTCCGGGGAGCGCGGCCAGGTCGCCTATCTGGCCGAACCCGTACCCGCCGCCGATGTTCTCGGCAGCATCCCGGAGGGGATCGCTCCCAACCGGGTGCTCCGGTTCGCCTCGCACTGCGTGTCGGACTGCGCGAACCGGGTCGGCGAGGCCTGCGGGCTGATCGAACGCATCACGACCGTGCCGGCCGAGCCCGGACCGGCCGCGGTGCCACGGTGCCACCTCCGCCCGCACTGCAAGTGGTGGAACCAGGTCGGTGTCGAGGCCTGCCACCGCTGCCCCGCCCTGACGACACTGGAACCCCGCGACGACGAACTCGCCGTTCTCGTCGCGGACCCGGCGACCACGCGTGAACAATTGGAGAGCTGGATCGCCGCAGCCCCATGAGCGGATAACGTTCACGGAGCCGGTCGTGGACCGGACCGAGAACATGAGAGAAGGGATGCCGTGGACAACTGGATACGGTGCTACCGCCCGGCCCCCGACGCCGCGGCACAGTTGGTGTGCTTCCCGCACGCAGGTGGTTCGGCCAGCGGCTACATTCCGCTGTCGACCCAGGTGGCGGGGACCGCGGAAGCACTGGTCGTGCAGTACCCCGGCAGGCACGACCGCATCGCCGAGCCGTTCGCCGAACGGCTCGGCGATGTCGTGCACGCGGTACTGGGATCACTCTCCGCGGACGGGGGCCGTCCGCTGATTCTGTTCGGCCACAGCATGGGCGCGCTCCTGGCCTACGAGACCGCACGGGAACTCGCGGCACAGGGGCGCGAGCCCGCGGCGCTGTTCGTCTCGGGCAGCGAGGGCCCGTCGCTGCCGCGGCGCGCACGGCTGCCCGACCGGCCCAGCGACGCCGACCTGATCCGGGAGATGCGGCTGCTGTCCGGCACGGACGAGGAACTGCTGACCCATCCGGAGATCCTCGAACTCGCGCTGCCCCCGCTGCGCGCCGACTACGCGATGCTGTTCGCTCGCGTCCACGTCCCCGGGCCGCCGCTGCGCTGCCCGGTCGTCGCGCTGACCGGCGACAACGACCCCCGGGTCTCCGTCGAGGGCGTACAGGCGTGGGAGCGGGAGACGGAAGGGCCCTTCGAGCGGCACGTACTGCCCGGCGGCCACTTCTTCCTGGGCGACCACCTGCCCCTCGTCGCGGATCTCGTCGCCGCGTACGTGCCCGGACGAACGGTCCGTACGGGCGTCTGACACCGCACAGCACAGCGCACAGGGCTTGGGCCCCGACCCCCTTCCGGGTCGGGGCCCAAGCCCTGTGCGCGGTCGGTCACTCCGCCTCGAACTCCGACAGCAGGGCGTCGAGGGAGTCGTCGCCGTCCTGCGCCGTGACGATCCGGCGGGCCATCTCGTGCAGCGTCAGCTGCTCCAGGAACAGCGTGATCGGGACATCGAGGTCGAAGTCGTCCCGGAGGCAGCCGACCAGGTGGACGGCGGTCAGCGAGTCGCCGCCGGCCGCGAAGTACGTCATCTCCGGGTCGTCGGCGTCCTCCAGCCCGAGGGCCTCGGCGATCAGGGCGCGGACGTCCCGCTCCAGGTCGGCGGAGCGGCCGCCCTGCTCCGGCGGCTCACCGACCGGTGCGACCGGTACGAGGCGGTAGGCGCCGTGGCTCTCACCGGCGAACGGGTACGTCGGCAGCGCGACCCGCCGGCCGCTCCCCTCCCGCGCCACCGGGTCGCCCGCCAGCCAGGCCTCGCCGAGCGGGTCGGGCCCGCCGAGGCCCGCCGCACCGCCCGAGGCCAGTTCGGCGAGCAGATCCGCCGCCTTTGCCCGGCTCCCGGCCCGCACATAGCCGCGCACGGCCAACGGGGCCCGGCCCACGCGGAGCGTGTGCGCGGTGTCGGAGAGGGACGGGGCGCCCGGGGCGCGCAGCGCCGAGGCCAGCCGGCCGGCCACCTCGGCCAGGGACTCCCGGGTGCGGGCGGACAGCAGCAGGACCTCCGGCACGCACTCGGCCGCCGGCGCCCCGGCTCCGCCGCGCCCGGGTGCCTCCTCCAGGACCACGTGCACGTTCGTGCCGCCGATCCCGACCGAACTCACCCCGGACCGCCTGGGACCGTGCTCCGGCACCGGCCAGGCGGTCGCCCGCCCGACCAGGTGGAACGGCGAGTCCTCGAAGCCCAGTTCGGGGTGCGGGCGCCCGGCGTCGGCGTTCGGCACCAGTGTCGCGTGCTCCAGCATGAGCACCGATTTGATCAGCGCCGCCACACCCGCCGCCGCGTCCAGGTGGCCGATGTTCGACTTCACCGAGCCGATCCCGATCCGCCCGGTGCCGAGTGCCCCCTTGAACGCCGCCGTCGCCGCCGCCGCCTCGATGCGGTCACCGAGCGCGGTGGCCGTGCCGTGCGCCTCCAGGTACTGGGCGTCCGCCGGGTCGAGACCGGCCGCCGCCCAGGCCTCCACGATCGCCGCGGTCTGCTGGTCGACGCCGGGCGCGGTGAACCCGACCTTGGTGGCCCCGTCGTTGGTGACGGCGCTGCCCCGGATGACGGCCCTGATCGGGTCGTTGTCGGCGATCGCGTCGGACAGCCGGCGCAGCACCACCACGCCCACCCCGTTGCCGGGCACCGTGCCGCCGGCCCGCTCGTCGAAGGGCCGGCAGCGGCCGTCCGGCGAGTAGATGCCGCCCTGCTGGTGGACGTAGCCCCGCTTGCGCACCGTGTCCACGGCGACGCCGCCGGCCAACGCCGTGTCGCACTCGCCGAGCAGCAGGGACTGCACCGCGAGGTGCACCGCCGTCAGCGATGTCGAGCAGGCCGTCTGCACCGTCAGGCTCGGGCCCTCCAGGCCCAGCCGGTAGGAGACCCAGGGGGCGAGGAACTCGCGGTCGGTGAGGATGCGCACCTGGAGCGCCCCGATGGACGCGGCGAGCCGCGGGTCGGTCTGCGCGGCCAGCATGTGCTCGGTGGGGCCGCCGCCGACGTACACGCCGGTACGGGCGGACCCGCCCAGCGGGCTGCGGCCGGCGTCCTCCAGCGCGGACCAGGCCGTCTGGAGGAGCAGCCGGTGCTGGGGGTCCAGGGCCGCGGCCTCGGTGCGGTTGAAGCCGAACAGCTCCGCGTCGAAACGGTCCGCGTCCGCTAGATGGCCCTTGGCCGGTACGTGGTCGCGGCCGCGCACCTCCTGCGGGTCGGCGCCGTCGGCGATCAGCTCCGCCTCGGTGAAGTCGGTCACCGAGCAGAGCCCGCCGAGCAGGTTCTCCCAGTAGGCGGCCAGGTCGGGGGCGCCGGGGAAGCGGCCGCTCATCCCGACGACCGCGATCGCGGAGTCGGCTGCGAGGGGCTCGGCGGCGCTTGCGTTCTCGGTCATCGTATGGAGCCTTTCCGGTGGCTGAGTCGTCGGGCGGCGGCATTGCGTCGTGCGTGCCGGTCACCGCCGCGCGCGGCGGCCGTGTCGGCGGGAGGGGCGGTGTCAGGGGCCCCGGCGGCCCCGAGGGCCGCCCGGTCGAGGTGGGCGGCGAGGGCGTTGACGGTGGGGTGGCGGAACAGGTCGACCAGGCTGAGCTCGCCGTACGTGCCCAGCTCGCGCAGGGCGGACAGGACACTCAGCAGCCGGATCGAATTGCCGCCCAGCTCGAAGAAGTGGTCGGTGACGGAGACGAGTTCGAGATTGAGGACCCGCGCCCACAGCCCGGCCACCAGCTGCTCGGTCGCGGTGCCCGCGACGGTGGTCGAGCCGTCCGGCCGGCACCGCACCGTGGCGGGTTCCGGCAGCCGGGTCCGGTCGATCTTGCCGTTGCTGCTGAGCGGCATCTCGTCCAGGCGGACGAACACCTCGGGCACCATGGATCCGGGCAGCCGCCGGGCGAGATGGGCGCGCAGCTCGGCGTCCGCGGGCGCCGCCCCGTCCCGGCTCACGACATACGCCACGAGCCGCTGTGCCGTCCCTGTGCCGCGGACGGTGGCCGCCGCCAGGGCGACGCCCGGCGCACCCGCCAGCAGGGTCTCGATCTCGCCGAGTTCGATGCGTACACCGCGCAGCTTGACCTGGAGGTCGGAGCGTCCGAGGTAGTGGATGAGCCCCCGTGCGTCGATCCGGCCGAGGTCGCCGGTGCGGTACATCCGGGTGCCCGGTGCGCCGTGCGGGTCGGCGACGAACCGTTCGGCGGTCAGGGCGGGCCGGCCGATGTAGCCGCGCCCCAGCGAGGCACCGGTCACGTAGATCTCGCCGGCGACCCCGGCGGGGACCGGCCGGAGCCGCTCGTCGAGCACATAGACCCGGGCCCCCGGCACGGCGCCGCCGAGCACCACGGGCTCACCGGGGGAGAGGTCCCCGGTGGTCGCGTAGACGGTCACCTCGCTGGGGCCGTACGCGTTCACGACCCGCCGTCCGGGCGCGCTGAGCCGTCCGACCAGCTCGGCCGGGCACGCCTCGCCGCCGACCGCGACGGTCCGCAGCTCGGGCAGCTGCCCGGTCAGGTCGGGCAGCAGCATCGCGGCGGACGGCGGCAGGAACACATAGGTGATGCGGGAGTCCCGCAGCCGCTCCAGCAGCGCCTCGCCGATCCGCTCGTCCTCCTGCGGGATGTGCAGCTCCGCACCGGCCACCCAGGGGAAGAAGAGGTCGGACACGGCGACGTCGAAGCCGAACGACACGAACTGCAGCACCCGGTCCCCGGCCTCGACGGGGAAGGAGTGCCGGACCGCCCGGGCGAGGTTGACCAGCGCCCGGTGCTCGATGGCGACCCCCTTGGGGACGCCGGTGGAGCCCGAGGTGAACAGGACGTAGGCGAGGTCCTCGGGGGCCGGTGCGGTGCCGGCCGTCGCGGGCGGCACCGGCGCGACGGGGTCCGTGACGGCCGGGCGGTCGACCCGGACGCACGGCACCTCCAGGGCCGCCGCCTTCGCCGCGGTCTCCTGCGAGGTCAGCAGGAGCCCGGTGCCCGAACTGTCCACCATGTGGCGGAGCCTGGCCTCCGGGTGGGCCTGGTCCAGCGGTACGTACGCGCCGCCCGCGCGCAGCACGGCGAGGGCCGCGATGCCCTGGTCGGCCGAGCGGGGCAGGAGCAGACCGACGCGGAAGCCGGGCCGCACCCCGGCGGCGCGCAGCCGGGCGGCCAGCGCGTCGGCCCGGTCGAGCAGCTCGGCGTAGCTCAGCCGGAGGCCGCCGCAGACCAGGGCCGTGGCGTCGGGGTGTTCGGCCGCCCGGTCGGCGATCAGATCGGGTACCAGACGGTCCGGGGGCGCCGCCTCCGCGAGCCGGTCGGCACCGGCGATGGTGCGGGCGCGTTCGTCGGCCGGCACCAGCTCCACGGCGGACAGCGGTGCGGACGGGTCCGCGAGGAGTCCGGCCAGCAGGGTGCGGAAGTTGCCCGTCCAGCGGCGGACCGTCGCCGCGTCGAACAGATCGCTGCGGTAGATGAACTGGGCGGCGAGTCCGGCGTCCCACCGCTCCACGAACAGGTGGAAGTCGAACTTCGCGGTGTCCAGCGTCAGCGCGAGCCGTTCGGTGGTGGCACCGGTCAGCTCCAGCTCCGGCGTGGCCTCGTCCTCGTAGCTGAGCGCCACCTGCACCACCGGGTCGTGACTGGTCTCGCGGACCGGGGCCAGGGTGTCGACCACCGCCTCGAACGGCGCGTCCTGGTAGGGCTGTGCCGCCAGCATCGAGGCCCGGACGCGGCGGGTCAGCTCGTCGAGCGACGGGTCGCCGCTCAGGTCCACCCGCATCGCCAGGGTGTTGGTCAGCATCCCGACCATCTCCTGGAGTTCGGGCCGCTCGCGCCCCGACGACGGATAGCCGACGACCAGGTCCTCGCCGCCCGAGAGCCGGGAGAGGAAAGCGGTGTACGCGGCGAACATCGTCATGAACGGGGTGGCTCCCGAGGCCGCCGCGACCTCGGCCAGGCGTTCCCTGACCCCGGCGCCGAGCAGGAAACGCTCGGTGCCGCCCGAAGCGGTGCGGACCGGCGGGCGCGGGCGGTCCAGCGGCAGTTCCATGGCGGTGGGCGCGCCGCGCAGCAGGCCGGCCCAGTGCTCCACGGACGCCTCGAACGCGCCGTCCGCCGCGCGCTCCCGCTGCCAGGCCGCGTAGTCGGGGAACTGGATGGGGAGTTCGGCCGGACGGTACGTCAGACCCCGGGCCTCCTGCCGGTACCCCTCGGACAGTTCGTCCAGCATCAGGCCGAGCGACCAGCCGTCGCAGACCAGGTGATGGGCGACGAGCAGCACCCGGTGGCTGCCGTCGTCGACGGCGTACACGGTGCAGCGCAGCAGTGGCCCCGCGGCGGTGTCGAAGGGGAGGGCGGCCCCGGCGCGCACCAGGGCGTCCGCACCGCCGGCCGGTACGTTCCGCCGGATCGCGAGCCGTACCCGTCCGGTGGCCGAGACGCGCTGTGCCGGGGTGCCGTCGTCGGCGGTCCGGAAGACGGTGCGCAGCGCTTCGTGCCGGGCGACCAGCGCGTCCAGCGCGCGGCCGAACGCCTCGGTGTCGAAGGGCCCGTGCACCGCGAAGGCGATCGGCACGTTGTACTGCGGGGATCCCGGATTCAGCTGGTCGAGGACCAGCAGGCGGCTCTGGGCGTCGGAGGCGGGGAACTCGTACTCCTCGCTCCCGCCGCCCTCCCCGGCGTAGAGGTCGATGAGCTCGACGGCGTCGACGGTCATGGTTCTCAGTCCCCTCGGAGGGCGGTTTCGATGACCGCGGCGATCATGGCCGCCGGGCCCTGGGTGAGTACGTCGCTGTGACCGCAGTCCAGTTCGTGCACGTCGAGCGCGGCGGTCACGCGCTGCCAGGCCCCGGTCTTCTCGGCCGTGGTCGGCCAGTCGTCGCGCGTCGCGGAGAAGAGCGTCGTCGTGCCGTCGTAGGGGGACGGGTGCCAGTCCCGTACCAGCCGGGTGTGATGCGCCCCGACATCGACGAGGGTGTGCAACCGGTCCTCGGAGAGGCCGTCGAAGCTGCCCCCGCGAGCCTGGGAGAAGACCGCGGACCGCTCCAACGGGCCTTCCGGCAACGCCAGTTCCGGAGCGTGGGAGTGGAGCAGGATGCGCAGCATCTCGTCCTCGACGGCGGCGGGGTCCAGTGGGGTGCCCCTGATCCGCTCCGGCATCGGCATGGCGTCCACCACGGCGAGCATCCGGACCTCCTCGCCCTCCCGGCGCAGCCGCACCGCCAGTTCATGGGCGAGCGGACCGCCGAAGGACCGGCCGAGCAGCAGATACGGTCCGCGCGGCCGGAGCTGGCGGACGCTGCGCAGATACAGGTCCGCCATCTCGTCCATGGTGGCCGGGAGCCCGCCGGCACCGGCCAGCAGTGCCGGGCTCTGCAGGGTGTGCACCGGGCGGTCCGGTGCGAGGTGCGGGAGCAGGTTCACGTACGACCAGCCGATACCGAGCCCCGGATGCACACAGATGAGCGGGGTGCGGTCGCCGCCGGTCCGCAGGGTGAGTACATGCTCCAGGCTGTTGTGGTGCGGTTCGTCCGGAACGGTCGCGGATCCGGCGCGTCCTCGGGCGGGCCGCAGCGGTATCCGCGCGGCGCGGCCGTCGCCGGACGGCGGTGCGTCGAGCAGCGCGGCGAGACCGGCCGGGGTCGGCGCGTCGAACAGGGCGGAGACCGGGATCCGTACCCCGAGCACCGTCTCGATCTTCGACTTCAGGCGCAGCGCGGTCAGCGAATGGCCGCCGGCCCGGAAGAAGTCGGTGCCGGGCCCGACCGCGGGAACCCCGAGCACCGTCCCGAACAGGGCGCACAGCTCCCGCTCGCGCGGGGTGAGCGGTGCCCGGTCGGCCACCGGCTCCCCGGTCGGCCCGGGGTCGGGGAGCGCGGCCCGGTCGGCCTTCCCGTGCCGGGTGAGCGGCACCTCGTCGATCCGGGCCCACAGCGACGGAACCAGGTGTGCGGGCAACTGCTCGGCGGCATGTGCCCGCACCCGGGCGAGGGTACGGTGCCACCGCTCCTCCGGGTCGCCGCGGCCCTCGTCCGGGCTCCGCTCCGGCACCAGCCAGGCGGCCAGCAGTTTGCCGCCCGCCGCGTCCCGCCGGGCACCGACCACGGCCCGCGCCACACCGGGGCAGCTCGCGAGCGCGGCCTCGACCTCGGCGGGCTCCACACGGAAGCCGCGCACCTTGACCTGGTCGTCGGCCCGGCCCGCGAACTCCAGGACGCCGTCCGGCGTCCAGCGGGCCAGGTCCCCGGTGCGGTACATGCGGCTGCCGGGCGGCCCGTACGGATCGGCCACGAACCGTTCCGAGGTGGCGGCCGGCCGGCCGAGGTAGCCCTGGGCGAGACCGCTGCCGCCGAGGTAGAGCTCACCGGTGGCACCCGCCGGGACCGGGCGCAGCCGGTCGTCCAGGACATGGGCGCGGGTGTTGTCCAGGGGGCGCCCGACGGGCACGGCCCCCGTACGGCGGGCGCTCTGCCCGTCGGCGGTGTGGGCGGTGGCGAACACCGTCGTCTCGGTGGGGCCGTAGCCGTTGACGACCACCGTGTCCGGGCAGTGCTCCCGGATCCGGAGCACCGTGTCGGGTGCCAGGACGTCGCCGCCGGACCACACCTCACGGAGCCCGGACAGTGCGCCGGGCGCGATCTCTGCGACGGTGCGCAGCAGTTCGGGCGTGAGCATGAGCGCGGTGACCCGCCGCTCCCGCACCACTCGCTCCAGCAGCTCCGGGGTGACCGCCTCGGCGGGGGCCACGACCACGGTCCCGCCGTTCAGGAGCGGGATCCACACCTCGTAGGTGGAGGCGTCGAAGGTGTACGGGTTGTGCAGCAGCACCCGGTCGTGGGCACCGCCCGCGAAGCGGCCGTCGGCGGCGAGTTCGGTGATCGCCCGCTGCGGGACGACCACCCCCTTGGGCTCCCCGGTGGAGCCGGAGGTGTAGATCACGCAGGCGGCGGACCCGGGATGGGTCTCGGTCCGGTCGAAGGGCACGGGCCCGGACGCCTCGGTGACGTCCAGCACCGCGACCCCCGCGGGCAGCCGTGCGGCACTCCGGTCCGTCCCCGAGGTGAGGACCAGGGAGGGGGCCGCCGCGTCCATCAGCCGGGCCAGCCGCTCCGCCGGGTGCGCCGGGTCCAGGGGGAGCCAGCAGGCGCCCGCCTTGAGCACCGCGAGCTGGGCCACGATCAGCGCCGCCGAACGGGGCAGCAGCAGGGCCACGGTGTGCCCCGGCGCCACACCGGCCCGCACGAGACGGCCGGCCAGCCGGTCCGAAGCGGCGTCGAGCCCGGCATAGCTGAGCGTCTCGCCGTCCGTGTCGACGGCCGGTGCGTCCGGGGTGCGGGCCACCTGGGCGGCGAACCGCCCGGCCGGGGTGGCGGGTCCGGCGGTCGTGCGGGCCGGGCCGTCCGCCAGGGCCAGCAGCCGGCGCCGCTCCGCCGCGGGGAGCGCGTCGACGTCCGCCACCGGCATCCGCGGCGAGTCGGCCAGCTGCTCCAGTACGTGTGCCAGGCGCTCGGCGATCGCCGGCGCAGAGATGCCCCGGCGGCAGCTCACGGACAGCAGCAGCCGGTCCTCGGCCACCGCCGCGATGGTGACCGGGTAGTGCGTCGCGTCCGCCACCTTCGCCAGGCGGACCACGTCGGGACCGTCCTCGCTCCCGGAACCGCGCGGGAAGTTCTCGAAGGCGAGGATCGAGTCGAAGAGTTCACCGGCCCCCACGGCGCGCTGTACCTCGGCGGCGCGGGCGTGGTGGTGCTCCAGCAGCCGGGACTGCTCGTCCTGGATCCGGCACAGCAGCTCGTCGACGCGCTCGTCGTCCCGCAGCCGGACCCGTACCGGCAGGGTGTTGATGAACAGGCCCACCATCGACTCGACGCCGGGCAGATCGTGCGGGCGCCCCGAGACGACCGCTCCGAAGACCTGGTCGCGGGAGCCGGTCAGCCTGGCCAGGACCAGCGCCCAGGAGACCTGGACCAGGGTGTTGAGGGTGACGCCCGCGGTCGCGGCCCGGCGCACCAGCCGCTCGGTGAGGCCGGTGGACAGCCACAGCCGCGAACGGTCCGGTGCCGCGTCCGGTCCGGCCGGGGCCAGCAGTGCCGGCCGCTCCAGACCCGCCAGCGACTCGCACCACGCGGCTTCGGCCTTGTTCCGGTCCTGACCGCCCAGCCACACCAGATAGTCCCGGTAGGGCGCGGCGGGCGGCAGCGGCCGGCCGGTCACGAGGGCGGCGAGGTCCCGCTCGACCACCGGCATCGACCAGCCGTCCAGCAGGATGTGGTGGAAGGACACGATCAGTTCGGCACCGGTGCCGTGCCGCAGGAACGTGGCACGGACCAGGGGCGGGCGGGCCATGTCGAAGCGGAGCGCCGCGTCCTCGCGGAGCACCTCCTCGGTCCGCGCGTCCGCGTCGTCCGTGGAGAGCCCCGTCAGGTCCACTTCCGTCCACGGCACCTCGACCGCTTTCGGTACGACCTGGACCGGCCGGTCCAGGCGCTCGTGCCGGAAGCAGGCACGCAGATTCGGATGCCGGTCCAGGAGCGCGGTGACCGACGCCCGTACCGTGTCCCCGCCGATCGCGGGGCCGATCACGAACCGGGCCTGCACCAGATAGGGGTCCGGGCCCGCGGTCTGCCGGGCGGCGTGGAACAGCAGGCCCTCCTGGAGCGGGGAGAGCGGCAGTACGTCCGCGATGCGCGCGTTCATCGCCGGTCCTCCTCGTCGTCGGCGGTGTCGAGGTCACCGAAGTCCAGCTCCTGCGCGAGCAGTTCGAGCTGGTCCCCGGTCAGGTCGACGAGCGGGAAGTCGGACGGGGCGTGGACGGCCGTGCCGTCCGGTCCGCAGTGGTCCGCGAGGACACGGAGCGCCTCGGACCAGGCCCCGGCCAGGGCGCGCATCCCGTCCTCGGTGAACGCCCCGGACGGGTAGGAGAAGCTCGCCTCCAGCACGGGCTCGCCGTTCTCCTCCCGGGCCAGCACATCCACCTCCAGGGTGTGCGCCAGCGGCACGGCGTCCGGGCCAGGTTCGAGCAGCCGCCCGCCCGCCGCGTCGGCCGCGGCGAACCGGCCCAGATAGTTGAAGCGGACATCGGGCGCGGGGAGCGCGGCGAGCGCCGGCCCGGTCTCCGGGTGGAGGTAGCGCAGCAGACCCCAGCCGAGCCCGCCGGAGGGCACCGCGAGCAGCTGCTCCTTGACACACTTCAGGGCCTCGCCGGGCCGGCCGCCGGGCACCACCGACGCCGCTCCCAGGTCGAGGCGGACCGGGTACTGGGTGGTGAACCAGCCGACCGTTCCGGACACGTCGACCGGGGCGGAGAGCGCCTCGCGGCCGTGGCCCTCCAGGTGGACGACCAGCGAGGATCCGCTGCCGCGCCGCTGGACGGCCGCCGCGGTCAGGGCGGTCAGCATCACCGCGTCGGGGCGGCAGTTGAAGGCGCCCGGCAGAGTGAGGAGCACGCTGCGGGTGAGGCCGGGGTCCAGGTCGAAGGTGAGGGTCTCCCGCCGGCCACCCGGTTCCGCCTCCTCGGCGAGCCGGGCGGTGCCGTCCATCAACTGCTGCTTCCACCAGGGGAGTTCATCGATCCGCAGTGCGGCCTCGCGGGAGAGCAGCCGGGACCACCGGGTGAACGAGGACGTTCCCGTGGGCGCGGCGTCGTCCGTGGAGCGGCCGTCCAGCGCCGCGGCGAGCTCCTGCCCGAGCACCCGCCAGGAGAACCCGTCCACCGCCAGATGGTGCACGGTGAGCAGCAGGGCACCGGGCCGGCCGGAGCCGGGGTCGAGCCACACCGCCCGCACCATCTCGCCGTCCTCGGGGCGCAGCGTGACGGTGCGCGCCAGCTCCGTCGCCCGGGAGTGCAGATCGGCGTCCGCCGGCACGGCCACCCGGACGGCCCGCGCGGCCGGGGGCGCGCTCTCCTCGGGAACGTGGAGCTCCCAGCCGGTGTCGTCCTCGCACACCAGGCGCATCCGCAGCGCGGCGTGCCGCTCGGTCAGTACGGAGACGGCCTCCTCGATCGCGGCGAGTCCGGTGCCGGGCGCGAGCGGGAACAGCATGGACTGGGTGAACGCGGCGGTGTCCCGGACCTGTTCGCGCCACCAGTGCATCACCGGGGTGAGGGGCAGCCGCCCGGTCCCGGTGTCCTCCTCCTCCGGGGCGTCGCCCTCGGGCGTACGGGCCAGCACGGCCAGCCGGGCCGGGGTGCGTACGGTGAACACGTCGTGCGGGGAGAACACCAGACCGGCCGTACGGGCCCGCGCGGCCAGCTGGATCGCCATGATGCTGTCGCCGCCGAGGCGGAAGAAGTCGTCGTCCGCACCGGCCTGTCCGACGTCCAGCAGCTCCGCGAAGAGCCCGCACAGGAGCTCCTCGCGCGCCGACCCGGGAAGCCGGACGGTGTCCGCGGTCCGGGCGGCGGGCGCGGGCAGCGCGGCCCGGTCGAGCTTGCCGTGCGACGACAACGGCAGCGCGTCCAGTGCCACCACCGCGGCCGGGACCATGGCCGCGGGCAGCCGCCCGGAGGCGTGCAGCAGCAGCGCGTCCTCGTCGATCCGCGCTCCCGGCGCGGGCACCACGTACGCCACCAGCTGTGCGGAGCCGGCCCGGTCGTGCCGTACGACGGCCACCGCCCGTTCCACGCAGGGGTGTTCGGCGAGCGCGGCGGCGATCTCGCCGGGCTCGATGCGCAGCCCGCGCAGCTTCACCTGCTCGTCGCAGCGCCCCAGGTAGTACGTGTTCCCGCGGTCGTCGCGGTGGGCGAGGTCGCCGGTGCGGTACATGCGGCTGCCGGGCGGACCGTAGGGATCGGCGACGAACCGCTCGGCGGTGAGCGCGGCCCGGCCCAGGTAGCCGTGGGCGAGCGCGCCGCCCGCCAGGTACAGCTCACCGCCCGCCCCGGCGGGGACCGGCCGGAGCCGTTCGTCCAGGAGGTAGGCGGTGGTGCCCGCCACCGGTGTGCCGATCGGCGGCGCCGTCCCGTCGGCGTCCAGCGGTCCGGAGACGGTGGAGACGACCGTCGATTCGGTGGGCCCGTAGGCGTTGTGGAAACGCCGGCCGGCGACGGCCCAGCGGGCCACCAGCTGAGGCGGGCAGGCCTCCGCGCCGACGACGAGGGCGCGCAGCTCCGGATGCGGAGCGGCCGGTACGGTCGCCAGCACCGACGGCGGGACGAACGCGCAGGAGATCCGCCGCTCGGTCAGTACCGCCCCGAGGTCCTCGCCCACCAGCGGCCCCCGCTCCGGCAGCACCAGCGTTCCGCCGGAGCCGAAGGCCAGACACAGTTCACCGACCGAGATGTCGAAGGAGGGCGGCCCGAGCTGGAGCACCCGGCTGCCCGCCTCCAGTGCGAGGCCGTCCACCAGGCTCCGGGTGAGCGCCGCCACCCCGGCATGGCCGACCACCACGCCCTTGGGGGTGCCGGTGGAGCCGGAGGTGTGGATGACATGGGCGGCGTCGTGGAGTTCCGGGCCGCCCGGCGGCAGCGGCTCCCCGGCCCAGGCGTCCTCGTCCAGGACCAGGACCGGCAGACCGGTGTCCAGGGGCTCCGCGCCGGGTTCGGTGACCAGGAGCACCGGCGCGGCCCCGGCGAGGACCCGGCGGATGCGCTCGGCCGGGTGGGCGGGGTCGACCGGCAGATAGGCGGCGCCGGCCCGCTGCACGGCCAGCGCCGCCACCGGCCAGTCGCTGCCACGGGCGAGCGCCAGGGCCACGATCCGCCCGGGACCGGCCCCCAGGCGCACCAGACGGCCCGCCAGCCGGGCCACCCGGTCGTCCAGTCGGGCATAGCTCAGGGTGCGCCCGGGAGATTCGACGGCCGGCGCGTCCGGTGTGCGGGCCGCCTGCCGGGTCACCAGCTCGGGCAGCGGCACGGTGGCGGGGGCGGCGGGCCCGGCCGAACCGGCGAGCAGCTCGCCGCGCATGGCCGGGGGCACCACGTCGATGTCGCCGATGAGCGCGTCCGGGTCGGCGGTGATCCGCTTCAGGAGCTCGACGTAACACTGCGTCCAGCGGGCCACCGTCTCGGCGTCGAAGACATCGGTACGCAGCCCGAAGCTGCCCTCCATGCCGTCACCGCTGTCCTTCACCACCCCGACCAGGTCGTGCTCGCCGCCCGTGTGGATCCGCTCGGGCTCCGCGAACTCCTTCATCACCGAGACGCTCGGCTGCTGCGTCAGGTGCATGAAGACCCACTGGTACAGCGGGGCCCGGCCCGCGCTGCGCTCGGGTGCGGCGGCCGACACGATCCGGCCCACGGGCACGTCCGCGTTGGCCATCAGATCCGGGAAGTCGATCGCGAACCCGGCGAGCAGCTCGGCGAACGACCGGTCCGGAGCGACCTTCCAGCGGGTCGGCACGGCATTCATGACGTACCCGATGACCTGGTCGAGGCCCTTGGCCGCGCGGTTGGCGATGGGGGTGCCGATCACCAGGTCGTCGGCGCCGCTGACCCGGTGAGCCAGCACGGCGAACGCCGCCATCAGGACGACGTACACCGAGGCGCCGCGCTCCCGGGCCAGGGCCCGCACGGCGGCGGTGGTCGGCGCGTCGATGCGGAAGGGCACCTGCGCGATGCCCTCGCCCCCGGTGGCGCCGCCGTTGCTGCCCGGCACCGTCAGCGGACCGGGCGGGTCGGCGAGATAGCGCCGCCAGAAGTCGAGCCGGCTCGCGAAGACCCCGGACTCCGCCAACTCGCTCTGCCAGGACGAGAAATCGGCGTACTGCACGGCCGGCCGGGTCAGCGGCGGCTCCAGCCCGTCGCGCAGCGCGCCGTAGGCCCGCGCGAACTCGTTCTGCAGCACGTCGAAGGACCACCAGTCGCTGATGGTGTGGTGCAGACTCAGCATCAGCGTGGAACGCCGCTCGTCGACCCGGACGAACCGGGCCCGGATCAGCTTGTCCCGGGCGAGGTCGAAGGGGCGGCTGCGGAAGGTCTCGAAGGCCTCGTCGATCGAGCGGCCGGTGCCCCGCAGATCCTCGCGCTCCAGGTCGAAGGACCCGTCGTCGTCGGGGAACTCGACATGCAGTTCGCCCGACGGATCCGTCACGATCCGGGTCCGCAGGATGTCGTGGTGACGCTGGATCAGCGTCAGCGCCTGCTCCAGGTGCGCCGGGTCGACGGGCCGCTCGAAGTGGTAGGCGGCGCACAGGTTGAGCGCCGGGGTGCCGGGATACAGCGAGTCGTACACCCACAGGTCGTGCTGCGCGGGGCTGAGCGGCACCCGGCGGGCCGGGTCGCGCGGCGGTACGACGGCGGGTATCTCGCGGGCCCGGCCCGCCTCCAGGAGGCGGCGCAGCAGACGGACCCGCTGTTCCCGGCCCAGTGCGACGAACCGGTCGGCCATGGAGGGGGATGCCGCGACCGGGACGGTGCGCGAAACGGTGGGGGCGCTCATCACAGGTTCTCTTTCAGTTCGGCCAACCGGTGCAGCCCGGCCAGTACGTCGTCCCGTCCGATGCCGAAGTCGATGAAGCAGGCGACCTCGTCCACGCCCAGCTCCGCCAGATCGGCGAGCATCTTGGCGCAGTGGCCCGGGGAGCCGAGCAGGCTGCCCCAGCTCAGATAGCGCTCGAACGCGAAGTCGGCGAGCATCGCGGTCTGTTCCTCGGTGAGGGCCGCGGTCGTGGCGTCCGCGGAACGGTTCGCCGCGGTCTGGCGTACGTACGAGGAGAGGTAGGTCTTCAGGGGGGCGCCCGCCATCCGGCGGACCTCCGCGTCGTCGGTTCCCACGTAGGTGTGGGCCATCAGCGTGACCCGGCCGTGCGCGTCGGTGCCCCGCTGGTCGGGGGCCCCGGCACAGGCGGTGCGGTAGCGGGCGATCCTCTCGGCCAGCTCGTCCCGGCTCTGCCCGACGGTCGCGCCGAGCACTCCGGCGCGCAGCCGGCCGGCCGCCTCCCAGGTCTCCGGGTTGCCGGACGTGGTGACCCACAGCGGCAGGGTGTCCTGCACGGGCCGGGGCTGGGGTGTGACGGAGACCGGGTCGCCCGTGCCGTCGGGGTACTCGGCGGGCTCGCCCGCCCACAGCGCCCGCAGCCGGGGGATCGTCTCCAGGGCGGTCCGCCGGCGGTCGGCGTACTGCTCGGGGGCCAGCGTGAAGTCCTTGGAGTGCCAGCCGGTGGCGACGGAGAGGCCGACCCGCCCGTGCGAGAGGTTGTCCACGACGGCCCAGTCCTCCGCCACCCGCAGCGGATGGTGCAGTGGCAGGACGACACTGCCCGCGCGGATCCCGATCCGCTCGGTGGCGACGGCGAGCGCCGCGCTGAGCACCGGCGGACTCGGGAAGACCTGCCCCACCTGCTGGAAGTGGCGCTCGGGGGTCCAGACGGCGTGGAACCCCAGCCGGTCGGCGGTCCGGGCCACGGCGAGGATGTCCTCGTACGTCTCGGTGTGCCGGGCCTCGCCGGCGGTGGTGCTGTCCGCACCGAAGAACATCACACTGAGGTCCACTGCCACTCCTCCTGCTTTCTGCCGGTCTGGGTCTGGGGTTCCGTGCGGCGCGGCACCCGGGGGCGTCGCGGAATGGGGGAAGCGCCGGCGGGGGCGGGCAGTTCGACCGCCCGTTCCAGCTCGGCGGCGAAGGCGGCGACCGTGGGCGCGGCGAACAACTGCGCCACCGTCACCCGCCGTCCGGCGCCGAGCCGGGCCACGGCGCGCACCGCGCGCAGCGAGTTGCCGCCGAGGGCGAAGAAGTCGTCGTCCGGACCGGCGCTCAGCACGCCGAGGACGTCACACCACACGGCGGAGATCTCCCGCTCCAGAGCGGTCATCGGCCGCTCGGTGACCGCCTGGCGCCGGACCGGTGCCGCGATCCGGTCGCTGCGGCCGGCCGGCCGCGGGGGCGCGGCGACGCCCAGCCGCGACAGGGGCGTGCCGGGGGCGGTCGCGGCCTCCTCCAGGGCCTGCGGCAGGGCGTCTGCGAGCCACTGGACGAACTCCGCCTCCAGTGCCTGCCCGCGGTACTCGAAGGTCAGTGTCAGCCCGTCCGGCGTACCCTCGGCCGAGGTGGAGTCCGTGACGTCCACCAGGAGTTCGAACCGGGCGGCGCCGGTGCGCACCACCTCGACCCCGTCCTCGGCACCGGGCAGCACGACCTCGGCCCGGGCGTTGTTCTGGAGTGCCAGGACCACATCGGTGAACGGCTGACGGCCGGGGGAGCGCGGCGGGTTGAGCGCGCCGACCACGTCCTCGAACGGCACGTCCTGGTGGCTGAACGCGGCGAGGTCCGTCTCCCTCACCCGGGCCAGCACCTCGGCGCAGGTGGGATCGCCGGACAGATCGGTGCGCAGCACCAGCATGTTGACGAAGAACCCGACGACGTCCTCGACGCTGCCGTCCCCGGCGCGTCCGGCCACCGGCGCGCCGATCGCCAGGTCCTCGCCCGCCCCCGCCCGAACCAGCACGGTGGCCAGTGCGGCGTGCAGGGCCATGAAGAGGGTGGCGCCCCCGGCGCGGGCCGACTCGACCACCCGGGCGTGCGCCGCCGCGTCGAGCCTGCGCACCACGACCCGCGCTTCGGGACCGGGTACGGGGGGACGCCCGGCGCGGCGGGGCAGCAGCGGTCCGTCGGCCGCCAGCCCGTCCAGCTCCTTGCGCCAGTACGTGAGCTGACGGGTGGCGAGGGCATGCGGATCGGTCGGCGAGCCGAGCCGGTCGAGCTGGTGGCGGGCGTGCTCCGCGTACTGCACGGTGAGCGGCGGCAGCCCGGTCGTCTCCGTGCCGTCCACCCGTGCCCGGTAGGCGCGGGACAGATCGCGGAAGAGCGGTCGCAGCGACCACCCGTCCCCGGCGATGTGGTGGACCAGCACCAGCAGAGCGTGCTCGTCCGGCCGCTCCCGGGAGGTGAACAGGGTGGCGCGCACGGGGAGTTCGGTGCGCAGATCGAAACGGTGGCGGGCCTCCCGCTCGATCTCCCGGTCCGTCGCGGCCCCGGCGGTCCGCAGCTGCCGGAACGGAGGCCGAGCGGCCGCCCCGCTCAGCACCCGGCGTACGGGGGAGCCGTCGCGCTCCTCGAAGACGGTGCGGAGCACTTCGTGGCGTTCGGCGACCAGAGCCAGCGCGTCGTCCAGCGCGGCTACGTCGACCGCGCCCCGCAGCCGGACCAGCATCGGCAGGTTGTACGCGGCACCGGCCCCGATCCGGTCCAGGAACCACAGCCGGTGCTGCGCGTGCGACACCGGGAGCGTCCCGGAGGAGTCACCGGGTGCGGCGGCCGGTGCGGGACGCGCCGGGGGAGCGGTGTCGACGAACGGGGCGAGCAGCGCCGCGGTGGGCGCCTCGAAGAGCCCGCGGATGTCGATCTCGGCGCCGAGCACGGCACGGATCCGGCCCAGCAGCCGGGCGGCGAGCAGGGAGTGGCCGCCCAGCGCGAAGAAGTCGTCGTCGGGGCCGACCCGGTCCGTGTGCAGCACCTGGGCGAACAGCTCGCACAGGGTGGCCACGGTGCCGCTCACCGCAGCCCGGCCGGCGAGGACCGTCGTGGTCCGGGGCTCCGGCAGGGCGGCCCGGTCCAGCTTTCCGCCGGCGGTCAGCGGCAGCTCGTCCAGCGCCACGAAGACCGCCGGCACCAGGTAGTCGGCCAGCACACCACTGGCGTAGGCGCGCAACTCCGCCTCCCGGAAGCCCTGCCGGGCACCGCCGCTCGGGACGACGTACGCGGTGAGCTGGCGGTCGCCCGCCGGATGCTCATGGGCGACGACCGCGGCCCGGTCGATGCCGGGGTGCCGGGTCAGTACGCTCTCGACCTCGCCCGGCTCCACCCGGAAGCCCCGGATCTTCACCTGGCTGTCGGCCCGGCCCAGATATTCGAGAACCCCGTCGGCGCGGCGCCGCCCGAGGTCACCGGTGCGGTAGACACGCTCACCGGACGGGGAGGCGACGAAGCGTTCGGCGGTCAGCGCGGGCCGTCCGCGGTAGTCGCGGGCGAGGCCCGCCCCGGCGGCGTAGATCTCGCCGCGCTGCCCGTCCGGCACCGGACGCAGCTCCTCGTCGAGGACGTACAGCCGCTTGCCCGCCAGCGGACGGCCGATCGGCACCGGGCCCCGGCCGAGCCCGTCGGCTCTCACCGGGTGGACGGTCAGGAAAACCATGCACTCGACGGGGCCGTATCCGTTGCTCAGCCGCAGCTCCGGCCGGCGCTCCAGGGCGCGGGCCGCGTGCGGCGCCGACATGGCCTCGCCGCCCACCACGAGTTCCCGCAGTCCGTCCATCACCTGCGGGTACTCGTCGACGACGACATTGAAGAGGGACGCCGAGAGGTACATGGAGGTGATGCCGTGCTCGGCGACCAGCCGGGCCATCAGGAAGGGCTCGGGGCGCCGCCCGGGGTGCAGGACGCAGGTCCCGCCGTTCATGAGCGGCCCCCACAGCTCCAGCGCGAACGCGTCCCAGGACAGCGGCGCGCACTGGAGCCAGACCGCGCCGGGGCCGAAGGACGCGAAGCTCTGCCCGGTGAGGGTGGCGGTGATCGCGTGGTGCGATGCGGCGATGCCCTTCGGCCGCCCGGTCGATCCGGAGGTGAACATCACGCAGGCGATGTCGTCGGGCCGGACCGGGACGGCGCCGCGCGGCAGCGGCCGCGCCCCGTCGGCGTCCTCGATGTGCACCCGGGCCGTGTCGAGGGCCCCGGGCACGGAGTCGCGGGCCGTGACCACCACGGTGGCCCCGGCGTCCTCGGCCATCGCGCGCAGCCGTTCGGCGGGGAAGGCGGGGTCCAGCATCACGTAGCCCGCCCCGGCCTTGAGGATGCCGAGGATCGTCACGACGAGAGCGGTGGAGCGCTCCAGGTACACGCCGACCGTGTCGCCGGGCCGGATGCCCCGCGCGGCCAGCAGACCCGCCAGCCGGCCGGCCCGCTCGTCGAGTCCGGCGTAGTCGGTCCGTTCGCCGCCGTCGATCAGGGCCGTCGCGCCGGGCGTCCGCGCCGCCTGCTCCTCGAAGAGCTCATGCACGCACCTCATCGCGGTCACCTCCCCGGCTCTCGCTCTGCCCGGCCGGCTCCCGCGGTGTGTCGAGGTCGGGCAGCAGGGTGTCGATCTCCCTGATCGAGCGGCTGGCCAGCCCCCAGAGGGCGACCGCGGTGCCGCCGACGCCGGCGAGGAACAACATGGCCGCCATGCCGCTGCCCGGACCGTTGCCGACGAGGGGGCCGAGCACGGTGAAGAGCCCGGAACCCCGGGCGGCCATCGGCTCGAAGACGTGGTCGGCGAGCGGCCCGGAGACCGCCATCGCCAGGGGCACGGAGATCTGGGACAGGAACATCACCGCGCCGAAGACCCGGCCCTGCCATTCGTGCGGGACCTTGGTCTGCACGATCGTCTGCATCGAGGCGTTGACCGTGGTCATGAGCAGGGCGCCGATCAGGATGGCCAGGCACCACCCGGTCACATCGCCCACCAGGCCCATCACCACCAGGGCGGACAGGCACATGCCGACCACGCCGAGCATCATGCCCCGGCCCCGGTTCGCGGGACCGCCCCAGGCGGCCATGAGCAGGGCACCGGCCACTCCGCCGACGCCGACGGAGGTGTTGACCGCGGCGAGCGCGCCGTTGCCGGCCCGGAGCAGCACCATCGGCGAGATGAGGGCGAAGCCGAAGACCATCACGAGGTTGACGACACAGAAGTTGACGATCAGCTCGCGCAGGCCGGGGATCCGGAACAGGTAGCGCAGTCCTTCGACGGCGTCCGCGGTGATCCGCCTGCGCGGTGCGTCGGGGTTCTTCGTCACCCGGTCGCCGTTGAAGCGCACGATCTGGATGCCGATGAGGGCGAACGCGTAGCTGGCCACGTCGACCAGGAGCGTCGGCCCGATCCCGAAGAGCGCGACGAGCAGACCGCCCAGCGCGGGACCGCCGATCCCGGCGGCACTCTTCGCACCGGCCAACAGTCCGTTGGTGCGGTCCAGCTGGTCCTTGCGGACCAGCAGGGGAACGGCCGAGGACAGGGCCGGGAACTGGAAGGCGGCACAGATGCCGAGCAGGACGGTGGCCGGATAGACCTGCCAGGCCTGGAAGGCGCCGACATAGTGCAGCAGGGCCAGCGAGCCGACGACGAGGAGTCCGCCGGCGTCGGCTATCCGCAGCGCGGTGCGCTTGCGTATACGGTCGACGATTGCGCCCGCAATGGGACTGAACACGGCCTGCGGCAGCATGGCGCACAGCGAGAGGACGGTGACGTCGGTCGCCTTCCCGCCGGCCGACCAGACCTCGACGATGAAGGCGAACCGGACCGCCGCGCTTCCCGCCAGGGACACCGCCTGTCCGGACCAGACGAGGAGAAAGGGCCCCATTCCCGAGAACCGACCGGGAATGTCCGTTGATTTCCGGGCGCCCATCAGGACTCGGACCCCTTGTGCACCGACATCCGGCACAAGGTGCCGGAGCCGTCGAACGGTGTGGTTGCCACGCCTCAATCCCCCAGGATGTCGCGTCCCATGCGGATCACCACGGATCCCTGTCTGAATCGAACGGCGTCATCATGCGGCGACCGATTACCGCTGCGTTCCCTTCGCGAACGCGGGAACGGGAAGGAAGCGGGAACGGTTCGGGAGGGAACCGGGACCGGAGAAGGCAAGGGTCGTCACGTAGTTGTCTGCAGAAGGAGTACTCCGTGAAGGACCCCAGGGATCGTTCGCCCGACGGGACGGAACTGCGCCAGGCCCTCCAGGACCTGTCCACCGTGGAACGGTGGGCCGAGCGTGTGGCGTCCGGTGTCCAGTCCCATCCGTACACCGCGCCGGAGTCCTGGGAGGGGCCCCAGCTCAGCGTCGAGACCAGAACCGAGAACGGCATGCACACGGTGGCCGGGATCGTGACGTGGCCGCCCGGCGACGGTGCCGGTCCCGCGCTCCTGGACGAGTCGGAGCGCGCGGTGCTCCGTTCCCTCGTGAGATCGCTGCTCGACCTGGCCGGCCACGAGTCGGGAGCGGCCCGGACGCGCGTGGTCCTCACCCCGCTCGGGCCCCGGGTCGCCGCCTGCCAGCTGGACGCGGAGTAGGAGGTCACCGGTCCGTTCCCGCGGCAGTTCCCGGAGGCGGTATCGGGGCAGGAACGGACCGGGAACGCCGATCAGCAACATCAGTGGTGTCGGGAAGCGGAACACCGCAGAACCTCACAAACACCACTTAGGGGCGGGACATGGGACGCAAGCTTGCTGGGCTCTTCGGGATCATCGCGGCGACGCTGGCCTTCGGCATCGGCACGGTGGTCGAGGCGGGGCAGTCGCACGACGCCCGGGGCATCCAGCAGGTTCTCGCCGACGACAAGGGCCCGACGGTGATCGGCACCACGGGCACCGACGACGACAAGGGCCCGACCTTCGCCGGTACCCACCTGGTCGCCGACGACAAGGGTCCGACCGTCATCGCCCGGACGATCACGGACGACAAGGGCCCGACGGTGATCGGTACCACCGGTACCGATGACGACAAGGGCCCGACCTTCGCCGGCACCACGGGCACCGATGACGACAAGGGCCCGACGGTGATCGGTACCACCGGTACCGACGACGACAAGGGCCCGACGTCCCCCGTCATCTGACTCCCCCCGCCTCGACACCTGAGCCCCGCACCGGACCACGGTGCGGGGCTCGTCGCTGTCCGCCCCGGGACACGGGGACGCGGCCGGGGCCGGGGACGGCGGCGCCGGCGGTCGTCAGCTGCGGCGGTGATCGGGCGGCACGCCCATCCCGTCGAAGAGCTGCTCCGCCTCCGCCCGGTACCGGGCCGCCTCGGGTGTGTCGCCCAGGGCGTCGGCCATGCCCGCCAGGGCGTAGGCCTGCTCGATGCGGTAGCTGAGGGCCGAGGCGAGCTCGTGGGCATGGGTGTGCAGCGCGAGCGCCGCCGAGTCGTCGCCCTGCCGGCGACGCAGCCGGCCCACGATGTTCTCCACCTTGGCCCGGCGCAGCGGCGAGGGGTTGGTCCGCATCATGTCGAGGGCGAGCTCCGCCTGGTCCGGGTCGCGCGGCGCCATGCCCAGCCGGTGTTCCACATCGGCGGACAGGGCCAGGGTCAGGGCGAGGTTCACCTCGTTGCCGGCGTCCCCGTACAGGGTGCGGGCCTCCGCCAGACAGCGGTCGGCCTCCTCGTACGCGCCCAGGCCGACATGGGCGAAGGCCAGATCGGTGATGGCGCCGGGAAGCCCTTCGTGCTGCCCCAGCTGCCGGCTCAGTTCGGCCGAGCGCCGGGCCGCGTCCCGCGCCTCCTCGTACCGCCCCCACTGCTCGTACAGGGTGCTGAGCATCGTCAGGCTCTCGGCCTCCGCGCGCGGCATGTCCAGGTCGCGTTCGTGCGCGATGGCCGTCTCCATGTGGCCCAGGGCCGCGGAGAAGTCGCCGAGCAGGCTGTTGAACTGGCCGAGGATGCTCTCGCTGTGGGCCTGGGTGTGCAGATCACCGAGCCGGACCGCGACGTCCCGGCTCTCCCTGGCGGCTTCGAGCCCCTCGGTGAGACGGCCGAGCTTCCAGCAGGCGACACCCAGGTTGGACAGGCTCACGCCCAGCAGCGCCAGGTCCTGGAGCCGGCCGGCGGCGGCCACCGCGACCCGGCTCAGCTCGCCGAACTCCTCCAGGAGTCCGAGGTCGTTGAGCTGGAAGACGAGATTGCGGGCCAGGCACACCACGTAGCGGTCGTGCCCCCGGCGCTCGGCGAGCGTGACCGCCGCGAGGAGCGAACTCTGCTCGCGCAGGAACCACTTCCGCGCGGTGTCGGGGGTGCCGAGGTCGGGCATTTCGGCCTTGGAGGGCTCGATGCCGGTGTTGCGCCGACGCCGCCCGGAGTAGAGGAGATCGCACGCCACCTCGGTGGCGGTCAGGTAATAGCCCAGCAGCCGCTCCACCGCCACGGAGTCCTCGGGGGACTCGACGAGCAGGCTGTGCGCGAAGCTGCGGACCAGGTCGTGGAAGGTGTAGAGGCCGATCTCCGGCTGCTGCACGAGGTGCACGTCGAGCAGCATCTCCAGCAGGTCCTCCGCGTCCCGGGCGCCCGAGCCGAGCAGCGCACCGGCGGCATGGATGTCCATGTCGCTGCCCGGGTGCAGGGCCAGCGTCGAGAACGCGTTGCGGCACTCCTCGTCCAGGGCCTGGTAGGACAGACGAAGAGTGGCGGAGACGCTGCGCGCGCCCGAGCTGAGCTCGTCGAGCCTTCGGGTCTCGTCGCGCAGCCGCTCCGCCAGGTACTGGAGCGTCCAGCGCGGGCGATTGCGCAGCCGGGCGGTGGCGATCCGCAGCGCGAGGGGGAGATGGCCGCAGAGCCGGGCGATCTCCGCGGCCGCCTCGGGCTCGGCGGCGACCCGCTGGGCTCCGAGGGTCTCGGCCACCAGCATCGCGCTGTCCTCGGGCGGCATCACCCCGATGGAGATCCACCGCGCGCCGTCCAGATCGACCAGCCGGGCCCGGCTGGTGACCATGACGAGGCTGCCGGGGGAGACCGGCAGCAGCGGGCGGATGGCGGCGGCGTCGGCCGCGTTGTCGAAGAGGATCAGCAGCCGCTTGCCGACCAGGGTGGCGCGCCACAGCGCGGTGCGGGCGGGCACGTCGTCGGGGATGAGGTTGCCGGGGACGCCGACGGCCCGCAGCAGGCTGTCGAGCGCGATGCCCGCGGTCACCGGCTGGTCGCCCGGCGTGTATCCGCGCAGATCTATGTGGAGTTGACCGTCCGGATACTCCGGCGCGAGCCGGTGCGCGGCCCGTACCGCGAGCGAGGTCTTGCCGCAGCCGCCCATGCCGTCGATGGCCACGATCTGCGGACCCTGCTCGCCCCCGGCCTCGGCGCCGCGGAGAATCTCGGCCAGTTCCCGGTCCCGGCCGGTGAAGTCCGCGAGGTCGTACGGGAGGGTGCTCGGCGGCTCCGCGGGCAGCGCGACGGCCACCACCGGGGCGGCGGCCGGCTCGGGGCCGGCCAGTTCGGGGCTCTCCCGCAGGATCCCCTCGTACAGCTTGGTGAGGTTGGGACCGGGGTCGATGCCGAGTTCCTCGGCGAGGAGCTCGCGTACCCTGCCGTACTCGTCCAGGGCCTCGGCCTGCCGCCCGGACCGGTACAGGGCGATCATCAACTGGCCGCGCAGGGACTCGCGCAGGGGATGCTGCTGGACCAGTTCCCGCAGCTCGACGACGAGTTCGGCGGACTCGCCGAGTGCGAGGTGGAGTTCGAAGAGCTGTTCCGCCGCGGTCAGCCGGCGCTCCTCGATGGAGGTCGACGCCGCCTCGATGACCGGACCGCCGCTGCCGGACAGAACAGGCCCCCGCCACAGGGCGAGGGCGCTGCGCAATATCTCCGCGGCTTCGGCCGTACGGCCCTCGGACGCCGCGATCTTCGCTTTGCGTATCAGTAGGCCAAATTCGGCCACATCGATTTCGCATTGCTCATGGGCGACGCGATAGCCGGGCCCGTCGGTGAGCAGGACCTCGGCTCCGCCGGGTATCCGTCTTCGGAGATCCGCAACTGCCTTGCGTACTTGGTGCGGTGCCGTGGTGGGCGGTTCCTCGTCCCATGCCGCCTCGACCAGACGGGAAACCGGAAGCACTTTTCCGGGCTCCAGGAGCAGTGTGGCCAGAACTCGCTCCTGTATGACTCCGCCCAGCCTGAGTCGCGTCCCGTTGGACCAACCCTCAATAGGGCCAAGAATGTTGAAGCGCAGCCGAAACTCTTCCGTGGTTGACACGCATCCTCCCCCTCAGCTCCGCGCACCCGCCGCGCTTCCCCAGCGCGAGGCGATCGTAGCCCCTGCCGCAGGGAACTCGCGGTACCGCACCGGGAAGAGTTCGGGAATGGCTCGATGAAGGCTGTTCATCGACGGCAGGCCTTCGCTGCCACGGAGAGTACGGAGCGCACGGAGCGTGAGCGGACCGGAAAGGTCGGGCGCCGTGCCATGTGTTCCGGACACTCCTGGGCGGACGGGTAACCGGCCATTGCGTTTTCTGAGCATGGGGAGACCGAGGAGACAATGATGAATTCCCAGCCCGCACCCGGGCTCGACGTTCTGCTGCAGAATGCGCGCCGGCGGGCGGGGCTCACCCAGGAACAGCTCGCCGGCCTTTCCACCGTGAGCGTCCGGGCCATTCGCGACCTGGAACTCGGACGGGTCCAGCACCCGCGCAGGGAAACTCTGAAGCTCCTTGCCAATGCCATGCGGCTCAGCGACGCGCGCCGCGTCGAACTCGAACTCGCCGTCGATGCCAAGGCGGTGGGGCGCGTCTTCCAGGACATCTACGGGGTGGGCCTGGCCACACCACCCCCTCCGCTGCGTCCGATGATCGGACGGCGCCCCGAACTGGAGGCGCTGACCGCCCGGCTGCGCACGGACCACGAACGCCTGCTGACCCTCGTCGGGCTGCCGGGAGTGGGAAAGACCCGGCTCGCCCAGGAAGCCGCCTCGGCGATCCACGCCCGGGACCGGGTTCCGGTGTTGTGGGTATCCCTGGACGAAACGGCGGAGGCCGCCGGAGCAACGCCCAACACCCCTCAGTCGACCGTGACCGGGTGGGTGCGCGCACTGGTCCGTGACGGCGAGGAATTCGAGGAACTGGCCGCGCTCATAGGGTCCAAGCCCACCTTGATCGTCCTGGACGGTCACGATGCGTCACCGTCTGTCACTCCTCGGCTGCTGAGTCTGCTGCGGGCCTGCGAGCGCCTGAAAATACTCACCACCACCGACCGGCCGGTCCAGCTGCCCGGCGGACGGCTGCTGCCGCTGGCCCCGCTGCCGGTGCCGACCGCCGCCGAACTCGCCGCCGGGGCGGTGGGCGGCTCCCTCGTCGCGGACCGGCACGCCGTCGAGCTGACGCTCTCCCACGTCAGCTACATGCGGCCCGACTTCCTCCCCACCGACTCCGTCGTCACCACCGTCGCCCAGATCTGCCGGGCCCTGGACGGCATGCCGCAGGCGCTGGAGGCCGCGGCCTCCTGGCTGCTGCTCTACTCCCCGCAGCAGCTCCTGGACATCGCCCGCACCACACCGCTGGTCCTGCTCGACGGGGTCACGCCCGCCGATCCCGCCGCCGGCCCCACCCTGGGCGAGCGGCTCACCGCCGCCGTGACCGGCCTCGACCCGAAGGCCGCCGAGCTGCTGCGCACACTGGCGACGCTGGAGGATCCCTGGACGGTGGACGGTGCCGCGCGCGCCTGCGGCACCTCGCTGGCCGAGGCCGCCCGCGACGTGCACGCCCTGCTGGTCCGCGGCCTGATCCGCCGGCTCCCCACGACGGCGGGCGAACCGGTCGGCTTCACCGTGCTCAACCTGGTCCGCGCGGTGCTCGACGCGGACCGGGAGACGGTTCCCGCCGCTCTCGCCGCCGCCCTCGGCGAGTGAGCACCGCAAGCCCCTCACGTACCCCTGTTCCCGTCTGCCGCCGCCCTGAGCGAGTGAGCGCCGCAGTCCCTCACGTAGCCCCGTTCCCGCCCTCCCGAAAGGCACCCCACCCATGCGCAACCTGATCTCCCTCGCCGACCTCACGCCCGGCGAGCTGGACCACATCGTCCGGCGCGCCGTCTCGTTCGGCCGGGACGGCATCGTGCCGAAGCCGCTGGCCGGACGGCAGGTCGGTCTGTACTTCCGCAAGTCCTCGACCCGGACCCGGACGTCCTTCTGGAGCGCGGCGACCCGGCTGGGCGCCGACGTGATCACCTTCGGACCGAACGAGCTCCAGCTCAGTACCGGCGAGACGGTCGAGGACACAGCCCGGGTCCTCGGTCAGTACCTGGACGCCCTCGTCGTCCGTACCAACGGGGACGTGGAGGAGATCCGCCGGCTCGGCAGCAGCTCGAACCTGGCCGTCGTCAACGCGCTGAGCCTGGACGAGCACCCGACCCAGGCCATCGCCGATCTCGCCACACTGGCCGAGGAGTTCGGCTCGCTCGACGGTCTGCACCTGCTCGCTGTCGGCGAGGGCAACAGCTCCGGCGCGGCCCTGGCACTCGCCGCCGCCCTCACTCCCGGCCTGCGCGTCACCCTGCTCTGCCCGCGGGGTTACGAGGTGCCCAAGGAGACGCTGGACCTGGCGGCCGAACTCAGCGACGGCAAGGCCCTGGTGAGCCAGGTCGTGTCGGCCGACGAGGTCGAGGGCCCGGTGGACGCGGTGTACACCAGCCGGTGGCAGACCATGGGCGTGACGAAGGAGAACCCGGACTGGCTCAAGGACTTCGACGGCTTCCAGATCGACCGCGCGTTCCTGGACCGCTTCGCCGGCCCGCGCACCGTCTTCCTGCACGACCTGCCCGCGGTCCGGGGCGAGGAGGTCACCGACGAGGTGCTCGACGGTGCCTCCAGCCGGGCCTGGCGGCAGGCCCACCACAAGATGACCGCCGCCGCGGCGGTACTGGAGTGGTGCGTGCGCGGCATCCAGAGCTGACCGCCCGCCCCGCCCGGCCAGGCTCCCGGCAGACACGGGTCCACGACCCCCGTGACTGCCGGGAGTTCCCTTTTGCCCACCGCCCACGGCCCACCGCAGACCGTCCACCGCCCACCGCGGGCCGACGTGCCGAAGGGCGGGTGCGGGCGCCTCGCGCGCCCCGCACCCGCCCTTCCGGACCGGAAGAACTCGTGGGTTCAGCCACCCATGGCCGCGACCACGGAACGCGGCCGCATGTCGGTCCAGTTGGCCTCGATGAATTCGCCGCATTCCTGCTTGCTGCCCTCGTCCTTCACCAGCTCCCAGCCCGCCGGCTGCTGGATGCGGGCCGGCCACAGCGAATACTGCCCTTCCTCGTTGGCCAGCACGACATAGCGGCCCTGGGAGTCCTCGAACGGATTGGTTGCCATGATCTCCACCTCGGTTGGACGAAGTCATTCGTGAAGTCGTCGGGTGTGCCTGAGTATTTCGGCTGCATCAAAGACTAGGAGCCGCGGACCGGGCCGCCGGGCAGAAGCCCAGGCAGATCGGCGGCACCACGGACCGGACCGCGGTCAGGTGAGCACCCGGGCCGTGGCGTGCGCGTACGTGAGGGCGACCCCGGTCGCCACCGTGGCCGCGCGCACCGCGCCGAGCGCCTCGCGCACCAGCTCCGAACGCTCCACCGGCATCACCTCGCCTCCCCTCCGACCTGCGCGGACAATGTTCACCGCGGCTTCGAGCACGGCGACCTGGGCCTCGCCCAGCGCCTCCCGCCGGTCGACCCGTTCCCGTACCTCCGCCAGCACGTCCGCGAGCACGTCCTCCGCACGGACGCTGTGGCCGGTCTCTGCCATGTCATGACTCCTCGGTCGTTCGCCGGCGGTGTGCAACGGGCCGGGCGCTGAATTCTGCGGGTGCAGTGCGGCCAGTCTCACGTCCCCCCGCCCGCCCGGCACCGCGCCGTCGGCCAACTGCTGCTCTGCTGCCGCCCAGTTGCCGCCGGTCACGCCGGAAACGCCGCCGCGGCGAATCTACGGTTGTGGCCGAAAGGGAGTTCCGGGCAAACCCCGGGCCTCTTTCTCCCCTTGTCATCCAATGATGTGGACGAAGCGAACAATGAAGCCTGCGGAATGGGCGGCTCGTCATCGATCCGGGCCGCTGGATGTTGTTGTCACCGGACTGCAATCCGATGCGCACACCTGGAATCTCATCTACATCCAACTGCTGCTAGAAGACCTCGGGCACAAGGTCGTCAATCTGGGTTCCTGCGTGCCCGAGGACGAGATCGTCGAGTCCTGCTGCAAGTTCCAGCCCGACCTGCTGGTCGTCAGCAGCGTCAACGGGCACGGCTTCCACGACGCCGAGCCGCTGATCGGGGCGATCCGCTCGCGCTGGGAACTGACCGGCCTGCCCGCCGTCATCGGCGGCAAGCTCGGCGTGTCCGGGAACGGGGAGGAAGAGGCCGACGCCCTGAGGAGGGCCGGGTTCGACGCGGTCTTCCAGGACGGCGCCGACATCACCGCCTTCGAGTCCTACGTCGACTCGCTGCCCAGGGAGGTGGAGCGATGACCGCGACGGTCCGTGAGCCGGCCCCCACGAGCGGGACCACCGTGCACCGGCGCCCCCTCTCCTTCGGCCGGTTCGTCGCCGGCGCGCAGGCCCGCGGCACCCTCGTGGTCCAGCCCCGCATGGGATTCTCCGACCCCGCGCTGATGCGGGCCGGCCTGCTCGCCACCAAGGGAGCGGCCGACGCGGTCGTCGGCACCATGACCATCGACAGCTACACCCGGGTCAACGACGAGGCGTCCGCGGCGCGTGCGCTGGACAGCGGCGTCCCGCTCAACGGATTCCCCATCACCTCCTACAGCCCGCACACCTCGCGCTGGGTCCTCGACGGGGTCCGCGACGCGGGCTTCCCGGTACAGATCCGGCACGGATCGGCACGCCCCCAGCGCATCGTGGCCGCTCTCGCCCGACTCGGCCTGGACGCGACGGAGGGCGGCCCGGTCTCCTACTGCCTGCCCTACGGACGCACCCCGCTCCTGGACTCCGTACGCAACTGGCAGGAGAGCTGCGACGTCCTGGCCGGACTCCGTGCCACCGGGGCGGAACCCCATCTGGAGACCTTCGGCGGCTGCATGCTCGGCCAGCTCTGCCCGCCCGGACTGCTCGTCGCGATCAGCGCGCTGGAGGCGCTCTTCTTCCACCGGGCGGGGCTGCGCAGCATCTCGCTCAGCTACGCCCAGCAGACCAACGCGGCCCAGGACCGCGACGCCATGCACGCCCTGCACCGGCTGGCCGGCGAGTTCCTGCCGGACACCGACTGGCACATCGTCCTCTACACCTACATGGGTCTCTATCCGCAGACCCGGCACGGATCACTGGAACTCCTGGAGCGCTCGGCCGAACTGGCCGTGGAGACCGGGGCCGCCCGGCTGATCGTGAAGACGGCCGCCGAGGCACACCGCATTCCCACCGTGGCGGAGAACACCGAGGCCCTGCGGGTCGCCGCCCGGGCCGCCGCCCGGCACCGCGCCGCGACCGGCGCACACCCCGGGCAGGCCCCCGCCGCGGACACCGACCCGGCGGACAACGCCGTGTACGCCGAGGCCCGCGCCCTGGTCGACGCGGTGCTGAACCTCGACGAGGACCTCGGCCAGGCCCTGCTGAAGGCCTTCGCCCGCGGATACCTCGACGTCCCCTACTGCCTGCACCCCGACAACGCGGGCCGCACCCGGAGCCACATCGACGGGTCCGGCCGCCTCACCTGGTCCGAGATCGGGGCCATGCCCCTCGGACCCGTCCGCGACCGCGGCCGGCGGCTCACCGCCGCCGGGCTCTTCGACGCCCTGTCGTTCGTACAGCGCCGGCACGACCGCGTCGTTCCCCGGCACGCGACCCGCTCCCCGCTTCCCCCGGCAACCCGTCGCCCGGCAGCCCATCGGCAGCACAACCAGGAGGTAGCACCATGACCAGCACGATCGCCGAGTCCGACGGCCGCGTCGCGCCCTCGTTCCCGTCCTCTCCCGACCAGCACCTGATCGCCGAGCCGACCCGTGCCACGCTGCGGGTGCAGAGCCGGATGCTCGCGGCGACCCGCGCGTTCCTGACCGCGCAGGGCTTCCAGGAACTGCTGCCACCGGTCATCGGGCCGGTCACCGACCCGGGCATCCGGGGCTCCAAGCAGGTGGACGTCGACTTCTACGGCCACAAGTACAAGCTGATGACCAGCGCGATCCTCTACAAGCAGGCCTCGTTGCTGGCCTTCGACAAGATCTTCTACATCGCGCCCAACGTCCGCCTGGAGCCCCTGGAGACGGCCGTCACGCACCGCCACCTCGCCGAGTTCCACCAGATCGACGTGGAGATCCGCGACGCCCGACGCGAGGACGCGATGGAGCTCGCCGAGCGGCTCGTCGCCCATGTCGTCGGCGAGGTCGTCCGCGAGATGCCCGCGGACCTGGAGCTTCTCGGCCGCGACCGGGACGCCTTCCGCGAGGTGGTCCGGGGGGCGTTCGACCGCACCACGCACAAGGAGGCCACCGCGGACCTGGTGGCGCTCGGCCATCCGCAGGACCCCGGGGCCGAGATCGACTGGGAGGGCGAGGAGATCCTCTCCGCGAAGACCAGCCGGCCCTTCTTCGTCGTCGACTACCCCAAGGGCTCACGGGGCTTCTACGACCAGGAGGACGCCGACCGCCCCGGCATCCTCCGCAACTTCGACCTGATCGCGCCCGAGGGCTACGGCGAACTGGCCAGCGGCAGCGAGCGCGAGCACGACTACGCGGCCCTGGTCACCCGGATGCGCGAGACCGGCGAGAACCCCGCGAAGTACGGCTGGTACCTCGATCTGGCCCGCCGCGGCATCCCCGCCAGCTCCGGATTCGGCATCGGCCTGGAGCGCTTCACCCGGTACGTCACCGGCCGCACCGCCGCCTGGGAGGCCAGCGCCTACCCGAAGCTCCCCGGCGTGGTGTCGGCATGAGCACCGTACTGAGCGCCGCCGGCTTCCCCGAGGAACAGGTGCGGCACCGGGCCAGAGCCGGAGCGGCGGGAGTCTTCCCCGCGCTGGAGTCCTACGGCAGCAGCCTGCTGGGCGCGACACCGGCCGGCCAGGACCCGCACGACCTGCTGGAGCGGGCCAGGATTGTACCCCCGGTGTTCATGCCGGAGCGGCTGAAGAAGCTCATCGACCTGGCCCGCGAGCCCCTGTACACGGACGTCGAACTCGCCACACAGATAGGCGGGTTCGCCTCCCGCCTGCCGCTCTACGTGTCCGCGTTCGGCTCGACACAGGTCGCCAGCCACGACCTGGGCGAGGCGGCCGGGAGGCAGGCCGGACAGCTCGGCATCCCGATGGTCATCGGGGAGAACGTGGTACCGGTCAACGGTTTCCGCGCCGCCGCCGACTCCGCAGCCTCCCCGCTGCTCGGCAGGATCGCCGCCTACACGGCCGCCGCGGACGACGAGCACGGCGGCGTGGTGGTGCAGCAGTCCACCGAGGACGCCGACGCGGAAGTGTGGAACCTGGTCTACAGCGACCCGGTGTCCGAACCACTGCTCGCCACCGGCCGGCTCGCCTTCGAACTCAAGGTCGGCCAGGGCGCGAAGCCGGGACTCGGCGGTCTCACCGTCCTGGGCCGCGAGGCAGGTGACCGGGTCGCCGAACAGTACGCCATGGAACCGGTGTTCGGCGCGGACAGCGAATCGGTGCTGCGGATCAGCAGCCCCGGCACCTTCACCGAGGAGATCCTGCGCCAGCAGATCCGGCTGATGCGGAACAACTTCCCCCGCGTGAAGGTGTGGGTGAAACTGCACCCCGGCCGCGACATCGCCCACGCCGCCGCCACCGCCTGGGCGGCCGGCGCGGACTCCGTCACCGTGGACGGCGCGGAGGGCGGCACCGCATGGGCGCCCACCGCCTTCCTCGGCCAGGTGGGCCTCCCGCTCGGCGAGTGCCTCACCCGCATCGGCCGTACCGACCACTGCCTGCTCGCCAGCGGGCGGATCTGGGAAGGCGGCAGGGCCGCGAAGGCCCTGGCGCTCGGCGCCCGCGCCGTCGGCCTCGGCCGGGCCGCACTGCTCGCCGTGGACGAGGACGCCGAAGCCGGCCTGGTCCGGCTGGCCGAGTCCATCGCCCTGGAACTCCGGCTGCTGATCAGCTCCGTCGGCAAGTACCACGCCAACGCCCTGGAAGCGGACGACGTCCTGCTGCCGGACGACGCCGCGACACTCTCCCGTACCGGCTGATCCCGCATCCCATCCCGCCCCACCGCACCGCTCAGCACCATCCGCATGTCATCCACCGTGGCTCCGTCGGTCTCCCGGCACGCCGCGAGACCACGAGATCCGAGCTACCAAGAAGGTGTCGAGATGTCCCAGCCGCAAGCAGATCCAGCTCTCTCCCTCGGCGTCGTCGTTCCCGCGCACGTCGCCGCGTACAACGACACGGCCGAGAACCTTCCCGAAGGTGCGCTGCACGCTCTCTTCGCCGCGCAGGCCGCCCGCACCCCGCAGGCCGTCGCACTCGTCCGCGAGGACCGCAGTCTCACCTACCGGGAGCTGGACGGCGCGGCCAACGCTCTCGCACACCGGCTCGTCGCCGAGGGCGTACGGCCCGGCGACACCGTCGGTCTCCTCTTCGACCGCTCGTTCGCCTACGTCATCACGGTCCTCGCCGTGCTGAAGAGCGGCGGCGTGTACGTACCCCTGGACCCCCGCCAGCCCGGGGAGCGCCTCGCCTGGATCCTCGGCAACACCGGGGCCGGCCTGCTGGTGACCGACCGCCCGGCCGAGGAGACCGGCTTCGCCGGGGAGCTGCCCGCCCTGCGACTCGACGACACTCTCGCCACGGCCGACACGGCAGCCACCGCACCCGAGGTCACGGTCCACCCGGACCAGCCGCTGTACATGATGTTCACCTCCGGCTCCAGCGGCACCCCCAAGGGCGTGGTGAACACCCACCGCAACGTCGTCGAACTGGCTCTGGACCCCGGCTTCGGCGCCGAGGCCCACGAGCGGGTACTCGCCTACTCGCCGCTGCCCTTCGACTCCTCCACCTACGAACTGTGGGTGCCGCTGCTGCGCGGCGGACTGGCCGTCGTACTGTCCGCCCCGAAGGTCGACATCGGCGAGCTCGCCGACGCCATCACCCGCTACCGGGCCACCGCCGCCTACTTCACCACCGCCCTCTTCGACGCCATGGCCAGCGAGGCGATCGACGCCCTGGGGCAGCTGCGCGAGATCTGGACCGGCGGCGACGTACTGTCCGCCACCGCCCTCCGACGAGCCCTCGACCACTGCCCGGACACCACGTTCGTCCACGTCTACGGCCCCACCGAGGCCACCGTCTTCTGCAGCTACCAGGCGTTCACCCCCGAGGGCCGCACCCTCGACCGGCTGCACCTCGGCATCCCGATGGCGAACACCGCCATGTACGTCCTGGACGGCGAACTCCGCCACACCGCCGAGGGCGAGACCGGCGAGCTCTACGTCGCGGGACCGCACCTCGCCCAGGGCTACGCCCGGCTGCCCGGCCTGACCGCCGAGCGGTTCACCGCCGACCCCTACGGGCCGGCCGGCAGCCGCATGTACCGCACCGGCGACCTGGCCGCCTGGAACGAGCACGGCGAGATCGTCTTCCTCGGCCGCGCCGACCAGCAGGTCAAGCTGCGCGGCAACCGCATCGAGCTGGGCGAGATCGAGACCGTGCTGGTCCGCCACCCCTCCGTGGCCCAGGCCGCGGTCATCGTCCGTGAGGACCGGCCCGGCGACAAGCGCCTGGTCGCCTACGCCGTACCCGCCGAGGAAGGCGTCCTGGACGGAGCCGAACTCCTCCGGTACGCGGGCGAGCAGCTCGTCGAGTACATGGTGCCCTCGGCCGTCGTCCCGATGGGAACCCTGCCGCTGACCCCGAACGGCAAGCTGGACCGGCGCGCGCTGCCCGCACCCCGGGCCGGTGCGGCGGCCGGCGGCCGGGCCCCGCGCAACCCGGTCGAGGAGGTCCTCTGCGGACTGTTCGCCCACTCCCTCGGCCTGCCGACGATCGGCATCGACGACGACTTCTTCACCGCCGGCGGCCACTCACTGCTGGCGACCCGGCTGGTGAGCCGGGTACGCACCGTCCTCGACGTCCAGCTGACGCTGCGACAGTTCTTCGAGTACCCGACCGTGGCGCTGCTCGCCGAGTACGTCGCCACCGGCGGAGGAGAGTCCGCCCGCCCGGCCCTGACCGCCCAGGAGCGGCCCGAACCGCTGCCGCTCTCCGCGGCCCAGCAACGGCTCTGGTTCCTGGACCAGTTGGAGGGCCCGTCGGCGACCTACAACATTCCGCTCGCCGTCCGGGTCCGCGGTGACCTCGACGTCGCCGCCCTGGAGTCCGCGTTCACCGATGTCGCGGGACGCCACGAGAGCCTGCGCACCGTGTTCGGCCAGGCGGAAGGGCAGACGTACCAGCGGATCCTGCCCGCCGACAGCGTCCGGGTGGAGCTGCCGGTCACCCCGGCGGCCGAGAAGGAGGTCGCCGCGCTGCTCACCGCCGAGTCCGAGCGCGTCTTCGACCTGGCGGCCGATCTGCCGTTCCGGGCACGGCTGTTCAGCCTCGGCGAGCACGACCACGTGCTTCTCGTCGTCATGCACCACATCGTCTCCGACGGCTGGTCCTACCAGCCGCTGATGCGCGACCTGAGCACCGCCTACGCGACCCGCTCCCGCGGTGAGCGCCCGGCCTGGGAGCCGCTGCCCGCCCAGTACGCCGACTACACCCTCTGGCACCATGGCGTGCTCGGCGATCCCAGGGACGAGGAGAGCCTCGCCTCCCGCCAACTCGACTACTGGCGCCGGACCTTGGCCGACCTCCCGGAAGAGGTCACCCTGCCCGCCGTGCGGCAGCGGCCGGCCGTCGCCTCCTACCGTGGTGCCACCCACACCGTGCACTGCCCCGAGGAGATCCACTCCTCGCTCGCGGAACTGGCACGAGAGTCCGGAGCCTCGGTCTTCATGGTGGCTCAGGCCGCGGTGTCGACGCTGCTGTCCCGTTCCGGCGCCGGCCACGACATTCCGCTCGGCTCACCGATCGCCGGCCGAACGGACCAGGCCCTCGACGACCTCGTCGGCTTCTTCGTCAACACCCTCGTCCTGCGTACCGACACCAGCGGCGACCCGAGTTTCCGTGAGCTGCTGAACCGGGTCCGCGAGACCGACCTCGCTGCCTGGAGCCATCAGGACCTGCCGTTCGACCGGCTGGTCGAAGCCCTCAATCCCGACCGGTCCGCCGCCCGGCACCCGCTCTTCCAGGTGATGCTGACACTCACCGACGCGGCCACACCGACGCTCGTCGCCGAGGAGCTGGACACCGAATCGGAGTTCACCTGGCTGCGGTTCGCCAAGTTCGACCTGACGTTCTCGTTCGCGGAGCATCGTTCGGTGGATGGTCGGCCGGGTGGGTTGGACATCACGATCGAGTATGCGACGGATCTGTATGACGCTCGTTCGGTGGAGCTGGTGGGTGAGCGTCTGGTGCGGTTGTTGGGTGCTGCGGCTTGTGCGCCGGATGTGCCGGTGGGTGAGTTGGAGTTGTTGTCGGGTGGTGAGCGTGGGTTGTTGTTGGGGGAGTGGGCCGGTGCGGTGACGGGTTCTCCGGATGGGGGGCTTGCGGGGTTGTTCGGGGCGCAGGTGGTGCGGACGCCGGATGCGGTTGCGGTGGTGGGTGAGGGGCGTGAGCTGTCGTATCGGGAGCTCGACGGTCTGGCCAATGGTGTGGCGCGTGGGCTGATCGCTGAGGGGGTGCGGCCGGGCGGTCGGGTCGCGTTGTTCCTGGAGCGGTCGGTGGGTGCGGTGGTCGCGACGTTGGGTGTGGTGAAGGCGGGGGCGGTGTATGTGCCGTTGGATACGCGGTATCCGGCGGATCGTGTGGAGTTGATCGTGGGGGAGTCGGGTGTCACGCATGTGGTGACGGACCGGGATCCGGGTTCGTTGGTGTTGCCGGCGGGTGTCCGGGTGCTGGGTCCGCTGTCCGGTGGTGGCCCCTCGGATGCCTCGGACGCCTCTGACGCCTCGGTCTCCTCGGATCCTGGTGTGGTGGTGCATCCGGATCAGCCGGTGTATGCGATGTTCACGTCGGGTTCGACGGGTGTGCCGAAGGGTGTCGCGGTCACGCATCGCAATGTGGCGGATCTGGCCGCGCAGACGATGTATGCGAACGGGAATCACTCGCGGGTGTTGTTCCACTCGGCGATGGCGTTCGACGCGTCGACGTACGAGATGTGGGTGCCGTGGCTGAACGGTGGCACCCTCGTCGTCGCCCCCGCAGGGCATCTCGACGCGGCGGCGTACGAGGCCCTGATCGCTGAACAGGGAATTACCGCACTGTGGTTGACGGCGGGTCTGTTCCGGGTGATGGCGGAGGAGGTCCCGGAGGCGTTCGCGGGGGTGCGTGAGGTGTGGGCGGGTGGTGATGTGGTGCCGCCGGAGGCGGTGCGCCGGGTCATGGACAGCTGCCCGGACCTGACCGTTGTGAACGGCTATGGCCCGACGGAGACCACCACGTTCGCCTCCACCCACCGTGTTCACCGTCCGCTGGACTACGCGGGTGCGATTCCGATCGGTGAGTCGCTCGACAACCACCGGCTGTATGTTCTGGACGAGGGGCTGCGACTGGTTGCGCCGGGTACGCCGGGTGAGTTGTACATCGCGGGTGCCGGTCTGGCGCAGGGGTATCTGGACCGGCCGGCGCTGACCGCCGACCGTTTCGTCGCGGATCTGTACGGTCCGGCCGGTGCGCGGATGTACCGGACCGGGGACCTGGTCCGCTGGAACCTGGAAGGCTCCCTCGAATACCTCGGCCGCGCCGACCAGCAGGTCAAGCTCCGCGGCTTCCGCATCGAACTCGGCGAGATCGAGAGCGCGTTGACCGCACGGGCGGAGGTGGGCCAGGCCACCGTCGTCGTCCGCGAGGACCGGCCCGGCGACAAGCGCCTCGCCGCGTACCTCGTCGCCGCCGACGGCGCCCGGATCGACACCGAAACGGTGCGACGTGAGATCGCCGGCGTGCTCCCGGAGTACATGGTCCCGTCCGCCTTCATGGTCCTCGACGAGATCCCGCTCACCGTCAACGGCAAGGTCGACCGACGCGCCCTGCCCGCACCCCGGCAGAGTGCCGACACCGCCGGGCGCGCCCCCCGGGGACCGGTCGAGGAGGTCCTGTGCGGCCTCTTCGCGGAGGTCCTGGGACTGCCCTCGGCCACCATCGACGACCACTTCTTCAACCTCGGCGGGCACTCGCTCCTCGCCACCCGCCTCATCAGCCGGATCCGGCAGGCCTTCGGCGTCCAGATCACCGTCCGGGACCTCTTCCAGGGCCCCACGGTGGCCGCACTGGCCGAGTACGTCGAAGCGGGCGGCGACGCCGTGCAGCGGCCCGCGCTCCGGGAGGCGGTCAGGCCCGACCGGGTACCGCTCTCCTCCGCCCAGCAGCGCCTGTGGTTCCTGCACCACCTGGAGGGGCCGTCGGCCACGTACAACATCCCGCTGGCCCTGCGCCTCACGGGAGCGCTCGACCCGGACGTCCTCCAGACCGCGCTCACCGACCTGGTGGTGCGGCACGAATCGCTGCGCACCCTCTTCGGGATGGCCGACGACGCCGCCTACCAGTGGCAGCTCCCGGCTGCCGAAGTCCGGGTGGAGCTGCCGGTCCGCGCGGTGACCGGGGCCCGCCTGGAGGCGGAGCTCGCGGAACACGCCGCCCGCAGCTTCGACCTGGAGTCCGAACTACCCCTTCGTGCCACCCTGTTCGCGATCGGGGACCAGGAGCACGTACTCCTGGTGGTGATGCACCACATCGCCTCCGACGGCTGGTCCACCGCCCCGCTGCTGCGCGACCTGGCGGCCGCCTACGCCGCCCGTGCCGGGGGCCTCGCCCCCGCGTGGGACCCGCTGCCGGTGCAGTACGCCGACTACACGCTCTGGCAGCAGGAGCTGCTCGCGGCGGACGGGGAGCGGCAGTCCGCATTCTGGCGCCACACACTGGACGGGCTGCCCGACGAGGCCACCCTGCCGGCCGACCGCCCGCGCCCGGCGGTCGCCACCTACCGCGGCGACACCCACAGCGTCCACGTCCCCGCCGAGCTGCACGACGGGCTGACCCGGCTGGCCCGGGAGACCGGCAGCACGCTGTTCATGGTGGCCCAGGCCGCCGTCGCCACCGCACTGTCCCGTTCCGGCGCGGGGGAGGACATCCCGATCGGCGCCCCGATCGCGGGCCGCTCGGAGCAGTCCCTCGACGACCTGGTGGGCTTCTTCGTCAACACCCTGGTGCTGCGCACCGACCTGACCGGCGACCCGAGCTTCCGCGAGCTGCTGACCCGGGTCCGGGAGGCCGACCTGGCGGCCTGGGCCCACCAGGACCTGCCGTTCGACCGGCTGGTGGAGACCCTCAACCCCGAGCGCTCCACCGCTCGGCACCCCCTCTTCCAGGTCGTTCTCACCCTCCAGGAAGCCGTCACCCCCACCCTCGAACTCCCGGGAATCTCGGCCGAGTCGGGCTTCACGACCCTGGACATCTCCAAGTTCGACCTGACCTTCTCCTTCCACGAACACCGCACGGCCGACGGACGCCCGGGCGGGCTGGACATCAGGGTCGAGTACGCCACCGACCTGTACGACGCCGGCACCGTCGAGGCGGTCACCGCCCGACTGGTACGGCTGCTGGGCGACGCCGTAGAGCGACCTGAAATCCCCGTGGGTGAGCTGGAGTTCATCGGCGCGGACGAGCGTCACCGCCTCCTGGAGCAGTGGAACGGCGAGGTCACCGGCTCCTCCGACGCCGGCCTCGCGGAGCTGTTCGCCGCGCAGGCCGCGCGCACCCCGGACGCCATCGCCCTGGTCGACGGCGACCGGGAGCTGACCTACGCCGAGCTGGACGAGGACACCAACCGGCTCGCCCACCACCTCGTGGGCCTCGGCGTCCGGCCGGAGAGCGTCGTCGCCGTACTGATGGAGCGGTCGGCGGAGCTGCTCACCGGACTCCTCGCGGTGGTCAAGGCCGGAGGCGTCTACGCCCCGCTCAACACCGCGGACCCCGACACCCGTCTGCTGCGGATCCTCACGGAGACCGGGGCGCCCGTCCTGCTCACCGACCGGGCACTGGCCGAACACTCCGTCGTGACCCGGACCGACGCCCGGACTGTCGTGCTGGACGGCACCGCCGGATTCGCCCACCTCCCCACGACGCCCCCGGCCCCCCACGCCCATCCCGACCAATGGCTGTACGTGATGTTCACGTCGGGTTCGACGGGTGTGCCGAAGGGCGTCGCGATCACCCATCGCAATGTGGCGGACCTGGCCGCGCAGACCATGTACGCCAACGGCAACCACCGGCGCGTGCTGTTCCACTCGACACACACCTTCGACGCCTCCACGCACGAGATCTGGGTGCCGTGGCTGAACGGCGGCACGGTCGTGGTCGCACCACCCGGGTACCTCGACCCCGGCACGCTGGGCGGACTTCTGACCGAGCGCGGGATCAGCTCGCTGTGGTTGACGGCGGGTCTGTTCCGGGTGATGGCGGAGGAGGTCCCGGAGGCGTTCGCGGGGGTGCGTGAGGTGTGGGCCGGTGGTGACGTGGTGCCGCCGGAGGCGGTGCGCCGGGTCATGGACCGCTGCCCGGACGTCACGGTCGTCAACGGCTACGGCCCGACGGAGACCACCACCTTCGCCACGACCCACCGTATTCACCGTCCGCTGGACTACACGGGTGCGATCCCGATCGGTGAGCCGCTCGACAACCACCGTCTCTACGTCCTGGACGAGGGCCTGCGACTGGTCCCGCCGGGCACCCCCGGCGAGCTGTACATCGCCGGCGCCGGTCTCGCCCGCGGCTACCTCGGCCGGCCGGGCATGACGGCGGAACGCTTCGTCGCCGACCCGTACGGTGCGGCCGGTGCGCGGATGTACCGGACCGGGGACCTGGTCCGCTGGAACCTGGAAGGCTCCCTCGAATACCTCGGCCGCGCCGACCAGCAGGTCAAGCTCCGCGGCTTCCGCATCGAACTCGGCGAGGTCGAGAGCGCGTTGACCGCCCACGAGAGCGTGGGCCAGGCGACCGTACTGGTGCGGGAGGACCGGCCCGGCGACAAGCGGCTCGTCGCCTACCTCGTCGCCGCCGACGCGGCCCGGGTCGACGTGGCCGAACTGCGCGGTCACGCCTCGGACGCCCTGCCCGAGTACATGGTCCCGTCCGCCTTCGTGGTCCTCGACGAGATCCCCCTCACCAGCAACGGCAAGGTCGACCGCCGGGCCCTGCCCGCACCCCAGGTCTCCCACGCCACCACTGGGCGCGCCCCGCGCACACCGCAGGAAGAGGTGCTCTGCGGTCTCTTCGCGGCCGTCCTCGGACTGCCGTCGGTCTCCATCGACGACCACTTCTTCCACCGCGGCGGCCACTCGGTGCTCGGCACCCGGCTGATCAGCCGCATCCGGCGGGCATTCGGCGTTCAGCTCGGGGTGAAGGACCTGTTCCGCAACCCCACGGTGCTCGCGCTCTCGGAATGCGTCACCGCGGGTAGCGGAGAACTGCCCCGGCCGGCGCTGACGGCGGAGGAACGGCCGGAGATCGTCCCGCTGTCCTCCGCCCAGCAGCGGCTGTGGTTCCTCGACCAGATGGAAGGCCCGTCCGCCACCTACAACATCCCCCTCGCACTCCGTCTCAAGGGCTCACTGGACCACCGGGCCCTCCAGCTCGCCCTCACCGACATCACCACCCGCCACGAAGGACTGCGGACCGTCTTCCCGACCCATGAGGGCACCCCCCACCAGCACATCCTTCCTCCGACCGCCATCGACCTCCCGCTGATCGATACCACCGAGGACGAGCTCACCGCACGACTGGCCGAGCTCTCATCGGCCACCTTCGACCTGTCCGTCCAGCCACCGATCCGCACACACCTGCTGTCGATCGGCGAGCAGGAGCACATCCTGCTGGTGGTCATCCACCACATCGCCTCCGACGGCTGGTCCAACGGACCGCTCTTCCGCGACCTGGCCACCGCCTACGAGGCCCGCACCGAGGGCGCCGCCCCCGCATGGGAGCCGCTGCCGGTCCAGTACGCCGACTACTCCCTCTGGCAGCAACGCCTCCTCGGCAGCGACGAGGAACGCCAACTCGACTTCTGGCGCGCCGCGTTGGCCGACCTCCCGGAGGAAGCGACACTGCCGACGGACCGTGCCAGGCCGGCCACCGCGTCCAACCGTGGCACCACTCACACCGTGCACTGCACGGCCGACCTGCACGAGTCGCTCAGCTCCCTGGCCCAGGAGACCGGCAGCACGCTCTTCATGGTGGCTCAGGCCGCGGTGTCGACGCTGCTGTCCCGTTCCGGCGCCGGCCACGACATCCCGCTCGGTTCACCCGTCGCGGGGCGCACCGACCCGGCCCTGGACGATCTCGTGGGCTTCTTCGTCAACACCCTCGTCCTGCGTACCGACACCAGCGGCGCCCCGAGCTTCCGTGAGCTGCTGAACCGGGTTCGCGAGACCGACCTCGCTGCCTGGAGTCATCAGGACCTGCCGTTCGACCGGCTGGTCGAAGCCCTCAATCCCGAGCGCACCACCGCCCGGCACCCCCTCTTCCAGGTCATGCTCACCGTCGGAGACATGTCCGCCGATGCCCCCGAACTCCCGGGGCTGGAAGCCACGTACGAGTTCTCGAAGGTGGAGATCGCCAAGTTCGATCTCACCTTCGGATTCGCGGAGCATCGTTCGGTGGATGGTCGGCCGGGTGGGTTGGACATCACGATCGAGTATGCGACGGATCTGTATGACGCTCGTTCGGTGGAGTTGGTGGGTGAGCGTCTGGTGCGGTTGTTGGGTGCTGCGGCTTGTGCGCCGGATGTGCCGGTGGGTGAGTTGGAGTTGTTGTCGGGTGGTGAGCGTGGGTTGTTGTTGGGGGAGTGGGCCGGTGCGGTGACGGGTTCTCCGGATGGGGGGCTTGCGGGATTGTTCGGGGCGCAGGTGGTGCGGACGCCGGATGCGGTTGCGGTGGTGGGTGAGGGGCGTGAGCTGTCGTATCGGGAGCTCGACGGTCTGGCCAATGGTGTGGCGCGTCGGCTGATCGCGGAGGGGGTGCGGCCGGGTAGTCGGGTCGCGTTGTTCCTGGAGCGGTCGGTGGGTGCGGTGGTCGCGACGTTGGGTGTGGTGAAGGCGGGGGCGGTGTATGTGCCGTTGGATACGCGGTATCCGGCGGATCGTGTGGAGTTGATCGTGGGGGAGTCGGGTGTCACGCATGTGGTGACGGACCGGGATCCGGGTTCGCTGGTGTTGCCGGCGGGTGTCCGGGTGCTGGGTCCGCTGTCCGGTGGTGGCTCCTTGGACACCTCTGGCGCCTCTGACGCCTCGGTCTCCTCGGATCCTGGTGTGGTGGTACATCCGGATCAGCCGGTGTACGCGATGTTCACGTCGGGCTCCACCGGGGTTCCCAAGGGTGTTGCGGTCACGCATCGCAATGTGGCGGATCTGGCCGCGCAGACGATGTACGCGAACGGCAATCACTCGCGGGTGCTCTTCCACTCGGCGATGGCGTTCGACGCATCGACGTACGAGATGTGGGTGCCGTGGCTGAACGGTGGCACCCTCGTCGTCGCCCCCGCAGGACACCTGGCACCCGCCGACTACCAGCGGTTGCTGTCCGAGCACCGGATCAGCTCGCTGTGGTTGACGGCAGGTCTGTTCCGGGTGATGGCGGAGGAGGTCCCGGAGGCGTTCGCGGGGGTGCGTGAGGTGTGGGCGGGTGGTGACGTGGTGCCGCCGGAGGCGGTGCGCCGGGTCATGGACAGCTGCCCGGACCTGACCGTTGTGAACGGCTATGGCCCGACGGAGACCACCACGTTCGCCTCCACCCACCGTATTCACCGTCCGCTGGACTACGCGGGTGCGATCCCGATCGGTGAGCCGCTCGACAACCACCGTCTCTACGTCCTGGACGAGGGGCTGCGACTGGTTGCGCCGGGTACGCCGGGTGAGTTGTACATCGCGGGTGCCGGTCTGGCGCAGGGGTATCTGGACCGGCCGGTGCTGACCGCCGACCGTTTCGTCGCGGATCTGTACGGTCCGGCCGGTGCGCGGATGTACCGGACCGGGGACCTGGTCCGCTGGAACCTGGAAGGCTCCCTCGAATACCTCGGCCGCGCCGACCAGCAGGTCAAGCTCCGCGGCTTCCGCATCGAACTCGGCGAGATCGAGACCGTCCTCGCCGGCCTGCCGGGCGTGGCCCAGGCCACCGTCGTCGTACGGGAGGACCGGCCCGGCGACAAGCGCCTCGTCGCCTACCTCACCGCCGAGGAAGGCGCCCGGATCGAACCCGGGGACGTACAGAAGCAGATGTCCGGGCTGCTGCCCGACTACATGGTCCCGTCCGCCTTCATGGTCCTCGACGAGATCCCCCTCACCGTCAACGGCAAGGTCGACCGACGCGCCCTGCCCGCACCCCAGCTCACCAACGAGGCCACCGGGCGTGCACCGCGCACCGCCAAGGAAGAAGTCCTCTGCGGCCTCTTCGCGGAGATCCTGGGACTGCCGTCGGTCTCCATCGACGACCACTTCTTCAACCTCGGCGGGCACTCGCTCCTCGCCACCCGGCTCGCCGGCCGGATCCGCACCGTACTCGGGGTCGAACTCTCCGTGGCGACCCTCTTCGAAAACCCGATCGTGGCCACGCTCGTCGAGAAGCTCGACGGCGCCGAGGCCGCGCGGCCCAGACTTCGGCCGATGCGCCGGATGGGAGTGACCAAGTGATTCCCTTGTCCTTCGCCCAGCAGCGGCTGTGGTTCATCGCCCAGATGGAAGGGCCGTCGACCACCTACAACATCCCGCTCGCCGTGCGGCTGAACGGCGAACTCGACCGCCCCGCCCTCCGGTCGGCCCTCCTGGACCTGGTCGGCAGACACGAGAGCCTGCGCACCCTCTTCCCCGACCAGGACGGCACCCCCTACCAGCACATCGTCGCCGAGGAGGACGTGGAGCTCCCGCTCCCGGTCCTCGCCGCCGATGCCGCGACGCTGCCGGCCGTTCTCGCCGAGGAGTCCGCCCAGGTCTTCCACCTCGCGGCCGATCTGCCGGTCCGGGCCCGCCTGATCGCCCTCGGCGAGCAGGAGCACGTCCTGCTCATCGTGATGCACCACATCGTGTCCGACGGCGGCTCGACCGCTCCGCTGCTCCAGGACCTCGCCACCGCCTACGAGGCACGGGCCCGGGGCGTCGTGCCCGAGTGGGAGCCGCTGCCGGTCCAGTACGCCGACTACACCCTGTGGCAGCAGGAACTGCTGGGCGAGGGCGACGACCCGGACAGTGCCGGATCCCGCCAACTGGAGTTCTGGCGCGGCGTACTGGCCGACCTGCCGGAGGAGGCCACACTGCCGGCCGACCGGCCGCGCCCGGCCTCCGCCTCGTACATCGGCGCCACCTGCGACGCACATCTGCCCGCCGACATCCACATCGGCCTCACCCACCTCGCGCGGGAATCCGGCGCCACCCTGTTCATGGCGGTCCAGGCCGCCGTGGCGACCGCCCTCTCCCGCTCCGGCGCAGGCCTCGACATCCCGATCGGCTCCCCGGTCTCCGGCCGCATCGACGAGGCACTCGACGGCCTCGTGGGCTTCTTCGTCAACACCCTCGTCCTGCGCACCGACCTGACCGGCGACCCGAGCTTTTGCGACCTGCTCTCCCGGGTCCGCAGGACGGACCTGGCGGCCTGGGACAACCAGGACCTGCCCTTCGACCGGCTGGTCGAGGTGCTGAACCCCGAGCGCTCGGCCTCCCGGCACCCGCTCTTCCAGGTGATGCTCACCATGGGTGAGGCCGGCTCGGACGCCATCGGATTCCCGGGGCTCGACGCCCGGACCGAGTACAGCGCCCTGCAGATCGCCAAGTTCGACCTGACCTTCGGCTTCGCCGAGCACCGCACCCGCGACGGCCGTCCGGACGGCCTGGACATCACCATCGAGTACGCCACCGACCTCTACGACGCCCGGACGATCGACGCCCTCATGGCACGGCTGAACCGCCTGCTGGAGGCCGTCGTCACCTCGCCCGACACCCCGCTCTCCGTCCTCGACCTGCTCGGTGAGCACGAGCGGCGACTGCTCCTGGAAGAGCGCAGCGGCACCACCACCGGCACGCCCGGGACGAGCCTGGCGGAGCTGTTCGCCGCCCAGGCCGCCCGGACCCCGGACGCGATCGCCCTGGTGGACGAGGACCGTGATCTGACGTTCGCCGAACTCGACGAGGTCACCAACCGGCTGGCCCACCACCTCATCGACGCCGGGGTCGAGCGGCACGACGTGGTCGCCGTCCTCATGGAGCGCTCGACCGACCTGCTCACCGCCCTGCTCGCCGTGGTCAAGGCCGGTGCCGTGTACGCCCCGCTGAACACCACCGACCCGGACAGCCGCCTCGTCCAGATCCTGGCCGACACCCGGGCACCGGTCCTCCTCACCGACCAGGCACTCTCGGACCACCAGGTCGTCCAGGACGCCGAAGCGCGGATCATCGTCCTCGACGACACCACCGGTCTCGACCGGCTGCCCGCCACCGCTCCCACCCACACCATCCACCCCGACCAACCGGTGTACGCGATGTTCACCTCGGGTTCGACGGGTGTGCCGAAGGGCGTCGCGGTCACCCATCGCAATGTGGCGGACCTGGCCGCGCAGACCATGTACGCCAACGGCAACCACCGGCGCGTGCTGTTCCACTCGCCGGCCGCCTTCGACGCCTCCACGTACGAGATCTGGGTGCCGTGGCTGAACGGCGGCACGGTCGTGGTCGCACCTCGTGGCCACCTCGCCCCCACCGACTACCAACGGCTGCTCACCGAGCACCGGGTCACCGCGCTCTGGATGACCGCGGGTCTCTTCCGGGTCATGGCGGAAGAGGCGCCGGGCGCGTTCGCCGGGGTGCGCGAGGTGTGGGCGGGCGGTGACGTGGTGCCGCCGGAGGCCGTGCGCCGGGTCATGGACAACTGCCCCGACGTCACCGTCGTCAACGGCTACGGCCCGACGGAGACCACCACCTTCGCCTCCACCCACCGCATCCACCGTCCGCTGGACTACGCGGGTGCCGTCCCGATCGGTGAGCCGCTCGACAACCACCGCCTGTACGTGCTCGACGCCGGCCTCGGGCTGGTTCCACCGGGAGCTCCCGGCGAGCTGTACATCGCGGGAGCCGGCCTGGCACAGGGCTACCTCAACCGTGCCTCGCTGACGGCGGAACGCTTCGTCGCCGACCCGTACGGCCCGGCCGGTGCGCGGATGTATCGGACCGGGGACCTGGTCCGCTGGAACCTGGAAGGCTCCCTCGAATACCTCGGCCGCGCCGACCAGCAGGTCAAGCTCCGCGGCTTCCGCATCGAACTCGGCGAGATCGAGAGCGCGTTGACCACCCACGAGAGCGTGGGCCAGGCGACCGTACTGGTGCGGGAGGACCGGCCCGGCGACAAGCGGCTCGTCGCCTACCTCGTCGCCGCCGACGGCGCCCGGATCGACACCGACGCGGTGCACCGGGAGATCTCCGGCGCACTGCCCGAGTACATGGTCCCGTCCGCCTTCGTCGTGCTCGACGAGATTCCGCTCACCACCAACGGCAAGGTCGACCGACGCGCCCTGCCCGCACCCCGCCGCAGCACCGACACCGGTGGGCGCGCGCCCCGTACGCCCGCCGAGGAAGTGCTGTGCGGACTCTTCGCGGCCGTTCTCGGACTGACGTCGGTCACCATCGACGACCACTTCTTCCGGCGCGGAGGCCACTCCCTGCTCGCCACCCGTCTCATCAGCCGCATCCGGGCCGTCTGGGAGACCGAGATCACCATCCGCGACCTGTTCCAGTACGCCACGGTCGCGCAGCTGGCCGAGCGGATCGCGGCCGAGGGCAGCGGCGAGCGCCGGCCGGCGCTGACGTCCGAGGAGCGGCCGGAGATCGTGCCACTGTCCTCCGCCCAGCAGCGGCTGTGGTTCCTCGACCAGATGGAAGGCCCGTCCGCCACCTACAACATCCCCCTCGCACTCCGTCTCAAGGGCTCACTGGACCACCGGGCCCTCCAGCTCGCCCTCACCGACGTGGCCACCCGCCACGAAGTACTGCGGACCGTCTTCCCGATCCACCGGGGCACCCCCCACCAGCACATCCTTCCCCCGACCGCCTCCGACCTGCCCCTGATCCGCACCACCGAGGAGGAACTCGCCGGCCGGCTGGCCGCCCAGGCCGGGCGGACCTTCGACCTGGCAGGTGAACTCCCTTACCGCGCACAGCTGTTGCAGCTCGGCGCCGAGGACCACGTCCTCATGCTGGTGATCCACCACATCGCCTCCGACGGCTGGTCCAACGGACCGCTCTTCCGTGACCTGGCCACCGCCTACGAGGCCCGCACCGAGGGCACCGCCCCCGCATGGGAGCCGCTGCCGGTCCAGTACGCCGACTACTCCCTCTGGCAGCAGCGGATCCTGGAGCGCGACGAGGAACGCCAGCTCGACCACTGGCGCGGGGTGCTCGCCGATCTGCCGGAGGAAGCCACCCTGCCCGCCGACCACGCCCGCCCCGCCGTCGCCTCCAACCGCGGCCGCACCCACGCCGTGCACTGCCCCGCCGAACTGCACACCGCTCTGATGTCGCTGGCCCAGGACACCGGCACCACCCTGTTCATGGTGGCCCAGGCGGCCGTGGCGACCCTGCTCTCCCGCTCCGGCGCCGGCCACGACATCCCGCTCGGCTCACCCGTCGCGGGCCGCACCGACCAGAAGCTCGACGACCTCGTCGGCTTCTTCGTCAACACCCTCGTCCTGCGCACCGACACCGGAGGCGACCCGAGTTTCCGCGAGCTGCTGACCCGGGTCCGCGAGACCGACCTCGCCGCCTGGGCCCACCAGGACCTGCCGTTCGACCGGCTGGTCGAAGCACTCAACCCCGAGCGCACCACCGCCCGGCACCCCCTCTTCCAGGTCATGCTCACCGTCGGAGACACCAGCAGCGAAGCGCCCCGACTCGCCGGACTGGCCAGCGAGTTCGCCGTCCCACCGGTCTCCGTCGCCAAGTTCGACCTGACCTTCGCGTTCGCCGAGAACCGCGCCGCCGACGGCCGGCCCGACGGCCTCGACATCATGATCGAGTACACCACCGACCTGTACGACGCACGCACCATCGAGGCCACGGCGGACCGCCTGGTCCGGCTCCTCGACGGCGCCGTCGCCACCCCCGATCTGCCCCTCGCGGAGCTGGAGATGGTCTCCGGGCAGGAGCGCGACCGGCTGCGGGAGTGGAGCGGGGCACAGTCCCCGGCGCCCGGCCTCGGGCTCGACGCGCTGTTCACGGCACAGGCCGCCCGCACCCCGCACGAGGTGGCGCTGGTCCACGAGGAACAGCGGGTGACCTACCAGGAGCTGGACATCTGGTCCAACCGGCTGGCCCGCCACCTGACCGCACGCGGAGTCACCCCGGGCAGCATCGTCGCCGTACACCTGGAACGGTCCCCGCAGCTCGTCGCCACCCTGCTCGCCGCCCTGAAGGCGGGCGCCGGATACACCCTGCTCGACCCGCAGTTCCCGGCCGACCGGCTGAACACCGTGCTCGGCCAGACCGACCCGGCGGCACTGGTCACCCAGGCCCACCTGACAGCCCTGTCGACCCCCGCCACCCTGATCGACCTCACCGCGGAGATACCCGCGATCAGCGCCCTGCCGGGAACCCCCGTGGAGACGGGAGGGCACCCGGAGTCCATCGCCTGCGTCATGTTCACCTCCGGATCGACCGGAGTGCCCAAGGGCGTCGCGGCCTCGCACCGGGCACTGGCCGCCACGTTCATCGGCCCCGACTACCTGGACTTCGGACCCGGACAGACGTACCTGCAGAGCTCGCCGGTGTCCTGGGACGCCTTCGCCCTGGAGGTCTTCGGACCGCTCCTGCACGGCGGCGTCTGCGTCCTGCAGCCCGGCCAGCACACCGACCCGCACCAGATCGCGGAGCTGGTGGAACGGCACTCCATCACCACCCTGCAGATGTCGGCGAGCCTGTTCAACCACATGCTCGACGAGCACCCGGCCGTCTTCTCCCGGATCAAGGAGGCCATGACCGCCGGCGAGGCGGCCTCACCCGCCCACACCGCCAGGGCACTGGCCGACCACCCCCACCTCCACCTCGTCAACGGCTACGGGCCGGCCGAGAGCATGGGCTTCACCACCACCCACACCCTCACCGGACCCGCGCCCGCCATCCCAATCGGTCGACCGATCGCGGGCAAGCACGCCTACGTCCTGGACGAGAACCTCCGGATGCTGCCGCCGGGCGTCCCCGGCGAGCTCTACGTCGCCGGACACGGCCTCGCCCACGGCTACATCGGACAGCCCGCACTCAGCGCCGAACGATTCGTCGCCGACCCCCACGGCGCCCCCGGCTCGCGGATGTACCGGACCGGCGACCTGGCCCGCTGGAGCCAGGACGGGGCGCTGGAGTATTTCGGCCGGGCCGACCAGCAGATCAAGCTGCGGGGCTTCCGCATCGAGCCCGGTGAGATCGAATCGGCGCTGCTGCGGCACCCCACCCTCGCCCAGGTGGCGGTGCTGATCCGCGAGGACCGGCCCGGCGACAAACGGCTGGTGGCATACGTGGTGCCCACCGAAGGCAGCCGGCCGGACCTTCCCGAACTGCGCCGGCACGCGGTGGCGGCCCTGCCCGAATACATGGTGCCCGCCACGATCGTGCCGCTGGACGCACTGCCCCTGACGGTCAACGGCAAGCTCGACCGCCGGGCACTGCCCGAACCGCCGCAGGCCGACACCGCCGGCGGCCGGGAACCCCGCACCCCGGCGGAAGAAGTGCTGTGCGGCCTCTTCGCGGAGGTCCTCGGACTGACCTCGGTCACCATCGACGACCACTTCTTCCAACTGGGCGGCCACTCGCTGCTCGCCACCCGGCTGATCGGCCGGATCCGATCCATCTGGGACACCCGCGTCACCATCCGCGACCTGTTCCAGTACCCGACACCCGTACTGCTCGCCGAACACATCGCCACGAACACGGGCGGCGACCCGATGGAGACGCTGCTGCCGATCCGCGCCGCGACCGCCACCGGCACCGAGGCCCCGCTGTTCTGCGTCCACGCGATCTCCGGGATGAGCTGGTCGTACGCCGGTCTGCTCCGGCACATCGGCGGGCAGAGGCCACTGATCGGCCTCCAGGCCAAGGAGTTGACCAGCCCCTCGGACCGGCCGGCCGGCATCGAGGAGATGGCCGACGGATACGTGGCCCAGATCCGCTCCGTCCAGCCCCACGGCCCGTACCACCTGCTCGGCTGGTCGTTCGGCGGACTCGTGGCCCACGCGATCGCCGCCCGGCTGGAGGAGCAGGGTGAACAGGTGGCCCTCCTCGCCCTGCTCGACTCCTACCCGCTGCCCGACGGATTCCGGCCACCGGCCATCACCGGCCGGGAGGTGCTGACCGCCCTGCTCGGCGGCCGCGGCGCCGGACTCGACGTCCGCTGCGCCGATTCCGCCCCCGACGCGGCGGAACTGGCCGCCGTGCTGCGCGCCGAGGACGCGATCCTGGGCGCCCTGGAGCCGGCCCAGGCGGCGGCGGTCGTCGCCGCCACGGCCGGCAACCTGGAGATGCGCTACCGGTACGTTCCCCGGCGGCGGTTCGGCGGCGACGCGGTGTTCTTCGGCGCCGCCCGCACCCCCGCCGCGACCGGCGGCGCCGCAGCCTGGGCCCCCCATGTCACGGGCCGGATCGAGGAACACGAAATCGACTGCGAGCACTGGGACATGACCACGGCCGAACCGCTCCGCGAGATCGGAAAGGTGCTGGCGGAGGAGTTGCGCGGGGTGCGCCACTGATCCACCGGCACACCGGTGCCCGGGACCGCCCACGACGGCGGACCCGGGCACCTTCGCGTGCGCCGCGGCCACGGGCACCCAATTGCCCGCGGGCTGCCGCTCATGCCGCCGGGCGAAGAGTTCCGGCCTGCATAGCGTGAAGCCATCCGCAGGCCACGGCTCCCGGCAACAGAAAGTCAAGGAAATGGTTGATCATTCCGGCTGGCGTGTCGGGGTAGCTTCAGCCCCCGTCCACCACGGCGAGATCCTGCAAGGCGTGTTCGCCGGTGACGGCGGGCTCACCCGAGGTCTCGTCACACTTCCCTGCACCATTCACGCGACCCGAGCGACCTTCATCCCCGCCCCCGGCGCCGAGGTCACCGTCACGCCGGACTGGAAGGGCAAGGCCAGGCGCGCGGCCGAACTCGCGGTACGCGCCGTGACGCCGCCGGGCGACGAGCTGCCGGGCGGGCACCTCGACCTCACCGGTGACGTACCGCTGTGCCGGGGCTTCGGCTCCTCCACCAGCGATGTGCTCGCAGCCATCTGGGCGGTGAAGGACGCGTTCGTCAGCCCACTGCCGCCGCAGGACGTCGCCCGGATCGCGGTACGTGCGGAAACCGCCTCCGACTCCCTCATGTTCGAGGAATCCACCGTCCTGTTCGCCCAGCGCGAAGGCACGGTCATCGAGGACTTCGGCTACCCGATGCCGGCCCTGCGGGTCCTCGGCTTCGGCTCACGCCCCGAGGGCGGCGGACGGGGCGTGGACACACTCACCCTCGCACCGGCCCGCTACGGGCAGGACGAGATCGACCTCTTCACCCGGCTGCAGGCCATGCTCCGGGAGGCCATCCAGATGAAGGACGTGGCCCTGCTGGGCTCGGTGGCCACGACCAGCACGGAGATCAACCAGCGTCATCTGCCGATCCCGGACCTCGACCGCATCCGGGACATCGCGCGGACCACCGGAGCCGTCGGCGTACAGGCGGCACACAGCGGCGACATCGCCGGACTCCTCTTCGACCGGGACGACCCCGAGGTCGAGGCGCGGACCGGACTGGCCCAGGACCTCCTGCAAGAGCTCGGAATTCACGAGCAGTGGAACTACACAACGGGTGACTGACATGACGACGACGACTCTCCCCAAGGCTCACTCATCGATCGTGGAGGCGACCGAGCTGCCCCGCATCATCAAGGTGACCGACAACCTCTACGCTGCGGCCTTCAGCCTGATGAAGCTGCTGCCCGCCCGCTACATACTCGACCGGGCCGAGGCCGCCGGCCTGATCTCCCCGGGCACCCGGATCATCGAGACCTCCTCCGGCACCTTCGCCCTCGGCCTGGCCATGGTCTGCCGACTGCGCGGCTACCCGCTGACCATCGTCGGCGACTCGGCGATCGACCGGGACCTGCGCACCCGGCTCGAAATGCTCGGCACGACGGTGGAGATCGTCGAGCACACCGGCCAGCCCGGCGGCATCCAGGGCGCGCGCCTCGCCCGGGTGGCCGAGCTGCGCCGGCAGCACCCGGACGCCTTCGTCCCCGGCCAGTACGACAACCCCGACAACCCGGGCGCGTACGGTGTCGTCGCCGACCTGATCGGCAACACCGTCGGCGCCGTCGACTGCCTGGTGGGCCCGGTCGGTTCGGGCGGCTCCACCGGCGGACTCGCCGCCGCGCTGCGGCAGACCGGCCCCGCACTGCACCTGGTGGGCGTCGACACCCAGGGCAGCATCATCTTCGGCAGCCCGGACGGACCGCGCACGCTGCGCGGGCTCGGCAGCAGCATCCACCCGGGCAACGTCAAGCACGCGTCGTACGACGAGGTCCACTGGGTGACGGCCCCCGAGGCGTTCCACGCCACCCACGAGCTCTACCGCGCCCACGGCCTGTTCATGGGCCCGACCAGCGGCGCCTCCTTCCAGGTGGCCTCCTGGTGGGCCGAGCGGAACCCGGAGAGCACCGTCGTGATGGTGCTCCCCGACGAGGGCTACCGCTACCAGTCCACCGTCTACAACGACAACTGGCTGAACGAGCAGGGAATCGTCCCGGCCCCCGCGGTCGACGGCCCGCTCACCGTCGAACACCCGCTGGACGCCCCCGCCGCCTGGTCCCGGCTGCTGTGGGCCCGCCGCGGCTTCGACGACGTGGTGATGCCGGTGGTCGGCTCATGAGCGAGCGCCTGCTGCTCCTGGTGGAGAGCAACACCACCGGTACGGGACGGCTGTTCGCCGCGCGCGCGGCCGAACTCGGTGTGGTGCCCGTGCTGCTGTGCGCGGACCCGGACCGCTACCCGTACGCCGCCGAGGACCGGCTGCGGACGGTCGTCGTGGACACCTCCGACGAAGCCGCGCTGTGGGCGGCCGTCCGCGCGCTGGAGGACGAGGCCGCCGTCGCGGGCGTCCTGACCAGCTCCGAGTACTACGTGCCGACCGCCGCCGCACTGGCCTACCGGCTCGGTCTGCCCGGTCCGTCGGCCGAAGCCGTACGCGCCTGCCGCGACAAGGCCGAACAACGCCGGACGCTCACCGAAGCGGGCGTCGGATCACCGGACTTCGCCGTCGTCCGCGAAGTCACCGACGCACTCGACGCGGCCCGCTCCATCGGCCTGCCCGTGGTGGTCAAACCGGTGCAGGGCTCAGGGAGTCTGGGCGTACGGCTCTGCACGGACCTCGACGAGGTCGCCGAGCACGCCGGGACACTGCTGGCCGCCACCGTGAACGAACGGGGCATCGCCGCACCGAGCCGGATCCTGATCGAGGAGTACCTGACCGGACCGGAGTACTCCGTCGAGGTGTTCGGCACCGACGCCGTCGTCACCGTCGCCAAGCACGTCGGCGCGCTGCCGGTCTTCGTCGAGATCGGCCACGACGTGCCGGCCGCGCTCCCCGGCGAACAGGAGATCGCCCTGCGCGAGTCCGCGGTGCGCGCCGTGCGGGCGCTCGGCCTCGGCTGGGGAGCCGCCCATGTGGAACTGCGGCTGACCGGCCCCCGGACCGCCCGGGTCATCGAGGTCAACCCCCGGCTGGCCGGCGGCATGATCCCCGAACTGGTCCGCAGGGCCTGCGGGATCGACCTGGTCCGCGCCCAGGTGCTGGCCTCGCTCGGTACCGCCCCCGAACTGGAACGCGGCGGCTACGCCCGCGCCTCGATCCGGTTCCTCACCGCGGCACAGGACGGCATCCTCGCGCACTCCACCGCACTCACCGAAGCCAGGGCCAGGGCCCGCACGGTCCCGGGCACCGTCGAAGCGGTGCTCTACCGCGCCCCGGGCGAACCCGTCGGTCCCGCCGAGGACTTCCGGGGCCGCGTCGGCCACGCCATCGCCGTCGCCGACCGCTCGGTACGGGCGGCCGAGGCCGCCGACCGGGCCGTGGCGCTGCTGGGCGAGGCCGTGACCTACGCGGATCTGCACACAGAGGAGGCATTCGCATGACCGCAGCGACGGCGAACGGCGTCGACACCGGCCGGCTCAAGGCCGCGCTCGACGCCGAGGCGCACCGCATCGTCTACGACCAGTACCTGCCGGACACCGCGGACGGACTCGGCGAGGAGCTGCGCTGCATCAGCGAGGTCGACCGCGCCCACCTGATCATGCTCACCGAGCGCGGCATCGTGGACGCCGGCCGGGCCGCAGCCCTGCTGCGCGCCGTCGAGGAACTGCGCGGACAGGACTTCGCACCGGTCAGGGCCACCCCGATGCCGCGCGGCGTCTACCTCGCCTACGAGGGACACCTCATCGGGAAGCTGGGCGACGAGACCGGCGGCATCCTGCACACCGGCCGGTCCCGGAACGACCTCAACGCCACCACCACCCGGCTCAAGACGCGCGGCCCCTACCTGGCCCTGCTCGACGCGGTCGACCGGCTCGCCGGGGTACTGCTGGCGAAGGCCGAGGAGTACCGCGACGTGGTCATGCCCGCCTACACCCACGGCCAGCCGGCCGTGCCGATCAGCTACGGCCACTACCTCGCCGGGGTCGCCGGCGCGGTGCTGCGCGCGTACGAGGCGCTGCTGGACGCCGGACGCCAGCTCGACGTCAACCCGCTGGGCGCCGGCGCGATCGGCGGGACCTCCGTACCCATCGACCCCCGCCGCACCGCCGAACTGCTCGGGTTCAGCTCCGCCGCCCCCAACTCGGTCGACGCGGTCGCCTCCCGGGACTTCGTACTGGACCTGCTGTCCGCGTCCGCCGTCCTCGGCGTCTCGCTGGCCCGGGCGGGGCGGGACCTGAGCACCTGGAGCTCGGAGGAGTTCGGACTGCTGCGGGTGGGCGACACCCTCGTCGGCTCCAGCTCGATGATGCCGCAGAAACGCAACCCGTTCCTGCTCGAACACATCCAGGGCAGGTCCACCGCGAGCCTCGGCGCCTTCGTCGGCGCGGCGTCCGCGATGACCACCGGCGGCTACACCAACGCCATCGCGGTCGGCACCGAGGCCGTACGGCACCTCCGGCCCGGACTGAGCAGCACCACCGACGCGGTGACGCTGCTGAGCCTGGTGGTGGCGGGCACCGAACCGGAACGCGAACGCATGACGGACCGGGCCGTGGACGGCTTCACCTCGGCCACGTACCTGGCGGAGCGGCTCGTCCTGGACGGGACACCGTTCCGGGCCGCGCACCATCTGGTCGGCGAGACCGTGCTCGGCGCCCTGGAATCCGGCCGCTCGCTGGTGGACGCCGCCCGCTTCGCCGCCGTCGACGACGGCGGGCTGGCCCCCGACCGGGTCGTCGAGGCCTGCGCCCACGGCGGCGGACCCGGTGCCACGGCCGACGGGATACGCACCCTGAACGCCCGGCGGGACGCACTGAAGGCCGAATCGGCCGAGCGGCGCACCCGCTGGTCCGACGGAGCCGCGCTGCTGGCACGCGCCGTGGCCGGGGCGGTGACGTGATGTCGGCCCGCCTGACCGAACGCGCCCCGGGCGAGGAGGCCGAGCGGCCGCCGCGCAGCGGACTGGTGCGCCACCACGACTTCCGGCTGCTGTGGCTCGGCGAGACGACCAACCGCGTCGGCATCAACATCACCGGGGTCGCCATGCCCCTGGTGGCCGTGGTGACGCTCGACGCGAGCACACTCTGGGTGAGCGCGCTGGCCGCCGCCCCCTGGCTGCCCTGGCTGCTCATCGGCCTGCCCGCCGGCGCCTGGGTGGACCGGATGCGGCGCCGGCCGATCATGCTGATCTGCAACGTGGTCCCGCTGGTGCTGCTCGCGAGCGTCCCGCTGGCGGGCTGGCTCGGCGTCCTGACGATGACCCAACTGCTGGCCGTGGCACTGATCAACGGCTTCGCCGCGGTGTTCTTCGGGATCTCGTACAAGGTCTACCTGCCCTCCATCGTCGAACCCGAGGACCTCCAGGAGGCCAACGCCAAGCTCCAGGGCAGCGAGTCGGTGGCCCAGGTCGCCGGGCTCGGCGGTGGCGGCCTGCTCGCCCAGGCCTTCGGCGCCGCCTCCGGCCTCCTCGTCAACTCGGCGACGTTCCTCGTCTCCGCGCTGTGCCTGCTCGGCATCCGCGGCAAGGAACCGCTCCCGGAGAAACCCGAACACCACCGGGCGCTGCGGCAGGACATCAAGGAGGGCCTGCACTACACCTTCAAGGACCCCTACCTGCGCGTCCTCACCCTGTACGGCACCGCCACCAACCTGCTGCTCACGGCCGAGGCCGCGATCCTGCCGGTCTTCATCATCCGCGAGCTCGCGGTGCCCGAGGGCGCCACCGGCTGGCTCCTCGCGTCGAGCAGCATCGGCGGGATCCTCGGGGCCACCACCGCGAAACGCCTGATCGCACGGTTCGGATCGGCCCGCGGACTGCTCGTCGCCACCATCGCCAGCGCCCCGTTCGCCCTGCTCATCCCGCTGACACGGACGGACTGGACGTTGTCCGCCCTGGTGGTCGGCAGCGCGGTCCTCTCGCTCGGCGTCGTACTCGCCAACGTGATCCAGGGGGCTTTCCGCCAGCGCTACTGTCCGCCCCAGCTGCTCGGCCGCATCTCGGCCAGCGTCTCGGTGGCGAACTTCGGCGCCATTCCCTTCGGTTCACTGCTCGGCGGGATCCTCGGCACCGCCCTCGGCCTGCGGCCCACCCTGTGGCTGCTCACCGCGGGACTCGCCCTGACCCCGCTGCTCCTCCTGATCGGGCCGCTGCGCCGAAGGCGCGACCTGCCGGTCGCGCCGGCCACGCCGTGAGACCCGGCTCGCCTGTCACTCTCGTACGAACAGGAGAGACCCCGTGGAACAAACCCTGCCGTGGGTCGTCCGCGAGCTGCCACCCCCAGGCTCGCTCGACCTCTGGCTCCTGAGGGTCTCGGATGTCCCCATCGGCATCCTGGACGAACAGGTACTCGACGCGACCGAGCGTCAGCGTGCCGCCACCCTCATGCACGCCGCCGACCGGACCCGGTTCACGGCCGCGCATGTCGCCCTTCGCCGGCTGCTCGGCTCGTACCTGAGCCTGCGCCCCGAAGAGGTCCACCTGGGCCGGGACACCTGTCCCTGCTGCGGCGGACCGCACGGCCGGCCCACCGTGCTCGACGCCGGCGACCGGCTGTTCTTCTCGCTGTCCCACCGCGGCGATCTCGCCGTCGTCGGAACCGCGGCGGCCCCCATCGGGGTCGATGTGGAACTGGTGCCGGACGAGGACGGCACCGCCGACCTCGCCGCGATGCTGCACGTGGACGAGCAGGCCGAACTGGCGGCGCTGAGCCCGCCGGCCAGGCCCCGGGCCCTGGCCCGGCTGTGGACCCGGAAGGAGGCCTACCTCAAGGGCCTCGGCACCGGTCTGGGCCGCGATCCCTCGCTCGACTACGTCGGATCGGGACGCCCCGACGGCCCGTACCCGCCGTCCGGCTGGACCCTGCTCGACGTACCGGTGGACCGGGGCTACGCGGCGGCGGTGGCGGTACGGGGCGAACTGACCGTGGAGGGCCCGCTCGTCCGCAGGCTCGCCGGGCTCGACCTCGTACGGCACACCTGCGACGCCCTCCAGAGGACGAGAACCCCGCCCTGACCGCCCGTCGGGTCCGCCGGGTGCACCGACGCGGTGATCACCCGGCGGCGGGCACGCACCATCCGGCCGCTCCCGCCGCGGCTGCCGATCACCGCAACGTCCTCACCAACATCCCTACGGACTTTTGGAACTGACGATGTCAAACGCTGCGCAGCAGGCCCCCGCGGCCCTCCTCCCGCAAGTGCTGCCCCGCACCACCGGGCAGCCCGACTCCGGCGCCGAGCACGTGACGGGCGCCCAGTCCCTCATCCGCTCGCTGGAGGAGGCCGGCGCGGACACCGTGTTCGGGATCCCCGGCGGCTGCATCCTTCCGGCGTACGACCCGTTGATGGACTCGGAACGGGTCCGTCATGTGCTGGTCCGCCACGAGCAGGGCGCCGGGCACGCGGCCACCGGGTACGCGCAGGCCACCGGCAGGGTCGGGGTGTGCATGGCGACCTCGGGGCCGGGCGCCACCAATCTGGTGACCCCGATCGCGGACGCGTACATGGACTCCGTACCGCTGGTCGCGATCACCGGCCAGGTCCCCTCCGGCGCGATCGGCACGGACGCCTTCCAGGAGGCGGACATCGTCGGCATCACCATGCCGATCACCAAGCACAACTTCCTGGTCACGAACGCCGACGACATCCCGCGCACGGTCGCCGAGGCGTTCCGCATCGCCTCGACCGGCCGCCCCGGGCCGGTGCTCATCGACATCACCAAGGACGCGCTCCAGGCGGCCACCACCTTCCGCTGGCCGACGGCCACGGACCTGCCGGGCTACCGTCCGGTCACCAAGCCGCACGCGAAGCAGATCCGCGAGGCCGCCAAGCTGATCAGCGCTGCCGGCCGCCCGGTCCTCTACGTCGGCGGCGGGGTGCTCAAGGCGCGGGCCACCGCCGAGCTGCGCGCCCTGGCCGAGCTGACCGGCGCCCCCGTGGTCACCACCCTGATGGCGCTCGGTGCCTTCCCGGGCAGCCACCCGCAGCACGTGGGGATGCCCGGGATGCACGGGGACGTCGCGGCGGTCGCGGCGCTGCAGAAGGCCGACCTGATCGTCGCCCTCGGGGCCCGTTTCGACGACCGCGTCACCGGCAGGCTGGACAGCTTCGCCCCGCACGCCAAGGTCGTCCACGCCGACATCGACCCGGCGGAGATCTCCAAGAACCGGGTCGCCGACGTACCGATCGTCGGGGACGCCCGCGAGGTCCTGCTCGCCCTGACCGCCGCCGTGCACGCCGAGCGGGAGGAGGGCCGCGTCGGTGAGGCCGCCCGAACGGGATACACGGCGTGGTGGCGGGACCTGAACCACTGGCGCGCCACCTACCGGCGCGGCTACGAACTGCCCGCCGATCCGGGCCTGCTCTCCCCGCAGCAGGTCATCGAGCGGATCGGTCTGCTCGCACCCGAAGGAACGCTGTTCGCCTCCGGTGTGGGGCAGCACCAGATGTGGGCGGCGCAGTTCCTGCCGCACGAGGAGCCGGGCACCTGGTTCAACTCGGGCGGCGCCGGAACGATGGGGTACGCGGTCCCGGCGGCGATGGGCGCGAAGGCCGGCCGCCCCGAGCGGACGGTCTGGGCGATCGACGGCGACGGCTGCTTCCAGATGACCAACCAGGAACTCACCACCTGCGCGCTCAACAACATCCCGATCAAGGTCGCGATCATCAACAACGGCGCCCTCGGGATGGTCCGCCAGTGGCAGAACCTCTTCTACGGAGCACGGTTCTCCAACACCGTGCTGCACGACGGAGCCACCAACGCCACCACCGGATCGACCCGCGGAGTGGGTTCCGCCGCCAACCACGGCACCCGGGTCCCGGACTTCGTCCAGCTCTCCGAGGCGATGGGCTGTGTGGGCCTGCGCTGCGAGAACCCCTACGAGCTCGACGCGATCATCGACAAGGCCAACGCGATCAACGACCGCCCCGTCGTGGTGGACTTCATCGTCCACGAGGACGCGATGGTGTGGCCGATGGTCCCTGCCGGCACCTCCAACGACGACATCATGGCCGCACGCGACGTACGCCCCGACTTCGGCGACTTTGCGGACGACTGAGAGGACCCTCTGACATGTCCCAGCACACGCTCTCCGTCCTGGTCGAGGACACGCCCGGCATCCTGGCCCGTGTCGCCGCCCTGTTCTCGCGCCGCGGCTTCAACATCGACTCGCTCGCGGTCGGCACCACCGAACACCCGGAGCTCTCCCGCATCACCATCGTCGTCAGGGTCGATCACGAACTGGCCCTGGAACAGGTGACCAAGCAGCTCAACAAGCTGGTCAACGTCCTGAAGATCGTCGAGCTGGAGGCGGACTCCGCCGTCCAGCGCGAGCTGGTCCTGGTGAAGGTGAGCGCCGGCAACGGCACCCGGGCCCAGATCATCCAGATCGCCGAGCTGTTCCGGGCCAGAACCGTCGACGTCTCGCCCGACGCCGTCACCCTCGAAGCGACCGGCTCCGGCGACAAGCTCGACGCGATGCTCCGGATGCTCGCCACCTTCGGCATCAAGGAACTCGTCCAGTCCGGCGCGATCGCGATCGGCCGCGGCTCCCGGGCCCTGGCCGACCGCTCCGCCCGCGAGGCACGCCCGATCCGCCTCACACCGGCCACCGGAACCGTCGGGGCGACGGCCGACGCGCAGAGCGCCTAGGGACTCTCGTCCGGATCACGCCGGGCCCGCGTGCCCCGGTCCCTGACCAGGCCCGATCCAGACGGAAGACCCTGGCCCACCGCCACCTCCGGCCGATCCCGTCCGCACACCCTCACGTCCAAAGGAATCAAGGAGAACCACTATGTCCGCCGAGCTGTTCTACGACGACGATGCCGACCTGTCCATCATCCAGGGCCGCAAGGTCGCGGTGATCGGTTACGGCAGCCAGGGCCACGCCCACGCGCTGTCGCTCCGTGACTCGGGTGTCGATGTCCGTGTCGGTCTGCACGAGGGCTCGAAGTCCAGGGCGAAGGCCGAGGAGCAGGGCCTGCGCGTGGTGACGCCGTCCGAGGCCGCGGCCGAGGCGGACGTCATCATGATCCTGGTCCCGGACCCGATCCAGGCCCAGGTCTACGAGGAGTCCGTCAAGGACAACCTGAAGGCCGGCGACGCGCTGTTCTTCGGTCACGGCCTGAACATCCGCTTCGACTTCATCAAGCCGCCGGCCGATGTCGACGTCTGCATGGTCGCGCCGAAGGGTCCGGGCCACCTGGTCCGGCGCCAGTACGAGGAGGGCCGCGGCGTCCCGTGCATCGTGGCCGTCGAGCAGGACCCCTCGGGCAACGGCCTGGCGCTGGCCCTGTCGTACGCGAAGGCGATCGGCGGCACCCGGGCCGGCGTCATCAGGACGACGTTCACCGAGGAGACCGAGACCGACCTGTTCGGTGAGCAGGCCGTTCTGTGCGGTGGTACCGCCGCTCTGGTGAAGGCCGGTTTCGAGACGCTGACCGAGGCCGGATACCAGCCGGAGATCGCGTACTTCGAGTGCCTGCACGAGCTGAAGCTCATCGTGGACCTGATGTACGAGGGCGGTCTGGAGAAGATGCGCTGGTCGATCTCGGAGACCGCCGAGTGGGGCGACTACGTCACCGGCCCGCGGATCATCACCGACGCCACCAAGGCCGAGATGAAGAAGGTCCTCGCCGAGATCCAGGACGGCACCTTCGCCAAGGCCTGGATGGCCGAGTACCACAACGGCCTGCCCAAGTACAACGAGTACAAGAAGGCCGACAGCGACCACCTCCTGGAGACCACCGGCCGCGAGCTGCGCAAGCTCATGAGCTGGGTCGACGACGAGGACGCGTAACGGCGAACCGGCCAGGACGTCCGGCCCCCGGTGCGCGAAGGCGCCCGCGGGGGACCGGGCGCCTTCGCCGTGTCGTTCCAGCAGCGGCTCCGAATCAGATTTCAGTCCACTTTCCTCGGATTGGACTTGGTTCGGCTGTGATTGGCGTCGATATCGTCGCGACATGCGAATCCACGTCGTAGACGCCTTCACCGACCGTCCCTTTGCCGGGAACCCTGCGGGTGTGTGCCTGCTCGACTCCGGAGACTGGCCCGAGGCCGCCTGGATGCAGCAGGTGGCCGCCGAGATGAACCACTCGGAGACCGCCTTCGTGCGGCAGCTTCCCGCCGGAGAGGACGCCGGCTGGGAGATTCGTTGGTTCGCCCCACTCGTCGAGACCAATCTGTGCGGCCATGCCACATTGGCCGCCGCGCACACGCTGCGGCGGGAGCTGGGGGTTGCCGGCGAGCTGCGGTTCCGCAGCCGGTTCAGCGGCATCCTCACCGCGCATGCGCACGAGGACGGCAGCATCACCCTGGACTTCCCGGCCGCGCCCGGCACGGAGGTCCCGGTGCCGGCGGGCCTGCCGGAGGCCCTGGGGGTGAAGCCGGAGGCCACCTTCCGTACCGGTGCGCTCGGCGACCTGCTGACCGTCCTGCCCGACGAGGCCACCGTCCGGGCCGTGACGCCCGACCTCGACGCGATGGCCGACCTGACCCGTCGTGAGGGCCTGCGCGGCGTCATCATCACGGCGCCGGCGCCCGGACCCGGCCTGGGGTACGACTTCGTCTCCCGCTTCTTCTCACCCGCCGAAGGCATCCTGGAGGATCCGGTCACGGGCAGCGCCCACACCGCCCTGGCGCCCTACTGGTCGGCGCGGACGGCCCGCAACGGGCTCACCGGCCTGCAGGTGTCCGCGCGCACCGGGCTTGTCAGGACCGCGGTGCACGGTGACCGCGTCCATCTCACCGGGTACGCGGTGACCGTCCTCGACGGCACCCTGCACGTCTGACCGGCCGATTCCGTACTCGGCGCTGCTCGGCGCCTTCACGCCGTATGCCGTCGGGCGGCGGGACGGTGGGCGGTGGAGACCACGGCGGTGTTGGCAGCGACGATCACGGCGATCGCGAGCCAGGCGAGGTGATCGAGGCGCTGCCCCAGGACGACGAGGCCGACCAGGGCCGCGAAGACGGGGTTGACGCTCATGAACACCCCGAAGAAGTGCGCCGGGACGCGGCGCAGGGCCAGCAGGTCGGCGAGGAACGGCACCGCGGAGGAGAGCACCCCGGCCGCCAGGGCACACCCCAGGGCCGCGGGCGTGGGCCGGTGGTGCCAGAGCACCCAGGCGCCGATGGGCAGGTAGAAGGCTGCGGAGACGGCCGCCGCGGCGGCCGAGCCCTCCAGACCGGGCAGCCGGGCTCCGATGGTCCGGTTGAGCAGGATGTAACAGCCCCAGCACACCGCGGCCAGTGAGGCCAGGCAGATGCCCGAGTAGTCGGTGGACGGGGTGGGGCGGGTGAGGACCACCACCGCGCCCGCGGCCGCCACGCCGGCGACGAGGTCGGTGCGACGGCGGGAGCCGCTCAGGGCCACGGTCAACGGACCCAGGAACTCAAGGGTGACGGCCAGGCCGAGCCCGATCCGCTCGATCGCCACGTACAAGGACAGGTTCATCGTGGCGAAAACCAGCCCGAGCCCCAGGACCGGCCGCCACTGCGCGGCGGTGAACCGGCCCGGCCGCGGCCTACCGACCGCGCCGAGCACGGCAGCGGCCACCCACTGGCGGACCGCCACGACACCCACCGGTCCGACGACCGGGAACGCCAGCGCCGCGATGGCGGCCCCCGTCTGGTTGGACAGGCCGCTTCCCAGCATCAGCGCCACCCCGCCCCAACGCCCTTTGCCACGGGCCCCGTCGCGCGTGGCGGGAGCAGGCACCGCGGTGGGGGAGGCGCCGGAGTCGATGTGCATACCCACCACCATGAGCACACCACCCGCATACGAAAAATGCATTCACGCGGCCATCGATACGCTGGGGGTATGGATGACCGTACGGATGCCGAACGGCGCGGCGCGCCGGCGCTGGAGCTGAAACACCTGCGGTGCCTGGTCGCCATCATCGACACCGGCACTTTCACCGACGCCGCCCACGAACTCGGCACCTCCCAGGCCGCCGTCTCCCGCACCCTCGCCGCCCTTGAGGGCCTGCTCGGGGTGCGTCTGCTGCATCGCACCAGCCGCAGCGTCGCGCCCACTCCCGCGGGCGTGCAGGTGCTCGCCCGCGCCCGCGTCCTGCTCGCCGGTGCCGACGAGCTCATCCACGAAGCCGCCACCGGCCGTACCCGCCTGCACATCGGCCACGCCTGGTCCGCCTTCGGCAGCCACACCACCGAGTTCCAGCGCCGCTGGCACGAACAGCACCCCGAGACCGACCTGCGCCTGATCCGCCACAACACCCCCACCGGCGGCCTCGCGGAGGGGCTGTGCGATCTCGCCGTCATCCGCGCCCCGCTCGACCTCAGACCCTGGGCTCATGCCCTGATCGGCCACGAGACCCGTTGCGTGGCACTGGCCTCGGACGACCCCTGGGCCCGCCGCCGGAGCATCCGCCTGGCCGAGATCCCCACCCGCACCCTGGCCATCGACCGCCGCACCGGCACCACCACCCTCGGCCTGTGGCCCGAAGGGGCACGGCCCGATGTGGAGTACACCCACGACATCGACGACTGGCTCGCCGCCATCGCCACCGGCCGCTGCGTCGGCCTGACCGCCGAGGCCACCGCCGCCCAATACCGCCGCGACGACATCACCTACCGCCCCCTGCGCGACGCCGACCCCATCCCCGTCCACCTCATCTGGCGCCCCCACGACGCCCACCCCGCCACTCACACCGCCATCGCCCTCGCCGCCCATCTCTACCGCGGGCACGGTGCGAAGCCGCGCCCGCGCCCGCCAGGAGGAGACGGATGACCACCACCGGAGACCTCTGGCACCACTACGGCCGGGCCCGCGCCGCCGCCGACCGGAGCGTCCCGAAGACCTTTCGGCTACCCGAGCGGCGAGCACGACCGGGCCGATGTCGTGCCCGCCGGCATCCCGGCAAGGACACCGGAAGGGGGAGCGGCCACGATGCGCCGCCGGGTGCTCAAGGAGCATGTGTGGACGAGGGCCCTCGAAGAGGCCGGGTTCACCGAGATCACCATCGTCACGCAGGCCGCCGCCGGTCGAGGGCCGCGCACGGCAGGGACGCTGCCGGCGTCTGCCGTCCGCAGGCCGCGGCCCCCGCATTCCGGCCGCGGGTAAGGAGCGGGCGGAATGCGGAACGGGCTCGGACCGGCGCGTCCACGCCCCCGTCGGCCAAGGGGGCGTGGGATGTGACAAGTGCCCCGGTGGTCACACGGACGGGACCTCTCGTTCCGCCGGCCCGGCCGTGCTCGGTGCGGGTATCGGTGTCGGCCGGTGCGCCTCGGCGCTCGGGCGGATGTTCCACAGCGCGACGGTCGACAGTGCGAAGAACAGCAGATTTCCGATGCTCAGCTGGGCCCCCTGGATCGCGGTCCCCACGGGACCGGGCGCCAATGTGGTGACGAGGGCCCCGACAGGGACGCAGATCAGTGGGTTCACGGCGCACATCCACCGGGGGAAGGCGGTCGTGCACCGGAGCACACATACCGCCATCCAGACGGAGCCCAGCACCCAGCAGGCCAGCAGCACCGCGTACGGAAGGAACAGCACATCCGCCAAGTCGCCCGGCAAGGCGTCCAGTTCGGCGGACCGTGCGCCGGAGGCGTCGATCACCTTGGCCGCCTGGCCCCAGTAGAAGAAGGAGCCATGAGCGAAGGGGGCGAGGGCGAATCCCGTGATCAGCAGCAAGAACGGCGGCAGCGAGAGCAACCGGCGCGCCGGGCGGAGCCCCTGGTACAGATGCCAGCACGCGACCAGATAGAGCGGACCGGTCAGCACGCCGAGCAGCGCTCCCCACGCCAGCCGGGTCGTGGAAGCCGACAGCATGGCCGCCAGTGAGGCGCCGGCCATACCGTCATAGTCATTCAGCAGGGGGTGATCGCCGGGCGATGCCACGGGTTTGCCCAGGAGCAGGATGTCCCCGACGAGCCAGGCGATCGACGCCAGAACGCCCGCGATCCCGGCGAGCCGTATCTGTCCCGTTCTGTTTGCATCCGTCCACACGGCGGCAGCCCCTTACGCAGTGATAATGGTCAGGTTAGCCTAACCTAACTTGAATGGGGCTGTGTTGGTGTGCCGGGTACGGTGCCGGTCCACGGGCGCCCCGCATGCACACCGTGGGCACCGATCGAAGGCGGCCGGCGAACCGGGCCCGTCCACCGCACCGGGGCGCGCGCCCGCGGCCGGCTGTGCACAACTCGACCTCGGCGGAACCGTCGTCCGCCGACCGTGGCGTGCCCCGCCGGGCAGCCTGGGGAAATGCTCGACGAACGCTCATCGAACCGCGCAGGGCGTCGAGTTGCTGGCAGTGCCGGTGAGGTGCCCGCGCCGCGGCCGCCGACTGCCTTCCATGGTTTCCCCGGACCGGCATGGAATCCGCCGGTCAGAGCCCCGGCAGCCCGCCGGCGGCTGACATCGACGGCTACGAGGTCCCCGACTGATTCGAGCCAAGGGCTGTCCCGCCAGGAATTGCGGGACAGCCCTTAGGACCCGTCGAGTACCTGGGGGAGGGAGAGGAAGGCTCTGGGGCGGTCGGGCTGTGAGGTTTCGGCGACCGGCCGCAGATACCATCGGGCCTTCGGGGCTCGCTCGTGGTTGTGCTCGCCGGCGGCCGTGGCGATGTCGTCCTCGAACACCTCGGTGAAGGTGTAGCCGTTGGCCGCATTGCCCAGGACGGGGCAGTGCCGCACGGCGAGGCGCAGGCATGTGCGGTGGATCGCGGAGGACGTGATCACCGGCGATCCCTCCTCGGGCCTCTCCAGTGCTACCCAGGCGGTCGTGTCGAGGTCGTTTCCACAGACCTGACAGCCCCACAGGCGGCGGCACAGTTCTGCTTTGACCCGCTCGACCTCCCTGAAAAGCGGCCCACTCGTGCCCATGGGGGTGACCCAGGGGAAGGGAAGCCCGGCCACCACGGGGCGCGGCAGTCCCGCCGGGTTCGGGAACTCAGCTCCCTTGTAGCTCGGCGGGTGGACGTAGACGACGTCCTTCATGCGCTGGCCGTCGTCCCGGTCGCGCAGGTAGACGACCCTCTGCTCGGGGCGGGCTTCAGCGGGCAACGGTGCCCTCCTGCAGCCGGTCGATCATGCGCTCGGTCGTCGCGAGTGGGGACTCCGCCGATGAGGGCCCTTCCGCAGCGACGCCCGGCTGGTCGTTCCAGGTGTCGTGCCCGGCGAAGGGGATGGTCTCGTCCGGCGTGTACCGGGGCGGCTTCCGGTAGGTGTTCACGCCGTCGACGGGCCTCCCGCGGACCAGCACCGGGTCCAGGTACAGTCCCCGGCTTCCGATGAGGGTCGACGTCGAGATGTAGCCGATGTCCAGCCCGCAGCGCCGCTTGGGCGACGTGTTTGCCTCTGAGCAGTGCAGCAGGTGTGGGTGGTGGATCGAAACGTCGCCGGGGGCCAACTCGATTTCGACTATGCCCTGTTCCGCGGCCCATCGGGAGACCAGATCGGTGTCGGCCTCCGAGAAGAGCATGTTGGGCTCGTCCGTGCGCGGGTTCGGTGGGTACAGCGGCAACCTGTGGCTGCCGGGGATCATGCGCAGACAGCCGTTCTCCGTGTTGCTCTCGTCGACGGCCAGCCAGACGGTCAGCGCCTGCATCGGTGCCAGTTTCCAGTAGGCGCCGTCCTGGTGCCACAACACCGGCTGGCCGTCGTACGGCGGCTTGCAGATGTAGTGCGCGGTGAAGCAGGCGAGGCTCGGGCCGAGGAAGTGCTCGGCGATGTCCACCAGGCGCGAGTCCGACACCAGACGGACCCAGAAGGCGTCGTTGCGGATCAACGGGTGGTGGAAGTGCTCCGGGCGCAATTCCGGGTACTTGGCCGTCAGCCACTCGACGTGGCTGCGTGCCTCTTGCAGGAGGTCCTCGGGGACAACGTTCCGGATGATCGCGAAGCCGCGCTCCTCGTACTCGGCAGCGGCCTGTTCCAATGGGGTCATTTGTGTCTCCGTATGAACTGTTCGTCGCTTCTCTGGGGTGGGTGGTCGCTGGTGCACGGGGTTACACCTCCCACTCGGCCGGGAGCGTGCGGTGGCGGCGCAAGGGGGAGAGCAGCAGCAGGATGAGGGGAAGGGCCATCACCGACCCACCGACCCACAGAGCGGTGCCGGTTGACCAGTAGCCGGCGATCAGGCCGCCGACGAGCGCCCCGAGGGGGGTGGCTCCCTGGATGACCACGCTGTACGCCGCCGTCACACGGCCCATGTAGGCGTCGGGGGTCACCCGCGCGCGGAGCCCGGCGGTGGATACGGCCCTGCCGACGATGGCGATGCCGATGAGGACCTCCGCCACCGCGATGAGAGGAACCGCGGCCTGGCGGAACACTCCGGCGAGTGGTGCCGCCAGCACGGCGAACGGGGCCAGGCCGGAGAAGACCAGCGTCATGCGGATCTCACCGAAGCGCCTGCGCAGTCGTGGTGCCAGCAGGGAGGTGGCGAAACCGGCCACAGCCCCGAGGGTGGACAGCAGCCCGTACAGCCAGGTGGCCACCCCGATCTCCTTCAGAAGGAAAATCGGCAGCATCGACAGGAGGATGCCCGCACCGACGTTGTTGAGAGCGGCCTGATTGAGCAGCAGCCGCAACAGGGGCTGCCGGAACAGGAAACGTATCCCGTCGGCGATCTCCCGCCCGAACTTCTGCTCGGCCTCGGCCGGGCCCCGGGCGATGTCGCCCTGCGGCTGGATCCGCCGCAGCAGCAGGAGCGACACGAGGTGACCGATCGCGGCGAAGCAGTACAGGAGTGGGGCGGCCACGCCCTGCGTCACCACGCCGGCGATGCTGGGGGAGACGGCCTGGATGGCAGTCTCGGAGCTCTGAAGGCGGGCGTTGCCGTCAGCCACCCGCCGCCGGGGGAGCACGTAGGGCAGCACGCTGCTGTGCGCCACGTCGAAGAAGACGCCCGCCAGGCTCACCACCAGGGCCACCGCGACGAGTTGGGGCACGGCGAGCACACCCAGGAAGTAGGCGATCGGCACGCTGGCGAACGCGGCCGCGTACACGATGTCGGCACAGATCAGCACGGGCTTCTTACGCATGCGGTCGATCCACACCCCGGCCGGCAGCCCGATGGTGAGAAACCCGGCTCTGCTGCATACGAAGATCAGGCTCATCGTCAGCGGCCGTGCGTGCAGCAGGAGCAGGGCGGTGACCGGCAGGGCGAAGGAGGCCACCTCGACGGCTGCGTACCGGAATCCGTTCGCTGCCCACAGCCGTCTGAAATCAGGGACCTTGAGGACTTCGACGGCGTCGTCGATGGCGTCGTCGGCGGCGACACCGGGCGATGAGGGGAGCGACATGGACACGGCCCTTCTTCAATGGACGATCGTCAGCTCGGGGCTGTCGCCCAGGTCCGGCTGGGCGGCGAGCTCGGTGAGCGCCTTCCGGTCGACCTTGCCGTTGGAGTTCCTCGGCAGCGCTCCCGTGGCCATGACGATCCGTTGCGGGATCATGTAGTGCGGCAGCCGGTCCCGCAGCAGGTGGGGCAGTGCCTTGACGTCGTCGATGCCGTCCGCGCTCACGAAGGCGGTGATTACGGTGGAGTAGAGGGCATCCGGTGTGGCCACGACCACACACTCGTGTATGCCGTCGAGGGTGAGCAGATGCCGTTCGATTTCGCCCAGTTCCACCCGGAAGCCGCGTGATTTGACCTGGGCGTCCTGGCGGCCGAGGAATTGGAGCTCGCCCGCCGCGTCTTCCCGAGCCATGTCCCCGGTGGCGTACCACTGATGGCCGTCCGAGGTCTGCACGAAGGCTCGCGCCGTCTGCTCCGGGTCCAGGTAGCCCTCCATCAGCATGCTGCCGCGGACCAGCAGTTGCCCCGCGCTGCCGGGCCGCACCGGTTCCAGGTTCTCGTCCACCACGAGAACCTCTGCGCCGGGCAGTACCCGGCCGATGGGGACAACCGCATCGAGAGGCTGAGGCCCGCGGATCTCCTGGAAGGTGCAGACGTTGCTCTCCGTCGGCCCGTACACGTTGAGCAGCCGTATCTCCGGTACGGCTGCGAACAGGGTGTTCACGTCGGCCGGCGGCAGCACCTCGCCGCCCACCACGGCGGCGCGCAGCGATCCGAGCTGCGGTAGCAGGTCTGTGCCCCGGCGGGCGAGCCAGACGAGGGTCGAGGTCACGGCATACCAGACCGTGCCGCCCACCTGACGGCAGAAGTCGATGTAGGTGGCGGGGAAGGGCGCCGCCGAGGCGGGCATCAGTGCGACGGCGGCACCCACCCGCGCGGCGCCGAACAGGTGCAGTGTGGTGGGGTCGAAGTGCAGGGGCGCCGAGTTGATGATGACGTCCTGCGCGGTGAGCCGCAGCTCGTCGACGGACCAGTCGACGAAGGCCGAGGCGCTCGCATGCGTGTGTACCACTCCCTTGGGGTGGCCGGTGCTGCCGGAGGTGTGGAACACATAGGCGAGATCCGGCAGTGGTGCGCGTGGGGCGGCCGGCGGGATCGCGTACCACAGGGATGCGTCCGCCGGGGACCCCGTGGGCAGCGTCTGCCAGACGAGGTCCGGAGCCACCATGCGCCACTGGTCGCGGGCCGGGGTGTCCGTCACGATGACACGGGGCCGGCTGCGGTCGGCGATGAGCCGGGCGCGGGCAATCGGGCCGTCCGGATCGACGGGCACATACCCTGCTCCGGAGCGGAGGATGCCGTGCACGGCCGACACCGCCAGGCAGGACTTCGCGCCGTGCCAGGCGACGCATTCTCCTGGTCGGACGCCCGCATCACGCAGCGCCAGGGCGATGTGGTCGGCCATGGCGTCCAGCTGGGAGTAGCTGAGCGTGCCGGTACCGTCGATGACGGCGGTGCGCCCGCCGTGACGGGCAGCGGTCGTACGCAGGTCGTCCACCAACGAACGGCTGGAAGTCATGAGTGCCCCTTGGACCTCAGGAACGCCCGGATGGCGACCGGGGACTCGAAATGAGCCGGGAGGATCTCCGAGTCGCGCACGGTGATGGAGAACTCCTTCTCCAGCAACGCCACCAGGTTCAACAGCGACAGGGAGTCAATGACGCGGAGGGCGATCAGCTGGGTGTCCTCGTTCACCTCGGCTCCCGGCGCCACCTCCCGGACTGCTGCCAGCACGGTCCGCAGCACGGAGTCTTCAGCCATCACAAACCCAGCCCTTCCGCGATGATCTTCATCTGCATGTCCGAGGTTCCGGAGTAGTACCTGCTGGCCACCGCGTCGGCCAGCAGGGCGGCCACCCCCGTCTCCGGCAGCAGCGCGTAGCCGCCGTATACGTCCGGAAGCTCCTGGCAGAAACGGTTGAACTCAGTACTGACATGAAGTTTCGTCAGTGAGGAGCGGCCGTGGTCAAGGGTGCCCGCGTCAGCGCGGCGGGCGGTGGCGTGGAGTAGCTCGCGTGCACTGGTCAGACTCACGTGCATGCGGACAAGACGCTGGCGGATCGTGTCGTACGAGGCCAGGGGATGGCCGAACTGGCTGCGGGACCGGGCGTGTTCCACGGCCTGGCGCAGTGCTCGGGCCATCAGACCGAGCGTCGGGGCGAGGATGAACGCCCGCTCGTGGCGCATGGCATGCATGAGGACGGCGAATCCGCCGCCGGGGCCGCCGAGCAGATCGGTGTCGTCGAGCACACAGTCGTCGAGGTGCAGGGACCCCAGGTCCGCGCCCGCCAGCCCGGTCTTGTCGATGACCGTGCCGATGTGAAGCCCGGCGGTGCCCCGGGGGGCGAGGAACCCGGTGAGCCCGGACAGGGCGCTGCCCTCGGCGGTGCGAGCGAGGATGAGGAAGAGGTCGGCCGTCGGCCCGTTGGTGACGAAGGTCTTGGCTCCGTTCAGCCGCCAGCGTCCCTCGCCGTCACGGTCGGCGCGGGTGCGTAGGGACAGCAGGTCGGAGCCGGAGTCGTACTCGGTGGCCGCGAAGGCGCCGACCGCGGTGCCGGTGAGGAGCGGGGTCAGATACCGGTCCTGCTGGGCCCTGTTGCCGAATTCGAGCAGAGGTTCCTGGCAGGCCCACATCTGCGCGGCCATCGCGAAGGGCGAACCGCTCAGCCCGCTCTCCTCGGCGAACGCCTCCAGCGCCAGGCACGCGGCTTCGTATCCGGCGCCGCTGCCGCCCGCGGATTCGGGGACGGCCAGGGACAACAGACCCTGCGCTGCCGCCGTGCGCCAGAGCCCGTCGTCGTTCCGGTACTTGGCCGCCCAGGATCGCAGCCCGACCAGCCAACCAGTGAACTCCTCCTGGGTGGACACGCGGTGCGTCACCGCGGCTCACCCCCGTCCCCGACCGGCCACCGGAACACTTGGTGGGACTCGGACAGCCCGAACGCGTCAAAGGCGGAAGGGCGTGCGCCGAGCGGCGTCAGCGCCAGCAGCTCCCGGTCGGTACCCACGCCGAGGCTTGTCGCGAGCCAGTCGAAGATCTCCTCGGCTACGCCGGTGCCCCGGATGTTCGGCCGGAGTTTGATTTCGTGGAGGATCAGCCGGCTCTTTCCCTCGGGCCGCAACCGACCGAGGGCGGTGAGGGCGAAGGCCGCGACGACCTGGCCTTCCGACTCGGCGATGTAGTGCGTGGTGCCGGGCGCGGTGGCGCGGTCCACCACCCGGAGAGCGAACTCCTCCACGTCACCACCCCCGTAGATCTCACGGATGGCCCCGGCGTCCGCCGCCGTTGCCTCACGGACGGTCCGCCGCCGTACCGGGCTAGCCACCGGCCACCGCCGACATGATCATCACGGTGGCCCGGGGTGCGACAACGACGTCCAGTGAGCCGAGTTCGCGGATATTTTCCTCACCGAGGTAGACATTCACGAAGGGCAGGAAGCTGCCTGAGCCGTCCGCTATGCGCTGTCGCAGCGCTGGATGACGCTCGTAGACGCTGTCGATGACCTCGCGGAACGTGCCCGCAGGTACCTGGAACCTGGTCTCACCGCCGGCGAACCGGGCGAGAGGTGTCGACAGGACGACCTCGGCCTCGGACACTGCGTCCTCCATCCTGTACTGCTCGGCGGTGCTCACCGCCACGGTGTCGCGGTGTGCCCGATAGCTCTCCCAGCCGTGGACGGCCTGCTGGAGCTGGAAGTCGTAGTCGGAGTCCTGGATGAAGCCGTGGCCACGGCCGTCGCGGAGCATGACGGCCCGGGCGCTCGGGTGGCCGCCCAGGCGGGCCATGATGGGACGCAGGTGCTGGAGCGCGAAGTAGGAGTCCTTCTCCGACACCAGGGCGTGGAGGTAGCGTCCGGCATCCGGCGCGGCCCAGTCGGCGATGACGTCGGTCGTCTTCTGTGGAGCGGCCATGCCGGGAAGACCGGTGAACGGCTCAGCCTCGTGCTCCCACTGGGGCAGAATCCTCGGGTCGTCGTGCGGAGAGATGACGAATGCGAGGTCGTCGTCGCCCGCCCGCATGCAGTGCTTGAGCGCCGCATAGCCACCCGACGACAGGCCGTGCCACACGGTTCCGCGCAGTCCGTGGCGTTCCAGCAGGGTGGCGCGAAGGTCGTACATCCGTGGCGCGAACTGCTCCTCGCCCAGCAGGAACCAGCCGCAGCACGAGGCCTGGGTGTACATGTGGATGGGGTCGGAGAAGGACAGACATACGGACTGCTCCGCCTGCTTCCACTGCTTGCGCGCGAAGACCGGTGGCACATGCCTCTCGATGCGGCTGAACCCGTGGAAGAGGATGTGCAGGTAGGGACTCTCGACAACGTCGGGGACGGTCACCTCGTAATCGAGGACGTATCCTTCCGGGTGCCGAAACCGGTCCCGCTGAATCCTCACTGGAAACCTCGCAAAGGTTGGGCCTGTGCGTCACAGGCACTGGTCGTCAGGTGGAGAGGGTGCGTCCCTCTGTGAAGGACAGGCCGGGGCAGACGACCCGAACGACGCTGAACGGTTCGTCCGGATCCGACAGCTGGACCACCAGAGGGGCATGGCCGGTCACGTCTGTGATCCGCCGCGTCACGTCGGCCAGTTCTTCCTGCATGTCGTGGTGGGCTGCTCCGTGGCCGCGCAGTGCTTCGTCGAAGGCGGCCCCGTCCGGGCCGTCGGGGAAGCGGGGCTCCGGGCTCCCGTCCCGCGAGGCGTCCTGGTCCGAGGGGATGTCGTCACGGGTGGAGCTGATCTCGGTCAGCCTGCTCTGCACCGCCTCGGTCAGGGCCCGGGATGCCGCGACCACGGGGTCCAGGTGGCTGCCCGAGCCCGCGCAGACGATGGGGAACAGAGGTGACCACACGAATGCAGCGAACGTCGGTACGGAGAACCGGTTCGGAATGCAGGAGAGGCGGAAGTCCACTCCGGCGTCCGTGAGCCGGTCGAGCAGCGATCGCAGGTGCATGTCCTGGATCGTGTCCGGGGCGATTGCCTGCCGCCGAGGGGCGGCGCCGGACGGGCGGGCGGCCACGACATCGCGTTCGACCGCCTCGTACAGGGCGTGCAGGCAGGCCTCGGTGAACGTGTTGCCGGAGGCGAGCCCGGTACTGCTGGACTCGAAGAGGCGCGGTCGCCAGAAGTGCGGTCCGCTGTAGGAGAGCCGGACCAGATCAAGGGGAACCGGTACGGTCCGGTCGTCCAGCAACGACCGGGCCTGGACCCACGACAGTTGCAGTTGGCCGGTCCACCCGTCCGTCACTCGAAGGTTCAGGTCGGTGAGGGCGTACGGCAGGCGCAGATTCGCGGGTGTGGCGGTGAAGGTGTCGAGAGGAGGCCGTTCCGCGTGCCACAGCTCGATGGACTCCATGACGGCGGAGACCTTGGCGAGCAGTGGGGTGGCTCCCTTGCCCTGGGACACAGCCAGGGTTTCCGACTCGGGCCGCACGGCGAGGAAAACGGGGATGCCGATGTTGTCCAGGCGGGTGACGTCGGCGATTCGGGTGATGCCATAACGGCGCAGGAGGGGCGCGATCCTCATCCAGGTGGTCTCGGGGCCGACCGTGCGATGCGTGCCGGGGAGTTCGACCTTATGCACGTACCTCGCCTCCGGCGGACAGTCGTGCCGTTCGAGAGCCCAGGTAGCCGATGGCGAAGGGGCGCAGAGCGACTGCCGCGTGGTGCACGGACGGAAGGCCTCGTCGGGTGCACTCCATGTTCAGTCCGGCGTCCGAGCCCACGTTCCAGATCAGGCGGAGCAGCCGTTCGCAGATGGCGCCGGACATCTGGGTGAGGCTGCGTTCCGGGTGCGTGTTCAGGTGGTGTCGGGTGCGCTCCAGCCAGCCGGTGACCCGGGCCCGGTCCTCGGCCGACTCCCGCCGCAGCAGCAGGTCCGCCTCGCTGGGGTCTGCCAAGTCGGGCAGCGGGCACAGTAGGGCCGTGACGCGACTGCGCAAGGCCGGTTCGTCATGCCACCGGGCGGCCGTGGGTCCGAGCTGTTGCAGAACATGATCACGGAGGCCCCCCGGGGAGCCGGCGCCCGTCGCGTCCGCTCGGCGGTGCAGGAAGTCCCACCAGACATCGGGGAAGTCCGCGGCGAAGAGCTGCTGGTAGGCGACCCGGTGCCGCAGCACGGGATCGGCGGGCGCGAAATGGTTGCGCCAGCGCCGGTGGTACTCGGTGCGCCAGTCCCGGTCGCTCTTCGCGGACAAGGCCTGCGCCGGGTCGGCCGGTCGGTCGCCTGCCGCTGCGGGAAGGCGCGTGCCGGGCGGACGGTGACCGAGGTGCTCGGCCAGCGCCAGGGCCTCAAGCGTGTCCACCCGCTTCTGGTCGAAGGAGTCCGGATCGGCGGTGAGCCGGGCGGCGTACCAGTCCGCGAAGGTCCTCTCGTCGTGCTCCCGCGCCGCTGCGAGGATCCGTTCCCGAGTGCGTAGCGGGTAGTACTCCCTCTCCATCCGTGCCATCAGGATCTGGCCGGCCTGCTGCGTGAGGACGCCCGCCTCCTGGGCGGCCAGAATCGCGGCGTGCACGTTCACCAAGGGCACGTTGAGGCCGGTGAACGAACCAGTCTCGCCGTGGGCCACGCTGACGGCGTCGTCCCCGTCGAACACGCCGTCGCGGTACCAGCTGTAGACCCGGCCGACGCCGATCATGCCGAACCGGTCGAGTTCGGCGGCGCGCAGGGCTCCGATGCTGGCCGCACCGATGACTGCCACCCCGCGTGCCAGCGCGTCCAGGATCTCCTTGTGCCGAAGCGCCAGGCGTTGGTGGTAGATCCCGTCCACGATGACGACGACGTCTCCGGCGGAGAACGCACGCGGGAAGAGGTCGCCATGCCGGATCGGGCCGTGCACCACGATGTTCGGGTGGCGCTGTCCCACCACAGGTTCGGGGCACGACGGCCCGACGAACACATGTACCGCCATGCCCCTCCCCTTTCAGCAACGGCGTGCCGGCGGTCGGACCGGATCGGACGGACCAGTCAGCGCGAACCGCCGGATGCCCGCTGTGTCAGTTGCGCACTTCGCTGTCGGTGATGATCAGCGGGGTCTCTCCGAACAGGACCTCGAAGTCCTCGCCCGCGATCTCCTCGACCTCGCTGATGGTCTCGGAAGTGACGTCGGCCATGTCTTTCTCCCTTTCGTTAAATGAGGAAACTTTCGGCGCCCCAGTGGCGTCAAATGGACGCTACAACGGCCCTCGCGGAGTGTCCAGGGGATCAACTTGGGATACTCGTGCTGGTTATTTTCGGCCACAATGACACGTTGGTTTCGAGCATTGAGAAACTTTGACATTACTTTTCATGTTCGTGATGCAGTTTGACGTCCGACTTGCACATGTGCTGAGTGAAGATGCAGGTCAGAAGCCTGTCGAGGAATGGTTCGAACGCTGAGCATTGATTGAACCGGACCGCTTAATGACTCGAAAGCGCCGTTGACTGTGCGAGAGGTCTCGTACAAGATCGAACGCGGTGGGTGATCCGCTGAAATGCTCGCGCAATAACTCGTGCAATAGACGGAGGTGCGAGTGGATTTTCCGTTCATGCCCATGGCTCTGATTGTTGCTGCGCTTCTCTTTCATCAGGTCAATCGGCTTTGGGAATATGGTTTCGCAGGGGCAGGGCAGCACTACGCGCCGGTCTTCGGCATCCGGCTGCCTCGCCGGGCTGCGGCGGCAGGGCAGCTGGCCGCTCTGCCGGCGGCTCTGATCGTCACACTGACGATCCCGTCACTCGCCGGCCGTGCGGCCGTGGTCCTGCTGATCGCTTTCTGGATGCTCGCCACCCAGGTCCGCCTCTCGGATCACTGCTGGCTCGGGGCCGTGGCCGCGGCGGCCATGGCGTTCGCTCCCCGTCCCCTGCACGCAGTGGTCGCCGAGGCCATGCTCGCGGGTGTGTACCTGACGGCAGCCCTGCTGAAGATCAACGGTGAGTATCTGTTCACCGAGCGCAGCGCCGGTCGTGTCGCCACCGCCCACTACCTGCGCCTGCTCGGTCTGCCGGACTTGCCCCGGCTCGTGAGTGCCGCGCCGGCGCTGGTGATCGTCGTCGAGCTGCTGACCGGTGCGCTCGTCTGTATCCCCGGCGCGGAACGGTGGGCCCTGGGACTCGCGATCCTGATGCACCTGGCCTTCGGCGTGTCGGGCAATTACCCCTTCTCGGTGGTGGCCCTGGCCCTATGGGTGACGGTGTTCTCGTCCGACGGCCGGATCGAGCCGGCCGGCTCTGCGTGGGCCCTGTGGGCGACAGCGCTCCTCGTGGGCCTGCTGTCCATGGCCGCGGGCAGGACCGCCAGGGGCCGCCGGTCTCCCGGCTGGCTGATGAAGGACTTCTTCCAGGGGATGGTGTACGGCACTCTGTGCGCGACGGCGTTCCTGTCGGCGCCCGGTCCCGACCGATCCGCGCCCTGGGCGCCTCTCGCCTGCGGCCTCGTCGCGCTCGCCTTTGCCGTGAACTTCCTCCTGGTCGTCACTGGGATCAAGCTCGAATGGAGCTTCGCCATGTTCACCAGTCTGCGTCCCTTCGGCCGCTCCTGGCTGGAACGGCACCGGCTGCGCGAGTGGCCGCGCTACTACGCGCTCAGCCTGCCGGCCCGCATCCCGAAAACCCTGCTGCACGAAGTCGATCCGACGTTTGTCTACCTGGCCACACGGGACGAGAACGTGGTGCATGAAGGGGTCGCCCATGGCCTGGAGGCCGTCGCGCGGAAGCATGACGTCACCTTCGCGCCACGGGTCATGGCGATTGCCGCTGGGGGCCGCGACCTGGTTCCTGCGGAATCGCAGCAGCCTCCGCCGCGCCGTCGTTTCCTCAACTATCCGGCCGTGGTGCCAAGGAGCCTCGACCGCCGGTACCTCGCCTGAGTACTTGAGCGGCAGGCGGTGAAGTTCGAGACGACGCCTGCCCGAACCCGCAACCCGTCGCAGCCCTCGACTGCCCGCAGTTGATGATCTCCGCATCAGACCGTTAGGAGGAAGAATGCCGCAGGTCACAGAATTCATCGCACCACCCGGCCCCCGCGCGGTGGCCCGCCCGCCCGTGTTGCCGACCGAAGGCGCGCCCCGCCGTACACAGGGCCGGATTCACGCGCCAAATGCGTCATGCGAGGACTTCCCGGCACTCGACGACGTGATCGCCAGTGCTCCGGAGGGGAAGCTGCCCGGCGCATCCGGCCGGCGGGAGCCCTCCTGCGGTGTGTCGGCCGGCGACAACTGGGAGTGCCGGACACGGGAGGGCCGGGTGTCGACGGCACGCTCGCTCGTGCGCCCGGCCGCAGGAACGACGACGCGGCGAGAGCGCACCTGGCCCACCCCGGCTCATTCTCGGATCCTGAGCTGAAGGAGGGGGCGTGGAGACAGGTGACGCGTTCGGCTCGGCAGTCTCGCGGGCATGGCGGGAGGGTGGTGCCCCGGGCACGGCCTGGGAGGTGATCGAGCGCGACGACGGCTTGCTGACGGTCAACGACGTGGCTCGGTACTTCGCGCCGTATTCCACTTGGGGGCCACTGGAGCGGGACATATGTCAGAGAGCCGCAGGCCGGGTCCTCGACGTCGGCTGTGGGCCCGGTCGGCATGCCGAATGGCTGCATGAGCAAGGCCGAGACGTGCTGGGCATCGACAGCTCCCCGGGTGCGGTCCTCGTGGCACGCGCCCGGGGAGTCGATGCCCTGGAGTTGTCGGTGGATGCCGTCGACCGAAGCCTGGGCCTCTTCGACACAGTGCTGCTGGGTGGCCAGAACATAGGTCTCCTTTCCGGCCCCGAGCATGGACCGGAGGTACTTTCCCGCCTGGCTTCCGTGACCCGCCCCGGCGGGAGCCTGTTCGGTGTCGGGATGGACCCCTACGCACTGCGTGCCCCCGTCCACGCCGGCTACCGGGAGCGGAACCTGGAGCGCGGCCGCATGCCTGGTCAGCAGCGCTTTCGTATCCGCGACGGGATCACGGCGACGCCTTGGTTCGATTACCTCTTCGCCAGCCCGGCGGAGCTTGAGGAGATCGCCGCTGGCACGCCGTGGCGACTGCGGGACATCGCCGTCGTCGGAGCGCAGTACATGGCGGACTTCGTACGGGACTAGCGCCTCCCGTTCGGTTCCTGCGGGGCTGCTGGTGGGCTGCGATCAGCAGGTCCCGGTGGGTTGCGCCGGGAGAAGCTCCTTCGTCCGTCACGTCGGCCATCGTCCGGTCCCGCACCACCGGGGTCCTGCCGCGCTGTGACCAGGCCTTGGCCTGCGGCGGCGTCATGGAGAAGGCGGCTTCGTCGCCTCGATCATGTTGATGGCCGGAGGGTCCGTCGTGACCCTGGCTCGGGCACTCCTCGTCGGCGATCACCCTCGGTTACTATGCTCACTTCCTGCCGGAAGCCGGCGGCAAGGGACGCGGCACGATCGACGGTCTGCTCGGGGGCGGGGAGACCGGCCCGCCGGCCGAACCTCCCCCATTCCCCCCAGCACCGTCGGCCGGTGATTCCTGCCTCCGGGCCCGGAGAGGTCGTCCGTGGGTTGTAAGGCTGAAGAAATGGGTGGTCTGGGAAAGTGTTGGAAGAAGTCGTAGCGACCCGCTATGTCACGCCTTTGCGTGAGGGTGGCTCGCTGCCCGGGATCGTCGAGGCCGACGATCTCGGCACCTACGTCATGAAATTCACCGGCGCCGGACAGGGACGCAAGACGCTGGTCGCGGAGGTCATCTGCGGGCGGCTCGGCCGCCGGCTCGGGCTGCGGGTCCCCGACCTCGTGCAGATCCAGCTCGACCCGGTCATCGGGCTCGCCGAGCCCGACCAGGAGGTGCAGGAGCTCCTGAAGGCCAGCGGCGGGCTCAACCTCGGGATGGACTTCCTGCCCGGATCGATCGGCTTCGACTCGCTCGCCTACCAGGTGGACCCGCGGGAGGCCGGCCGGGTCGTCTGGTTCGACGCGCTGATCAACAACGTCGACCGGTCCTGGCGCAATCCGAACATGCTGGTCTGGCACGGCGACCTGTGGCTCATCGACCACGGTGCCACCATGATCTGGCAGCACAACTGGCCCGGTGCCCAGGCGTCCGCCGCCAAGCCGTACAACGCCTCCGACCACGCGCTCGCACCGTTCGCGCCCGACATCGCCGCGGCCGCCGCCGAGCTGGCCCCGCTGGTCACCGAGGAACTGCTCACCGAGGTCGCCGCCGACGTCCCCGACGAATGGCTGGTGGACGAGCCGGGCTTCGACACCACCGACGAGCTGCGCCGCGCGTATGTGGAGGCGCTGCTGCCGCGCGCCGCGACCATCGACGAGCGGATCACGATGGAGGGCCCCACCGAGCCCAGGCCGTCCCAGGCCCCCGGCTGGCTCACCGAACACCTCACCCCCTGGCCGCACCCCACCAAGAAGAACCAGAAGGACGGCCAGCGGTGAGCGAGCGCGATGTCTTCGAGTACGCGCTGCTGCGCGTGGTGCCGCGGGTGCAGCGCGGCGAGTTCTTCAACGCGGGCGTGGTCGTCTACTGCCGTGCGCGGGGCTTCGTGGCCGCCCGCACCCATCTCGACGAGGCCAAGCTGATGGTCCTGGACCCCACCGCCGACGTGACGGGTGTACGGGCCGCCCTGCATGCCGTCGAGGGTGTGTGCCTCGGCGGCGCGGACGCGGGCCAGGCGGCCCGTGACGACGCCGGCCGCCGCTTCCGGTGGCTGATCGCGCCCCGCTCCACCGTCGTCCAGCCGAGCCCCGTGCACAGTGGCCTCACGGCCGACCCGGCGGCCGAGGTCGAGCGGCTGCTCGAACTGCTGGTGCGCTGATCCGCCGCCCCGCGCTGCCGGGTGTGACATGCGCCCCGGCGGCCGTGGGCCGTTGACACCGGGTGCCAGGGCTTCTAGCGTCTCGTCTGCTGAAGGTACTAAGCGGTTGCTCAGCTATCGGGAAGGTTCCACGCGCACGAGGTTCCGCGCCGGGCCCCCGACGTCCGCTGAGCGGCGATCCAAGGGCGAGGAGAACCAAGCATGTCCACCACCGAGCAGCGCGTCGCCATCGTGACCGGAGCGGCGCGGGGCATTGGCGCCGCCACCGCGGTACGCCTGGCGGCCGAGGGCCGCGCCGTCGCCGTACTCGACCTCGACGAGGCGGCCTGCAAGGACACCGTCGAGAAGATCACCGCCGCCGGTGGCACCGCGCTCGCGGTCGGCTGCGACGTGTCGGACAGCGCCCAGGTGGAAGCCGCGGTCGCGCGCGTCGCCGCCGAGCTCGGCGCCCCGACGATCCTCGTCAACAACGCGGGCGTGCTCCGCGACAACCTGCTCTTCAAGATGACCGAGTCCGACTGGGACACCGTGATGAACGTGCACCTCAAGGGCGCGTTCCTGATGGCCAAGGCCGTTCAGAAGCACATGGTGGACGCCAAGTTCGGCCGGATCGTCTCGCTCTCCTCCTCCTCGGCGCTCGGCAACCGGGGCCAGGCCAACTACGCCGCGGTCAAGGCCGGTCTCCAGGGCTTCACCAAGACCCTGGCCAAGGAGCTCGGCAAGTTCGGCATCACGGCCAACGCCGTGGCTCCCGGCTTCATCGTCACCGAGATGACCGCGCAGACCGCGGCCCGGGTCGGCATGGGCTTCGAGGAGTTCCAGGCCGCCGCCGCCACGCAGATCCCGGTGCAGCGCGTCGGGCACCCCGAGGACATCGCCAACGCCATCGCCTTCTTCACCGGCGACGACGCGGGCTTCGTCTCCGGACAGGTCATGTACGTCGCCGGCGGACCGCTCAACTGACCCGAAGGGCTACGGACATCATGACTGTGCAGGACAGCGGGAAGGTCGCGCTCATCTCGGGCGGGAGCCGGGGCATCGGCTACGGCATCGCCGAGGCGCTGGTGGCCCGCGGGGACCGGGTCTGCATCACCGGACGCGGCGAGGACGCCCTCAAGGCGGCCGTCGAGCGGCTGGGCGCCGACCGGGCGATCGCGGTGGCCGGCAAGGCGCACGACGAGGCGCACCGGGCGGTCGCCGTCGAACGCACCATGGAGGCGTTCGGCAGGATCGACTTCCTGATCAACAACGCGGGTACGAACCCGGTGTTCGGGCCGATCGCGGAGCTCGACCTCGATGTCGCCCGCAAGGTGTTCGAGACCAACGTGCTCTCGGCGCTCGGCTTCGCGCAGCTGACCTGGAAGGCCTGGCAGAAGGAGAACGGCGGGGCGATCGTCAACATCGCCTCGGTCGCCGGGGTCTCCGCCTCGCCGTTCATCGGCGCGTACGGCATCAGCAAGGCGGCCATGGTCAATCTGACCCTTCAGCTGGCGCACGAGTTCGCGCCGGTCGTCCGGGTCAACACGATCGCTCCCGCGGTCGTGAAGACCAGGTTCGCCCAGGCGCTGTACGAGGGCCGCGAGGAGGAGGCGGCGGCCGCGTACCCGCTGGGCCGGCTGGGGATGCCGGAGGACATCGGCGCCGCCGCCGCGTTCCTCACGTCCAGCCAGTCCGACTGGATCACGGGACAGACCCTGGTGGTCGACGGAGGAATTTTCCTGAATGCGGGCGTGGGCTGAGAACAGCCTGAGCGGATTTGGCCCTGATTGACTCAAGTGCCCTGTCGGGCCTGTGGATTGACCCGACGGGGCACTGCGGTATGGTCTGCCGACCCATGGCTGATCGAGGAGCGTTCACGTGTTCTACCGGGCCAGTCTGCAGGCCGCTGCAGCCCTTGCTTCCCTTTCTCTGCTGGCAGGCTGCGGACTTCTTTCCGACAGCGGTTCGAAAGTCGAGCAGAAGATTGTCGTCGGTACGACCAGCGAGCCCTCCACCCTCGATCCGGCGGCGGCGTGGGACAACTCCTGGGAGCTGATGCGGAATGTCTTCCAGACCCTGGTGAGTTTCCCCACCGGCAGTACGAGCCCCGAGCCCGATGCCGCGGAATGGTGCAAATTCACCGACACCACCAGTACCTCCTACCGGTGCAAGCTCCGCGCGGGTCTGAAATTCTCCAATGGGGACAAGATCGACGCCGAGGCGGTGAAGTACTCCATCGACCGGATCTCGGAGATCAACGTCAAGGGCGGCCCGGTCGGCATGCTCGGCTCGCTCGACCGGGTCGAGACCAAGGGGGACGACATAGTCGTCTTCCACCTCACCAAGCCGGACGCGACGTTCCCCTTCATCCTCGCCACGCCGGCCATGTCGCTGGTGGCTCCCAGTGACTATTCGAAGCACAAGGTACGCGGCGACGGAAAGATCACCGGATCCGGTCCGTACCTCCTTGATTCGTACAAGCCGGGAAACCGGGCAGAACTGGTGAAGAACCCCGACTACAAGGGATTCGCCAACCGCAAGAACGACGCCGTGACGATCCGCTACTTCAAGGATTCGCGCACCGTGGTCGGGGCCCTCAAGAAGAACACCATCGACGCGATCTACCGCGGCCTCACCGCCGAGGACGTCGTCGACCTGGAGAACAACCGGGACCAGGACAGCCACCTCCAGATCGTCGAGTCGGTCGGCGCGGACATTCGCTTCCTGGTCTTCAATCCCGAGGATCCGGCGGCCGGGAACGTGGCCGTACGACGGGCCATCGCCCAGCTCGTCGACCGTGACGCCCTGGTGGCGAAGGTCTACCAGGGCACGGCGGAGCCGCTGTACTCGATGGTCCCCAAGGGCATCGCGGGACACACCACCAGCTTCTTCGACAGCTACGGCGATCCGGACAGGACCAAGGCCAAGCGGATCCTGACCCGGGCAGGCATCACCAAGCCCGTCGACATGACGTTCTGGTTCACGACCGACCGGTACGGCTCCTCCACGGCCCTTGAGTTCGACGAGCTGAAGCGGCAGCTGGAGGGCTCCGGGCTGTTCCGCATCACGCTGAAGAGCAAGCCCTGGAAGGAGTTCCAGGAAGGCTTCAACAAGGGCCAGTACCCCGTCTTCGGCCGCGGCTGGTTCCCGGACTTCCCGGACCCGGACAACTTCATCGCCCCGTTCGTCGGCAAGAACAGCGTCACAGGCATGCCGTACATCAAGAACGAGATCACCCAGGAGCTGCTGCCGCAGACCCGCAAGGAGAGCGACCGGGGCGCCGTCAGCAAGCAGTTCGAGCGGGCCCAGAAGATCCTGGTCGACGACGTGCGGATGCTCCCGCTGTGGCAGGGCAAGCTGTACGTCGCCTCCGGCGAGGACATCGGCGGCGGCGAGCGGGCCCTGGACCCGCAGGTCGTCATGCAGATGTGGGAGTTCTACCGCAAGGCCAGCTGGTAGCCGGGAAGCGGACCGGCAGGGCGCGTTGTCAGTGGTCCCCGGTAGGTTCTCGGTTGAAAAGCTGATTGCTTAACGGAGGTTGTTGAAGTGACCGACACCGACCTGCTGCCCGAGTCCTGGCGCGGCGTCCTCGGCGAAGAGCTGCAGAAGCCGTACTTCAAGGAGCTCGTCGAGTTCGTCGAGGAGGAGCGGGCCAAGGGGCCGGTCTACCCGCCGCGCGACCAGGTGTTCGCCGCGCTGGAGGCCACGCCCTACGACCGGGTGAAGGTCCTCGTCCTCGGCCAGGACCCGTACCACGGCGAGGGACAGGGCCACGGGCTGTGCTTCTCCGTGCGGCCGGGTGTGAAGACGCCGCCGTCCCTGCGGAACATCTACAAGGAGATGAAGGAGGAGCTCGGCCTGCCGGTCCCGGACAACGGATACCTGATGCCGTGGGCCGAGCAGGGCGTGCTCCTGCTGAACGCCGTGCTGACGGTCCGCTCGGGCGAGGCCAACTCGCACAAGGGCAAGGGCTGGGAGAAGTTCACCGACGCGGTGATCCGCGCGGTCGCGTCGCGCCCCGACCCGGCGGTCTTCGTGCTCTGGGGCAACTACGCCCAGAAGAAGCTCCCACTGATCGACGAGGAGCGTCATGTGGTGGTGAAGGGGGCGCACCCCTCGCCGCTCTCGGCCAAGAAGTTCTTCGGCTCCCGTCCGTTCACGCAGATCAACGAGGCCGTGGCGGCCCAGGGCCACGACGCCGTCGACTGGCGCATCCCCGACCTGGGCTGAGATGGCGGCTCCCGGCCCCGGCCGGAGGCAGGCGTCCGGAGGGAAGCCTCGGGGCGCCCGCCCGAGCCTCAGCGGGATCGGGGGCGGCTGCGGCTAGCGTCCAGGGGGAACGGGGGGACGGGCGCGCAGGGAGGTTGCGGTGACGGAGCAGCGGGAGGCGTCCAGGGACGCCGTCATGACCAGGATCGGCCAGGCGATCATGCTGCTGCACGCGGGTGACCGCGAGGAGGCCCGCAATCGCTTCGGCGAGCTCTGGTCGGAGATGGGCGAGGACGGCGACGCCCTGCACCGATGCACCCTCGCCCACTACATGGCCGACGCCCAGGACGACCCCGGGGATGAGCTGGCCTGGGACCTCCGGGCGTTGACCGCAGTCGTCGGGCTGAGTGACGAGCGCGCGGCGCAGCACCCCGACGCGCCGGCCGTGCGGGCCTTCTTTCCCTCGCTCCATCTCAACCTCGCGGCGGACTATGTGAAGCTCCGGCGCCCCGACGCGGCCCGGATCCATCTGGACCGGGCGCGCGCCGCTTCCGGGGTGCTCGCCGACGACGGGTCGGACGACGGGTACGGGGGAGGGGTGCGCGCGGCGATCGAGCGGCTGGAGCTGCGGCTGCGCGAGCTGTGAGGGTGGCCCGTGCGCGGTGGACGGGCCATCGCTCGCTCCTCCCGTCCGGGCTCAGTGGCCGTAGGTGTCGTCGCAGATCCGGGACTGCGGGCTGCCCGCGGGCCAGTGCCCGTACCCCCTCCCCAGCGCGCAGATGTCACCCCCGGCGGCCGGGGCGGGCAGGGCCGGCGCCGGTACGGCCGCGGTGGCAGGGGCAGGCGGGGCGCCGTGCGGCCGGGGGACGGCCGGGCGCCACTGCGGGCGGGGTGCGCGGGGCACAGTACGCCGGGTGTCCGGCGGTGCGGCGTGGGCGCGGCGGGACGCGGACGCGGAGGTGGACGGCGTGGGGGAAGGTACGGCCCCCAGCGAGTCGTGGACCGGAGGCAGCACGATCTGCGGCGTCAGGTCCTGGGCGGGCCCGCTGGCCCGGGGCCGCGGCGGAACGTCGGACTGCGGCTGCACGGACACACAGCCCGACAGCGCCGTGACGGCGACGCCCATCAGGAGGTTCACGGTGATTCTGGTTCGTTGCACCTGATCAACTCTGCTGCGCGGAGCCCGCCCGGGGGAGCCGGGAGAGCGGGATTGGCCCGCACGAGTGACACCGGCCGCCGGGCGCGGGCGGTCAGTGCAGGCCCCATCGCGGTCCCAGCATCCCGGAGAGCAGTTCGGCGAAGTCGGTGCGCAGTTCCTCCTCGCTCGGTACGGAGCGGCTGAACGACCCCGCGGCGCACGAGAACATCAGCCCCTCGCACCAGGCCACCAGGGACAGCGTGTGCCGTTCGGGCGCGGTCGATCCGGCGGCCGTCATCAGTGCCATCAGTGGTTCCCGGAACTGCCGTCCCGTCATGTCGAAGAACTCCCGAAGCTCCGGGCGGCGGGTGGCCTCCAGGGCCAGTTCATATCGGCAGACGAGCAGTTCGGGGTGGCGGGTGAGATAGCGGTGCAGCGCCGACGCGAGACCGGCGACCAGCTCCCGCGGTCCGGTGGCCGGAGCGAGGAGTCCGGCGGGGGCGAGGACCCGCGCCTCGCGTTCCGCGAGCCGTCGCACCGCCGCCTCCAGCAGGGCCTGCCGGGTCCGTGCGTAGTTGGAGGTCGAGCCCTGGGGGAGTCCGGCGCGCTCGTCCACCGCGCGGTGGGTCAGCCCGCGCATCCCGCGTTCGGCGAGGAGGGCGAGGGCGGCATCGGCGATGAGATCGGCCCGGGAAGTGCCGGTTGCGCGTGTGGCCATGGGGCCAACCTACCTTCGCAACTACAGCCGTAGTACGGTGAACCTGTCACTACGGGTGTAGTTCCGGTGCTCCGGGTCCCGCATCTCCGGCTTGCCGGAGCTCCGGAGCGGCCGGGGTCAGAGGATTGCTGGAGGAGCCATGGACAAGCCCCACGCCGTCGTCGTCGGCAGTGGAATCGGGGGTCTCGCCGCAGCGGTGGCCCTGCACGGCCGCGGCTGGCGGGTCACGGTCCTGGAGCGCGCGGCCTCCCTGGAACCCGTGGGGGCAGGCATCTCCCTCGCCCCCAACTCCCAGCGCGCCCTGGACGTCGTGGGCCTGGGCGACGAGATCAGGGCCCTCGCCGCCTGGCAGGGCGAGGGCGGTATGCGCACCCCGGGCGGCCGCTGGCTCTCCCGTACGGACAGCACCGCCGCGGCCGAGCGGTTCGGCGGCTCGATCGTCCTGCTGCACCGGGCCACCCTCGTCGGCCTCCTCCTGGCCCGGCTGCCCGACGGCACCGTCCGCACCAGTACCGCGGCGGAGCTGCTGGACCCGGGAACGGCGGCCGGTGCGCCCGCCGTCGTCGGCACGGCGGCCGGGAACATCGAGGCCGACCTCGTCATCGGGGCCGACGGCATCCACTCGGCCGTGCGACGCGCACTCTTCCCGGACCACCCCGGACCCGCGTACGCCGGATTCACCACCTGGCGCATCGTCGTCCCCGCGTCCGGGGGGACCTTCGCCCCGCACGAGACCTGGGGGCGCGGCGCCCTCTGGGGCACCCAGCCGCTCAAGGACGGCCGGATCTACGCCTACGGGGCCGCCGTCGCCCCGGCCCGGGCCCACGCCGCCGACGACGAGAAGGCGGAGCTGATGCGCCGGTTCGGCAGCTGGCACGACCCGATCCCGGCGATCATCGCCGCCGCCGGTCCCGGCCAGGTGCTCCGCAACGACGTCCACCACCTGATCGATCCACTGCCGTCCTTCCACCGGGGCCGCACCGTTCTCGTCGGTGACTCCGCGCACGCGATGGCGCCGAGCCTCGGTCAGGGAGGCAACCAGGCCATAGAGGACGCGATCGTGCTCGCCCACCACCTGACGCCTGGCGGTGACCTCGGCGCCGGGGCGGCGGCGTACACCGCCGACCGGTTGCCGCGCACCTCGGCCGTCGTCCGCAAGTCCGCCCGGACCGCGCGTCTGATGCGGATGACCAGCGCTCCCGCCGTCGCGACGCGTGACGCCCTGCTCTCCACCCTCTCGCGCTTCGGCCCCGACCTCGTCCTGCGCACCTTCGACGGGATAGCCGACTGGCGGCCGCCGCAGCACACGTATGCTGCCCCTCGCGAGGCGGACACCGAGCCGGTGGACGCCGAACAGTGAGAGGGAGACCCCTGTGAAGGTCGGCTGCATCGGGCTCGGCGACATCGCGCAGAAGGCTTATCTGCCGGTTCTGACCACCCTGCCCGGGGTCGAACTGCATCTGCAGACCCGTACGCCCGCCACCCTGGCCGCCGTCGCCGAGGCCCACCGCATCCCGGCCGGGCAGCGCCACACCGACCTCGAATCGCTGATCGCCCAAGGGCTGGACGCCGCGTTCGTCCATGCCCCGACGGGCGTGCACCCGGAGATCGTGGCCCGGCTGCTGGAAGCCGGTGTCGCCACCTACGTCGACAAGCCGCTGGCCTATGAACTCGCCGAGTCCCGGCGGCTGGTGAGCCTGGCCGAGGAGCGCGGCACGAGCCTCGCCGTCGGCTTCAACCGCAGGGTCGCGCCCGGCTACGCGCAGTGCGCCGAGCACCCTCGCGAGCTGATCCTCATGCAGAAGAACCGGGTGGGCATGCCGGAGGACCCGCGCACCATGGTGCTCGACGACTTCATCCATGTCGTCGACACCCTCCGCTTCCTGGTGCCGGGCCCGGTCGAACACACCGCCGTGCAGGCCAGGATCCGCGAGGGCCTGATGCACCATGTCGTGCTGCAGCTGTCCGGTGACGGATTCACCGCCATCGGCACGATGAACCGGCTCAGCGGCTCGACGGAGGAGCGGCTGGAGGTCTCCGGCCAGGACACCAAGCGCGAGGTCGTCAACCTCGCCGAGGTGATCGACCACAAGGGGCAGCCGAGCGTGCGTCGGCGCGGCGACTGGGTGCCGGTGGCCCGCCAGCGCGGCATCGAGCAGAGCGTGCTGTCGTTCCTGGACGCGGTCCGTGCCGGAAAGGTGCTGAGCGCCGAGGACGCCCTGCGCACACACGAACTGTGCGAACGCGTTCTGCTCGACCTGGACTGCGCCTGAGGGCGGTCCACCTGTGATCCTCGGAGTGTTCGTTCGACGGCGTGGCACTCGACAGCTCCCGTGACGGCTGACCAGCCGGACATCAATGGAATCCGGGCCTGATCGTCGCTGAGGAAGACCGATGCTCAGGAAGTGATGCGGATCGCAGGCGCAGGGTGCGGATCCGGTGGGCAGCCGATTTTCTGCATGTGCGGGCCCGGGAGGCCTTTCCGGGGTGATCGATGATTCGGCCGGCCGTGGTCGACATTCGTGATGTCGCTCCGGCAGTGAATTCTGCTTGAGTCGCAACTTCGGAAGGTGCCGGGGATGGAAACTTTTGTTCCTGGACCGTCCCGGGATATTTCCGAATGAGCAGACCGGCGCTCCTTGTGTGTCAGTGGTGCCGGCGGCGGAGAAGGCGGGACACGCCTGCCTCCTCCGCCGTGGCGGAACCTCCGAGGCGGACCCCCGAGGTCGAGTCGCGCCGCTCGCTGCGGATCGGCGGTGCCAGGCGGATTCGTGCCCTTAGCTGATGTCGCCGCGGAAGATCCAGCGTCCGGCAATACCCGTTTCGTCAACCTTGCACAGGCTGATGCAGACGAAGATCACGCTGTCGTTGACGCAGTAGAACTTACTGGTCACCTTGTTCCCGAAGTAGACGGTGTCCACCTGGGGGGCGGTCTTGGCGGGCAGGGTTCGGACTGCGGTTCCCGGTTTCTTCTTCACGGTGTATGTCTTGCCCTCGGGAGCGCACCGAATCGTCCCCTGGATATGGACTTGCCCATCCTTCGGGGACGGCGAGGCCTGGGCGGGTGCACTGATTCCCCAAGTGATCAGAGTGGCCCCAATTGCTGCTGCTACGGTGCGTGCTTTCAGGTTCATCGGCTCCCTTTTCTCTGTTCTTGTGTGTGTGTTTTATTCGCGAATCACCCGTGCTGTGGCAATGGGTGATCGGTCCTTGAATACTCGCTAATACGTCAAGATCTTCTCGTTTTGCGTTGCGATCGTACCTTGAGGGGGGTGGTTTCGTTCGGTTATTTTTTGCACTCAAGTGGAATTCGGGATTCAGTGCACGGATTGCGTCATGGCTGCTTTGGGTCGTGATTATCGGGGTTGTTGATGATCGTCTTGATTGCTGACTTTGTGGTGATGAGTGGACTCTGGTGGCCCGGGGTTTCCATTGCGGAGGCAGGCCGTCGGCCCGGCCACGGGCGGAGGTTGCCCCTCACCCACCGGGCAGCCCGCTCCGTGGCAGCGCGCGGTCCGACCGGTCGGCGGCCGAAGCCTCACCCGCCCGAGTCCCGCTACCCCGCCCGGACCGGCTCGCCCCGGTTGCGCCTCAGAAACGCACGGCCCCCCGCGAGGGCGCAGTACAGGGCCGACACGGCCGCCGACACCTGCAACGGCCAGTCGCCCAGCCGCACATAGAGCGTGCTGCCCGACGCCAGCGGTACGTCGAACACGGCGGCCCCGCTCTCGTCCGTGCCGAGCGGAGCACCGACCCGCGCACCCTGCGGTCCGTACACCGTGCTGACGCCGGTGAGCGTGGCATGCACCACCGGGCGGCCGTTCTCGGCGGCCCGCAGCGCCCCGAGCGAGGCATGCTGCGCGGGCGCCCAGCCGTGCTGGAACGAGGAGGTCGACGACTGGGCGATCAGCAGCTGGGCGCCGTCCCGGGTGAGCCGTCGGCTCATGTCGGGGAACGCGGACTCGAAGCAGATCAGCGGACCGATGCGCAGTCCGTTCCCGCCGTCGGCCCCGGGCAGCGACATCGTCACCTGCCGGGTGCCCCGCAACCGGTCCTCACCGGCCGCCCGGCCCATGGAGACGACCCAGCCGAGCGCCGAACGGGCCGGGACGTACTCGCCGAACGGGACCAGCCGCATCTTGTCGTAGCGGTCCCCGGTCAGCCCGTCCGGACCCACCAGCACCGCCGACTTGAAGATCCCGGTCCGGCCGGATCCGTCGGTCTGCCGGGCATCCACATTGACCAGCACATCCGCGCCCACCCGGCGCGAGAGCGCGGCGATCCGGGCGGTGACGTCCGGGCGCGCGGCGAGATCCACCCCCACACTGCTCTCGCCCCACACCACCAGATCGAGATCGCGCCCGGCCAGCGAGCCGGTCAGCCGCTCACTGGCGGCGAGCCGGCGCTCGGCGCCGTCCGCCCCGGTGAACACGCCCGGCTGTACGACGGCGATCCTGGCCACTCCCGACTCCTCGGGCTGTGGCGCCCACTTCGCCATCGCTCCCACGGCCAGACCGCACACCGCGAGGCCCACCGCGGCCACCGTACGGGCGGCGGAGGACACGAACAGCAGGGTGACAGCGGTGTTCACCGCCACCACCACGAGGCTCACCAGCCACACCCCGCCCACGGACGCCACCCGTAGCGCAGGGGCCACCTGCCACTGGCTTGCACCGAGCAGCCCCCAGGGACCGCCGAGCGCCTCCCAGGAACGGGCCAGTTCGATCATCAGCCAGCCGCAGGGCACCACGACGACCGCGCAGGCGACGGCCGCGGCGGACACCGGCCCGCCCAGCATCCGGAAGACCAGCAGCCCCCACGGGGCCCACAGCAGGCCGAGCAGCGCCGCCAGGACCAGGATGAAGACATGGAGGCTCGGCATCAGCCAGTGGTGCACCGCGAGCATGTAGCCGGTGCCGCCGAGCCAGCCGCCCAGCGCCGCCCGGCGGCCCGAGCCGGCGGACCGGAGCAGGAGCATCCAGGGGACCAGACCGACCCCGGCGAGCCACCACAGGGCAGGGGCGGGAAACGCGAGCGCGGGCAGCGCGCCCGCGAGCAGTGCCAGGCAGCCGTACCACCGGCCGGACCGCGGCATCCGCGACCACCGTCCGCCACGACCGGCCGGAATCCGCATGCCGCGCCTCCTCGTCCCGCCTGATGAGCAGTCTGCTCCCTTGCCACCCGCTCCGCAGTTCCTGCCCGGCGCGGGAGAGCGGAACCACCGGTGGTCCGGCTCAGCCCGCCGGGGAGGGGCCTGCCGGGCCGCGCCACTTCTCGTGGACGGTCACGGTACGGATCCGCCAGCCGCCGTCCGTACGCGACAGCGAGAACGCGTACCGCCCGCCGGAGACGAAGTTCGGCGCGGTCGCCGATGCCTCCGGCCCGCCCGCATCGTCCGCCGTCTCCAGTCGCATCGGGTTCAGGTAGTCGGCCCACACCTCGGCGAGGTCGCCCGGGTAGCCGCCGAGGTCCTGGAACTCGATCCGGCGGTTGACGACCAGATGCTGGCGTACGGGGAAGAGCCGCATGGTCCGCGCCAGCCATTCGGCGACCTCGTGAACCGGGCCCTCGACACCACCGGCACCGCGGTAGTCGGCACGGCCGTCCGTGGTGAACAGGGCCCGGTAGTCCGCCCATTCACCGTCGTCCACCGCCACCGCGTAGCCGGTGATCACTGCATCGATGGCCAGCCGGTCCATCACGGTCGCGAGGTCCACGCGCTGTGTCATCGGGTCAGTGTCCGCCCACCGGCGTGCGAGGCCAAGAGGCGTGCACGCACGGTCGGCGGCGCGGCGGTCAGCAGGGCACCACGGCAACCGGGCCGAGCGCGTGGGTGAGCGTGGTCTGCCCGACGGGGGAGAGCCCCAGCCCGAGGGACTCGCCGCCCCGGCGCCGCCCGATCACGGTCAGCGCCGCGGTCGCCGAGGCCGTGACCAGGGTGCGCGAGGCGGAGCCGCCCACCGGCTCCCTGACGACCTCGACCTGCGGGTACTTCTCCCGCCAGCCGGCGGTGAGTTCCGCGAGGGTGCGTTCGGCGGCGTCCGCCACCGCGTCCCGGTCGAAGACGGGGCCGCCGGAGAGCATCGACGAGAACATCGTCCAGCCGTGCACGATCCGCAGCCGCGCACCGGGCCGGGAGGCGGCGGTCTCGAACGCGAACTCCAGAACCCCTTCGCTGCTCTCGTCGGCGGCCACCCCCGCGACGATGTCGGAAGGTGTTTCCTCCTGCGCCGCGTCCTCGTCCGACGGCCCGCCGTGGACCACGACCACGGGGCACGCGGCCATCGACGCGACGGCCAGGCTGTTGGAGCCGAGCAGCAGGGACCGGAAGCCGCCCAGACCGCGTGAACCGACCACCACCAGCGAGGCGTTCCGGCTGAGCGAAGTGAGCGCGGCCGCAGGGAAGTCCAGCGGAGTCAGCGTCGACGGGTGCAGCTGCGGAACGAGTTCGGTGACCCGTCGCACGGACCGGTCGAGCAGTTCCTGCGCCTCGCGCCGCAGCGTCTCCTGCTCGACGCGCCGGTCGGGCGTGCGGGCGTGCACGATCGTCAGCCCGAGCCCTCGCCGTACGGCTTCGTGGGCGGCCCAGTCGAGTGCCTCGCGGCTGTGCGACGAGCCGTCGACGGCGGCGATCACGGGACGGTCGGTGCTGGTCATGGTTGCCTCCAGGTTCCGGCGGTGGATGTCCCAGGCTGGTACGCGCGAACAGCGAACGGCAGGGACTTTCGACCCTATCTGCCCGGAAGATCCAGGACGCACCGCCACCCGAGTCGGGTCGCGACGGGTACCCCGGCCTTGACCTTCCCCTCGGGGCAGACCTCAGTGTGGGGCCGGGCTCGACGCGGCGAGCCCGGTACGGAGAAGCGGAGAAGGGGCCAGGATGCGAACGCGTTGCGTCATGCTCGACATCGGCGGGGTGCTGGAGACGACTCCGGCGACGGGGTGGGACGACGAGTGGGAGCGGCGGCTCGGTCTGCCGCCGGGGTCCATGCACCGACGTCTGGGAGACGTCTGGGAGGCCGGGAGCCTCGGAAGGATCACCGAGGCCGAGGTCCGGGCGCGGGTCGGGGCGGTTCTCGGGCTGGACCCGCAACGGACGGAGGCGTTCATGGCCGACCTGTGGGACGAGTACCTCGGCAGCCCCAACGAGGAACTGATCGCCTATGTACGCGGCCTGCGGACCCGTTGCCGGCTCGGCATCCTGAGCAACAGCTTCGTCGGCGCCCGGGAGCGGGAACAGGAGCGGTACGGCTTCGGCGATCTGGTGGAGGACGTGCGGGACATCGTGTACTCGCACGAGACCGGCATCAACAAGCCCGCCCCGGAGGCCTTCGCGGTGGCGTGCGAGCGACTGCGGGTGCGGCCCGGGGACTGCCTCTTCGTCGACGACGTGGAGGCCAACGTCCTCGCCGCGGAGGCGACCGGCATGCGAGGGCTCCTGTTCGCCGGCAACACGGCGACGGTCGCGGGCATCGAGGAGCACCTGGCGCGCCGATGACGGGCGTGTGGGTCGCGAGGGCGGGCGAGGGTTTCCGGCCCGGCCGTTGTCAGTGCCGGGTGCGATCCTGCCCCCATGGACGAGCTGATGCGGCAGCGGCGCGTGTACGGCGCCGACCATGACGATCCGGACCCCGGGCCCCGGACGGGACACGTCTACCGGGAGCTGGTGGGCGGCCCGCTCGACGGCCTGCTGTTCGACGTGACGGGCTGGACGGACCGGGCGCTGCGCGAGGGCGCGGCGCTGAACACCGAGATAGGGCGATTCGGCCCGGGCGGCAGAGCGGAGTACGGGCCGCGCGAGGGCGATCCCGACCGCTGGGACTGGCGGGGCGACACGCTCTGACCCGTCGGGGCGGTCCGTACCCCGGGGCGTCCGGGGTACGGCCGGGCATTGTCGACCGCTCCCCGCCCCTGTGCACGATGAGCGCGGCCCGGCAGGACTATTCGGTCGAACCGCTCGATACTGGACGCATGGCACAGAAGACGTGTGGGCAGCAGGCCCCGTCGACCCTGACCGTCAAGGGCCGGCACGTGCGCATCCGCACCATCGGGATCGTGGTGCTGACGGGGCTTGCGATCTGGTTCATCGCCGTGAACACCGGCTCGGTCGCCATCCGGCTGTGGGTCCCCATCGTCACCCTGCCGCTCTGGGCGGTGCTGGCCGTGACCCTGGTCGCCGGGGTGATCCTCGGCGGATACCTCGCCCGACGCCGAGCCAGGCGCTGATCCACCGGGGCCGGACGGTCCGCCGGGGGCTGCGGGACCGCTCAGCCCGCCGATTCTCCCGCGTGCGGGCTCGGCACGCCGACGGCCACCGGCGCGAGCAGCGGCACGCCGAGCAGCAGGCGGTCCATGACGAACGGCGTGACGCCTCCTGGTGCCCCGGCGTCGCCACGAAGTCCTGTCGCCGTGCCTGCAGCGAAGCCGTGACGGCGCGTTCCGTCGGCGGTGTGACGTTGTTGCAGGAACCTTGCGACGCCGCGTTCGACGGGCGTTCGTGCTGCGGCCGGTGCCTGGTTGCGAGCTCTCTCGGTGGACGCGAGCCGTCGACCGTCCGGGCGCTCGTCCTTCCGGGGTGCGCCTGCTCGTCTGCCCGTGCCCGCGGTGGAGCACGCGACACCAAGAGACGTGGGTGAGCGGCACAATCCACCGATCGTCCTCCGGGTGCGCTTCCCGCCGCGTGATGTCTAGGCTTGACGTGGTGACCCACGAGGCATGCCGGAGCGGTGTGGACGACACCCCGGCCGGGCCGAAGTCCTCGCCCTGCAAGGGTTGCCGTCGACACCTCTCCACGGATCTTCGCCTAGAGGGAAGAGGGACCGGTATGAGGTCACATCGCATCCGCACGAGCGCCGCAGCGATCACCGCCGTGGTAGCCCTTCCGCTCTCGCTCGGAGCGTTCGCCCCGCAAACGTTCGCCAGTGGCGCAGCGTCCAGCACACCGAGCCCCTTCGGGCCGGGATGCTCCCAGCTGCCGCACAGCGGCAAGGGCAGCGCCGCCGACATGTCCAAGGAGCACGTGGCCACGGCAGCGGCCAACAACCCGAAACTGACCAAGCTGGCACTCGCGTTGAAGGACGCCGGGCTTACGACCAAGCTCAACGACGCGAAGCACATCACGGTCTTCGCCCCCACGAACGCGGCCTTCGACAAGGTCTCCAAGATGCAGCTTGCCGGCCTTCTCAAGGACAAGGGCCAGCTGAAGAAGGTCCTGACCTACCACGTCGTGGGCAAGACCATCACTCCGGATGACCTTCCCAACGGCAGCTTCAAGACGCTGGAGGGCTCCATGCTCAAGACCTCCGGATCGGGCACGACGTTCAAGGTCAACGACACCGCCAAGATTGTCTGTGGAGACATCGAGGTGGCCAACGCCAGGGTCTACCTCGTCGACACGGTTCTCATGCCCCCGTCTTAGAACTCCCGACAGAACGACCTCCGGTGGTTGCCGGCGCCGGCGGCGCCTGATGTCAGCTGTGGCCCGCTGGCTCTTCAACAGGGCGCGGGTGGCACCCGCGACGACGGCGGTCGTCAGCACCCAGCCGAAGGCGATCAGCAGGTGGGCCAGTGACTGGAGGCAGCCGTTCGACCAGCACCGGGCCGTGCGCTGTCCCGGACCGCCGATGGGGATCAGGAGGTCGAGTGTGTGCACGAGGGGCTGCAACGGAGCCCTTCACCTGCTTCGACCGGGATGGGCGACTGGGTGCGGAAGGCCAGGTTGCCCAGGAGGGTCAGCTTGCCCGGGAGGGTCAGCGCGAGACGCCAGATGCCGGCCGGCCGGGGGCGGTAGCCGTAGCCGACGGTCACGTCGAGTATGTGGCCCCGCACCTGTGCCGCTGGGCGCAGTGTGCGACGGCGGTACCGCTGTTCGGCCAGGAGTACTCGGGGGCATCGTCGTCGTGACCGGCGGTCCGGTAGCAGCTCGCCAGTTGCTCCTACGGCTGTGGGCTGTACCCGGCGCTGCGTAGCATCCAGCCCACGCGGTACGGCACGCGCTGACGATGTCCCCTCCCCTCCCTCTGTTCGCCCGCCTCCACCGCGTTGACGGAGCCGTACACGCAGCCGTCCAACTCCACCGCCTCCGGCCGGCTGTACTCGGTGTCGCGGAGGTAGGAAACCTGTGCGCGGCGGCCGCCTGCTTCGCCGTCTCCTGTGTGGGTGAAAAGTGGGAGACGAGTGGGAGACGATCATGGCGTGTGGATGCACGAGGGCACTGGAAGGCGCCGGATCGGGACGGAGGTCGAGAGTGGATCACCCGGCGGATTCGCCGGCATGTGGACTCAGGACCCCTGCGCCGACCAGGGCGAAGAGCAGAATGCCCAGAATGATCCGGTAGATCACGAACGGCATGAAGCTCTTGGTCGTGATGAACTTCATGAACCAGGCAATGACCGCGTACCCCACGCCGAACGCGATGACGGTCGCGAAGATGGTCGGCCCCCACGACACGTGCCCCTCGCCCGCGTCCTTCAGCTCGAAGACGCCCGAGGCGAGGACCGCCGGGATCGCGAGCAGGAAGGAGTACCGGGCCGCGGCCTCACGGGTGTAGCCCATGAGCAGACCGCCGCTGATGGTCGCTCCGGAGCGGGAGACGCCCGGGATCAGTGCCATCGCCTGGCAGAAGCCGAAGATCAGGCCGTCCTTCACCCCGAGTTCCTTGAGCGTCTTGCGCTCCTTGCCGGCCCGGTGCTTCCCGCCCACCTCGTCGCGGGCGGCGAGACGGTCGGCGATGCCGAGGACGATGCCCATCACGATCAGCGTGGTGGCGATCAGCCGCAGATCACGGAACGGGCCCTCGATCTGGTCCTTGAACGTCACTCCGAGCACGCCGATGGGGATGGAGCCCACGATGACCAGCCAGCCCATCTGGGCGTCGTGGTCGCTGCGCATCGACCGGTCGGTCAGTGAACGCAACCAGGCCGAGACGATCCGGACGATGTCCTTGCGGAAGTAGATGAGGACTGCCGCCTCCGTGCCGATCTGGGTGATGGCGGTGAACGCCGCACCCGGATCGTGCCAGCCGGCGAAAGCTGCGGTGAGCCGCAGATGTGCGCTGGAGGAGATCGGCAGGAACTCGGTCAGTCCCTGAACGAGGCCCAGGACGAACGATTCGAACCAGCTCATGGGGCTTTGGCCATCCCGGAGGTGATCGTGCATCGGCCGAGGGCGGCGAGGGCCGTCGGCAGTGTGCGCATTGCGGTCAAATGAGGGCAGGGCCGTGACGGGCCCGGAGATCTTCGGTCGGTCGCGGGCAGGGTATCGCCCTCAGATGAACAGTGTTACGCGTACCCCGGGCCCGCCCCCGCCTCCGGGCCGGTCGCCGGGCGCACCGGTTCACTCGGAGGCCAGCCGGTGGCGCTTGCGCCAGGCGACGACCGCCGCGCCGATCCCCGTCAGCACGATGAAGCCCATCGCGGCCAGGAAGGCGGGCGACGTCGGCGACGTGGCCTCGCTGCCCGCGACGACATACGCGGCGGTGTTCGGGATCGAGCCGAGCCCGGTGGCGACCAGGAACGGCGGGTACCCCATGCGGGACACCGCCGCGCAGTAGTTGGCCGCCGCGAACGGCACTCCCGGGAACAGCCGAAGCGCCAGCATCGAGCGGAACCCGTGCCTGCTCAACTGGCCGTCCGCAGCCTTGAGCCACCGCCCGCGCAGCAGCGTACGGAGCGCGTCCTGCCCCAGTACCCTGCCCAGCCCGAACGAGACGCCCGCGCCGAGCACCGTGCCCGCCAGCGCGGCGGCCAGCCCCGCCTGCGTACCGAAGAGCGCGCCGGCGGCGAGATTGAGCAGCGGGCGCGGAACGAAGGCCACGGTGCACACGCCGTACGCGACACCGAAGAGGAGCACCGCCACTGCGCCACCGCTGAGCCGGGCGGGCCAGCCGGTGGCGAGCAGCCGTTGGGGTTCGAGGAGGAGCATCGTCGCCGCGGCGCCCAGCAGTACGGCCACGAGGAGCGAGAACCGGGACCAGGGCGAGAGCAGAGCCCTTGTGCAGCGCACGGCGAGGCCGGTGGCGGGCCGGGCTGCGGGGACGGGGTCGAGCATGCCGGGAGAGTAACCGACACCGGTGTGTGATCGCCGTAACGCAGGTGCGGGCACCGGCCCGCCGGCTCCAGGCGCACCGGCCTGCCGGCCCCGCGCGCACCGACCTGCCGGCCGCACGCGCACCACCGGCACGGATCCGAGGCGCGGGCCGAACTCCCCTGCAGGGGCCGCTGTGCGCGCCGGAAAACCATTCGACGCGGCCGGGCCCCTCGGACATGATCGGACCCATGTTCCGGTACGCCTTCCCCGCAGCGCCGTCCGCAGTCGCGGACGCGCCGAAGGCTGCCGTGAACCCCGTCACCGCGGCGGTTGGCGCAGCAGCGCCCACCGCTGCCGCAGCGTTCATCGGCGGCGCCCGAAGCTGACCCTCCCCCGACAGTCCGGCGGACCCCGCAAGGGGAGGGTCGGCCGGGCCCCGGGGTCTTCTCTCCCAGCTTCGAACACCAAGGAATGAACCATGCCCAAGACGGCATACGTGCGCACCAAGCCCCACCTCAACATCGGCACCATGGGCCACGTCGACCACGGCAAGACCACTCTGACCGCCGCCATCACCAAGGTCCTCAGCGACCGGGGGACCGGCACGTTCGTCCCGTTCGACCGGATCGACCGCGCGCCGGAGGAGACGCAGCGCGGCATCACCATCAACATCGCGCACGTCGAGTACGAGACCGACACCCGCCACTACGCCCACGTCGACATGCCCGGGCACGCCGACTACATCAAGAACATGGTCACCGGTGCCGCCCAGCTCGACGGGGCGATCCTGGTCGTCTCCGCGCTGGACGGGATCATGCCGCAGACCGCCGAGCACGTGCTGCTCGCCCGCCAGGTCGGTGTCGATCACATCGTTGTCGCCCTCAACAAGGCGGACGCCGGGGACCCCGAGCTGACCGACCTGGTCGAGCTGGAGGTCCGCGAGCTGCTCTCCGCGCACGGCTACGGCGGAGACGCCGTTCCCGTGGTGAGGGTGTCGGGCCTGAAGGCCCTGGAGGGCGACCCGCGCTGGACCGCGGCCGTCGAGGCGCTGCTCGACGCCGTCGACACCTACGTGCCGATGCCGGTCCGGTACACCGACGCGCCGTTCCTGCTGTCGGTGGAGAACGTCCTGACCATCACCGGACGGGGCACCGTCGTCACCGGAGCCGTCGAGCGCGGCACCGTGCGGACCGGCGACCGGGTGTCGGTGCTCGGGCCGGACCAGGACATCGAGACGGTCGTCACCGGCCTGGAGACCTTCGGTAAGCCGATGGAGTTCGCGGAGGCCGGCGACAACGTGGCCCTGCTGCTCCGGGGGGTGGAGCGCGACCGGGTCCGCCGCGGCCATGTGGTGGCGGCGCCGGGCAGTGTGACGCCCAGCCGCCGCTTCACCGCGCAGGTGTACGTCCTGTCGGCGCGGGAGGGCGGCCGTACCACCCCGGTCACCACCGGGTACCGGCCGCAGTTCTACATCCGCACCGCGGACGTCGTCGGTGATGTCGACCTCGGTGCGGTGGCGGTGGCGCGCCCCGGCGACACGGTCGATCTGACCGTCGAGCTGGGACGTGACGTCCCGCTGGAGACCGGACTCGGCTTCGCGATCCGCGAGGGCGGCCGCACGGTCGGCGCCGGTACCGTCACCGGCGTCCTCTGAACGGCGACGCGCCAAGGGCCCGCCTCCCGAACCCCGGGGGAGGCGGGCCCGGCTCCGTACGTGAGACTGACGGGATGACAGACACAGCACTGGTACTGGGTTCCGGCGGTATCACCGGCAGCGCCTGGGAGACCGGGATCCTGCACGGGCTCGCGAAGGCGGGCGTGGACCTCGGTACGGCGGATCTGATCATCGGCAGTTCGGCGGGAGCGGTGGTCGGCGCACAGCTGGCCTCCGGACTGCTCGGCCTACCCGAACTCTACGAACGCGAACTCGCCGACCCGCAGGACATGACGGGCGGCAGGCTCGGTCCCGCCGTGCTGCTGCGGTACACGGCGGCCGTGCTGTCCGCACGGACCCCCGAGGCCTACGGCCGGAAGCTGGGCCGGATCGCGCGGAACGCCCGGCCCGTCGTCACCGAGGAGCAACGGCGCGCGGCGATCGCGGGCCGGCTCCTTTCCCCCGAGTGGCCGGCGCGCCCGCTGCTCGTCACCGCCGTCGACGCCACGACCGGTGAACTCCGCGCCTTCGGCAGGGACAGCAAAGTGTCCCTCGCCGATGCCGTCACCGCGAGCTGCGCGGTGCCCGGCGTATGGCCCGTCGCCCACATCGAGGGGCGGACCTGGATCGACGGTGGAGTGCACTCCACGGCCAACGCCCAGCTCGCCGCCGGACACGGCCGCGTCGTCGTCATCGCGCCCTCGGCCGGCGGCAACAGGGCCATCGCCGCACCGCACGCGCAGGCGGCCGCACTCGCCGCGAACGGTGCCCGGGTCGCGCTCATCACCCCGGACGCGGCCGCGAAGAAGGCCTTCGGCCGCAACCCCCTCGACCCGAGCTGCCGCGCGGCGGCGGCCCGCGCCGGACTCGATCAGTCGGCGGCACACACCGAAGCCGTCGCCGCGGTCCTGAGCGGCTGATCCCACACCCCACAATGGGGGAGTGAACGACTCGATACCCGTCATCCGGGACGTGGACCAGGGCACCGCCAGACTCCTTCCCGACGTGGACCGGGACCGGGCCTGGCTGCTCACGGTCGACGGCGCGCCCCAGTCCTACGTCGACCTGGACGCGCCGGACCACATCGAGTTCGAGTACGCGCGACGGCTCGCCCATGTCGTCGACTGCGCGGCGGCCCCCGGCGCACCCCTGGACGTACTGCACCTCGGCGGCGGTGCCCTCACCCTGCCCCGCTACACCGCCGCGACCCGGCCCGGCTCCCGCCAGGACGTCGCCGAGGCCGATCTCGGGCTCCTCGAACTGGTCGCAGAACAGCTCCCGGTCCCCGCCGGCAGCGGCATCACCGTGCACGGCACCGACGCCCGGGGACTGCTGGAACGGACCGCGCCCGGCTCCCTCGACGTCCTGATCGCGGACGTCTTCGGCGGCTCGCGGGTGCCCGCCCACCTCACCTCCGTCGAGTACGCACGGGCTGCCCGGCGTTCGCTGCGGGGCCACGGGATCTACGCGGCGAACCTCGCGGACGGCGCGCCCTTCGGCTTCATCCGCTCCCAACTGGCCACCTTCGCGGCCGTCTTCGAGGAACTCGCGCTGATCGCCGAACCCGCGGTGCTGCGCGGCCGGCGCTTCGGCAACCTCGTCCTGGTCGCCTCCCCCAGCCCCATCGACACCGCTGCGCTCACCCGTCGCTGCGCCGCCGACGCCTTCCCCGCCCGGGTCGAGTACGGTGCCGCGCTGGACCGGCTGGCCGGTGGCGCCGAGCCGGTCGGCGACGGTGAGGCGGTCGCCTCACCCGAGCCGCCCGACGGAGCCTTCGGCATCGGCTGAGACGGGCCCGCCGTCCTTCCCCGCCGCTACCGCGGCAGTATCGGGGGCCCGGGTCAGCCGGCGTACCTCCGGTACGAACAGCACGGCCCCGGTGACCAGCACGATCAGGGCCGCGCAGCCCCACAGCGCCTCGCTCCGCCCGACCAGCGACTCCACCGGGCCGGCGAGCGCGGTGGCCACCGGCATCATCGCCACCGAGCCGAACCAGTCGTACGCCGAGACGCGTGAGAGCTTCTCCTCCGGGATCTCCTGGTGCATGGCAGTCATCCACGAGACCCCGAACACCTCGATCGCGACGCCGCTGACGAACATCACCACGCAGAGCGCGCCCACCGGCAACGGCACCGCGAGGCCCGCCGAGGGCAGCGCCAGCGGGAAGACACAGAACGTGCCGGCCAGCAGCAGCCGCCTGGGCTTCCAGCGCGTCATCAGCAGCGCCCCGCCCAGGGTGCCGGCCCCGAACGCGGCGAGCGCGAAGCCCCAGGGGCGGGCGCCACCGAGCTCGTCGCGGGCGACCAGCGGACCGTACACCGACTCGGCGGCACCCACCGCGGCGACCACCACCGAGAACTGCGCCACGATGCTCCACAGCCAGGGACGTCCGATGAACTCCTGCCAGCCGTCCCGCATGTCGGCGAGCAGACCGCCGCCCGGCGCGCGCGGCGGAATGTGACCGACGTCCAGGAACGCGCGCAGCCCGCCCGCCACCGCGAACGCTGCGGCGTCCACGGCCAGCACCCAGCCCGGGTCCATCGCCGCGATCATGGCGCCGCCGAGTGCCGCGCCGCCGATCGTCGCGCCCTGCATGGCCATCCGGAACAGCGCGAAGGCACGGCTCGCCTGCTCACGGCTGACGCTGGACATCAGCATGCCCTCGGCCGCCGGGTTGAAGAACGCCTGCCCGGTGCCGCACAAGGCGGTGAGCAGCATCATCTGCCACAGCTTCGGATCACCGGCCAGGACCAGCCAGGCGAACGCGGCCTGCGAGAGGCAGTTGAGGGAGTTGGCCGCGACCATCACCCGGTGGCGCGGCAGCCGGTCCGCGATCGCCCCGCCGATCAGCAGGAAGAGCACCAGGGGCGCGGTCCTGGCGGCGGCCACCAGACCGACGTCACCGCCGTCACCGCCCGCGTTCAGAACGGCGAACGCCGCCGCGATCAGCGCGCCATGGGTACCCAGGCCGGTGATGATCGCGGCGGCGGTCAGCAGACGGTAGTTGCGGGCGGGGTGCGGCGGGCGGGGTGCGGCGGCGGTGGTCACCAGGGGACTATCGCCGCCGCACCCCCGTCGTGCCAACTGCTTTCCCGGGGGAGGGGACGGGTCAGGGATCGGGGGTGACGTCCACCAGCCGCACGGTGCTCAGGATCTTCTGGATCGTCGTGTCGGGGAGTTCGTCCTTGACGGAGTCGGCTCCGTACAGGACCCAGGACGCGAACTCACCCTTCTTGTTCTTGAAGGTGAAGGCGATGGCCTTGCCGTCGCTGTCGCACTTCTCCTTCTTCGTGACGTTCGGAGCGGTGGCGGTGACGACCTGGCCGGTGAGACCCGACTTGGTGGTGTACTGCTTGGCCTCGGTGAACTTGATGGTGCTCTGCGGCATGTGCTGCGCGTAGGCGGCCCACACCCAGGTACCGGCCTCGCTGTGCGCGTTCTTGGCGGCGTCGGTGGCACCCTGGGCGCCCCTGGTCCCGGCGCTCGCGAGGCTCATGTCCTCCTCGACACCGTCCTTGTCGGGGTCGTCCACGCACCACTTCTTCTGGAAGAACGCCGGTGCGGAGAAGAGGATGAGGGGCGAGCCGTCGCCCTTCTTCTCGTCCTCGAAGTACGAGCCCGTGCCGGGCCTCCCGACCTCCCAGTCCCCGGGCACGTCGAACTGCGTGCCCCACTTGGGGTTGGTGACGACCTTCCACCCGGGGACGAGGGGCTTGGGGTCCCCGTCGTCGCCGCGCGGGTTCGCCTCGGCGGAGGAAGCGGATCCGGACGGCTTGACGGGCGCCGACGACTGCTTGCCGTCGGCGACGTCCTTGCTCTTGTCGTCCTTGTTCATCACGACGACACCGGTCACCACGGCGGCCACGACCACGGCGGTGGCCGCGACGATGGCGATGGCGGTGGTCTTCTTCTTGTTGTTGTCACCGGGCTGCGGAGCGCCGGGCGGACCGGGCACCGCGTACTGCGGCACCGTCGCCTGCTGGTACGCGTTCGGCTGCGCGTAGCCGGGCTGCTGGCCCTGCTGCTGGTACCCCGGCTGCTGTCCGGGCTGGCCCTGCTGCTGATATCCCGGCTGCTGATAGGGATTCGGCTGCTGGTACCCCGGCTGCTGATACGGGTTCTGATTCTGGTCCTGCGGGTTTTGCTCGCCCCCGGGCGGCTGCTGTCCTGGCCACATGGCGAGTAACGATAGAGGGGTGGTCGCCGGTCTGCTACGCCCGCCCCCGTGTGCGGACGGTGAAGGAAGCGATCGGAGAGGTCCGCCGGGGGACGCCGGGGATGGTCAAAGGGTTCTACTCGTGAGTAACATCTGGCCATGAGCGCTGAACAGACGACCGTGGGCGAGATGCTCGTCGCGACGGTCCCGATGGCCCGGACCCTCAACCTCCAGTTCCTGGAGACGACCGCCGAGCGTGCGGTGGTCCGCCTCCCGGACCAGGCCGACTACCACAACCACATCGGCGGACCGCACGCCGGAGCCATGTTCACGCTGGCGGAATCGGCGAGCGGAGCGATCGTCATCGCCGCCTTCGGCGACCAGATGTCGCGCGCCGTGCCGCTCGCGGTGAAGGCGGAGATCGGCTACAAGAAGCTGGCCAAGGGCGACGTCACCGCGACGGCGACCCTGGGCCGCCCGGTGGCCGAGGTCGTCGCCGAACTCGACGAGGGCAAGCGGCCGGAGTTCCCCGTGGCCATCGAGATCCGGCGCGCCGACGGCGCCGTGACCGGCGAGATGACCGTCGTCTGGACGCTGCGGCCCAACGCCTGAGTCCGGCCGGTCCCGAGAAGAGCCGCCATCCGCCCAGGAAGTGGGCGTGTGGCGGCTTTTCGAGCTGTTCGGGCCGTCGGCGGGACAGGTAGGCTTCCCGCCGTGCGCCGAGGAGTTGCCCGGCGGGCAACACACAACAGCTACGGGAGGAACCGGCGTTGCACATCCAGGAATGGCTGGAGACCATCCCCGCCGTCAGCGTCTACGCCCTGGTGGCCGGGGTCATCGGGCTGGAGAGCCTCGGTATTCCGCTGCCCGGCGAGATCGTCCTGATCAGCGCGGCGCTCCTGTCCGCCGGACACGACGGAATCAACCCGTGGCTCGTCGGCGCCTGCGCCTCGGCCGGCGCGATCATCGGCGACTCGATCGGATACGCCATCGGCCGCAAGGGCGGACGGCCGCTGCTGGCCCGGCTGGGCGGGAAGTTCCCCAAGCACTTCGGCGAGAGCCAGATCGCCATGGCGGAGCGGTCGTTCGAGAAGTGGGGCATGTGGGCGGTGTTCTTCGGCCGCTTCGTGGCGCTGCTGAGGATCTTCGCGGGCCCGCTGGCGGGCGTACTGCACATGCCGTACTGGAAGTTCCTGATCGCCAATGTGCTCGGCGGCATCGTCTGGGCGGGCGGCACCACGGCCGTCATCTACTCGGTGGGAGTCGTCGCCGAGGCCTGGCTCAAGCGGTTCTCGTACCTCGGCCTCGTGGCCGCGGTGCTGATCGGCGTCGCCTCGATGCTGATCGTGAAGAACCGGGCCAAGAAGGCGGCGGCGTCCGCCGCCCCGTCGCCCGAGCCGGCGACGGTCGTGGCCACCGACTGACCGCGACGGGCCGGCACGGGCCGGGCGGTGCGACCCCGCACCGCCCGGCCCGTCGTGACTCTCAGCCCTCGTGAGCCTGCCGGTGGGCCTTGGCCAGCTCCACATAGCCGACCGCGTTGAACCTGATGCCTTCGAGCTCCTCCTCGGTCAGCTGCCGCCTGACCCTGGCGGGGACCCCGGCGACCAGCGAACCCGGCGGCACCCGCATTCCCTGCGGGACCAGCGCCTGCGCCGCGATCAGCGAACCGGCCCCGATGTGCGCGCCGTTGAGGACGGTGGCCCCCATGCCGACCAGGACGTCGTCCTCGACGGTGCAGCCGTGGAGCACGGCGTTGTGCCCGACCGATACGCGCTCGCCGACCGTGACGGGGAACCCGGGGTCGCCGTGCACGCTGCAGTTGTCCTGGATGTTGCTGTCGGCGCCGATGACGATCGGGCCGCAGTCGGCGCGCAGTACGGCGTGGTACCAGACGCTGGAGCCCGCGGCCATCGTGATCTCACCGATGACGACCGAGGTCGGTGCCGTGAAGGCATCCACGTCGATGTCCGGCTCCTTGCCGCCCATTCCCGTGATCAACGCCTGCTCTGCCATCGCCTGTTCCTCCGTGCTCAGGGGGGGTGCGGCCGTGGCCGTCCGGTCCCGGCTGCCCGGCCGCGGCTGTTCCGCCGCGCCACAGGAACGGTAGGCGACGGCCGCCGGACCGGGACCGAGTGGGGTGAACATCACAGGTCGCCCCGATGATCGGCCCGGGCGCCGCCGACTACCGTGTGCGAGTGCCCAAGAACAGGAACGCGTTCTCTTCCCTCGCCGCCTGGCGGCGACGCGCCCTGTCCGGGGCCGTCCACCGCGGCTGGCGCTGGGTGCAGGAGTCGGGCGCCGTCACCGCGGACCGCCCCGGCGCACTGCGCTTCGGCCGGATCGGCGAGGGCACCCGGCTGGCCTTTCCACAGGGCACGGTCTTCGGGGAGCGGTGGATCGAGCTCGGCTCGCACTGCGTGATCGGTGAACAGGTCACGCTGACGGCCGGACTCATGCCCGACCTGGACCTCGGCCCCGATCCGATCCTGACCCTGGGCGACGGGGTGGTGCTCGGCCGCGGCAGTCATGTGGTCGCCGACACCACGGTGACCATCGGCTCGGACACGTACTGCGGTCCGTACGTCTACGTCACGTCGACCAATCACAGCTACGACGATCCGCACGAGCCGGTCGGCCGGCAGTGGCCCCGCATGGAACCGGTCGCCATCGGGCCGGGCTGCTGGATCGGCACCGGAGCGGTGATCCTCCCGGGGGCCAGGCTCGGCCGCAACGTGGTGGTCGCCGCAGGGGCGGTGGTGCGGGGCGAGGTGCCCGACCACGCCGTGGTGGCCGGCGCCCCCGCCCGTGTCGTACGCAGCTGGGACCCCGAGAAGGGCTGGCAGCCGCCGCTGCGCACCCCTGCTCCGGTGCCGATCCCGACGGGCGTCACGCCCGAGCAGTTGCTGGCCCTGTCGGAACCGGGCGAGACCTCGGGCCCGTCCGACGGCTGACGGGCCTCATCCGGTCGCGAGCAGCACCGTGCCCACCAGGGCGAGACCGGCCCCGGCGGCCTGCACCCCGAGCAGCCGCTCCTTCAGTACGCCGCGCGCCGCAAGGGCGGTGATCACCGGATAGAGCGAGGCGAGCACGGCGGCCACCGTGACCGGCCCGTGCTGTGCCGCGACCGAGTACGTGCCGTTGGCCGCGACGTCCGCGAGTCCGACGAGTGCCAGGACGGGCAGCGCGGCGAGCACCGTGGCCGCCCCGCGCTCCTCGGGCAGCGCCCGTGCCCCGCGGCGCACCGATGCGTACAGGGCCGCACCGCCCACCGCGACATTGGTGAGGCGCTGGACGAAGAGCGCCAGGAACAGCCCGGTCACCGTCGTGGAGGCCTCGGAGATCAGCGCCATCACCGACCCGAAGCCGAGCGCGGCCGCCAGGGTGAGCAGTACCGCCCGGCGCTGCACCGGCGCCCCGCGCAGCTGCGGACCGCCCGCCAGCACGACGCCCACCACGGCGATGCCGACCCCCGCCAACTGCGGCAGCCCCGGCCGCTCCCCGGCCAGGAGTCCGACGCCCACCGGCACGACGACGCCCAGCGATCCGAGCGGGGAGACGACCCCCATCGGGCCGAGCGCCAGCGCCTGGTAGAAGCTCAGCATCGCGACCGGCCCGACGGCACCCGCCGCGACCGCGAACCACAGCTGCGGCCCCGCCTCGCTCCAGCCCCCGGTCGCGACCACGACGACCCCCAGCACCACGGCCGCGACGGCCTGCGAGACGACGACCACGGTGAGCGCGGGGACGCGCCGGGTGAGCAGCCCGCCGCCGAAGTCGGCCAGCCCCCAGAGCAGGCTCGTGGCCAGCGCGAACAGTGCTGTCATTGCAGGCCCTCGCAGTACAGTGCGATGAACGGTGGGGTGCACCACACCGTAGTGCAGTTTTTTCGACCCTGTCAGTCAAAATATTGGACGGAATGTGTCCGAACTCGATCAGCTCACTCAGTCGCTCGCGCGCAACCTCAAGCGCTTGAGGGGGGAACGCGGCTTCACCCTGGACGCTCTCGCCGCCCGCGCCGGAGTCAGCCGCGGCATGATCATCCAGATCGAACAGGCCCGCACCAACCCGAGTGTCGGCACCACGGTCAAGCTCGCCGACGCACTGGGCGTCAGCATCGCCACCCTGCTCGACCACGAGCAGGGCTCGCCGGTCCGGCTGGTACCCGGGAGCCGGGCGGTACGCATGTGGTCCACCGACGCGGGCAGCTCCGCCACCCTGCTCGTCGGCACGGACGCCCGGGGACTGCTCGAACTCTGGTCCTGGCGCCTGATGCCCGGTGACGGCAGAGGCTCCGATCCGCACCCCGAGGGCGCCGTCGAACTGCTCCACGTCACCACGGGCGAACTCACCCTGGTCGTCGACGGCACCCCGTACGCCGTACCGGCCGGTGGCTCGGCCTCGTTCGAGGCGCACCACCCGCACGCCTACCGCAACGACGGCCCCGATCCGGTCGAGGCGACCATGGCGGTCGCCATCCCGCCCGTACGGTGAGACGAGCGGCCGAACGCCCCGGGACCGCTGTTAGCGTGAGGCACATGCGCGCTCCCATCGGCTCCTTCGAGAACGCCGCTCCGGCGGCCGACCGCTCCGACCTGCTCACCGCCCCCGTCGCCGCGGCCGTGACCGAGGGCTGGGGCGGCTTCCCCGCCGAGCAGATCATCCACGTCGACACGGACCCGGCCATCGCCGACACGGCGGTCTTCGTCGAGCACCACGGCGCGGACCTGCTCGACCGGTCGGCCAATTGCGTCGTGGTGGCGGGCAAGCGCGGCGGCGACGTGACCCTCGCGGCCTGCCTCGTCCTCTCCAACTCCCGCGTCGATGTGAACGGTGCGGTCCGCAAGCGACTCGGCGCCCGCAAGGCGTCCTTCGCCCCGATGGACACGGCGGTCGGCGAGACCGGCATGGAGTACGGCGGCATCACCCCCATCGGCCTGCCCGCCTCGTGGCCGCTGCTGATCGACCCGGCCGTCGCCGACGAGGAGTGGGTGCTGATCGGCAGCGGCAGCCGCCGGGGCAAGCTCATCGTCCCGGGCAAGGCACTGGCGGCGCTGCCGGGCGCGACGGTCGTCGAGGGACTCGGCATCAGGAACTGAGCCCCCGCGGGGGCCCGGGACTCAGCCGGGCGAGTGGCAGAGGGCCCGGCCCGGTGCGCCGGCCCGGTGGGCCGTCAGCCAGCCGGACGCGAAGTCGACGGCGTCGCCGATACGGAAGAGCCGGCCCGTCGACGATCCCACCCGGCCCGTACGGACCCTCGCTCCCGTCCCGGGCCGGGCGAACTCCGCGCCCAGGGCGGCGAAGTCGCTGTCGTCCAGCGCGACGTCCTCGTACTCCCACCACTGGCGGCGGCCCCCGGCCGTCACCACGCAGCGGTAGCTGCGGCGCGGCGGGACGGGAACCCGGTACTCGCCGAGGTGGAACGCGGTGCAGGTGTCGAAACCGGTGCCCAGCATGAGCACCTGGGCCCGCAGATCGTAGAGCCGGGCCAGCGGCGATTCCTCGCCGAGGTGGCAGTCGGGACGGTGACCGGCCATCAGCTTCCGGGCCAGCGGACCGAGCGCGGCGAAGGACGTCTGCGGGTGCCCGCTGCGCACCGCCCCTTCGGAGAGCCGCACGGCCTCCGCGAGACGGCCCATCGACGGCGCTGCCGAGGTCGCCGGGTCGAAGGGCGGCATGCTCGCCCGCACGGCTTCCCGGGCCCGGTCGCCGAGCCCGCGCACCCGGTTCAGGTACTGCGGAGAGGTGTCGGAGTTCTCCGGCGTGAACGCGGGGACGACGAGTGTGCCGTGCCCGAGGGCGTCGCGCAGCGCACCGGCCATCGCGCGGATGCCGCCGCTCACCGGACCCACCGCGCTCATCGACGCGTGCACCAGGAGGACGCCGTCGCGCTCCACACCCAACTCGGTGAGCTGCCCGGCCAGCCGGCTGCGGCGGTGAACGTCGGTCGGTGCGGTGGTTGTGGTCACAGCGGGCCATTCTCCCAGCCGGACGCCGGGTGCGACACCACGCACACCCGCGCGAGGGACCCGGGTGCGGTTCAGCGGTCGAGGGCGGGAATCTCGATGGCGGGGCACCGGTCCATGACCATGTCGAGCCCGGCCTCGCGCGTGCGGGCGTACGCCTCGGGGTCGACCACACCGAGCTGGAACCAGACGGCCCGGGCACCCGCCGCGACCGCCTGGCCGGCCACCGCGCCGGCCTGCTCGCTGTTGACGAAGACGTCCACCACATCGACCGGGAACGGGATGTCGGCCAGCGAGGCGTAGCCGTCCTCGCCGTGCACCCGCTCCGCCTTCGGATGGACCGGGACCACCCGCTTGCCGAAGCGCTGGAGCACCTCGGCGACGCCGTAGGCCGCGCGCGACCGGTTGTTCGACAGGCCCACCACGGCCCAGGTGTCGCCGCTGTCCAGGAGAATCCTGCGGATCGTCTCTTCGTCTGCGTACATGATCCGCACAACGGGCCGGGGCCCCGGACCATTCCCGTACGGGGCATAGGGTGGCCGGATGCAGGAGCAGTACCGGACAGTCGCCCGAGCGGGCGTGCACGAGACCGAGATCAACCGGTCGCGCTTCATCTGCGCGCTCGCCCCCGCCGCCACCGAGCAGGAGGCGCAGGACTTCGTCGCACGCATCCGCAGGGAACACCCGACCGCGACCCACAACTGCTTCGCCTATGTGATCGGCGCCGACGCCTCCGTGCAGAAGGCGAGCGACGACGGGGAACCCGGCGGCACCGCGGGCGTACCCATGCTCCAGATGCTGACCCGACGTGAGATGCGCTACGTCGTCGCCGTCGTCACCCGCTACTACGGCGGGGTCAAGCTCGGCGCCGGCGGACTGATCAGGGCCTACGGGGGAGTGGTCGGCGAGGCCCTCGACGCACTGGGCACCATCACCCGCCGGCGCTACCGGCTCGCCACGATCACCGTCGGCCACCAGCGGGCGGGCAAGCTGGAGAACGACCTGCGCGCCACCGGCCGCACCGTGCGCGAGGTGCGTTACGCGGAAGCCGTCGTCATCGAGATCGGGCTGCCGGACGCCGACGTCGAGGCCTTCCGCGGCTGGCTGGCCGACGCGACCGCGGGCGAGGCGGGGCTGGAGCTCGGCGGCGAGGCGTACGAAGACGCCTGACCCGGTCACGCGCCCGTGCGGCCCCTTCGCCGTCCGGATCGATCTTCCCGGGCGAAGGCCCGGACACGGCCGCCGGTGATGCGAGACTGTGAGGGGTGGGAAGCGAGGGGCTCGCCACCGCCGACGGGACTCCGGGGCGGCCCGGCGGGATCACGGAGCACAGCCGGCAGCGGCCCCGGGGACGGAGGAGGACAACGATGCAGGTCGGAGCCGGCTCTTGAGAATTCTTCACACGTCCGACTGGCACCTGGGGCGCTCGTTCCACCGGGTCTCCCTGCTCGAAGCCCAGGCCGCCTACCTGGACCACCTGGTGGCGACGGTGCGCGCGCACGAGGTGGACGCGGTCCTCGTGGCGGGCGACGTGTACGACAGGGCCGTACCGCCGCTGGCCGCCGTCGAGCTCTTCGACGACGCGCTGCACCGGCTCGCCGCCGCCGCGGTGCCCACCGTGATGATCTCCGGCAACCACGACTCGGCACGCAGACTGGGCGTCGGTGCCGGACTGATCGGCCGGGCCGGCATCCACCTGCGGACCGACCCCGCCGGCTGTGCCACCCCCGTCGTCCTGCCGGACGAGCACGGCGACGTGGCGTTCTACGGGCTGCCCTATCTGGAACCGGCCCTGGTGAAGGACGCCCTCGGGGCGGATCGCGCCGGGCACGAAGCCGTGCTGACCGCGGCCATGGAACGGGTCCGCGCGGATCTGGCCGGACGCCCCGACGGCACCCGCTCCGTCGTGCTCGCCCACGCCTTCGTCGCGGGCGGCGAGCCCAGCGACAGCGAGCGCGACATCACCGTCGGCGGGGTGGCCGCCGTGCCCGCCGGAGTCTTCGACGGCGTCGACTACGTGGCGCTCGGCCATCTGCACGGCTGCCAGACCGTCACCGAACGCGTCCGCTACTCGGGCTCGCCGCTCGCGTACTCCTTCTCCGAGGCCGACCACCGCAAGACCATGTGGCTGATCGACCTCGACGCCTCGGGCACGATCACGGCCGAGCGCCTCGACTGCCCGGTGCCCCGCCCGCTCGCCAGGCTCCGCGGCCGCCTCGACGACCTCGTCGGCGAACCCGCGCTGGAGCACCACCGGGAGTCCTGGGTCGAGGCCACCCTGACCGACCCGGTGCGCCCGGCCGAGCCGATGGCCCGGCTCGTCGAGCGGTTCCCGCACGCCCTCAGCCTGGTCTTCGAACCGGACCGCGCCCCCGACGACCCGCACGCCTCGTACGCCCGGCGCCTCAAGGGGCGCGACGACCAGCAGATCGCCGAGGACTTCGTGGCACATGTGCGGGGCGGCTCCGCAGCCGACGAACAGGAACGCACGGTGCTGCGCGGCGCCTTCGACCACGTCCGGGTGGACGACGGTGTACGCGAGGTGAACCGTTGAGACTCCACCGGCTCACCGTCACCGCCTTCGGGCCGTTCGGCACCACCCAGACCGTCGACTTCGACGCCCTCTCGTCGGCCGGTCTCTTCCTGCTGCACGGGCCGACCGGCGCCGGGAAGACCTCCGTCCTCGACGCGGTCTGCTACGCCCTGTACGGCGCGGTGCCCGGCGCCCGCCAGAGCCCCGGCACCTCCCTGCGCAGCGACCACGCCCCGGCGGAGCTCGCCACCGAGGTCGAACTGGAACTGACCGTCGGCGGCCGCCGCCTCGAAATCACCCGGAACCCCGCGCAGCCCCGCCCCAAGAAGAAGGGCAGCGGCTTCACGACCGAGAAGGCGCAGAGCCGGCTGCGCGAGTACGACCCCGACGACGGCTGGCGGCCGCTCAGCCGCTCGCACCAGGAGATCGGCGAGGAGATCACCCAGCTCATCGGGATGAGCCGGGAACAGTTCTGCCAAGTGGTGCTGCTGCCGCAGGGCGACTTCGCGCGCTTCCTGCGCGCCGATGCCGAGGCACGCGGCAGACTCCTCGGCAGGCTCTTCGACACCCGCCGTTTCGCCGCTGTCGAGGAGCGCCTGGCCGAACTGCGCCGCGGCGCCGAGACCAGGGTCAGGGCCGGGGACGAACGGGTCCTCGCGGTCGCCCAGCGGATCGCCCAGGCCGCCGGACCCGCCGGCCGCGAAGCGCCGCTCCCCGACATCCAGCCCGGCGAACCCGGCCTCGCCGAGGGTGTGCTGGAGTGGGCCGCCACGGCCCGCGGCGGCGCCCGCGAACGGCTCGACATCGCCGCCTGCGTCCTCGCCATGGCCGAGGGCCGGCAGTCGGCCGCCCGCCAGGCACTCGACAGCGAACGCGAACTGGCCGCACTCCAGCAGCGGTACGAGGACACGCGCCGCCGGGCCGCCGTGCTCGAAGACCGCCGCCCCGACCGCGACCGCTACCACGAACGGCTGGCACGCGCCCGCAAGGCGGACCTCGTCGCACCGGCGCTGGACCTGCGCGACGAGGCCGAGCGCGCCTACCGCCTGTCCTGTCAGGCCCGTGACCGGGCCCGCGCGGTGCTGCCCGGCACGCTGGCGGACGCCGGTGCCGAACAGCTCGCGGAGCTGGAGCGACGGCTCCGGCAGGAGCTCGGCGGCCTCGAAGCCGCGAAGCGGGCCGAAGCGCGAAGCGCGGCGATCGACGCCGAGCGGGCCGGTCTGGAGCGCCAGGCCAGGGCCGACGACGAGCTGATCCGTGAAGCGGAGCTCTGGCTGGCCGACTGGGAGTCCACCCGCGACGGACTGCGGACCCGCATCGAGACGGCCCAGGAGGCCGCCACCCACGCGGAGCAACTGGCCGGCCGGCTGGAGCCGGCCCGTGCCCGGCTGGACGCGGCCCGCCGTCGCGACGCGCTGGCCGACCGGGTGTCGGCCGCGGCCGAGCGGCTGGCCACCGCCAGGGAGAACGCCGCCGCGGCCCACGAGGCATGGCTGGATCTCCGCGAACGGCGACTGCGTGACATCGCGGCCGAACTGGCGGCCGAGCTGGTGGACGGCGAGGACTGCAAGGTGTGCGGTTCGGCCGACCACCCCAACCCCGCCCGCGCGGCCGACGGGCACGTCGACCGGGCCACCGAGGAACGGGCGCTCGATGCCCACCGCCGGGCCGATCAGGCGCGTACCCACGCGGACCGGGAGCTGGGCGTCGTACGCGAGCAGCATGCCGCCGCCCGCGCGGCCGCGCAGTCGGCGGTGCCGCAGCCGAGGGACGGGGCCGATGCCACCGACCCGGCAGCCGCGGCACGGGTGAGCGCCACCGCCGGTTCGACCGGGGCGCCCGCCTCCGGCACCGGTGCCGTCGCCCCGGGCAAGGCCGGCACCGGGTCGGGCGCCGACCCCACCGTCGCCGAACTCGCCGCACTCGTCGACCGGTTGACCGGCTCGCACGCCGAGGCGTACCGCACCGCGGCGGGCATGCACGCCGCGCGCGAGGCCCTCGCGGCCACCGAGCGGGAACAGGCCGAACGGCTCGAAGGCCGGCAGCTGGCCGAGCGCCGGGCCGCGGCCCGCACCTCCCTGCGCGAAGGGCTGGACCGCGAACAGGGCGCGCTGGAAGCCGAATTGACGGCCGCCCGCGGCGAGGCGGGCAGCGTGGCCGAGCACGCCGCGCTGCTGGAGCGCCGGGTCGGGCTGCTCGCCTCGGCCGCCGAGGCGGTACGTCATGAGGAGACGGCCGCACAGCACCGCAAGGAGGCCGACGACCGGCTCGCGGACGCCGCTTTCCGGGCCGGGTTCGACACCCCGCAGGCCGCGGCCGAGACCCTGCTCCCCGATGCCGAGCAGCGGGAACTCCAGCGGCTCGTCGATGCCTGGCAGTCCGAGGCGGCGGCGGTGGCCGACCGCCTGGCCGAGACCGGGACCCGGGCCGCCGCCGCACGCCCGCCCGCCGCGGTGGACGCCGCGCGGACCGCGTACGACACGGCCGAACACCTGCTGCGGGACGCCTCCGCCGCACTGGTGGCAGCGCGCGAGCGCTGCGCGGAACTCGGCAGGCTCTCCCGCCGAGCCGCGGACGAGGTACGCGGACTCGGTCCGCTGCGCGAGGAGTACGACCGGGTGGCACGGCTGGCCGGACTCACCGCCGGCACCTCCGCGGACAACGAACGCAAGATGCGGCTGGAGTCGTACGTGCTTGCCGCCCGGCTCGAACAGGTCGCCGCCGCGGCCACCGCACGGCTCCGGCGCATGTCGTCCGGCCGGTACACACTCGTCCACTCCGACGCCCGCACCGGAGGCCGCAGAGCGGGCCTCGGACTGCACGTCGTCGATGCCTGGACCGGCCGCGAGCGCGACACGGCCACGCTCTCGGGCGGCGAGACGTTCTTCGCCTCGCTGGCCCTCGCGCTCGGCCTCGCCGATGTCGTCACCGACGAGGCGGGCGGGGTACGGCTGGACACGCTCTTCATCGACGAGGGCTTCGGCAGTCTGGACGACCAGACCCTCGACGAGGTGCTCGACGTGCTGGACTCGCTGCGCGAGCGGGACCGCAGCGTGGGCATCGTCAGCCATGTCGCCGATCTGCGCCGCCGTATCCCCGCACAGCTCGAAGTGGTGAAGAAACGCCACGGATCGGCGGTCCGTCACCGCACCGGCGGCGAGGCCGGCGGCTGATGGCGTGGCGGGGGAGCGGCGAGGAGCGGACGACGCTGGTGGTCACCGAACCGAGGGCGCCGATCCTGCCGGCGACCTCCTCCGGACGACTCGTCGAGCGGGCGGTGACCTTCAGTACGAAGCAGTCGTCACCGGTGACATGGCGGGCCTTCCCGATCCCCGCAGTGGTGTCGAGCAGATCGCGGAACGGCTTGTAGCGGCCGTTCGGATGGCGCGGCCGTACGAGGGCGAGAACCGGCAGCCCGAGCCGGTCCGGGTCGACCACGGCGGCGTAACCGCTGAGCACCCCGGCCTCCTCCAGCCTGCGCACCCGCTCGGTCACGGTGCTGGGTGACATCGCCACCGCGCGTGCCGGCTCGGCGAACGACACGCGCCCGTCGCGCTGCAGGACATCGAGGGCGCGCCGGTCGGTGGCGTCCGGGGAACAGCCGGTCCTGCCCGGGACACAACAGGGAAATCCCCGGCAGGGCAAGCGCTGTGCCGGGGATCCCAACTTCCGGGGGCGGATCACCGGCCGTAGGTTTCTGGGCCTGACCTCCCGGCTCACCGCCGTCCCGGCCCGTTCCGTCCTGCGCGTCGTACGGCTGGGGCCCCGCCTGTAACGGCGCCACGCCTGCCGCGCTCGCCCTCGCCGAACTCGGCCACCGGGTCCGAGGAGATGCTCGGCGGCTTCGAGTACTGGGTGTGCGAGGGCTTCGAGTTCGAGACCCGGGAGGGGCGGGAGCGGCGCGAGCCGGACCCGCTCACCGTGCCGGCCGGCTCCGGCGAATGCGGCTGCTGACCGGCCCGGCCGCCCGGGCCGCGGTGGTGCCCGGCGGCCGGACCCGTGGGGTGGACCGGGCCCGGCCGCCGGACTTTCGCCTCAGAGCCTGGACAGCTCGTCGACGAGATCGTCGAGACCGAGCGGTCCCTGCGACAGGGCTGCCATGTGCCAGGCCTTGGCGTCGAACGCGTCACCGTGGGCCTTGCGCGCGTTCTCCCGGCCCAGCAGCCAGGCGCGCTCGCCCAGCTTGTACCCGATGGCCTGACCCGGCATCGAGAGATAGCGGGTCAGCTCGCTCTCCACGAAGTCGGCGGGGCGGCCGCTGTGATTGCCGAAGAACTCCTGCGCCAGCTCCGGGGTCCACCGCTCGCCGGGGTGGAACGGGGAGTCCGCGGGGATCTCCATCTCCGCGTGCATGCCGATGTCCACGATCACCCGGCAGGCGCGCATCATCTGCGCGTCCAGATAGCCCAGTCGGCGCTCGGCGTCGGGCAGGAAGCCCAACTCGTCCATGAGCCGCTCCGCGTACAGCGCCCAGCCCTCGGCGTTGGCGCTGACCCCGCCGATCGACGCCTGGTAGCGGGACAGGCTGTCGGCGACATGCGTCCACTGCGCGATCTGGAGGTGGTGGCCCGGCACACCCTCGTGGTACCAGGTGGACACCAGGTCGTACACCGGGAACCGGGTCTCGCCCATGGTGGGCAGCCAGGTGCGGCCGGGGCGCGAGAAGTCCTCGGAGGGGCCCGTGTAGTACGGCGCCGCGGCGCCGCCGGGCGGGGCGATGCGGGACTCGACCTTCCGTACGCGTTCGGCGAGCTCGAAGTGCGTACCGTCGAGAGCCTCGATCGCCTCGTCCATCAGACCCTGCAGCCAGGCCTGGACCTCGTCGACCCCCTCGATGTGCTTGCCGTGCACATCGAGATGGGCCAGCGCCTCCCACGGGCCGGCGCCGGGCAGCACCTTCTCCGCCTCGGTCCGCATCTCGGCCAGCAGCCGGTGGTACTCGGACCAGCCGTACGCGTACGCCTCGTCCAGGTCCAGGTCGGTGCCGTTGAAGTAGCGCGACCAGCGCGCGTACCGCTCACGGCCCACCGTGTCCGGCGCGCCCTCGATCGCGGGGGCGTACACATCACGCATCCAGTCGCGCAGCGCCGCGACCGACTCGGTGGCCACCCGGGCGCCTTCGTCCAGCTCGGCGCGGAGCGACACGGGTCCGGCGGCCGCGAACTCCTGGAAGAACCCCGGACCGTCCTGGCCCGCCCACTCGTCGAGCTGGCCGATGAAGGTGGCGGTGGCGCGCGGGCCGCCGTAGAGCTTGCGCTCCAGGCCGAGCGCCAGCGACTCGCGGTAGCCCTCGAACGCGGCGGGCACCGCGTGCAGCCGGTCCACGACCGCTGCCCAGTCCTCGTCGGTCTCGGTCGGTGTCACGGTGAACACCTCACGGACACTGTGCGCCGGGGAGGCGAGGTTGGAGACCGTGCGCAGCTTCTCCTCGGCTTCGTGAACGGCGAGTTCCGCGGTGAGGCGTTCACGCAGCAGGCGGCCGCAGCGGCGCTCGGCGTCGCTGTCCGCGCCGGGCAGCCGTTCGGCGGCGTCGAGCTTCGCCAGGGTGGTGCGGGCCAGCCCGGCCAGAGTCTCCTGACCGGCGGGGGAGAAGTCGGGAAGGCGGCGCGAGCTCTCCGCGACACCGAGATAGGTGCCGGAGATCGGGTCGAGTTCGATGAAAGCGTCGACATAGGTGTCGGCGACCTGGCGGGGCAGCGCGCTGCTGGAAGTGTCTGACATGCGGACATCCTCGTACGGCGGGGGCCTCCGCGTCATCATCATTCGGTTTCAGGGGCCGGACTCCGCCGATTCTGCGGACGGCGGCAGCAGCGGCCCGCACTCCCACTGCTGGAATATCAGCCTGGTCTCGACCCGGGCCACTTCGCGGCGCGAGGTGAATTCGTCCAGCACCAGGCGTTGCAGATCGGCCGTGCCCGTGACCGCGACATGGACCAGATAGTCGTCCGGGCCGGTCAGATGGAAGAGCGCACGGGACTCCGGCAATGTCCTGATGCGTTCGACGAACGGGCCGATGAGCTCCCTGCGATGCGGCCGGACCTGTACGGAGAGCAGCGCCTCCAGACCCCTGCCGAGCCTCGCCGGGTCGAGCCGCAGTTGGTGGCCGAGAATCACACCGGAGCGGCGCAGCCTGGTCACCCGGTCCAGGCAGGTCGACGGTGCGACGCCGACCTCGGCGGCCAGCTCGCGGTAGGTGGTCCGGGCATCGTTCTGCAGCAGTCGCAGAATGTGCAGATCCACCGGGTCAAGAGCGACAGAATCGGCCATTGGCCGAACGTAGCACGGAGGATGGCCGCCGAATCCCGGTGGTTGTTCAGAGTGGTGGCATGGACACCGAATCCTCGATGGCGCCCCCGACGACAAACCGGTCCAGGGCGCTGGCCACCGACGCCGTGCACGCCGGCCGCGACGATCTCGCGGCCCTCGGACTGCACACCCCGCCGATCGACCTGTCGACCACCTACCCCTCGTACGACTCCCGGGGCGAGGCGGAGCGGATCGACACCTTCGCCACGACCGGTGCGCGGCTCGAAGGGCCGCCGGTCTACGCCCGGCTGGACAATCCGACGACCACCCGCTTCGAGACCGCACTCGCCCGCCTCGAAGGAACCGCGAGCGCCGTGTCGTTCGCCAGCGGCATGGCGGCGCTCACCGCCGTTCTGCTGGCCCGGGCGAGCATGGGGCTGCGCCATGTGGTCGCCGTCCGGCCGCTCTACGGTTGCAGCGATCATCTGCTCGGCGCCGGACTGCTGGGTACGGAGGTGACCTGGACCGATCCGGCGGGCATCGCCGACGCGATCCGTCCGGACACCGGGCTGGTGATGGTGGAGACCCCCGCCAACCCGACGCTCGCCGAGGTCGACATCCGGGCGATCGCGCACTCCTGCGGTTCGGTGCCGCTGCTGGTCGACAACACCTTCGCCACTCCGGTACTGCAGCGGCCCGTCGAGCACGGTGCCCGGATCGTGCTGCACAGCGCCACCAAGTACCTGGGCGGGCACGGCGATGTGATGGGCGGGGTCGTCGCCTGTGACGAGGAGTTCGCGGGCAGGCTGCGGCTGGTGCGCTTCGCCACCGGTGGGGTGCTGCACCCGATGGCCGGGTATCTGCTGCTGCGCGGCCTGGCGACGCTTCCGGTACGGGTGCGGGCGGCGTCCGCGAGCGCCGCCGAACTGTCCCGCAGGCTCAGCGCCGACCCGCGCGTCGCCCGGGTCCACTACCCGAAGCTGGGCGGTGCGATGGTCTCGTTCGAGGTGTACGGGGATCCGCACCGGGTGATCTCGGCCGTGCGGCTCATCACGCCCGCGGTGAGCCTCGGCAGCGTGGACACCCTGATCCAGCACCCGGCCTCCATCAGCCACCGCATCGTGGACGAGGGAGACCGGCGGGCCGCGGGCGTCGGGGACCGGCTGTTGCGGATGTCGGTCGGCCTGGAGGACGTCGAGGACCTGTGGGCCGATCTGTGCCAGGCGCTCAGCTCCCAGGAGGCCGGACGGGCGCCGGCTCCGGCCCCGGCCATGGAGTCCTCCGGGGCCGGGGAGTCTTCCGCGGCCGAAGGGCCTTCCGGGGCCGAGGCGCCTTTTGGGGCCGAGGAGTCAGCGACCGGCCTGCTCGTACGGGGGCAGTGACCGGACCGGGGTCGCGTCCAGGCGGGCGGTGACGACCAGGGTGCCCTCCTCGATCTGGTAGTCCAGCGGCAGGGACAGGGCGCGCATGGCCGCGACCATGCCGGTGTTGGACGACTGGGTCACGGCATAGACGCTCTCGCAGCCCGCCTCGACGGCGAGCGCCACCAGGCGGCTCAGGAGCTCGGAGCCGATGCCACGGCGCTGCCAGTCGTCCTCGACGAGAAGGGCGACCTCCGTCTCGTCGCCGTCCCAGAGGAGGTGACCGAGCGCGACCAGCCGGCCCGAGGCCGTCTGTACGGCCAGCGTGCGGCCGAAGCGAGGGCTGAGCAGGTGGTCCAGGTAACGGTCGGCGTCGTGGACCGGCCCGTGGTAGCGCATCCGCAGCGTCCGGTCGGAGCAGCGGTCGTGCATCGCCCGTGCCGCTTCGAGGTCACCGTCGTCCGCGCGACGCACGGTGATCTCGTTGCCCTCGGGGAGGGTGAGCACGTCCCTGCTGCGCGGCACACGGGGGCCGAGCCGGGCGTCGAGCTCGACCAGGGCACGGGCCCGGGCGAACTCGGTGGGCGTGAACGGGAGATAGGGCCGTTCGACGGTGATGACACCCCCGGACGGATCGCGCAGCCGCATCACCGTCTCCTCCAGCACCCCTTCGACGGGTGCGGTCTCACCGGTCGCCCGGCCCGTGACCGAGACGGCGGGCAGCGAGTGGATGGTGCAACGGCCGAGCAGCTGCCGCAGCGCGAGGGGCAGCTCGGCCGCGTCCAGCGCGGTGCGGGTGGCCAGGCCCAGGACGCGCGTCGGGGCGTCGACCAGATCGTGCGTGTCGGCCCGCTCGATCCAGGTCGAACTTCCCCCGGCGGCGGAGACCGCCCGGCTCAGCTGCTGCGCCTGGAGCAGGGAGGGCGCGCGCAGCAGGAACTCGTCGACCGTGCCCCGGGCCAGCGGGTGTGTCTGCAGGGTGAGGATGTCGACCCGGTGCCGGGCGAGGGCACCGCACATCGCCGCCAGGCTGCCGGGGGCGTCCCGCACCGTGGTCCGCATCCGCCACAGCGCCGTGTCCCCGGGGGAGGCGGCCGGAGCCGCGGCGGTGGGCGTGTCCACCGCCGCGGGCCCGGCGACGTCGGTACCGAGGGCCGTTGCGGCGCCGTCCCCCTCGGCGACTAGGCCGGGGCCGGTCGGCGGCGGGGCGTGGCTGTGCCGCCGGGCCCACCAGGTGTGGAACGCGGCCGTGACCGCCAGGGCCACCGCCGAGGCGATCAGCAGGTACGGTCCGTCCGGCTGGTGCCCGATCAGGTTCGCGATGGCGTCGGCCACCGCGACCGCGGTGAACAGCGCGGCCAGCTCGATCATGTCCCGCCGCCAGTGGTGGGGGCGGCGGGCGGTCTTCGCGGATGTCGCATCAGTCATGGCTTCACTCTGACCGAGCGTTGTTGCCTGACCGCGAACACTCTGTGACTGATGGGTTAAGTGTGGATCTAGTCCCTTATTGACCACTTTCTCCTTGTTGGAGGGCTGCGCTTCGGCCTTGTCCCGGGGCTGCGGTGCGGACGCGTCAGCCTTGCTTCCAGGCGGCATTCAGTCGTACCGCCTGACGTACCAACTGCGACGATCCGCCGCGCCCGGCCGCTTCGGCGACGCCGGGTATCGGCTCCCCACCGCCCACCGCACCACAGTGCTCCGCGCACTCGGCCGCCACGGAGAGCAGGTCGCTCAGTCCACGAGGCGCCTTCTCCTGCGCCAGCAGTCCCGGCAGGGCGCCGGCCAGCGCGGACAGCACCGTCCGGTACGCCCCGGTGGTGGCGGCGGTACGGGCGGAATCCGCGAGTCGGTTGGGCTTGATCAGACCGTTTCCGAGGAGGGTCGCCAACTGCTCGCCGAGCAGCGCGGCGTCGAGCTGCTGCCGGGCGGCCAGAATCAGCAGGGCGTCCACCGCCAGCAGCCGGTCCTCCGGATGCCGGGCCCCCAGTCCGTACGCCACCATCAGACTGACGGCCTCCCCCGCGGGCGCGTCCTGTTCGGCCAGCAGCAGGAGCGGCCGGAGGGTGTCGCGTATCTCCTCGACCACACCGGTCGCGATGTTCGGCAACAGCCAGGCGGCCAGTGTCCCGGCGTCCTCGGGCAGGGTGGCGGTCCACTGGTCCGGGCGGCCGTCCCAGTGGTAACAGTGTGTGTGCTCCGGCACCTGCGGCCGGCCGAGCCAGTGGAAGGAACGAGGGAACTCCTCCTCGATGAACGGGCGTTCCCGGCTGGCCATCAGCGCGCGCGACGACCGGACGACCGTCTGCCCCTGCCGGACCTTCTTCTCCAGATCGAAGCGGTACACCCGCGCGAGCGGTTCGTCGGCCCGCAGCCATGCCGCCAGCCGGTCGCCTTCAGGGGTGCCGAGCAGCGCCGCCGCCTCGGCGGCCCCGAGCTGATCTCCCCGCCGCACACGCAGCAGGGCCTGGGCGAAGTCGGCCTCGCCGGGCCGGGCCCCGAGCCGCCGGCAGGTGCCCAGCCGTTCGACCAGCACGGCCGGGTCGAGCGAGCCGGTGTGCCAGGTGGGGGTGGCGAGCAGGAAGGGAGTGCCGCCGGTCAGTACCGCGTCGGCCGCTTCCCACAGCCGGGCCTTCAGGATGCCGTCCAGCGCGGCGTGGACGCAGGTCCCCGTGCCGGTCCAGGACTCACGTTCCTCCTTCACCGCCCGTGCCGACACCCGTCCGAGCAGCGTGGCCACGACGACCCTGATGCTCGTCTCCGAGCGGAGACCCCGCTCGGTCTGCGACGGCGGTTCGCCGTCGACCCACCACTCACCCGCCAGCGCGTCACGCAGTGCGTCGGTCAGCGCCGACCGGTCGCTGTGGGCATGGCGCACCAGCCCGTCCAGGGCCCGCTCGAAGGAGGTGACGTCCGGCCCTGCCGACCTGATCAGGGCCACCACCTCCTCGACCAGCTCGGGCAGCGTCGCAGGCGCCGGATCGAGTGGCTGCGGTTCCGGTACCGGGGGCAGCAGTTCCTCGTAATCCTGCGTCCCGGACTGCCCGGCCGCCGGACCGCCGAAGACCTCGGCCACCGTCGTGCGGTGAGCCGGGCCCAGCAGCGCGGCCGACAGGGCGAGTTCTTCCCGAACCGGGGCCCCGGCGTCGGGCAGGTGCCGGGCCACGAGCTTGAGCGCCCGCTCCTGGATGTCGATGTCCTCGTGCTCGAAGGCACTCGTGACGACGGGCAGCAGCTCGTCGGCCGCCGACGGATCGCGGCGCAGTACCTTGCCGAGCAGCACGAGCTGGGACCGGACCAGCTTCTTCTCGGTACGGAACAGTACGGAAGCCGAGATGTCCGCCAGGGACCGTACGGAAAGCTCACCGCGCCCGTCCAGCCGGGCGAGCACCCCCTGGGCGTGACCGGCCACGGTGGAGAGGCCGTCCGCGGCCATCCCGGTCCAGTCCGCGACCCGCTCGGACTCCTCCTGCTCGGTCAGTTCGAGCTTGCGCAGCAGACTGAGGAAGAACCGCACTTCGTTGGCCTTGCCACCGCGCAGCAGCCGGGTCACACAGGCTTCCACGAGCACCGGCCGCTCCATCAGGCCGTCCTCGGGGAGAGCGGCCAGCGTGGCGGCCCACCGGTGCGGATCGCCCGCGTCTTCGGGCCAGAGCATCGGTGGCGGCAGCTCCGTCAGTTCGAAGATCCGTGGCAGCAGGGTGGCAGCGAACGGGTCGGTACGGAGCGTCTCGGCGAGGGGCCGCGACTTGCGGCGATGCCACTGCGCGGCCGAGAGCGACTCGGCCCAGCCCCGCACGAAGCCGTCCGTCGTGGGCACGGGGCACTGAGCCTTCTTCACCAGCCCGGAGGTCAGTTCGTACGTGGTCTCCGCGGTCGCGGGCCGGGCCGCCAGCCGGTGCGCGACATCACCGAGCCACGCCGGGTCACGGTCCGACAGGACCGCGAGGACCAGTGGGAAGGGCGAACGGCCCCAGCCGGCCAGGTCCCGGCTGCCGATCCAGGCGGCGCACGCGGCAGCGCCCGTCTGGCAGCCCGCACCGGCCACCAGCAGGGCCTTGCTGACCTTGTCCTGCTTGTCCCAGGACCAGTTCCGCACCTCCTTCCGGATCGCCTTCAGCTCGGCCAGCGCCGCCCTGCGTTCCTCCCGGTCCATCCCGGCCAGCAGGTCCGGCACGTCGTGCGCACGCGATTCCCGTACCGCGGTGAGGAGCTCGTTCATCGCACACCTCCGGCGACCGGCGCGGCGCGACGGACCATACGGACAGCGAGAGCGTGCTTGCACGGGCCCCGCCGCCCGCGATAGTCCGCCCACCACTGGCAGGTACAACTCAGCATGCCGTTCTGCTCCCTCACCTGATAGCGGCGTTCTCCCGAGATCACGGTCGCCACGTCCCCGTCGAGCACGACCGCATCCGAGCCGGCCAGCTGCCGGGCCGCCACCAGGCGCGGATTGTGCCGCTCGACCCGGTCCGCGTCGTACGGCAGCTCGCGGTGGAAGTAGGCCGCGTCGGCGAGGTCGTAGCCGACCCGGCCCGCCGTCCCCAGCCGGGTGAGCGCGGCCCGTACGCGCTCCACCGTGAGACCCGACTGCTCCGCCAGATCGGCGGTGTCGATCCGGGGCTCCCAGGCCAGCAGCACGGACACCAGCTCGGCGTCGGCCGCGGCGTCATCGGTGGCCAGCGCGTCGAGCACGCCGCCCTCGCCCGAGAAACCGCGTGCGGCATCGGGCGAGAGCGTCAGGGTGAGACGCATGCCCGGCAGCACGACCTCCCAGGCGCTCGCGGTCGCCGCCCCGTCGGCGACCGGCCCGTACACCCGCAACGTCGTGGCATGACGCAGTACCCGCTGCATCGCCACCAGCCGCTCCGGCCCAGGCAGACACACCGCCCCGGCCACCGGCCGGGTCGTCGGCCGCAGCGTCTTCCCGGCGGGAACCACCCACCGGGCACCACGCGAGGCGTTCCCCGACGAACGCGGCAGCGAACGGAGGAACCGGACGGCCTCGGCGGCCGGCAGCTCGGCCCGCAGGTCGAAACCGGCCGATACCACCTGGGCCTCGGCGAAGCCGCGCAGCCACCGGTCGGGCAGCGGCACCTTCTTCTCCACGACCGGGCCGTCCAGAGTGGTGACGGCCATCTCGTCCGGTCCCACCCGCAGATGCAGCGGATCGTCCCCCGCTATCCGCGAAAGCGCCTCCCGCAGCGGATTGTTGACATCCACATTCGTCGTGCCGTGACCCGTCCGCGCACCGTCCAGACCGTCCTGCAGCACGTCGAGGCGTGCGTACACCCCGCAGCAGCCCGAGAACGACTCGAAGCGCAGCCGGTCGCCGTTGCCCGTCACCACCGGATCGAGCGACGAAGGCAAGGTGCGTTGGTAGTAGCGCGTGGACGCCACGTCCGCCACGGCCAGCAGGCCCCGGGCGGCGATCCCCGGCGAGGTGAGAAAGCCGGAGAAGAACCGGGGATGGGACTCGGCGCCCCGCGGTGTGAGGCCACCGGAGGTCTCCAGCCCGAGGAGCTGCCCCGACTGCGAGGACTCCAGGGCTGACGGGCGTGCGTAGGCCAATGCCTGAACGGATCGGGTCATGGAAAAACCGTAGATCCCACCACTGACAATCGGCCCCCACCCATCACCCGGGGGCCCGTCGCCGGGCGTGGTTCACTGCCCGACGCGCCCCGGCTGCAGCACCTTGCTGAACAGTACGGAGCCGCCCTGCGCCCTCAGCCGCACGGTCAACTCGCCGCTGTCGCCGTCGATGTCGACCTCTCCGAAGTACTGCGGCGACTCCATCGGAGACACGTTCGCCCGGTCCGGCGCCCGGACGAAGACCCGGTCGGGACCGAACGTCGCGTCGAGCTCGTTCGCCTGGAACTGACCGGCGGCCAGCGGCCCCGAAACGAACTCCCAGAACGGCGCGAAGTCCTTGAACGCCGCACGCTCCGGTTCGTAGTGCTGCGCCGACGTGTAGTGCACGTCCGCCGTCAGCCAGACCGTGCCGGTGATCCGGCGGTGCTTGATGTACCGCAGCAGTTCCGCGATCTGCAGTTCACGGCCGAGCGGGGCCCCGGGATCGCCCTGGGCGACCGCCTCGAAGTCCGTCGCACCGTCGGTGACCACCAGTCCCAGCGGCATGTCCGCGGCGATCACCTTCCACACCGCGCGGGACCGGGACAACTCGTGCTTGAGCCAACGCAGCTGCTCGGCACCGAGGATGCCCGTCGTGTCGTCGGCCTGCCGGCCCGGGGAGTTGGCGTTGCGGAAGGACCGCATGTCGAGGACGAACACATCGAGCAGCGGACCGTGCCGCACCACGCGGTGCATCCGGCCCTCCCCGGAAGGGGCATGCAGCGTGGACACCGGGAAGTACTCGCGGAACGCCCGCATCGAACGGGCCGCCAGCACATCCACGTTCTTCTCGGTGTACCGGGTGTCGTCGAGGATCTGCCCGGGATACCAGTTGTTGCGTACCTCGTGGTCGTCCCACTGAACGATCGAAGGGACCTGCGCGTTGAACTCACGGAGATTGTGATCGAGCAGGTTGTAGCGGAAGTTCCCGCGGTACTCGGCGAGGGTCTCGGCGACCTTCGCCTTCTCCTCGGTGGTGACATTGCGCCAGACCCGCCCGTCGGGCAGCGTCACGCTGGGCTCGATCACCCCGTCCGCGTAGATGTTGTCACCGCTGCAGAGGAAGAAGTCCGGATCGAGACGGCGCATCTCGTCGTACACCGCGTAGCCGCCGATGTCCGGGTTGATTCCCCAGCCCTGCCCCGCGATGTCGCCCGACCACAGGAAGCGCACCCCGTCGCGGCGCCGGGCAGGCGCCGTCCGGAAGGTTCCGCGCACCGGCTCGCCGGTGCGGCGGGGGTCGTGGGGATCGGCGAGCGTCACCCGGTAGTGCACCTGCTCGCCCGGCGGCAGTCCGTACAGCGGTGTCGTGCCGGTGAAGTCGGTGCCGGATCCGACGAGCGGCCCGTGCCAGGTGCGGGCCCGCCGGAACGACTCCGTAGCCGAAGTCTCCACGATCATCCGGGCCGGCCGGTCCGACCGCACCCAGACCAGCGCGGACGACGAGGTGACATCACCCACCTGTACACCCCACGCCGCGCGCGGCCGCCCGGACAGCGCGAAGGCAGGGGCCGCGGAACCCACCGCGGGCAGCGCGAGCGCGGCCGACGCGGCGAGCGAACCGCGCAGCACGCTGCGGCGGGCGGGGGACGGGAATCGCGGACGGTACGACATCGAGGCGCCTCCGGGGCAGTGGTCAGCGGAACGAACGGGTGACCGGTCTGGCGTCCCCACCCTCGTTCCCGTCGGCGGCGGGCACACCAACCTCAGATGAACACCCGGCCACCGCCGCCGGCAGCCCGTCCGTTCGCGCCCCGGTGCGCCGCCGCCAGCAGGCGCACGCCCCGCTCGATGTCCGCCGGAGCCAGATGCGCGTAACCGAGCACCAGACGCACCGCCCCGTCCTCGCCGGGCTGGGTGCCGCAGGCGCCGAGCGGCCGCAGAGCGACACCCGCATCGGCCGCGCGCGCCATGAACACCGCCTCCGGGCCGTACCGCTCGGGCAGCGCGGCGATGATGTGGAGACCCGCGGCGATCCCGCTCACCTCGGTTCCGGGGAAGTGTTCGGCCAGCATCGAGGTGAGCGTGTCGCGGCGCTCGCGATAGGCGCGCTGACAGCGGCGCAACTGCCGGTCGTAGCCGCCGCGGGTGATGAAGTCGGCGAGGACCGCCTGGTCGACCGCCGGATTGCCCAGATCCATCGTGCGCTTGCGGGCGACGATCTCGTCGGTCATGTCCGCCGGTGCGAGAAGCCAGCCCAGCCGGAGCCCGGGCGCCAGCGACTTGCTCACCGAGCCGGTGTACGCGACGTGCTCCGGATCGAGTCCCTGAAGTGCGCCGACGGGTGCGCGGTCGTAGCGGAAGTCGCCGTCGTAGTCGTCCTCCACGATCAGCCCGTCCGCGGCCCGCGCCCATTCCAGAAGCCGGCCGCGGCGGGCGGCCGAGTAGGCGATCCCGGTGGGAAACTGGTGCGCCGGAGTGGTGACGACGGCGCGCACGCCCGAGCGTACGAGGGGCTCGGGCGCCAGCCCCTCGTCGTCGAGCGGCAGGCCGACGGTGGTGATGCCCGCGGAGGCGAACAGCGCGGAGTGTTCGGGGCTCCCGGGATCCTCGACGCCGACGGACCGCATCCCCCGCCCGTGCAGCACGAACCCCAGCAGAGTCGTCGCCTGCGCCACGCCGGAGCACACCACCAGGCGCTCCGGATCGGCGACCACACCACGGCGTCTGGAAAGCAGCGCCGCCAAGGCCTCCCGCAGGACGGGCAGCCCGCGCGGATCGGGGTAGCCGAGCGCGCCGTGCGGCAGCCGGCCGAGCACCGAGCGATGGGCCGCGGCCCAGGCACCGCGCGGGAACAGCGACAGATCGGGCGTGCCGGGCCGGAAGTCCACGCGCACGCCCTCGGCCCGTGGCGCGAGATCACGCGCCCCCGGCACCGGAGCCCGAACCGCCTCGCTCACCCAGGTGCCCGCGCCACGGCCGCTGCGCAGGTAGCCCTCGGCCGTGAGCTGCTCGTACGCCTCTGTGACCAGCCCGCGCGACACCCGCAGATCGGCGGCCAGCGCACGGCTGGACGGCAGCCGCGTACCCGGAACGAGACGACCGGAGCGCACGGCTTCGCGCAGGGCCGACTGAAGGGCACGGCCACGCCGGCGGGCCGGCGCCGCGGCGGCCGGAAGCAGCAACTCCCAGGCGGCGGTGCCGAACTCCCCGCCCCGAGCGCGGTCCGGCCGCGAATTGGTCCCCGAAGACATCATGGGAGTGGACCTTAAACCGGACCGCCCGGCTGCCTAGCGTCGATGCCATGAACATCAGCTCTCTGCGCGGGGCGCTCCTGGCCGCCTTCGCCTGCATCCTCGTGGGTGCGTCATTCACCGCCAACAGTGTCCTGGGCGACTATCCGTACGCGGGCGGCCAGGCGCTGCGCTACGGCCTCGCCGCACTCCTGCTCGTACTTGTCCTGGCCCGCGACAAGGGGGCCCGGCCGGCCGCCGTGCTGCGCACCGTGACCGTGCGTCAGTGGGGACGGCTCGCGCTGCTGGCAGCCATCGGGATGGTCGGTTTCAACCTCGCCGTACTCGGCGCGGAACGCTCCGCGGAACCCGCCGTTCCGGGGGTGTTCGTCGGCTGCGCACCGATCTTCGTCGCGGTACTCGCACCGCTCATGGACCGCCGCCGGCCCACGCGTACGGTCCTGTGCGCGGCCGCGCTCGTCGCCGCCGGGGCCTTCGTCGTTCAGGGCTGGGGCCGCACTGACCTGCCGGGAATCCTCTGTTCGGCCGGCGCGCTGGCGGGCGAGGTCGGCTTCGCCGTCATCGCCGTACCGGTCCTGCGTCCGCTCGGACCGAAGCTGCTGTCCGCCACGGTCTGCGGTCTCGCCGCCGCCGAGTCGGTCTGCCTCGGCCTCGTCCTGGACGGCGGCGAGGTCCTGCGGACACCCACCGGGGCGGAGGCGATCGCCCTGCTGTGGCAGGCGGCAGTGGTCACCGTCATCGGTTTCGTCTGCTGGTACATGGGCATGCAGCGCATCGGCGCCGAGCGCGCCACGCTCTTCTCCGGCCTGATTCCGGTCTCCGCCGCCCTCACCGCACCGCTGGTCGACGCCGGTTCGTACGGCGTCGCACAGGTCGGCGGCAGCCTTCTGGTCGGGCTGGGAGTCGCCCTCGGATCGGGTGTGCTGTCCCGGAGGGCGGCGCCCCGGGGTACGGATCCGGCGCCCGGTACGCCGTCAGCGACTGGTGTCGAGAATGACGCGCGCCACCCGCGCCGGATCGTCGTTCATCGGCACATGACCGCAGCCGGGAAGCCGGACCAGCCGGGCGCCGGGGATCGTGCGTTTGGCCCTGATTCCCTGCCGGCGCAGCAGTATCCGGTCCCGGCTGCCCCAGGCGACGGTCACCGGCAGCCCCTGGACGTCGTCGGTGAACGCGACGCTTCCCCCGGAGGCGAGCGTCCGGTGGAATCCGGTCGCCTCGCGTAGTGCGAGGGTCTCCGCGACGACGGCCGCGGGCGAACGGCGGCCGGGCCGGGCGTAGATGGTGCTGGTCAGGGCCGTGCGCCCGGCGGCGCTGTGCGAGAGCCGCTCGATCAGCGGCACCGGCATCGACAACGCGGCGCGCCGCATGGCCCGCAGTGTCCCGAACGCATAGCGACGCTCGCCCTCGGTCCAGAAACCCGCGGGCGAGAGCGCGGTCACCGACCGTACGAGCTTCTCCCGTCCGAGCGACAGCGCCAGCAGCCCGCCCAGCGAATTGCCCGCCACGTGCGGTCGGTCCAGACCGATCTGCGCGCAGAATGCGCCGAGCACCCCGACCATCGTCGGCAGGTCGTACGGCAGTCCGTCAGGCAGTTCCGGCGAGACGCCGAAGCCGGGGAGGTCGATTGCTGTCACATCGCGTTCCACGGCGAGCACGGACAACACCGGGTCCCAGGCCTGACGGTGGTGGCCGATGCCGTGGAGCAGCAGCAGCGGCTCGCCGGCACCGGTCCGTTCGTACGCCACGGACACCGTCCGGGGCCCTTGAGGTGAGTCGACGCTGAACGAGACCGTGGTGGCCATGCTGGTGCTCCCGGGTTGGTCCGGCATGAACGGGCCATGCCTGAAGGCGACTTAGACGTCTTGTCAATAACAATTACCGTTCAGTAGCCGGCACTTCAAGAGGGGCGGGCGATTCGCGCTGGACAGGGTGCGGCAGGTCGGCTGGGATGGAGGAGTGACAGCCGACACCGCGACCGATGTCTTCGAGAGCCACCGCCCCGTGCTCACCGGCGTTGCCTACCGCATGCTCGGCCGGATCGCCGATGCCGAGGACGTGGTGCAGGAGGCCTGGCTGCGCTGGTCCTCCGCGTCCCGCGAGGACGTGCGGGAGCCGCGCGCCTTTCTCGTGAGGATCATCACCCGCCTCGCCATCGACCGGCTGCGGCAGGTGCAGTCACGACGCGAGTCGTACGTCGGGCCGTGGCTGCCGGAGCCGGTCGTCACCGACTTCGGACCAGCCGTTCCCGACACCGCGGAGCAGGCGGTGCTGGCCGACTCGGTGTCGGTCGCGGTACTGGTGGTTCTGGAGTCCCTTTCGCCGCTGGAGCGAGCCGTCTTCGTGCTGCGCGAGGCCTTCGGCTTCCCGTACGCGGAGATCGCCACCGCCCTGGACCGCACCGAGGCCGCGGTGCGCCAGCTGGCCGGACGCGCGCGGCACCATGTGGAGGAGCGCAAGCCGCGGTACGACGTCGACCCGGCACACCGCCGTGACCTCACCGAACGGTTCCTCGCCGCGGCGGCGGGCGGCGACATCGAGGAACTGCTGGCCCTGCTCGCGCCCGACGCGCGGCTCGTCGGGGACAGTGGCGGAAAGTCCAGGGCGCCGCTGCGGATCATCGAGAGCGCCGACAAGGTCGGGCGCTTCCTCTTCGCCATCGCCCACGGACAGACCGAGGACCTCGACTCCCGGTTGCTGGAGCTCAACGGCGGGCCGGGCCTGCTGCTGTTCCTGGGCGGGAAGGTCGACTCGGTCGTTCAGCTCGACATCGAGGACGGGCTCATCCAGTGCGTATACATCGTGCGCAACCCTGACAAGCTCACTCGCTTCGCCGACCTCCCGGAGCGGTCCGGAGGGGCGGCGAGCGCCTGACCGCCGGTCTGCGCGCCGCCCCGGCCCGAAGCCCCACGTCCTGCCCGGCCGTGGGGCTCATTGCTGCGCTCGCCTCACGGCACCACGAACGTCCTGTGAACGCTCTGCGGCAGAGACCCGTTTCGCTCCGTCACCGACCCAGGATTGGTCTTGACCAAGGGTGTGTACCGTCCTATGGTCTCAACGTTAAGACAGGAACCTTTAATAAATAACGTCGCGGAATAGCCGCTGGGTGATTGCGGAGGACAGGGTGGGGACCACGCAGCTGGAATCGGTGCAGGAGCCGAAGTACTGGCACCTCAAGACCGTGCTCAGTGAGGCACTCGACTCGGACTTTGCGGTGGGGGAGATCCTGCCCAACGAGCGCGAGCTCGCCGCCCGGTTCGGAGTCGCCCGAGCCACGCTCCGGCAGGCTCTGGAACAGCTCGAACTCGAAGGAAGGCTCCAGCGCCGCCGTGGCGTCGGGACCACCGTCGCCCCGCCGCGCGTCGGGGTCGCCGTCTCCACGGCGCAGCGGGACTGGTCCGGTGGCGGTCCGGCGGAGGCCTGGCAGCCGGTGGACTGCGCGGTGGCGGTCGCGCCGCCGTCAGTGGCAGCCGTGCTCGACGTGGAAGCCGAAGAGCCGGTGCACATCGTGCGCCGGATCCGGGTGACGAACGGGCAGGCCGTCGCGGCGGAGCTGCTGTACGTGCCGTCCTCGTCCGTGCCCGAACTCTCCGCGATCGACGCCCCGTCCGGGCCAGCCCGGGCCCGTCGTGTCCTGCGCGAGCTGCACCGCCTCGGCCTCGACGGCCAGGACCGGTCGGTGGAGCTCGGCTCGGCACGCGTGGACGACGCCAAGGAGCTCGACCGGCTGCCCGGAGCCCCCGTGCTCGTCGTCACCACCCGCTACCTCGCGGCGGGCGGCACCGCCGCGCTTTCCGTCGCCACGTACCGGGCCGACACCTGCCGGCTCACCTTCGGTGACTCGGGCGACCTGGAGATCAGTCACCACGACCAGGAGCGCCAGGCCTCCTGACCGAAGCCGGTTCCACCCACCGGTACACGTCGGTACACACCGTCCGGTGGTACGCGTCGTCCGTCGGTACGCACCATCCATCGGCACGCACGGCCCGTCGCACTCAGCGGCGGGCCGTCACCGTTCCCTCCACCGCGAAGAGCTGCTCCTCGACGTGGTCGAGAGCCAGCCGCAGCGCACCGGTGGCCACCGCCGCCTCGCCGAGCAGCGACAGCGTGACCCGCGGCGGCCGGAGACAGTAGCGGGCCAGCTCGCCGCGGAGCGGATCGAGCACATCGTCCAGCCCGGTGGCCCAGCCGCCCACCACCACCAGCTCGGGGTCCAGGGCCAGTGCCAGCGCCGCCACATCGTGCACCAGGCGCTGAATGAAGCGCTCTACCGCCGCCTGCGCGCGGACATCGCCGCGCCGGGCCTCCGCGAACACATCGGCGACCGCGACCTCGTCCAGCGGATCCAGCGGAGTGTCCGTCGTGGACAGCAGTCGCTCCGGGGTCACTTCCCGCCCGAGCAGATGCAGTGCGCCGATCTCGCCCGCCGCACCGCCGAATCCACGGTGCAGCCGCCCGCCGATCAGCGAACCGGCACCCGGACTCAGCCCCGCCAGCACGAACACGATGTCGTCGGACTCGGTGGCCGCACCCTTCCAGTGCTCCGCCACCGCCGCGGCATTGGCGTCGTTCTCCACCAGGACGGGGCAGCGGAAGGACCGCCTCAGCCGCTCGCCCAGCGCCAGACCCGTCCAGCCGGGCAGAGCGGTTCCCAGCCGGACCGTGCCGTCGGCCTCCACGATGCCGGGACTGCCCACTCCCACCGCGCGCAGACTGCTCCTGGCCACGCCCGTCCGCCGCAGGAGGTCCGCCACCACGGCCCGGACCTTGTCGAGCCGGTCGTCGGCGCAGGCGGTCTCCGACACCTCACGGGCGCCCGCGCCGATGATCCGGCCGTCCAGCCCCGACAGGAGGGCGGAGACGCGGTGCGGGCCGATCTCGATGCCGAGCAGATGCCCGGCCTCGGCACGGAACCGGAACCGGCGGGCCGGCCGCCCCTGACGTCGGGTCTCGCCCCCGTCGGGCACCGACTCGACGACCAGTCCGGCCTCGAAGAGCCCCTCCATGACGCCCTCGACCGTCGGCCGGGACAGCCCGGTGATCCGGGTCAGGTCCGTCAGCGTCGGGGAGTCGGCGCCGCGCAGAGCGTGCAGCACCACCGCGGAATTGATGCGTCGCAACAGTGACGGATCCCCACCGGTCAGCCGGCCCACGGTGTGTCCTCCCAGCTTTGGCGCATGTCAGGCGGATGGTACTCGCTGCCCAGGTACGGGGCGACCGTGGGCCGCGGTGGGATTCCCCGGGCGGGGACCTCAGCCCGGGGCGACGAACCCGGATTCGTACGCCGCGATCACCGCCTGCGTGCGGTCTCTGGCCCCCAACTTGGCCAGCACCGCACTGACATGGGTCTTCACCGTCTCGACGCCGACCACGAGTTTGGCGGCGATCTCGGCGTTGGACAGGCCGCGGGCCATTAGCCGGAGGACCGTGGACTCCCGTTCGGTGAGCGCTGCCCGGTCCATGGCCGCGCGCGCCTTGCTCGTCCCGTACTCGGCGGCTAGCTGCCTGACCGCCGCCGGGAAGAGCAGCGACTCGCCCTCGGCCACCAGACGCACCGCATTCACGATCTCGGAGGGCCGGGCACGTTTGATGAGGAAGCCGTCCGCGCCGGCGCGCAGCGCCTCGTATACGTACTCGTCGTTCTCGAAGGTGGTCACCACGAGGATCTTCGGCGGATTCGGCACCGTGCGCAGTACCACCCGCGTGGCCTCGATGCCGTCCATCAACGGCATCCTGACATCCATGGCCACCACGTCCGGCCGCAGCTGGTGCAGCAGCGGGATCACGGCTGCACCGTCGCCCGCCTCGCCCACCACCTCGATATCGGGCTGAGCCTCAAGGACCGCGCGCAGACCCGCACGGACGAGGGGTTCGTCGTCGACCAGAAGTACGCTAACCGGCATTGGGCCACCCTAAGGGCAGTCCCATGGCCTCCGGTGTGCGCACGACGTCAGCCGCAGCGTCTCTCCCCGCTGTCGCAAGAGCTGCTCGCATCCGGTGTGCCGATCTCCACCACGCGACGTGTGGCTTCCGGCGCCGGGCCCGATCCGCCAAGGACTACGGGGCAGTCCTCATGCCGTCCAACGGGAGCCTCGCGCGAACGCGCCATTCCCCCTTGTGCGGACCGGTCTCGGCCCTCCCGCCAAGCAGCGCCGCCCGCTCCCGGATGCCCCGCAGCCCGCTCCCGCCACCCGGATTTGCTGCCGGGTCACTGAGCGGATTGATCACCTCCAACTCCAGCCGGCCGTCGGCGACGGCAATCCGTACACGGACGGGGACCTTGCCCGAATGACGCAGCACATTGGTGAGGGACTCCTGAAGGATGCGGTACCCCTCGCGGGAGACCGCTCCCGGAACCTGCTCCAGCGGACCGGACACGTCCGCGTCGATCTCCGCGCCCGAACCGCGCGCGGAGTCCAGGAGCCGGTCCGCCTCCGCCAGCGTCGGCCGCTGCCCCACCGGCGTCCCCGATTCGCGCAGCACCCGCAGAACCCGCTCCAGGTCGTCGAGCGCGTCCCGGCCCGTCTCCTCGATCGCGGCCAGAGCCCGTTCGGTGAAGTCCGGGTCCTGAGCCGCCCGGGCCGCGCCGGCCTGTACGACCGCGACCGTCAACGCGTGCCCGATCGAGTCGTGCAGCTCGCGTGCGATGCGGTTGCGCTCCAGCAACTGCTCGGTGCGTTCCTCCAGAGCGGTCAGCCGCTGCACCGGCGAGGGGCCGAGAAGCCGCTCGGCGGCCCCGGTGATGAGCCGGCCACTCAACACGACGACGGCGAGCATGGCCAGGAGCGGCAGGGGAGCGAGCAAGGCGTACCACCAGTGCGGCTCCACTCTCCGGACCAGCCATTGGTCGCTCGGCCCGTTTCCGGTCGCGGTGAGAACGAGATCCACCGAGGTGGCCGGCAGCCACACCGTCGCGAACCACACGGGAACGGCGAGCAATATCCGAGTCTCCAGCCACAGCACGGTTCTCCAGCGATCGGACCAAGTGGCCGCAGCGACCGCGGAGATGCTGGCATCGGCTCTGCCTCGCTGTTCCGGAGCGAGCAGAAGTTGTGCCTGCACCCCCTCGGCCAGCCGTATGCCGGGCAACAGCCCGACCGGAACGGCGAAGAGCACGGGCGCCCAAGGGGAATCCGACGATATGAACATCCACAAGCTGTAGCCCGCACCCGGGATGAGGAGATGCAGCCACCGGGTGTAGGTGACTGAGGCGGCGAGCGGGCGCAGGAGGCGGAACATGAGGCCATCGTGTCAGCCCCCACTTGCGCGGCGGCTCCCCCGGAAGAGGGAGACGTTCCCCACCGGCGGGGGAGGCGACGACCCGGGAGTGGCCGCCAGGCTGAGGACATGACCAGCATCGACGTGCAGGAAGTCACCAAGGAATTCGGAACGACCCGTGCCGTGGACAATCTCACGTTCAGCGTGCGACCGGGGCGCGTCACCGGCTTTCTCGGTCCCAACGGCGCAGGCAAGTCCACCACGATGAGACTCGTTCTCGGCCTGGATCGGCCCACCGGTGGCACGGCCACGATCGGCGGACAGCTCTACGCCACCCTCGACGATCCGCTGCGTCGGGTGGGCGCACTGCTGGACGCCCAGGCCGCCCACGGCTCCCGCACCGCGCGGAACCACCTGTTGGCCCTGGCGGTCAGCAATCGGCTCGGTGTGCGCAGGGTCGACGAGGTTCTGGAGGAGGCCGGACTCGGCGCGGTCGGCGGAGCCCGGATCAAGACCTTCTCCCTCGGCATGCGACAGCGACTGGGCATAGCGGCCGCGCTGCTGGGCGACCCGGAGGTCGTGATGCTGGACGAGCCGTCGAACGGCCTCGATCCCGAAGGCATCATCTGGATACGGGAACTGATGAAGCGGCTTGCCCGTGAGGGCCGAACGGTCCTGGTCTCCAGCCATCTGATGAACGAGACCTCTTCGTTCGCCGATCACCTCGTGATTCTCGGCCGGGGACGGCTCCTCGCCGACCTGCCGATGCAGGAGTTCCTGGACTCCCGCAGCAGGCCCCGGGCGCGGGTGCGTACGACCGAGTCCACGCGGCTGCGTGACGTCCTGATCCGCAAGGGACATGAGCCTTCGCAGGGCGACGACGGCTCCTGGACCATCGACGGCGTGAAGGCCGGGCAGATCGGCGCGATAGCCGCAACGGAAGGCATTCCCATCCTCGAACTCACCGACGAGCAGGCCACGTTGGAGCAGGCCTACCTCGACCTCACCGCCGGCGCCGCGGAATTCGCATCGGCCTCGACCTCGTCCGCCAACCGTCAGGAGCCCTGACCATGACGACCACAGCAGTGCTGCACTCCGAGTGGATCAAGATCAGATCGGTCCGGTCCGTACTGGGTTCACTGATAGCCGTCCTCCTCGTGACCTTGGCCATCACCGTGCTCGCCTTCTCGATCGTCGGCCAGGCCGAGGCGGACAACGTCGATGCCGAGCCGGTCTTCGACGCTTTCTACGCACTGAACTTCGGCCAGATCGCCGCCATCAGTTTCGGTGCGACCGCGCTCTCCTCCGAGTACCTCAACGGAGCCCTGCGTATATCGCTCGCCGCTGTTCCGCGCCGCAACCTCTTCTACGCCGCCAAGATCACTGTCGTCGGGGTCCTGGCGCTGGTTGTCGGACTCGTCACCAGCTTCGGAGCCTTCCTCGTGGGACAACTGTTCATGGGCAAGTACGCGATCGGTCTGGGGGAGCCGGGCGCTCTGCGGGCGGCCTTCGGAGGAGGGATCTACCTGGCGCTGATGGCTCTGTTCGCGGCCGGATTGACTGTGGTGCTGCGCAGCGCCGTAGCCGTCCTCAGCCTCCTCATCCCGTTCGTCCTCATAGTCTCCTTCGTGGTCGGTGACGTCGCAGGCGGTGCCGCGCAATATCTGCCGGACCGGGCAGGACAGTTGGTGCTCCACCAGGACCCCGGGGGAAGTCTCGGACCCTGGGGCGGGCTCGCGGTGACGGCGGCCTGGGCGGCGGCCGCGCTCCTGGCAGGCTGGTGGGCGATCCGGCGAAGGGATGCGTAGCCGGCTGTTCGGCTGCCAACTGCCTGGCTCCCACGAATCCAATGCGGGTGCGGGTGGCTGAAAGCGCCTCAAAGGTCATGGCGAGGAGCGGCTTGTCAGTGCTGCGCGGTTTACTGGCGGCATGACCACCGCACATCACCTCCGCCTCATCGATGCGATGCGCACCTCGGACTTTCCCACGGAACGCACCCGGTCAGGCTCGGGAGTCAGCGGGCCCGGCTACCACACGGTGTCCCTGCACGCGGAAGTCGATCACTGGGACGATGACGAGGCGCGGCGACTTGAGCACCGGGCCCAGTGCCTGGCAGAGCATGATGCCCTGCTGACGCTGCTCGCCGGTCGCTGGGGGGAGCCGCAGTCGATCAGCCTGTGGAGCGCGCAGGAGCGGATGATCGTCGGCGAGGAGATACCGGAGGCATGGGCCGATACGGTCGCGGGCTGCGAGTTCCTCCAGCTCTGGAGGGTCGAGGACCGATGGATCGGCATCGGGCTGTACCTGGAGGAGGAAGGGCCGGGGTGCGAGCTGAATGTCGTGGTGACGGAGATCGACCCGCCGTGACATGAGCAGGCTGTCGTCAGGTCGTCAGGTCGTCAGGTCGTCAGGTCGTCAGGTCGTCAGGTGGTCAGGTGGTTGGGCGGTCAGGGGGTTGGGCGGTCGGGCGGATGGCAAGGTTCGTGTGTGGTGGCGGTCGGGTCGTGTCTGTCGGATCAGCGCCTGGTTCATGGCCGCAAGCGGGCCCGCGAGGTGAGGAGTGCGGAGCGCTCGGGGCGGCGCAGGGGACTCAGCGGTCTTCCGTGGGGACAGCGGGGTCAGAGGGGGGAGCCGGCACGTCGGGGGTGCCGGTGTCGTGGTCGACGCAGGCCAGGAGGCGGCCGTACTCCTCGGCCATGGTCCGGGCGGTCCAGTGGGCGTTGAGGCCGCTGGGGTTGGGCAGGGCCCAGACGCGGGCGTCGCCGATCGTGTGATCCTGCGGGCCGATCCGGGCGGTGCGTCTGCCGAAGGCCGTGCGGTACGCCGTGACCCCCACGACGGCCAGCCACTGCGGTCGTAGCAGTTCGACCTTGGCGGCCAGGATCCGTCCGCCCTCACGGAACTCCTCGGCGGACAGCTCGTCCGCCCGGGCGGTGGCCCTGGCGACCACATTGGTGATGCCGAGGCCGTAGCGCAGCAGTTCGGTCTGTTCGGCCGGCTTCAACTGCCGGGGCGTGAAGCCCGACCGGTGGAGCACCGGCCAGAACCGGTTGCCGGGGTGGGCGAAGTGGTGGCCCGTCGCCCCGGTCGTCAGGCTCGGGTTGATTCCGCAGAACAGCACACGCAGACCGCCTGCGACCACATCGGGAACGGTGCGGTCGCAGGCGGTCCGGAGCTCTTCGGGTGTCATCCGGCTGAGGTCGTGGCCGTCAGAGGATGGAGCCCGGTGTGTACGCGGCGGCCTCGGGGTGCTGCTTGGCGATCTCCTCGATACGGGAGATCAGCGCCGTGACCTGGTCGCTCGCGGCACCGGTGAAGGAGAGCTTGTCGGCCATCAGCGCATCGAGCTGCGCGCGGTCCAGCGGGATGCGGTCGTCGGCGGCCAGCTTGTCGAGCAGCTCATTGCGCTCGGCGCCCTGCTCGCGCATGGCCAGGGCAGAGGCGACGGCGTTCTCCTTGATCGCCTCGTGGGCGACCTCACGGCCGACACCCGCGCGCACCGCGCCCATCAGAACCTTGGTCGTAGCGAGGAACGGGAGGTAGCGATCCAGCTCACGGGCGACGACGGCCGGGAACGCCCCGAATTCGTCGAGGACCGTCAGGAAGGTCTCCAGCAGACCGTCGAACGCGAAGAAGGCGTCCGGGAGCGCCACCCGACGGACCACGGAGCAGGACACATCGCCCTCGTTCCACTGGTCGCCCGCCAGCTCGCCGGTCATCGACGCGTAGCCACGCAGGATCACCATCAGGCCGTTGACGCGCTCGCAGGACCGGGTGTTCATCTTGTGCGGCATCGCGGACGAGCCGACCTGACCCGGCTTGAAGCCCTCGGTCACCAGCTCGTGCCCGGCCATCAGACGGATCGTCTTGGCGACCGAGGACGGAGCCGCGGCGAGCTGGACCAGCGCGGTCACCACGTCGTAGTCGAGCGAGCGGGGGTAGACCTGGCCGACCGAGGTGAAGGCCTGGGCGAAGCCCAGGTGCGTGGCGATGCGCTGTTCGAGGTCGGCGAGCTTCCCGGCGTCGCCGTCCAGCAGGTCGAGCATGTCCTGTGCCGTGCCGACGGGGCCCTTGATGCCCCGCAGCGGGTAGCGGCCGAGCAGGTCTTCGAGCCGGCCGTACGCCACCAGGAGCTCGTCGGCCGCGGTTGCGAACCGCTTGCCGAGCGTGGTCGCCTGCGCTGCGACGTTGTGGGAGCGACCGGCCATGACCAGCTCGCGGTACTCGCCCGCCAGCTTGCCGAGCCTGGCCAGGACCGCCACCGTGCGGTCGCGCATCAGCTCCAGGGAGAGCCGGATCTGCAACTGCTCGACGTTCTCGGTGAGGTCCCGGGACGTCATGCCCTTGTGGACCTGCTCGTGGCCGGCGAGGGCGTTGAACTCTTCGATCCGGGCCTTGACGTCGTGCCGGGTGACCTTCTCACGCTCGGCGATCGAAGCCAGGTCCACCTGGTCGACGACACGTTCGTAATCGGCGAGCGCGGCGTCCGGTACCTCGATCCCGAGGTCCTTCTGAGCGCGCAGCACCGCCAGCCACAGCTGGCGTTCCAGCTTCACCTTCTGCTCGGGGGACCAGAGGACGGCCAGCTCCGTGGAGGCATAGCGGCCAGCCAGGACATTGGGGATACGAGGCTTCGCAGACACAGCAGTCACGCGTCCAGAGTTTACCTGTCGTTTTGAGCGGTTCGTGAGCGGCCGCCGAGTCCAGAAGCTCCAGGTCAGAGGCGGCCTTCCGGCCAAGGGAGCCGAACCCGCGCAATCCCGTGGGAACCGAGGCGGCGAAGCCGTCCGGGAACCGAGGTGGGCAAGCCGCGGAGCGCGCCGGTCACCGTCACGGGTGCCGTGTCGGCCGCAGCGCCCGTCGGCCGCGCCGCGCAGTCGCGGATCACGTTCGTCACCGGTCGCCGTCTCATCGCCCGTGGCCGTGAGCGACGTATTCGCCGTTCCCGGATTTCCGGCGCGGGCACCGGCATGCTCCACCTCGCTGCCTCTTCCTCTCCCCTTCTCTCCCTCTCCGTCTCTCCGTCTCTCCGTCTCGCCGCTCCGAGCGCACGGAGTGGCTTCTGGGTGCTTCGTGCCTCGTTCGCGATGGGGGCGCTCGCCCGGCGGCTGCACCACCGGGCGCCCCACTGGCCGGCGGCCTCGGGCCCGGTCGGCCGGCCGGACGGTCCGGACGGTCCGGGACTGGCCCTCGCGGGCGAGGTCACTGTCCGGATCGCCGGGCAGTCGGAATGGTGGGCAGCTGGAGGCGCATCCGAATCCGGTCCGCGTCCGAAAAGCCCTGGGTGAATGCCGTAATTCGATCCCCTGACCGGCTTGCGACGGCCCGTCTCGCGTGGCGCCGACCGCTGCGGGCGGGCGCGATAGGGTACGGACCCGTGCGCACGGCGATGCCGCGGCCCCGCGAATGGCGTCGCGGTGTGCCGGGTTCCGGAGAGATGCTGCAGACGTGGGTGAGGCTTTCGTGACCGCCGCCGGGAACACCGCCACAGGGCCCACCCCCGACGCGGCCGCCGAGGACCCGGGCGACACCGTCCCGGCCTCCGGCGCGGCGATCCTCGTCGCCCACTTCCCCCTTGCGCCAGGACAGTGGCTCCCCGCGCACAGCCACACCCACCATCAGCTGGCCTGGACCCGCAGCGGTGTGTTGGGGATCGGCGTCGCCGACGACTACTGGGTGCTGCCGCCCAACCGGGCGCTGTGGGTGCCGGCCGGAGTCGTGCACCGGACCGGCGCGACCCGCGACGCCGTGCTGGGCAGCCTCTACCTGGACCCGGAGCGGTGCGGTGTCGACTGGACCGAGCCCACGCCGGTCGGGGTCGACGGGCTCCTCGCGCACTTGATCGAGTACCTGGGCCGGGACGATCTGGTGGACGCCGCGCGGCAGCGGGCCGAGGGGGTCGTGCTGGACCTGCTGCGCCCCTTGCCGGTCACCCCGCTGGAGGTGCCGCACCCCAGCGACGACCGTGTGCGCGCCGTGGCCAACGCGCTGCTCCGGGATCCTGCGGACGGACGCAGCCTGGAGGCGCACGCACGGGCCGTCGGCGTGAGCCGCCGGACCATGACGCGGCTCTTCGTCCAGAACACCGGCATGAACTTCGAGCGCTGGCGTACTCATCTGAGGCTGCGGGCCGCGTTGCCCCTGCTCGCCGAGGGCCGCCCGGTGTCGCACGTAGCGCACGCCGTGGGGTACACGACCGCGAGCGCGTTCCTCGCGGCGTTCCGAAGGACCCTCGGCACCTCCCCGAGGCGATACCTCAAGGGCGATCTCACTCCCGCCGGCTCGGCCGGGGGCGATGACGCCGGGGACGATGACGGGGACGGGGACGGGGCCGAGTGAGGCGCGGGCGGGGACTACCGCCGGAGCAATGGAATTCCGCCGGGCCGAGGCCTGATGGGCAAGAAATATGAGTGCTTGACCTCTTACGAGGCGCAGTTACGTTCGGCCAATGTTGTTGCAATGGCGCCACTTGCGCTCGTTCCGGAGAGGCAATGCACCTCAGTGCACGGCAAATTGAGATTCTCTCTCATTGTCAAAGGTCACCGTGGCAAAGAGACAGCGATACACCTCGGCATGTCTGCCCGCGTGATCGATTCCCGTCTGCAGCGCCTCTACGACCGGTACGGGGTGCGGAGCAGTGCCGCGATCATTGCTGGACGGCTGCTGGCAGGCGGAACTCCGGTGGGCATTCCGGTACGGCAATAGCAGGTCCCGGGGACCGTGCGCCGGGCGTTGTCGGGACGGAGAGAAGGCCCAGCGCTGTGGGCCCTGCTGCGCCCTGTGCGGGACCGCACAGCGCCCGGAGTGGCGATACCGGCGCTTGCGGGCGTCGCCTCCTTGGGAACGTTCTTCGTGATCCACCCGCTCGCCGTCGCCCTGCCGGAGGACGAACCCGACGAGTCAAAGGCGTGGTGGATCGTAGGGTTCGCCGCGCTCGCGCTCGCGGTGCGATTCGTCGCCCAGTCGCTGAGCTACCCGCTCACCCACGACGCAGACATTGCCGGCACCGTCGCGGCCAGGAAGCGGACTGTCATGCCCTGTGTCTCCACGGGCCGTTCGAGATGCCGTGAGTGGCCGCAGTCCGCGAGCCCCGCCTACCCGCCGGAGTAGCACGACCCGTCGGGCCTCGCCGCCGAGGCCCGCTCCAGGGCGTCGAGCTGACGGAGCGTGGCGTACTCGTCCCCGGCGCCCCGGATCATGAGCCTCGGGCCCGTGATGGCCGACAGCCCGTTCTCGACGGCCCGGCCGCTGAGCTCCGGCGAGAGCCACACATCCGGCCACTAGCAGATGACGGTGCCGGGGGCGTCGTGGAACCGTGCGAGCCGCCGGGACGGCCCCCCGGCCTCGAAGGACGCACGGGCTCTCCTGATCCCTGCCAGGGACTCCGGCGCGACGAACGCATGGGCGTCAGGACGGCTGCGCCGCCGGCAGGGTGTTGCTGTACGTACGCCAGTGCGATCGAAGCACCGTCGCTGCGGCCGACGAGCCCGTTCAGCCATGGAGGACGCCTGATCCACAACGCCCGGTCGCTGTAGCCGCAGCGGGCCGGGTCCTCTGCCAGGAGGCACCAGCCCGCCGCCGCTTCGTGCAGCGTGACATGCGTCGGCCCGGCCGCATTCCGCGACCGGGCCGGACACGTTCGACGCCGTACCCCTCCCCAGAGGCTCAAGAGCGCGGTGCCTCTCTACTGCCGGGCGGTCTCACGCTCCTCGGGCCGAGGCTGTTCGCCCCCGACCGGAACCTTGCCGAGCAGCGTGGCGACGATGATCCCGCAGACCACGACGAAGCCGGCGGCGATGAGCATGCCGAACGAGTAGCCCTCCGTGGCGGCCTGCACGGAGTCCTTGGAATCCGAGACGGAATCCGAGACGGAATCCGTGCGACGGGTGGCCAGCATGACGAGCACCGCCACACCGGAGGCGCCACCGATCTGCTGGACGGAGCTGAAGAGAGCGGCGCCGAGTCCCGCGTTCTCCTCGGTCGTCCCGGACACCGCCGCCATGCTCAGTACCGGCAGGCTCAGGCCGCAGCCGAGGCTGGTCAGGAGCATGCCCGGCAGGATGCCGGTGACGTAGCTGTCGCTCACCTCGATGCCGGACATCATCACGAACCCGGCGGCGGTGATCAGGAACGACACCATCAGGCTCGGACGGAACCCGAACTTGATCACCACGCGGGAGGCGCCCCACATGCCGGCCAGCAGTCCCGCGCAGAACGGCATGTACGCGAAGCCTGCCTTGAGCGGCCCGTAGCCGACGACCGTCTGCAGGTGGATCATCAACAGGAAGGCCATCGCGAAGAGGGCCGCGGAGAAGATCAGGGTCGCGGCGTTGCCGACGGCGCGTGTCCGGACGGACAGGAATTCCAGCGAGACCAACGGATCGGTCGTGCGGGACTCGACCACGACGAACGCGGCGACCAGGCCCACGGCGAGGATCAGCGGTCCGTAACTGGTGACGTGGCGCCAACCCTGATCACCGGCCTGGAGCAGGCCGTGGACCAGGGAGACCACGGCGAGGGCGCCCAGCACGGCGCCAGGCACGTCCAGGCGTGTGCGCCCGGTGGCGCGGCTCTCGTCGATCAGGCGGGGGAGCAGCGCGAGGGCGACGACGGCCACCGGAAGGTTGATGAAGAAGATCCAGCGCCACGAGGCGAGTCCGGTGAGCGCGCCGGAGATCACCAGACCGAACGTGCTGCCCAGGCCGGCGATGCCGCCCCAGATGCCCAGTGCCTTGGCCCGCTCCAGGTCGCCCGGGTACAGAAGCGTGATCAGCGACAGTGCCGCGGGGCCGGCCATCGCGGACCCCGAGCCCTGGACGAGCCGTCCGAGGATCAGTTGCCAGGGCTCCTGCGCGAGACCGCACAAGAGGCTCGCGCCGCTGAACAGCGAGACGCCGATGAGGAAGATCCGGCGCCGGCCCAGTAAGTCGGCCATGCGGCCGAACAGCAGCAGGAGCCCGCCGAACGCGAGGAAGTACGCGTTGACCACCCACGCCAGACCGGCGGAGCTGAAGCCGAGATCGTCCCGGATGCTGGGGAGCGCGATGCTCACCACGTTGTCGTCCAGGATGAGCATGAACTGGACGAAACAGAGCACGACCAGAACGAGCCCGCGGCGATCGGCGCCGCGGGCAGTGAGCAGTGTCGAGGTCATGCCGGGCATCCCGTCGTCGAAGGTGCCACCGCCGTCGTACGACATCGACTCAGATCTCGACAGCGGCAAGCGAGAGACATGCCTTCAGGCTAGGTTTTTACGAAGCTGGCCGCGATGCTCTACCGGGACACGTCATAGCGCGCTGAGGCCATGGGTGCGTCCGGTGCGCAACGAGTGTGGCGGTGGGAGTTCTCGCCGTTCCCCACAACGGAGTCCGGCGCTGCGGACCGCGGGCGGGGCCGTGCGTTCCAGGGCGGCACGGCGGCCGCGCGTGCCCGGCCGTTCTGCTGACCGGTCCGTGGCCGCGGCTGTTCGGGCACGGTGGGGACCACGGGCCTGCCGACCGTGCGGTGCCGGATGACCCGGCACGTGTCGTGCAGTGTTTCGGCCGTGCCGAGTAGGCGGGTGCGGGGAGTTGGCGGGCAGTTCGGGCCGCGGGAAGGGCTGGGCCTGCTCCCGCGGAGCGGCAGGACTTCGTCCTTGTCCCCTACGTAGTGGTGGAGGGCCATCGGCACCGACCGTCGCCTTCCTCTTGTCCAGCCAGGACAGCCGGCACTTCTGCGTGGGCCGCGAGCCGTACGAGACCGAGCCGATCTTCAGGGCGTCTTCGACGTCTGCGAGCTTGCGGCGGCCTCCACGCACGGGGGGCCTCGCCGGTCGAACTCGTCTTCCACGCAACGGACATCCCGGGGGCCCTCAGGTGCGGAAGGGCGTACCGCAGGCGCGGCACGCCCACCTTTTCCTGGGCATGGATGTGCGTGCCATGGAGTTCCTGGCCCCCGGCGCCCTCGCCAGGCTGCTCGCCGCCGGCGCACGCCGGGTGGAAATGCCCGCCGAAGTCGGGCTGCTCGAACCACCCCCGGGGCCTGGACCCAGTCCGTCGACGACGACCTCCGGCATCCCGCCGTTGTGGGCCCGCCCCTGCCGCTCGCGGCGCGCCCGGGCAATTGCCTGTGCCGACCGGGTGCTGTGCGCCGCGGCCGTCGATCCGCGTGTCGCACGGACCTTCGTCGGCATCTTCACCCTCGCCAAGGGCCGGCTTCCCTGCTGACGCCGCGCGTACTCTTCGCGGCGCCCGCCCCCCGGACGCTACGCCCCGGCCGGGGGCTGACGGACCACCGGGGACGCGCACGCGTACGACGGCCGGACCGGCCGTCGTACGCATGCGCGCCCCCGGTACGTGCTATGCGGAACTGTTCTCCCGGCGGCCGTCGAGCAGTATGGCGATCACCAGGGCGCCGAGCGCGAGGAAGACGGCGCCGACCACGAGCGCGAGGGAGAAGCCCTCCGTCGCGGCATCCAGCGGGCCGGTCGAGCCGGCGACCGCGTCGGTGCGCCGCGCGGCCAGGGCGACCAGGACCGACAGGCCCACGGCGCCGCCGACCTGCTGGACGGAGGTGAGGATCGCCGAGCCCAGACCGGCGTTCTCCTCGGTGGTGCCGCTGAGCGCGGCGACGGTCAGGGTCGGCAGACTCAGACCGCCGCCCAGGCCCGCGACGAGCACACCGGGGAGCACGCTGAGCGCGTAGTGGTCGTTCGGTGACGTGCCGGACAGCATCAGCAGACCGCCCGCGGCGAGCAGGAATCCCGCGACGAGGGTCCAGCGCGTCCCGAACCCGGCCACCGCGCGCGAGGCGAGCCACATTCCCGTGAGGATCCCGGCGCCGTAGGGCAGGTAGCCGAAGCCGGCCTTGAGCGGGCCGTATCCGAGCACGGTCTGCATGTGCAGCATCAGCAGGAAGGCCATCGCGTAGAAGGCGGCGGAGAACACCAGGCCGGTGACACCGGCGACGGCACGGGTGCGGTCGGCCAGGAACGGCAACGGCACCAGCGGATCGGCCGTGCGCGCCTCGACCGCGAGGAAGGCGGCGGCAAGGACGGCGGCCAGGAGTAGGGGGCCGATGACCGTCAGGGTGCCCCAACCCGTCTCCCCGGCCCGGAGCAGCCCGAGGACCAGGGACAGGACGGCACAGGTGCCCAGGACCGCTCCGGGGACGTCTGGGCGTGCCCGCTGCGGGGACCGGCTCTCGGTGACCAGGCGCGGGACCAGTACGACGGCGATCGCGGCCACGGGCAGGTTGATCAGGAAGATCCAGCGCCACGAGGCGAGGCCGGTCAGCGCACCGGAGATCACCAGCCCCATCGTGCCGCCCAGACCGGCGATGGCACCCCAGAGGCCGAACGCCCTGGCGCGCTCCGCGGCACCGGTGTACATGAGCGTGATCAAGGACAGCGCCGCCGGACTGGCCATGGCCGCGCCCCCGCCCTGGACGAACCGTGCGACCACGAGGTGCCACGGCTCCTGGGCGAGCCCGCAGGCGAGGCTGGCGACGCCGAACACCGCCACACCGCCGAGGAAGACACGGCGGCGGCCCAGCAGGTCGGCCGCTCGGCCGGAAAGCAACAGCAGCCCGCCGAAGGAGAGGAAGTACGCGTTGACAACCCAGGCCAGGCCGGCCGTGGTGAAGCCGAGCTCTTCCCGGACACTGGGGAGCGCGACGTTCACCACGGTGTCGTCGAGGACGAGCATGAACTGTACGAGACACAGCACCATCAGTGCTGGCCGACGGCGGTCGGTGCTTGTCGCAAGGGTTGTTGCCGAGGTCATGCTGACGACGCTAGGCACCGATCATGCTGGCCACAATCCTTGATGAGGCCATGAGATGTCGCGTTGAGGCCATGCCCTGCGGGGCGGCCGACGCCGCGGTCCGGTCCGCGGGTCGTTACGAGAGCGGAGCCGAGTCGACCCGGCGCCAGGCCGCCACGGGACCCGGGTCACGGGAATCCCGCGGGGTGACCCAGAACGCCCTCCCCAGTTCGGCGCTGTACTGGGCACCCGCCCGGCCGTCCCCGGAGGAGCGGCCGGTCAGACGGCGCCCGATCCAGGGCATCAGGTGCTGGCGGGCGAAGCGGAGGTCGTCGACGCGCCGCCTGGCCCACCTGGGCGGGACGGCGGCCGGCAACGGTGTGCGCCAGTCGTTCTCCGGCGGCAGCCCCAGCGTCTGCCAGACCGCCTCGGCGACCCGCGAGTGCCCGTCGGCCGTCAGATGCAGCCGGTCGACGTCCCACAATTGGGGATCGCCCAGCACGGGTGTCCCGTACAGATCGACGACCAGGGCCCCGTGCCGGGCGGCCAGGTCGTCGATCAGGGCGAACAGCTCCTCCATCCGCGGACGGAAGCGCTCCATCACCGGACCGTTGCGTCCCGGGCTGCGCATGAGCACAAGCGTTCCGCACGAGGGCGCGAGACGCTCCACGGCCTCTTCGAGCCGTCCGCGGACCATGCCCATGTCGCACTTGGGCCGCAGCGTGTCATTGAGTCCGCCGACGAGTGTGACGACGTCCGCACGCATGGCGGCGGCCACATCGACCTGCTCGTCGACGATCTGGCCGATCAGCTTGCCCCGTACGGCGAGATTCGCATAGCGGAAACCCGGGGCGCGGGTGGCGAGCCGGCCGGCGAGGACATCGGCCCAGCCGCGGTACGAACCGTCGGGCAGCAGGTCCGACATGCCCTCGGTGAACGAGTCGCCGACCGCGACAAGACTGTTGTAGGAGGCATTTGTTTCCATGGCGATGCGATCGTATCGCGGCCGGTCCGCCCCCTCCGGGGCCCTCCGGCCCGCACACGGGCCGGAGCACGGGCCCGGCCGTGGCGGGGGCCGCGGCCGGAACCCGTACCGCGGCCCCGTGCGGGTCAGCGCGTCTTCGGGCGCCCCACCAGCTCGCGGAGCACGTCCTCCATGGTGACCATCCCGGCCAGCCGGTCGTCCTCGTCGAGAACCGCCGCCAGATGCGTACGGCTGCGCCGCAGCGCGGTCAGGACGTCGTCGAGCGGTGTACTCGCCCGGACCCGGGCGATCGGGCGCATCGCCGTCACCGGGAAGGGCACATCGCGCGGGGTGGCATCCAGGGCGTCCTTCACATGGAGGTAGCCCAGGATCCGCTCCTCGCTGTCCATCACCGGGAAGCGCGAGAAGCCCGTCTCGTACGAGAGCCGCTCCAGCTGCTCCGGCGTGGTCCCGACCTCGGCGTACACGACCCGGTCCACCGGCATCACCACGTCACGCACCGGACGGCGGCCCAGTTCCAGGGCGTGGCGCAGTCGCTCGGCCGAGCGGTCGTCGACCAGTCCGGCGTCGCCCGCGTCCGTCACCAGCCGGGCCAGTTCGTCGTCGGAGAACGTGGCGGACACCTCGTCCTTCGTCTCGACCCGGAGGATCTTGAGCAGCGTGTTGGCGAAGGCGTTGATCGCGAAGATCACCGGGCGCAGAGCCCTGGCGAGGGTCACCAGCGGCGGCCCGAGCAGCAGCGCGGCGCGCACGGGCTCGGCCAGGGCGATGTTCTTCGGCACCATCTCGCCGAGCAGCATGTGCAGATACGTCGCCACGGACAGCGCGATCACGAACGAGATCGGATGGATCAGCCCGTGCGGCATGCCCACCGCGTCGAAGACCGGCTCCAGCAGATGCGCGAAGGCCGGCTCGGCGACGATGCCGAGCACCAGAGTGCACAGGGTGATGCCGAGCTGCGCCGCCGCGAGCAGCGCCGATACGTGTTCGAGGCCCCAGATGACGCTCCGTGCCCGCCGGTTGCCGGCCTCGGCCTCGGGCTCGATCTGGCTGCGGCGTACCGAGATCAGCGCGAACTCGGCCCCGACGAAGAAGGCGTTGACGACCAGGGTCATCAGTCCGATGAAGAGCTGGACGGCGATCATCGTGCGTCCTCGGTCGGGTCGTCGTCGCCGGGCAGCGGCGCGTGCAGCAGGGCCCGCGCGGCGCGGCGGCCGGACGCGTCGACCACATCGATCCGCCAGCCCGCCAGCTCGACCGCGTCACCCACGGCGGGGATGCGGCCGACCTCGGTGGCGATGAGCCCGGCGAGTGTCTCGTACGGTCCGTCAGGCACGCGCAGTCCGATCGTCTTCAGCTGGTCGGTGCGGGCGGCGCCGTCGGCCGACCACAGGGTCCGCCCGTCGGCGTCCTCGCCGGCCGGTGCGAGGTCCGCGGTCTCGTGCGGGTCGTGCTCGTCGCGCACCTCGCCGACCACCTCCTCGACGATGTCCTCCAGCGTCACGACTCCGGCCGTGCCGCCGTACTCGTCGATGACGACGGCCATGGCGAGTTTGCCGGACAACCGGTCAAGGAGCCGGTCCACCGTGAGCGTCTCGGGTACGAGCAGGGGCTCGCGCAGCATCTCCGACACACGGGTGCGGGACCGCTGCTCGGCGGGAATGGCCAGCACGTCCTTGATGTGTGCCACACCGACGACGGTGTCCAGGCTGCCGAGGTAGACGGGGAAACGGGACAGGCCCGTCGCCCGGGTGGCGTTCGCGACGTCCTCGGCGGTCGCCTGCGCCTCCAGCGCGGTGACCTGGACCCGGGGGGTCATCACGTTCTCCGCCGTCAGTTCGGCCAGGTTCAGCGTGCGGACGAACAGCTCCGCCGTGTCCGCCTCCAGCGCACCTTGCTTCGCGCTGTGCCGGGCCAGCGCCGCCAGCTCCTGCGGGCTGCGCGCGGAGGCCAGCTCCTCGGCCGGTTCCAGGCCGAAGCGGCGCACGATCCGGTTGGCGGTGTTGTTGAGGTGGCTGATGAAGGGCCGGAAGACGGCGGTGAACGCACGCTGCGGGGTGGCCACGGTCTTGGCCACGGCGAGCGGGGAGGAGATCGCCCAGTTCTTCGGCACCAGTTCACCGACGATCATCAGGAACACGGTGGACAGCGCCGTACCGAGGACGAGGGCCACGGAGGACGCCACGTTCGGGGAGAGACCCACCGCTTCCACGGGACCGCGGATCAGTTTCGCGATGGACGGTTCGGAGAGCATGCCGACCACCAGATTGGTGACGGTGATGCCGAGCTGAGCGCCGGAGAGCTGGAAGGTGAGGCTGCGTACGGCCTTCATGGCGCTCGCCGCGCCCCGCTCGCCCTGCTCGACGGCGCGTTCAAGCTGTCCGCGCTCGACCGTCGTCAGAGAGAACTCGGCCGCGACGAAGGCACCGCAGGCCAGCGAGAGCAGTACTGCCACGAGCAGCAGAAGCACTTCGGTCATCGGTTCACCTCCGTCCCATGATCGGGCAGGGGCAGGAGGATCGCTCGATGTCGGCGATGTCGGCTACTGGGAGGCTCGCCCATGGGCGGACGCTCACACCTTTCGGAAGGATCGGACAGGATGGAGAACCATAGTAAAGGATCGGCAAAGTCGACCGGTCCTTCGGTGCTCTTCTCAGTCCGGGAGCGGCTTCACCCAGCGTCGCCAGTGGTCCTCGCGGTGGTATCCACCCGCGGCCCATGTGTGATGCGCCCGTTCGTTGGCTTCCAGGACCATGGCGTCGGCCCGTCGCCCGCCCAGGGCGAGGAATCGCTCTTCCGCCGCTTCCATGAGGGCGGTGGCGATTCCCTGCCGACGGGAGTCGGGGTGCACGGCCAGCCGGTAGACGGAGCATCGCCAGCCGTCGAAGCCGGCGATGACGGTTCCCACGAGACGGCCGTCCCGGTCCGCCAGCAGCAGGGCTTCGGGGTCTCTCGAAATGAGCCGGGCCATACCGTCGTGGTCGTCGCTGATGCTCGTCCCCTCCGCGGCCTCGCACCAGAACCGCAGCACGGTGTCGATGTCTGTGAGGCCGGCGGGGCGTATGTGGAGATCACTCATGGGCCGAGCCAAGCAGAGCGTTTGCCCGCCCGGCCAGTGATTTCGGCATCGGACCCCGGCTCAGTAGGCGGAGTTGACGTTGTCGATGGATCCGTAGCGGTCGGCGGCGTAGTTGGCGGCCGCGGTGATGTTGGCGACGGGGTCGGTGAGGCTGT
>NZ_JBIDCA010000018.1:0-196758 GCF_043204345.1 Streptomyces sp. NPDC047917
TGCAACGTCGCACCGATGTCCGACGTACGCGTCGTGGTCATCGACTGCACCGACACCGGCGCGTCCCCGCCCACCGCAACCGACCCGACCTGGATCTTGCGGCTGACCCTACGGTCGGCGAGCTTGGTCGGAACGGACGGAATTCCGAGAGAAATCGCAGTCATGCGCTGAGCATCCCCAAGGTGTGGATCAAGGTCCCGAGATCGGCGGGCTCCGGCCTTCGAGGTTACGGCACCGGAGGCGGCGCGGAGCACACCGCGTACGGGAGTGGCACACAAATGCGACGGCCCGGACACATACTGTGTGCCGGGCCGTCACTCGTGGTGCACATGGTGCTCGGTGGGTCAGGAGATCTTGACCGGATTCACGATGTCGGCGACGAGCACCAGCAGTGTGAAGCAGATGAAGACTCCGGCGACGACATAGGCGACCGGCATCAGCTTGGCCACGTCGAAGGGGCCCGGGTCCGGGCGCCGGAAGACCCGGGCCAGATTGCGGCGCAGGGCCTCCCAGAGCGCTCCGGCGATGTGCCCGCCGTCGAGCGGCAGCAGCGGGAGCATGTTGAAGAGGAACAGCGACAGGTTGAAGCCGGCCAGCAGGAACAGCATCATCGCGATCTGGTTCTGCGCCGGTACGTCCAGCGTCATCACCTCGCCGCCGATCCTGGCCGCGCCGACCACACCGACCGGGGAGTCCGCCGCCCGTTCGCCGTCGCCGAAGGCCGCGTCCCACAGGCCCGGGATCTTGGACGGGAGGGCGATGATCGAGTCGACACCGTTCTCGATCATGTCTCCCATGCGGAGCACCGAGTCACCGAAGGAGAGCGGGACGATCTCGGTCTGGGCGGCGAAGCCGAGGTAGCCAGCCTGCACGAAGTCGCCGGGGACCACTTCGCCCTTGGAGTCCTTCTTCGCCACCAGGTTCTTCTTGAGAACGGCGTGGAGGGTCTTCTCCTGACCGTCGCGCCGGACCGTGATGGTGGCGGGGCCGATGGTGTCGCGGATCCTGTCGGAGAGCGTGGCCCAGTCGTCGACCTTCTGTCCGTCGAAGGCGACGATCGTGTCGCCCTTCTTGAGCCCCGCCGCCAGTGCGGGCGAGACCGGGTCGGACTTCTCGCACTTGTCGCGGTTCTCGCTCTGCTCGATCACGCACTTCTGGACACCGGCCACCTCGGTGGTCTGGGTCTGGAAGCCGAAGGTCATCGCCACGCCCAGGAAGATCGCGACGGCGAGGACCAGGTTCATGAACGGTCCGGCGAACATCACGATGACGCGCTTCCACGGCTTGCGCGTGTAGAACAGGCGCTTCTCGTCGCCCGGTTCGAGCTCCTCGAAGGCGGCGGACCTGGCGTCCTCGATCATGCCGCGCCACGGCGAGGTGGACCGCGCCTCCAGGCGCCCGTCCGGCCCGGGCGGGAACATGCCGATCATGCGGATGTAGCCGCCGGCCGGGATGGCCTTGATCCCGTACTCGGTGTCGCCCTTCTTCCGGGACCAGACCGTCGGCCCGAAGCCGACCATGTACTGGGGGACGCGGATGCCGAAGAGCTTCGCGGTCGACAGGTGCCCCAGCTCGTGCCAGGCGATCGAGAACAGCAGACCGATGGCGAAGACGACGATGCCCAGAATCGTCAGCAGGACCGTCGTAATACTCATGCGCGCGCCTCCGCTGTCGCTTTCGCCGAGAGTTCACGGGCCCGGGCTCGTGCCCAGGTCTCCGCTTCCAGGACGTCTGCGACCGTGAGCGAAGTTCCCGTGGCGGGGGTGCCGTGTTCGGCCACCACCGCCGTGACCGTATCCATGATTCCGTTGAACGGCAGCCGTCCCGCGAGGAATGCGTCGACACATTCCTCGTTGGCGGCGTTGAAGACGGCCGGTGCGGTGGCGCCGAGGGCGCCGACGTGCCTGGCCAGACCCACGGACGGGAAGGCCTCGTCGTCGAGCGGGAAGAACTCCCAGCTGGACGCCTTCGACCAGTCGAAGGCGGGCGCGGCGTCCGGGACGCGCCGGGGCCAGCCGATGCCGATGGCGATCGGGCCGCACATGTCCGGGGGCGTGGCCTGGGCGAGGGTGGAGCCGTCGGTGAACTCCACCATGGAGTGGACGTAGGACTGGGGGTGGACCACGACCTCGATCCGGTCGAACGGGATGTCGTAGAGCAGATGCGCCTCGATGACCTCAAGGCCCTTGTTGACCAGGGTGGCGGAGTTGACCGTGATGACCGGTCCCATGGCCCAGGTCGGGTGGGCGAGGGCCTGCTCGCGGGTGACGTCCGCCAGTTCGCTCCTGGTGCGTCCCCGGAACGGGCCGCCGGAGGCGGTGACGACGAGCTTGCGTACGTCGGCGCGGGTGCCGGCGCCGAGCGCCTGGAAGAGTGCGGCGTGCTCGGAGTCGACCGGGATGATCTGGCCGGGCTTCGCCAGCGCCTTGACCAGCGGGCCGCCGACGATCAGCGACTCCTTGTTGGCCAGGGCGAGCGTGCGGCCCGCTTCGAGCGCGGCGAGGGTGGGGGCGAGTCCGATCGAGCCGGTGATTCCGTTGAGCACGGTGTGGCAGTCGCCCGCCGCCAGCTGCGCGGCCGCGTCGGGCCCTGCCAGGATCTCGGGGAGCGGCTCGCCCGTCCCGTACTGCTCCCGCAGCGCCTCGCGCAGGGCCGGTACGGCGTCCGGCGCGGCGACGGCGACGGTACGCACCCGCAGTCGGCGCGCCTGCTCGGCGAGGAGGGCGACCCGTCCGCCCGCGGCGGAGAGCGCGGTGACCCGGAAGAGGTCGGGGTTGCGCAGCACCAGGTCGATGGCCTGGGTGCCGATGGATCCGGTCGAGCCGAGGATGACGAGATCCCGGCGGCCTTCCGCGGCGTCGAAGACGAGGTGCGGGTCGGCGAGGGGGGCAGGGCTGTCGCTCATGCCCCCCATTGTTGCCGCTTCGTCTGTGCGTGTGGACAGTGCGTCCCGCGCACCGGCCGTCCGGGCGGACGGGGCACGTCGGGCGGGGGACGTGCCCCGCCCGACGTGCCGTGGTTCAGCGGACGGTCCGGTGGACGTTTTCCCTGGTGGACGGGCCCGGGGTGGCATCGGCGATCCAGGGGCCGTCGCCGCTCGGGTCGATAACGCCTTCTTCCAGCCAGGTGTACGCGCCGGACAGGACGCCGTCGACCAGGCGCCGGTCCAGGTCGTCGGTGTTGGACCACAGCCGGGTGAAGAGCTCCTCGACGCGGAGCCGGGACTGGTGGCAGAACACGGCGGCGAGCCGGTAGGCCTCGCGTCCGTGGTCGTCCGTGGAGCGCAGCAGTTCGGCGCGGACGCAGGTGGCGCTCATCGCGAAGAGTTCGGCGCCGATGTCGACGATCCGGCCGAGGAAGCCCTGTTTGGTCTCCATCCGGCCCTGCCAGCGTGACATGGCGTAGAAGGTGGAGCGGGCCAGTCTGCGCGAGGCGCGTTCCACGTAGCGCAGGTGGGCGGACAGGTCGGGGTGGCCGGGGTGGTTGAACTCCCGGTACGTACCCGGCAGTTGTCCCGGTCCGGTGACGAGACGGGGCAGCCAGCGGGCGTAGAAGCCGGCTGCGTTCGCGCCTGCCTTCGCCTTGGCGGAGAGGGGTTTGCCGGGGTCGATGATGTCCCCGGCGACCTTCAGATGGGCGTCTACGGCCTCCCGGGCGATCAGCAGATGCATGATCTCGGTGGAGCCCTCGAAGATCCGGTTGATCCGAAGGTCGCGCAGGAGTTGTTCGGCGGGCACGGCCCGCTCGCCGCGGGCGGCGAGGGAGTCCGCGGTCTCGAAGCCGCGTCCGCCGCGGATCTGGACGAGTTCGTCGGCCATCAGGCAGCCCATCTCGGAGCCGTACAGCTTGGCGAGGGCGGCCTCGATGCGGATGTCGTTACGGTTCTCGTCGGCCATCTGGGAGGCGAGGTCGACCACCGCTTCGAGGGCGAAGGTGGTCGCGGCGATGAAGGAGATCTTGGCGCCGACGGCCTCGTGCCGGGCGACCGGCCTGCCCCACTGTTCACGTACCTCGGACCATTCGCGGGCGATCTTCAGGCACCACTTCCCGGCGCCGACGCACATGGCGGGCAGCGAGAGCCGTCCGGTGTTGAGCGTGGTGAGGGCGATCTTGAGCCCGGCGCCCTCGGGGCCGATGCGGTTCGCGGCGGGTACCCGGACCCGGTGGAAGCGGGTGACGCCATTCTCCAGGCCGCGCAGGCCCATGAAGGCGTTGCGGTTCTCGACGGTGATGCCCGGGGAGTCCGCCTCGACGACGAAGGCGGTGATGCCGCCCTTGTGGCCTTCCGACTCGGGCACCCGGGCCATCACGACGAGCAGGTCGGCGACGACGCCGTTGGTCGTCCAGAGCTTCACCCCGTCCAGGACGTAGTCGGGCCCGTCCGGGACGGCCGAGGTGGCGAGCCGGGCCGGGTCGGAGCCGACGTCCGGTTCGGTGAGGAGGAACGCCGAGATGTCGGTACGGGCCAGCCGGGGCAGGAAGGTGTCCTTCTGCTCCTGGCTGCCGAAGATCTTCAACGGCTGCGGCACACCGATGGACTGGTGGGCGGAGAGCAGCGCGCCGAGGGCCGGGCTCACGGAGCCGACCAGGGCGAGGGCCTTGTTGTAGTAGACCTGGGTGAGGCCGAGGCCGCCGTACTTGGGGTCGATCTTCATCCCGAGCGCGCCGAGTTCCTTGAGGCCGCTGATCACCTCGTCGGGGATTCTCGCCTCGCGCTCGATCAGGGCGCCGTCGATCCTCGTCCCGCAGAACTCGCGCAGCCGGGAGAGGAAGGCCTCGCCCCGCCGGACGTCGTCCGGGGGCGGCAGCGGATGCGGGTGGATCAGGTCAAGCCGGAAGCGCCCGAGGAAGAGTTCCTTGGCGAAGCTGGGCTTGTGCCAGTCCTGTTCGCGTGCGGCCTCGGCCACTTGGCGTGCTTCGCGCTCGGTGACCCGGGGCGTGTTCTTCGGTGCGGATGGTGCGGACATGAGGAGCTCACCTCGCCGCGGTGTGAGTGGGTGGACGCGGCCGGTCCGCGCGGGGGAAGCACCCACGGGTACCGACCGGCTCTACTCGTCCGTATGTACCCGATTCCCGACATGCCCGCCATCCCCGCGGCGCCGATCGGGTCGGGGGCCACTCCACCGACCCGCCCGGGGTGGCGGAGGCGGCGGAGAGACGGAGATGGCCTGAACCCCCGCACAGTGGGTTCAGGCCATCTCGCTGTCGCCTGCTGTCGTGCTGTCCAGGCGGAACACAGGCGACGTCGGTGGATCGGTCTCGATCCTGTTCGCGGACTACAGGGCGAGGCCGGTGAGGACCAGCACGCGCTCGTAGGTGTAGTCGTCCATGGCGTAGCGGACGCCCTCGCGGCCGACGCCGGACTGCTTGGCGCCGCCGTACGGCATCTGGTCCGCGCGGTAGGAGGGGACGTCGCCGATGATCACGCCGCCGACCTCAAGGGCGCGGTGGGCGCGGAAGGCGGTCTGCAGGTCGTGCGTGAACACGCCTGCCTGCAGGCCGTACTTGGAGGAGTTGACGGCCTCGAACGCCTCGGCCTCGCCGTCCACCTTCTGCACGGACAGCACCGGTCCGAAGACCTCCTCGCAGGAGAGGGTGACGTTGTCCGGGAGCTCGGCGAGCACGGTCGGCGCGTAGGTGGCGCCGTCGCGCTTGCCGCCGGTGAGCAGCTGGGCGCCGGCCCGGACGGCCTCGTCGACCCAGGACTCGACGCGCTTGGCGGCGTCCTCGCTGACCAGCGGGCCGACGTCGGTGGCGGCGTCCGACGGGTCGCCGGTGACCTGGGCCTCGACGGCGGCGACGATCTTCGGGAGCAGCCGGTCGTAGACCGAGGCGTCGGCGATGACGCGCTGCACCGAGATGCAGGACTGGCCGCCCTGGTAGTTGGAGAAGGTCGCGATCCGGGTCGCGGCCCAGTCCAGGTCCTGGTCCGAGGCGTAGTCGCCGAGGACGACCGCCGCGCCGTTGCCGCCGAGCTCCAGGGTGCAGTGCTTGCGGGGCACCGACTCCAGGATCGAGTAGCCGACCGGGCCGGAGCCGGTGAAGGAGATGACCGGGAGGCGCTCGTCCTGGACCAGGGCGGGCATGCGGTCGTTGGGGACCGTCAGCACGGACCACGAACCGGCCGGCAGGTCGGTCTCGGCCAGCAGCTCGCCGAGGATCAGCGAGGAGATCGGCGTGGCCGGGGCGGGCTTCAGGATGATCGGCGCACCGACGGCGATGGCCGGGGCCACCTTGTGGGCGCTCAGGTTCAGCGGGAAGTTGAAGGGTGCGATGCCCAGGACCGTGCCGCGCGGGAAGCGGCGGGTCAGGCCGAGCCGGCCGGTGCCGCCGGCGTCGGTGTCCAGGCGCTGGGCGTCGCCACCGTTGAAGCGGCGGGCCTCCTCCGAGGCGAACCGGAACACGGAGACGGCGCGGCCGACCTCGCCGCGGGCCCACTTGATGGGCTTGCCGTTCTCGGCGGAGATCAGCTGGGCGATCTCCTCGGTGCGCTCCACCAGACGCCGTACGACGTGGTCGAGGGCGGCGGCCCGGACGTGGGCCGGCGTCGCGGCGAACTCCTCGCGCACGGCGTGCGCGGCCGCGACGGCCTCCTCGATCTGGGCGTCGGTCGGCACGCTGACGGTGCCGACGAGACGGCCGTCCCAGGGGTTGGTGACGTCGAAGCTGTCCTCGCCGGTGGCCTGGCGGCCGGCGAGCCAGAAGGCGTGGGTGGAAGTCATGGAGGTTCCGGCCCTTCGGAGCGGTGGGGGTTTCTTGCCCCCACCGTAGGGCCGCACGGCCGTCCTGGCGTTTGTCCGGGGTGGAGCAGTGCGGGCCGAGGACGCTCCGGTTTGTCGGATGCGGCCGGAACGGACGGCTCCGGTGGACGGTTGCGCCTCCGACGCCGACGGCCCTGGTGGGGGGGCACGTCCCCGGAGCCGACGGCTCCGGCGGGTGGCTACACCTCCGGCTCCGGTGACTCCGGTGACTCCGACGGCTCCGACGGCTCCGACGGCTCCGACGGGTGGCTACACCTCCGGCTCCGGTGGCTCCGGTGACTCCGGTGACTCCGGTGACTCCGGTGGAAGGGTTACGCCTCCGGCGCCGACGGGGCGCCCGTCGCCTTGAGCGCCAGCCACAGCTCCATCCGGACGTCCGGATCGTCCAGCGAGCGGCCCAGGATCTCCTCGACCCGGCGCATCCGGTAGCGCAGGGTGTGGCGGTGCACCCCCAGGTCCGCGGCGGCGGCGTCCCACTGGCCGTGGTGGGCGAGCCAGGCCCGCAGCGAGGCGACGAGGTCGCCGCGGCCCTTGGCGTCGTGCTCGTGCAGCGCGCGGAGCATTCCGTCGGCGAAGGCCCGCACCGCGTCGTCGGCGAGCAGCGGGAGCACCGAGCCGGCCGCGAGCTCCTCGTGCTCGACCAGTGCCCTGCCCCGGCGGCGCGCCACCGACAGGGCCTGCTCGGCCTGCTTGTACGCGGCGGAGACGGCGATCGGTCCGGCCGGTGCGGAGAGGCCCACGACCACCTGGTCCTCCTCCGGCTTGGTCCCGTCGGCGGGCGCCCGCGCCTCCTGGGCCTCCGCGTGGGCCGTGCAGGCGGCGACCGCGGCGCCGCCGTCCGCGGCCAGGACGACGAGCCGGTCGCCCTCGGGGACGGTCAGCAGGGTCTCGCCGGTCCGCAGCGCCGCCGCCTCCATCGCCTCGCCGAGCGCCGCGGGGGCGGCCGGGTCGGACCCCTCCGCGATGAGCAGCCGGAACGGGGCGTCGAGCAGTCCCCCGTACAGGTCTCCGGCGACGGCCCGGGCGTGGTCCGGCTGGCCGGCGAGCAGCATCCGCAGCACCGCCGCGCCGAGCCGCTGTTCGGCGCCCTGGAGGGACCGGGAGCGGGCGGTTATCAGGGTCAGCAGGGCGACGGCCGAGTGCACGGCGTACCGGTCGGCGGTGCCGAGCGCCGCTCCGGTGCCCACGGCCAGCGCTCCCCTGCCCCGGCGGCCGGTGCCCAGGGACTGGAGTTCGACCCGGTCGTCGGTGTCGCCGACGACGATGCTGGCGGGGGCGGTACGGTCCCGCAGCCGTTCCACGTCGGGGGTGAGCCGGGCGGCGCGGCGGGCCGCCCATTCGGGGGCCGCGGCGACGACCTGGCCGGCCGCGTCGTACAGGGCGGCCCAGCCGTCGAGGTGGGCGGCGAGCCGGGTGAGCAGTTCACCGGGGCCGTCGCCCGCGAGGGCGGCCCTGGTCAGCTCCCGCTGCACCTCGAAACCTGCGGTCACGGCCCGGTACTGCTCCTCGGCGATCGCCGAGGAGACGGCCTTGGCGATGGCGATGAACGGGGTGCGGCGGGGCACTTCGAGGAGCGGCAGCTTCGCCTCCTCGGCCGCGTCGATCAGCGCCTGCGGCAGTTCGTCGTAGTTGACGCCGACGGCGAAGCCCAGGCCGACGACCCCGGCCCCGGCCAGCCGCCGCACGTACCGCCGCATCGCCTCGGGGTTCTCGGCGTCGAGGTTGGTGGCGGTGACGAGCAGGAACTCGCCGCCCTCCATGTACGGCACGGGGTCGGTCAGCTCGCTGGCGTGTGCCCAGCGCACGGGCGCGTCGAGCCGGTCCGCCCCCGCGCGCACGGTGAGTTTGAGCGCCGAGTGCTGGACGAGCGAGGCGAGAGTGAGGGGCATGGGACCGCTGGACCTCGGGGAGTCGATTTTCGCCGTCCCGTATGAACGACTCCTGCCAATTCTGCCAGAGCGGCAGGGTTCGTCATGACCACGACCAGAGGCGCGGGGTGAGCGGCGCACCCCGCGCCGCTCAGCGGTTCAGGTCCACCAGCAGCGGCGGCACGTGCGCGCCGTCGACCGTCGTCACGGAGAGCACCGCGTGACCCGCGGGCAGCTCGTAGGCCAGCGCGGAGGCGGACCAGCGTTCGCGTTCCACCTGCCGCACGGTGACCGCGTCGACGGTGACCGCCTTGCCGGTGGCGAGCTTGCGCAGCGCGTGCATGGCCCGGGTGAACGGCTGGTCGGCGAAGACGCCGTGCTGGGCCACCTCGCGCACGGAGACCCACTCCTTGCCCCAGGCCTCCGAGAACCGCTTCCCGTCCCAGGTGGTGGCGCCCGACAGGATCATGCCGCAGCCCACCGCGCCCAGCAGGGCCGAGTGCAGCCCCTCGGGAACGTCGTCGAGGGTGCGCAGCGCGAGTACGGCGCCGGCGTTCACCGACCTGAGCCGCCGGAGCCCCTGGACGGTCTCGGCGGTGACGGTGTGCGTCGCGTCGTCCAGCACCAGGCAGGTGAAGACCGACCGGTCGGGGCGGGCCGCGGCGATCGCGTTGAACTGGGTGAGGACGAGCCTGGTCAGCACCCGGCAGGCCCCGGCGTGGGCGCGTTCCGGGAGGTCGATCCGGACCCTGAGCGGGTGCTGCCCGAGGGAGCGGAGCGAGAAGGGCCGGGCCTCCTCGCCGGTGGCGAAGAACCCGGCGAACGCGGGCCGGTCGAGAAGGGCGACGCGGTCGGCCAGCACCGCCGCGGGGTCTCCCGCACCGCCGGTCTGCCGGGTCCGGGCATCCAGCTCGCGGAGCATGGCCGAGTGGCCGCCGTCCTCCAGGGCGCGTCGCAGCCCGCCGACGGCTGACTCGTCCCCGGAGAGCAGTTCCCGCAGCTCCGGCACCGCCGGGAAGCAGCCGTGGACGGCCCGGTAGGGGCCGAGCAGCTGCCCGAGGGCCAGGGCCGCGCGCCGCCCGTCCAGGCCGGGCACGTCCCCGGCGAGTCCTTCCGCGAGGGTGGCCGCGGCCTCGTCCGGGTCGGTCGATCCCCCGTACAGGTCGAAGTCGTGGACGGACGAGGGGTCGCCGATCTTCACCACGACGTCGTACGCGTCGTCGGGGCCGAGGGCCGCGCCCGCGGCGCCCACCGCGAGCACCGCCGTCTTGCCGGTCAGGGCCTGGAGGGCCAGCGTCTCGACGACCGGGCGCACCAGCCGGGCCGTCTTGCCCGCACCGGGCGGCCCGACCGCCAGCAGGGAGGTGCCGAGGAGGGCGGGGTCCAGGGCCATGCCCGAACCCCTGCGGGCGTACGGGTTGCGTTCGTCGTCGGCGCAGTCCCCGATCCGGACCTGGCCGGCCAGCAGATCGTGGCGCGCGGTCCGCAGCGGAAGGTCCCGGCTGCCCGAGGGGTGCAGGAAGGCGTCGGCCCCCTGGCGCAGGACCGCCTCGTCGAAGGAGGCCGGTCCGTCGTGGCGGGTCCGCGCCCGCTCCCAGGCGTGGGTGAGGCGGACGCAGTCCACGTCGTTCAGGCGCCCGGCCCGGACGGCTGCGGCGAGCACGTCCGCCGCCTCCGCGCGTCCCGCGGCGCGCAGCTGCGGCCAGTGCGCCGCCTCCGTCCCGGTCCCGGGGGCTGCGGCGGGCGACGGGGCGGTGTCCTCCCCCGGGGACGTGGCGGCCCGGCCGGCCGCGCGCTCCCGCAGGGCGGTGCGCCAGCGCCCGGTCCGGGCGAACGGCCACACGACCCCGGCGACGACCAGCGCGTACGCCCCGTAGGCGACCACGGCCGCCAGGTACTCGTTGCCGCCGCCCTGCAGCCAGCTCTGCGGGATCAGGTACAGCACCACGTCCAGCAGCGGCACCTTGCCGCTCCAGACCAGCCACAGCGCGAGCAGCGCCCCGATGCCCGAGAGCGTCAGCCGGGCGCGCTCCGGGCGGGGCCCCGCCCAGTAGTGGAAGAGCCCGGCCCAGTGTCCGACGCGGGCCGCCCACAGCCCCGCGATCAGCACCAGCAGCTGGTTGTACAGCGTCTCGATGCTGTATGCGGCGGCCGGGACCGACCCGGCCCGCAGAGTGTCGAAGAACCACCAGCTCCCCGGCGTGACCGCCTCCAGGGGCACCTTCACGTACGGGATACGGAAGTCCGCCAGCAGCGCCCAGATCACCAGCCAGAGCACCAGGGCGAGCAGCGGCCCGAGCAGGGAGGGGCGTGGTGGCCGTTCGGCGGCGCGCGGCACATGTCCGTACCGCCAGACGCCGGGCTCGGCTGCGGGGCGCGGGGCGTTCAGCCACTGCGCGGTCGACGGGCCGGCCCCGGGGAGCCCGGCCGGCCTCGGCGGGGCGGCCGGCTGCCCGCTCCGGGGGGCGCCGACGGGCATCGGCGGGGCGGCGGGCGGCGGCCCGGCCGGGCGTGGCACCGGAGGGCGGGGCACATCGGGCCGGCCGCGGTCCCTCTCGGTACCGCTGGTGCCCCGCGCACCGCGCGCGTCGTCGCTCTTCATGAACCGTTGCCCCCTGACCGGCCGGGTCCGTCCGTCTGCCCCGGTCAATCTAGTGGGCGCGCAGGGCGAGTTCAGCAAGGCACCGGCACCGGACCGCGCCGTTTCGCCGCCCGCCGCCCCCGTCGCTATGTCCGTGGCGGACAACGGCGCGCGACCACCACTCCCGAACGGAACATGCCGCACCCCCCGCCTCGCCCATAGCCTGGGCCGGAAGCGTCCGAAACATCCCCCCAGGAGCCCCTCATGACCGAAATCCCGCAGGAGCGCCGCGTCGTCACTGCCATTCCCGGCCCGAAGTCGGTGGAGCTGCAGGCCCGCCGTCTGGAGACGGTCGCCGCAGGTGTGGGCTCCACCCTGCCGGTGTTCACCGCCCGCGCCGGTGGCGGGATCATCGAGGACGTGGACGGCAACCGGCTGATCGACCTCGGCTCCGGTATCGCCGTGACGTCGGTCGGCGCCTCCGCCGAGGCCGTCGTGCGCCGCGCGTCCGCGCAGCTGGCCGACTTCACCCACACCTGTTTCATGGTCACGCCGTACGAGGGGTACGTCGAGGTCTGCGAGCAGCTCGCCGAGCTGACGCCGGGCGACCACGCCAAGAAGTCCGCGCTGTTCAACTCGGGCGCCGAGGCCGTCGAGAACGCGGTGAAGATCGCCCGCATCCACACCAAGCGCACCGCGGTCGTCGTCTTCGACCACGGCTACCACGGCCGCACCAACCTCACGATGGCGCTGACCGCCAAGAATATGCCGTACAAGCAGGGCTTCGGCCCGTTCGCGCCCGAGGTCTACCGGGTGCCGGTGGCGTACGGCTACCGCTGGCCGACCGGTGCCGAGAACGCCGGTGCCGAGGCGTCCGCCCAGGCCATCGACCAGATCAACAAGCAGATCGGCGCGGAGAACGTCGCCGCGATCATCATCGAGCCGGTGCTCGGCGAGGGCGGCTTCATCGAGCCGGCCAAGGGCTTCCTCCCGGCGATCGCCCAGTTCGCCAAGGACAACGGCATCGTCTTCGTCGCCGACGAGATCCAGTCCGGCTTCTGCCGTACCGGCCAGTGGTTCGCCTGCGAGGACGAGGGCATCGTCCCGGACCTGATCACCACCGCCAAGGGCATCGCGGGCGGTCTGCCGCTCTCCGCCGTGACCGGCCGCGCCGAGATCATGGACTCCGCCCACTCCGGTGGCCTCGGCGGCACCTACGGCGGCAACCCGGTCGCCTGCGCGGGTGCGCTCGGTGCCATCGAGACGATGCGTGAGCTGGACCTGAACGGGAAGGCCAGGCGCATCGAGGAGGTCATGAAGGGCCGCCTCGCCGAGATGCAGTCGAAGCTCGGCAACGGCGACATCATCGGTGACATCCGCGGCCGCGGCGCGATGATCGCGATCGAGCTGGTGAAGTCCGGCACGAAGGACCCGAACCCGCAGGCCGCCGCGGACCTCGCCAAGGCCTGCCACGCGGAGGGTGTGCTGGTCCTCACCTGCGGCACGTACGGCAACGTCCTGCGCTTCCTCCCGCCGCTGGTGATCGGCGAGGACCTGCTGAACGAGGCGCTCGACGTCATCGAGCAGGCGTTCGGCCGGATCTGACCTGTGCGAACCCCGGCGGCCGCGAACCGCGTTCTCGCAGGGGTTACGAGGGGCCCGCGTGAGGGCCTGTGAAGAACGTGTGCGGGGCCGATGGCGGGATCTGTTTCCCGCTGTCGGTCCCCCATCGGCTGCCGTACGGTTCCTGCAGATGAGAGAAACACCCCGTCCGCAGGGGACTGCGGGCGATGCCGGGCCGGAGCTTCCCCAGCGCCGTCCTGGCCGTGCCTTCGCGCACGCCGCTGGAGCCTCCGGCTCCGGAACTCCTCACCGATCGGATGGCCGCCCGCCCCAGACCCCCCGGGGCGTGCGGCAGACCGGTCCGACCGGCCGCCCCGGAACCACCCCCCCTGTTCCCGGGCGGCCGGCTCATTTCCTCTTCCCGGCCCTGTCGGCCGTGTTTCTCCTGGTGCTCTTCGCGCTCACGGCCCGGCAGGTCGCCGTCGGCGGTCCGCTGCGCGGACTGGACGAACGGACCGGACGGGCCGTCGTCGGCCACGGACCCGCCCGGCTGACCGAATTCCTCGCCGATCTCGGCAATATGCAGATCGCGCTCCCGGTGCTGGGCTGCGCGATCGTGTGGGCCCTGGTGCGCGGTGCTCGCCGCGCACCGCTGTACGCGGTGCTCGCGATGGGCGCGGTGCCCGCGCTCGTCGTCCCGCTGAAGGCGTGGATCGCCCGTCCGGGACCGCTGACGGAGGCCACCGGCTACTTCCCGTCCGGTCACGCGGCGACGGCCGTGGTGGCGTACGGGGCGGCGGCCCTGCTGGTCACGCCGTACGTGGGGCGGGCGTGGTCGTGGATGATGCCCGTCGCCGCTGTCCTGCTGACCACGGCGACGGGCATCGGTCTGGTGCTGCGCGGCTATCACTGGCCGCTGGACGTGCTGGGCAGCTGGTTCCTCTGCGGCGGAGCGGTGCTGCTGCCGCTATGGACCGTCCGTCACCCTCAGCCGCCGAAGTAGGCGTCGAAGTTCTTCGAGAACTCCCCGTTGTTGAACCGGTCCCAGTTGATCGACCACGTCATCAGTCCGCGCAGCGCGGGCCAGGTCCCGTGGGTGGTGTAGGAGCCGCAGTCGGTCTTCTTCGTCAGGCAGTTCAGCGCCTTGGTGACCTCGGCGGGCGAGGTGTGGCCGTTGCCCGCCTGGGTGGAGGCCGGCAGTCCGATGGCGACCTGGTCGGGGCGGAGCGCCGGGAAGACCTTGGTCTGGTCGCCCGCCACCGGGAAGCCGGTGAGCAGCATGTCCGTCATGGCGATGTGGAAGTCCGCGCCGCCCATCGAGTGGTACTGGTTGTCCAGGCCCATGATCGAGCCCGAGTTGTAGTCCTGGACGTGCAGCAGGGTCAGGTCGTCGCGCAGCGCGTGGATGACCGGGAGGTAGGCGCCGGCCCGGGGGTCCTGGCCGCCCCAGGGGCCGGAGCCGTAGTACTGGTAGCCGAGCTGGACGAAGAAGGTCTCGGGGGCCATCGTCAGGACGAACCTGTCGCCGTACTTGGCCTTGAGGGACTTCACCGCGGAGATCAGGTTGACCACGACCGGGGTGGTGGGGTTGCGGAAGTCGGTGTCCCCGGTGTTCAGCGAGAGCGAGTGGCCCTCGAAGTCGATGTCGAGGCCGTCCAGACCGTACTCGTCGATGATCCTGCCGACCGAGGAGACGAACATGTCGCGGGCGGCGGCGGTGGCGAGCTGGACCTGGCCGTTCTGGCCGCCGATGGAGATCAGTACCTTCTTGCCCTTGGCCTGCTTGGCCTTGATGGCCGCTTTGAACTCGGCCTCGGACTCGACGTTCGGGCACTCGGTGACCGGGCAGAGCGAGAATCGGATGTCGCCGGAGGTGACCGAGGTCGGTTCGCCGAAGGCCAGGTCGATGACGTCCCAGGAGTCGGGCACGTCCGCCATCCGGGTGTAGCCGGAGCCGTTGGCGAAGCTGGAGTGCAGATAGCCGACGAGCGCGTGGGCCGGCAGGCCGCCTCCCTCGCTTCCCCCGCCGCCCGCCGTGGTGGTGGCCTGGACGGCCGCGGACCTGGCGGACTCCCCCGCGGAGTTGGTCGCGGCGACCTGGAAGCCGTACGAGGTCGACGCGGTGAGGCCGGACACGGTGGCGGAGGTGCCGGTGACCGAGAGGACCTTGGTGCCGCCCCGGTAGACGTTGTAGCCGGTGGCCCCGGAGGAACCGGTCCACGAGAGGTCGACGGAGGACGCGGTGACCGTACCCGCCCTGAGCCCGGTGGGGGCGGCCGGGAGCTCCGCGGGGGCTCCGCCCGGACCGACGAGGGTGAGGTCGTCGGCGTAGTAGGCGGGGGTGCCGAACCAGCCATGGGTGTAGACGGTGACCCTGGTGGTGGACGGGCCGGTCCTGAAGGTCGTGGTGAGCTGCTTCCAGTCGGCCGACGACTGGGTCCAGGTGGACACGTCGGTGGTGCCGGTGCCCTCCGCGCCGAGGTAGACGTAGGAGCCCTGTACCCAGGCGCTCAGCGTGTAGGCGGAGTCCGGCTGGACCGCCACCTGCTGGGAGCACTTGGCGTTGTCGGCGCCGGCCGGGGTGGCCTTCAGCGCCGAAGTGCCGTTGTGCGCCGGGGCGCTGACCACTGCTCCGCTGCTGCCGGTGCAGTTCCAGCCGTCCAGGCCGGACTCGAAGCCGCCGTTGCGCGCCAGATCGGTGTCGGCGGCGACGGCGGACGGTGCGAGGGCGGTCAGACCGCCGGCGGCGAGCAGGGCCGCCGCGAAGGCGGCCACGACTCCGGTAAATCGGGCGGGGGGTCCCGTGCGTTCCACAACGGCCTCCGTGCATGGGGGAATTGAGTGCGGCCGCCACAACATGGTCCAGACCAATCGGGTTGTCAAGACCTCTGACGGTCCCGGCCCGCCCGCTGCCGTACCCGCGCTCGGCCCGTCAGTCCCCGCGCTCGGCCCGCTCGGCAGCCGCCTCGTGCATCGCCAGTTCCAGGAGTGTCGCGTCGGTGAGGGTTCCCGACCCGTCGGGCGGGACCAGCCAGCGCACCCCGCTGCCGGCCGCCCGGCCCGGATGGGGCACCACGATCCAGGTCCCCTGCCCCGCGCCGCGTACGCCGGTGCCGACCCAGCGGGCGGCGGTGCCCGGGGCCACGAAGAAGCCCGTGCGGGCATCGCCGAAGTCGCCGAGTACGGGCCCGGGCCGGTCGATGAGCCGGGTCAGTACGTCGAGGGTGGGACGCCCCAGCTCCCCCGGAAGAATCAGCACGTCCCAGCGCCGGCCGGCGGGAAGGAGCGTCACCCCCCGGGGATTGCGCTCCCATTCCCACCGGCACGCGTCCGGATCCGGCGCCACCGATGCCAGCCATTCGACTGCTGCCTTGACCCCCGCGCCAGCCATGACCTGTCTCCATTCCGTGTGCACCGGCCATGCGGTGCCGGTGCGTGCACACGGGAGAGAGAGATGGCGCCGATCGATTACGCGGGTTCGGCCGACGAATTCACGACGAACGGGCCGGTCACCCCCAGGGGTGACCGGCCCGTTCGGATTCAGCTGTCGAGGACGGGGCCCGGCCTCAGCTGTCGAAGCCGAGGCCCAGCCGGTCCATTGTCCGCAGCCAGAGATTGCGCCGGCCGCCGTTGTCGTCCGCCCTGGCCAGGGACCGCTTGGTCAGCTCGATCCCGGCCCAGGCGAAGGGCTCCGGCGGGAACGGCATCGGCTTGCTGCGGACCATTTCCAGCGCGGTGATTTCGTTCTGCTCGCCCGCCAGCAGATCGAGCATCACATCGGCCCCGAAACGGGTGGCGCCGACGCCGAGTCCGGTGAATCCGGCGGCATAGGCGACCCGTCCCCGATGGGCCGTGCCGAAGAACGCGGAAAAGCGCGAACAGGTGTCGATCGCCCCGCCCCAGGCATGGCTGAAACGCACCCCGGCCAATTGCGGGAAACAGTCGAAGAACTGGCCCGCGAGTTTGAGGAAGGTCTCCGGACGCTGGTCGAGATCGGCGTTCAGCCGGCCGCCGTACGGATAGATCGCGTCATAGCCGCCCCACAGGATCCGGTTGTCCGCCGACAGCCGGAAATAGTGGAACTGGTTTGCGCTGTCGCCCAGCCCCTGCCGGTTCTTCCAGCCGATGGAGGCGAGCTGCTCCGCGGTGAGCGGCTCGGTCATCAGCGCGTAGTCGTAGACCGGCACGGTGTACGGGCGCACCCGCTTGACCAGAGACGGGAAGATGTTCGTGCCGAGGGCCACCCGGCGCGCGAAGACCCTTCCGTACGGGGTGCGGACCGCCATTCCCGTGCTGGTCCCGGCCAGTTCGAGGCCCCGGGTGTGCTCGTACACCCGCACGCCCAGGTCGACGCAGGCCCGCTTCAGGCCCCAGGCCAGCTTGGCCGGGTGCAGCATGGCGACCCCGCGCCGGTCCCACAGGCCGCCCAGGAACGTCGGGGAGTCGACCTCGGCGCGCAGCGCGTCCCGGTCCAGGAACTCCAGCCCGGTGAAGCCGAGCTTCTGGGCCTCCTGGTGCCATTCGCGCAGCTCTTCGAGCTGGTGGGGCTCGGTGGCGACGTCGATCTCGCCGGTGCGCTCGAATTCGCAGTCGATGGCGTAGCGGGCGACGGCGGCCTCGATGGCGTCGAGGTTCCGTTCGCCGAGCTCCTCCAGCTTGTGGATCTCCTCGGGCCAGCGCTCCAGCCCGTTGGGCAGGCCATGGGTGAGGGAGGCGGCGCAGAATCCGCCGTTGCGGCCCGAGGCGGCCCAGCCCACCTCGTGCCCCTCGATCAGTACGACGTCCCGCCCGGGTTCGCGTTCCTTGGCGATCAGCGCGGTCCACAGTCCGCTGTAGCCGCCGCCGACGACCAGCAGGTCGCAGTGCTCGTCACCGGTGAGCGCGGGCAGTGCGGCGGGCTTGCCGGGGTCGTCCAGCCAGAACGGGACCGGCTTCGCGTCGGAGAGTGATTGTGCGGCAGTACGCATGGCAGCTGGGGCCATGGTTTCCAACTCCTTCAGGGCTTTCTATCGTGCGCTGTTCTTCCGCCGGTTCGCGATGAGCTGGCCGACGACCACCACCATCACGGCAATGATGAACATCGCCGTTCCGATGACGTTGATCTGCACGGGTGTGCCGCGCTGCGCCGATCCCCAGACGAACATGGGGAAGGTCACGGTCGAGCCCGCGTTGAAATTGGTGATGATGAAATCGTCGAACGAGAGCGCGAAGGCGAGCAGCGCTCCCGCCGCGATTCCCGGGGCGGCGATCGGCAGCGTCACCCGCAGGAAGGTCTGCACGGGGCCGGCGTACAGATCGCGGGCCGCCTCCTCCAGCCTCGGGTCCATCGACATCACGCGCGCCTTGACGGCCGTCACGACGAAGCTCAGGCAGAACATGATGTGCGCGATGAGGATGGTCCAGAAGCCCAGCTGTGCGCCCATGTTGAGGAAGAGGGTGAGCAGCGAGGCGGCCATGACGACCTCGGGCATCGCCATCGGCAGGAAGATCAGCGAGTTGATCGCGCCGCGCGCCCGGAAGCGGTAGCGGACCAGCGCGAAGGAGATCATCGTGCCGAGGACGGTGGCGCCGATGGTGGCCCAGAGGGCGATCTGCAGGGACAGCGAGAGCGAGCCGCACATGTCGGCGACGCCGCAGGGGTCCTTCCAGGCGTCCAGCGAGAAGCGCTGCCAGGAGTAGTTGAAGCGCCCGTTCGGCTTGTTGAACGAGAACACCATGACGACGACGTTCGGAAGGATCATGTACGCGAGGGTCAGCAGACCCGCGATGACGATCAGGTTCCGGCGTATCCAGCGCAGTACGGGCATCAGACCAGGTCCTCCGTCCCGGAGCGGCGGATGTAGACGGTGACCATGATCAGGACGACCGCCATGAGGATGAAGGAGAGCGCGGCCGCCGTCGGGTAGTCCAGGACCCGCAGGAACTGGGTCTGGATGACGCTGCCGACCATCTTCGTGTCGGTGGAGCCCAGCAGTTCCGCGTTGACGTAATCGCCGCTGGCCGGGATGAAGGTGAGCAGCGTTCCGGAGACGACGCCCGGCATGGAGAGCGGGAAGGTCACCTTGCGGAAGGTGGTGGCGGGGGTGGCGTAGAGGTCACCGGCCGCCTCGTGCAGCCTGCCGTCGATCCGCTCCAGCGAGGTGTAGAGCGGCAGGATCATGAACGGCAGGAAGTTGTACGTGAGACCGCAGACCACCGCCATCGGGGTGGCCAGCACCCGGTTGGACTCGGTCCAGCCGAGCCAGCTGGTGACGTCCAGGACGTGCAGGGTGTTCAGTACGTCGACGACCGCGCCGCCGTCCGCGAGGATCGTCTTCCAGGCGAGCGTGCGGATCAGGAAGCTGGTGAAGAACGGCGCGATGACCAGCACCAGGACGACGTTGCGCCAGCGGCCCGCCTTGAACGCGATGAGGTAGGCGAGCGGGTAGCCGAGCAGCAGGCACAGGAGGGTGGCGGTACCGGCGTACAGCAGGGACCTGATGAACTGCGGGTAGTAGTCGGTCAGCGCGTCCCAGTAGGTCTGGAAGTGCCAGGTGACCTCGAACCCCTTCTCCAGGGATCCGGTCTGCACGGAGGTCGACGCCTGGTAGACCAGCGGCAGCGCGAAGAAGACGATCAGCCACAGGATGCCGGGGAGCAACAGCCAGTACGGGACGAGGCGCTTGCGGGTGGAGGGCTTGCGTATCGCCGGCTCCGCCGTGACGGGCGCCGGTGGCGCCTCCTTGGTGAGGCTCACGCCGCGTCCTCCACCGTCTCCACACCGGCGTCGCCCATCGTCCCCGCAAGCATGGACTGGGCGGCGTCCAGACCGAAAGTGTGCGCCGGGTTCCAGTGCAGGACGACCTCTGCCCCGGCCGTGAGACGCGCGTCACGCTCGATGTTCTGCTCATACACCTGGAGCGCCTTGCCCGCAGGGCTCTCCACGACGTACTGGGTGGAGACGCCGATGAAGCTGGAGTCGACGATCCGGCCGGTGACCCGGTTGCGGCCGTCGGCGATCACGTCCGCGTCGTCGGCGTGCGCGAGCGAGATCTTCTCCGGGCGGATACCGAGGAGCAGCCTGCCGCCGCTCGTGGTCGGGGCCGTACACCGGTCGGTGGGCAGCCGCAGCCTGCCGCCGCCCGCCGCCACCACGATGCCGGTGCCGGTGCCGGCGGAGACGATCTCGCCCTCGATGAGATTGGAGGTGCCGAGGAAGTTGGCGACGAAGGTCGTCCTCGGGTTCTCGTACAGGTCGGCGGGGGCACCGAGTTGCTCGACCCGGCCCCCGTTCATCACCGCGACGGTGTCGGCCATGGTCATGGCCTCCTCCTGGTCGTGGGTGACGTGGATGAAGGTGATGCCGACCTCGGTCTGGATGCGCTTGAGCTCCAGCTGCATCTGGCGGCGCAGCTTGAGGTCGAGGGCGCCGAGCGGTTCGTCGAGCAGGAGCACCTGCGGGTGGTTGATCAGGGCGCGGGCGACGGCGACGCGCTGCTGCTGGCCGCCGGAGAGCTGGTGCGGCCTGCGCTTGGCGAAGTCGCCGAGCTGGACGAGCTCCAGCATCTCGTCGACCTGCTTCTTCACCGACTTGATGCCGCGCCGGCGCAGGCCGAAGGCGACGTTCTCGGTGATGTCGAGGTGCGGGAAGAGCGCGTAGCTCTGGAAGACCGTGTTGACGGGCCGTTTGTACGGGGGAAGCCCGGTGATGTCGCGGCCGCCCAGCGAGACCGTGCCGGTGGTCGCCTCCTCCAGGCCCGCGATCATCCGCAGAGTGGTGGTCTTGCCGCAGCCGGACGCGCCGAGCAGCGCGAAGAAGGAGCCCTGCGGGACGGTCAGATCGAGCGGCTTGACGGCTTCGAAGGAGCCGTACGTCTTGCTGATCCCGGTGAGGCGGACGTCGCCGCCGGTCTGCTGCTGTGTCATGGATCGCGGTCCCAGTGGTGTCAGAGGGGGATCGGGGCTGGAGAGGAGCGCCGGTCAGGCGCCGATGAGCTTGGCGAACTTCTCTTCGTACGCCGTCTCTTCCTTGGCGGTCAGCGAGCGGAAGGCGTGCGACCGGGACGCCATCTCCTTGTCCGGGAGGATCAGGACGTTGTCGGCCATCGCCTGATCGATCTTCGCCAGTTCGTCGCGGACCCCGTCGACCGGGCAGACGAAGTTGATGTACGCGGCGAGCTCCGCGGCGGCCGACGGCTCGTAGTAGTAGTCGATGAGCTTCTCGGCGTTGGTCTTGTGCCGTGCCTTCACCGGGACCAGCAGGTTGTCGCTGGATATGACGTATCCCGCGGCCGGAATCGCGTACTTGATGTCCGGGTTCCCGGCCTGGAGCTGGATGACGTCGCCGGCCCATCCGACGCAGGCGGCGATGTCGCCCTTGTCGAGGTCGGCGGTGTAGTCGTTGCCGGTGAAGCGGCGGATCTGGTTCTTGTCGACGCCCTTCTGGAGCCGGCCGATCGCGGCGTCGTAGTCGGCGTCGGTGAAGTTGCCGGGGTCCTTGCCCATGTCGAGCAGGGTCATGCCGACGGTGTCGCGCATCTCCGAGAGGAAGCTGACCCGTCCCTTGAGCTTCGGGTCGTCGAGGAGCTGTGTGACGGAGTCGACCTTGCGGCCGCCGGTCGCCTTGGAGTTGTAGGCGATGACGGCGGGAATGCCCGCCCAGGGGTAGGAGTAGGCACGGCCCGGGTCCCAGTCCGGGGAGCGGAACTGGGCCGACAGGTTGGCGTAGGCGTGCGGCAGGTTCGACGCGTCGAGCTTCTGCGCCCAGCCGAGGCGGACGACGCGGGCGGCCAGCCAGTCGGTGACGCAGATGATGTCGCGGCCGGTGTCCTGGCCGGCCGCGAGCTGCGGCTTGATCTTCCCGAAGAACTCGACGTTGTCGTTGATGTCCTCGGTGTACTTGACCTGGATCCCGGTGCGTTTCGTGAACGCCTCCAGGGTGGGCCGGTGCTTGCCGTCGTCGGTGACGTCCATGTACTCGGTCCAGTTGGAGAAGTTGATCTGCTTCTCCTCGGCCGAGTGGTCGTCGGACGCCGCGGCGGCATCCCCCTCCCGCTTGGCGGGCGGGATGCCGCACGCGCTCAGCGTGCCCAGCCCGCCGATCGCCAGTGCCCCCATGCCGGAGGCGCGGATCAGCGATCGGCGGGTCAGGGCGCCCCGGCCGCTGGTGAGGCTGCGTCGCATCGCGGCGAGTTGGGCCGCGGAGAGACGCTCGGGCTCGTACTGCTCCATGCGCGTTGCCCTTTCGGGTGTGTGTGGCCGGGGTCGGCCGGGTTATCGGTCCCCGAAGATCGTGCGGTGCCAGTCCTTGCGGGCGACCGCGGTGTTGTCGTACATGACGTGCTTGACCTGCGTGTACTCCTCGAAGGAGTACGAGGACATGTCCTTGCCGAAGCCGCTGGCCTTGTATCCGCCGTGCGGCATCTCGCTGATGATCGGGATGTGGTCGTTGACCCAGACGCAGCCCGCCTTGATCTCGCGGGTGGCGCGGTTGGCGCGGTACAGGTCCCGGCTCCAGGCGGAGGCGGCGAGTCCGTACGGGGTGTCGTTGGCGAGCCGGATGCCCTCGTCGTCGCTGTCGAAGGGCAGCACGACCAGGACCGGGCCGAAGATCTCCGACTGGACGATCTCGCTGTCCTGGGCCGCTCCGGCGACCAGCGTCGGCCGGTAGTAGGCGCCGGCCGCCAGTTCGCCGCCGGGGGCCTCGCCGCCAGTGACGACGGTGGCGTACGCGCGGGCCCGCTCGACGAATCCGGCGACCCGGTCCCGCTGGGCGTGGCTGATCAGCGGGCCGAGGTCGGTGGACGGGTCGAAGGGGTCGCCGAGCCGGACGGTCTCCATCAGCGCCGCGACGCCCTGCACGAAGGCGTCGTACAGCGGGCGCTGGACGTAGGCGCGGGTGGCGGCGGTGCAGTCCTGGCCGGTGTTGATGAGCGCCCCGGCGACCGCGCCGTTGACCGCGGCTTCGAGGTCGGCGTCGTCGAAGACCACGAAGGGGGCCTTGCCGCCGAGTTCGAGGTGGAGTCGCTTGACGGTGGAGGTGGCGATCTCCGCGACCCGCTTGCCGACGGCGGTGGAGCCGGTGAAGGAGGTCATCACCACGTCCGGGTGGCCGACGAGGTGCTCACCGGCGTCCTTGCCGGCGCCGGTGACGATGTTGACCACACCGTCCGGGATGCCCGCCTCGGTGGCCGCCTGGGCGAACATCAGCGAGGTCAGCGGGGTGATCTCGGCGGGCTTCAGGACGATCGTGTTGCCCGCCGCGATGGCCGGGAGGATCTTCCAGGCGGCCATCTGGAGCGGGTAGTTCCAGGGGGCGATGGAACCGACGACGCCGATCGCCTCCCGGCGTACGTACGAGGTGTGGTCGCCGTCGTACTCGGCGGCCGACTTGCCCTCCAGGTGGCGGGCGGCCCCGGCGAAGAAGGAGGTGTTGTCCACGGTGCCGGGCACGTCGAACTCGGTGGAGAGCTTGATCGGCTTGCCGCACTGGAGGGACTCCACGTACGCGAAGTCGTCGGCCTGCTCGGCGAGGACGGCCGCGAAGCGGTGCATCGCCTCGGCCCGCTCGGCGGGCGTCGCGCCCGACCAGCCGGGGAACGCCGCGCGGGCGGCCGCCACGGCGGCGTCCACGTCGGCGGTGCCCGCCAGTTCGTAGCTGTGGACGGTCTCTCCCGTGGCCGGGTTCACCACGTCGTGGTGACGTCCCGATGTTCCGGACCGCAGCTTTCCGCCGATGTACTGTGCGCCGTCCGCGAAGCGGTCCCGCACCTGGATGCCGTTGCCCATGACGATCTCCTCCGCCGCACCCCGGAATGCGGGGACGGCGTAGCCTCTGCTCGATTTGAGTGCCGATCCTGGCAGAGGGGGGCAACCCCAACAAGTGATTCCGTTGTTGCCTTTTGGTTACGCGACGGAATCTGTCGACCATGTGTCGCGTCGGTGCGGAAATCCCCGTACGTAGTGTCAGTGGCGAATGCCAGAATCGCGTGTCATGGAACACATGAACGATCTCCTGGCGAAGGCCGCACGTGGCGAGAAGGTGAAGTACCTGCACTTCTGGGGACACCGCCCCCGGCCCGACGGCCGGATCGGCACGAGCTGCCTCAGTCAGTGGTGGCCCACGCGCTTCACGGTCGACGGTGTGACGTACGCGTCGGCGGAGCACTGGATGATGGCCGGCAAGGCGCGGCTGTTCGGCGACGCGGAGTCGGAGGCCGCGGCGGTGGCGGCGAAGAGCCCGGCGGTGGCGAAGAAGGTGGGCCGGCTGGTCCGCGGTTTCGACGACGCGGTGTGGCAGCGCGAGCGGTACCCGCTGGTGGTGGCCGGCAGTGTGCACAAGTTCGGCGGTGACCCGGAGCTGCGGGAGTTCCTGCTGAACACCGGGGACCGGGTGCTGGTCGAGGCGAGCCCGATGGACCGCATATGGGGCATCGGACTGGCCGCGGACGACCCGCGGGCGGAGAACCCGGCGAGCTGGCGGGGGCTGAATCTGCTGGGGTTCGCGCTGATGGACGCGCGGGCGGAGCTGCGCGCCTCATGAGAGGACCGGGACGCCCGGTGGCCCGGCGGACCGATGGCCCGGCCGTGCGCGGCCGGGCCATCGGGAGCGGACGGACCGCGGGAGCGGCCGGGGCCCGTCCGGCGGGCTCAAAACCTAACGCGTGACCTCGACGACCAGGGATGTCGAGTACGGGTCGTCGTTGTAGCCGCTGTCCTCGAATTCATCGGCGTGGGAGACGAACAGCCAGATGAAGAAGCTGATGATCGCCACACCGAAGGCGATGCCGATGGACCCGGTGATGATCCCGGCGAGCGCCTGACCACTGTTGGTCGCCTCGCCGCGCTGCACCCGCTTGCGTCCCAGGATGCCGAAGATCAGCGCCAGCGCGCCCAGGACCAGGCTGGGTATCCCGTATACGCAGAACAGGCAGACGGCCAGGATGCCCAGCACCATGGACGCGGTACCCATGCCGTTGGAGGGCGGCGGACCGCCCCAGGGCGCCTGCGGGTAGCCGGGGTATCCCGGGTAGCCGCCGTACTGCGCGGGGGGCGCGGCCGGGTAGCCGTACTGGCCCGCGACCGGCGGTACCGGCTGGCCCGGTCCGTTGGGTCCGACCGGCGGCGGCGGGACCTCACCGGGACCGGGGCCGAATCCGGCGCCGGGCAGTGGCCCGTTCTGCGCAGGCGCACCGAAGGCCGGCGGCGGTGTGTCGGCCGGCTCGGGGCCGTCCCCGACGCCCGGCATCGAGGTGACCGTGGGCTGGCTGTGCACAGCGGGCGGGCGGGTGTCGCCGGCCTGCTTCTCCAGCGGCACCCTGCTGTCCGGCGGAGCCCACGGATCGCGCGGCGCGGCCCCGCCCTCTGGCTGCTCTGTGTTGTCTGACATGGGCCTCCCCCATCGTGGTCCCGTCATGCTACGGCCCCGCTGCGCACCGGCGGGCCCGGCCTACGATGATCCCCGTCCCCTGCCCGGCCGACCGTGCCCGGCACCCGAACCGTCCCACGCGCCGGAGAGTCCGATGACCGATCTGAACCCCTTCATCGCGGGGCTGCCCAAGGCGGAACTGCATGTCCACCATGTCGGATCCGCCTCCCCCCGCATCGTCGCCGAGCTGGCCGCGCACCACCCCGACTCCAGGGTCCCCACCGACCCGGAGGCGCTCGCCGACTACTTCACCTTCACGGACTTCGGGCACTTCATCGAGGTGTACCTCTCCGTCGTGGACCTGATCCGCACCCCGGAGGACGTCCGCCTGCTGACCTTCGAGGTCGCCCGCGACATGGCGCGGCAGAACATCCGTTACGCGGAGCTGACGGTGACGCCGTACTCCTCGACCCGGCGCGGCATCCCCGAGCAGGCGTTCATGGAGGCGATAGAGGACGCCCGCAAGGCCGCCGAGGCCGAGCTGGGTGTCGTGCTGCGCTGGTGCTTCGACATTCCCGGCGAGGCCGGGCTGGTGTCCGCCGAGGAGACCGCCCGGCTCGCCGTGGACCTGCGGCCCGAGGGACTCGTCTCGTTCGGTCTCGGCGGACCGGAGGTCGGGGTGGAACGCCCTCAGTTCAAGCCCTACTTCGACCGGGCGATCGCCGCGGGCCTGCACTCCGTGCCGCACGCCGGGGAGACCACCGGGCCGCAGACCGTCTGGGACGCCCTGACCCACCTGCGCGCCGAGCGCATCGGCCACGGCACCAGCTCCGTCCAGGACCCGAAGCTGCTCGCCCACCTCGCCGAGCACCGCATCCCGCTGGAGGTCTGCCCGACCTCGAACATCGCGACCCGGGCCGTGGTGGACATCGAGCAGCACCCGGTCAGGGAGATGGTGGACGCCGGCGTCCTGGTCACCATCAACAGCGACGACCCGCCGATGTTCGGCACTGACCTCAACAACGAGTACGCGGTGGCCGCCCGCCTCCTCGCTCTGGACGAGCGGGGTCTCGCCGCGCTGGCGAAGAACGCCGTCGAGGCGTCGTACCTCGACGCGGCCGGCAAGCGGAGGCTGGCCGCCGAGATCGACACGTACACGGCCGACTGGCTGGGGCGCTCGGGCCGGTGACCCCGGTGGCCACAATGGCCCCATGGTCTCTTCAGTCACCGCCGTGGCCCACCGGGGCGATCCCTACCGTGTCCGCGAGAACACCCTGCCCTCGATCCGCTCCGCGCTCGGACGAGGGGCGGACGCGGTCGAGATCGATGTGCGGCTCACCCGCGACGGTGTGCCGGTCCTGCTGCACGACGCCACGCTGAAGCGGCTGTGGGGTCATGAGATGCGGCTGGACCGGCTGACCCACGCCGAGCTCACCGAACTGACCCGGGGCGGTGTCCCCACCCTGCGCGAGGCGCTGCTCGCCGCCGGGGCACACCGTGTGATGGTCGATCTGCCGGGCTCCACCGACGGTTCCGTGCCGAGGATCGTCGGGGCGGTGCGCGAGTGCGGGGCCGGTGAGCGGGTGTACTACTGCGCCGGTCCCGGGGCGATGCTCCGGGTACGGGCCGCCGACCCCGGCGCCGAGATCGCCATGACCTGGACGACTCTCGCACCGCCGCGCGCCGCGCTGCTCGACGCGGTGCGGCCGCGCTGGCTGAACTACCGGTTCGGTCTGGTGGGCCCGGAACTGACGGACCGGCTGCACCGCGACGGGCTGCTGGTCTCCGCCTGGACGGCCGACACCAGGCGGACCATGCGCCGCCTGGTCCGGCACGGCGTCGACTCGATCACCACCAACCGGGTCGACGTCCTGCACGACCTCATCGCCAACTCCCCGGCGCACAGAGATCGTTGACCGGTCCGGCATCATGGGCCACCCCGTCGTCCGTGACCCGGACCCGGCGCAGGAGGAGCAGCGACATGACCGATCCCCGCACCACCCCCGTCCCCGGGGGCGTACGTACCGACGTCGCCCACAACGCGCGGGTCTGGGACCACTGGCTGGGCGGCACGGACAACCACCCCGTGGACCGGGCGGTCGGCGACCGGATCACCGCCATGTACCCGAGCATCGGCGAAGTGGCCCGCGCCGACCGGGCGTTCCTGGGGCGGGCGGTGCGGTATCTGGCCGGTGAGGCGGGGATCCGGCAGTTCCTGGACATCGGCACCGGCCTGCCGAGCGCCGGCAACACCCACGAGGTCGCCGGGCGCACCGCGCCCGGCTGCCGCGTCGTGTACGTCGACAACGACCCCGCGGTGCTCGCGCTCTCCCGGACGCTGCTGGCCGGATCTCCGCGGGGCACGACCGAGTACGTCGACGCGGACGCCCGCGATCCCGAGCGGATCCTGCGGGCGTCCGCGTCCACGCTCGACCCGGAGCGGCCGGTCGCGGTCATGCTCCTGGGCATCCTGAACTTCGTCCTCGACACCGACGAGGCCCGGCGGATCGTGCGCACGCTGATGGACGCGCTGCCCTCCGGCAGCCATCTGGTGCTCACCCATCCCACACTGGAGCTGGGCGGCGAGGGCAACGAGGCGGCGATGCTGTTCTGGAACGAGAACGCCACCCCGCCGATCACCGCCCGCACCCGTGCCGAGTTCGCCGCGTTCCTGACCGGGCTCGATCCGGTGGCCCCGGGCATCGTGTCGTGCGCGCACTGGCGCGGCGAGCCCGGCGCGGTGCGGGTCGCGCAGTTCGGCGCAGTGGCGCGGAAGCCCTGAGGGCGCCGGTCCGATGCGCATACGGGACATCACCGCGAGAGTGCCGGGACTCGCCCCGGCGGTCGGCCCCCTCGGCGTGGACCTGCTCGTCGCTCTGCTGGTCCAGGCCGCCATGACCATGCCGTTCGTCGTCCCGCGCGCCCCGGAGCTGCCGGAGGCGACATGGACGTCGTACGGGCTGACCACCCTGACGGTGCTGCCGCTGGTGGCCCGCCGCCGGGCGCCGGTCACGGTCCTCATCGCGGTGCTGGCCGCCGGTGCCCTGTACACGTTCGCCGTCGACGGGCCGGGACAGCCGCTCCCGTACACCGGTCTCGTGGCGTTCTGCACGGTGGCGGAGCTCTCCCCGCCGCCGAAACGGATCGGGATCGCGGCGCTCACGGTGGCGGCGGTGCTGGTCTCGGTCGGGCTCGACGGCGAGGACATGCGGGAGCTGTTCTTCTCCCTGTTCGTGTTCGCGGCGGCGTACGCCTTCGGCCGGTTCACGGTGACGCGCAGGGCCTATCTGCGCGCGGTGGAGGACCGGGCCCGTCAGCTGGAGCTGACGCACCGGATCGAGGCCGAACAGGCGGCGGCCCGCGAGCGGGCCCGGATCGCCCGGGAGATGCACGACATCCTGTCCCACGCGGTGAGCCTGATGATCGTGCAGGCCGAGGCGGGGCCGGTGGCGGTCCGCACGGCGCCGGAGCGGGCCGAGGCGGCCTTCGACGCGATCTCCGAGGCGGGCCGGGACGCGATGGCGCAGCTGCGCCGGATGCTCGGCGTGCTGCGCGAGAACGAGGACGCGCCCCACGCGCCGCGGGAACCCCAGCCCTCGCTGGCCGGACTGCCGGGCCTCGTGGAGCGGGTGCGCGGCAGCGGTCCGGCGGTCTCGTACGAGGTCGTGGGCAGCCCCGGCCCGCCGGGTCCGGCGGTCGAGGCGACCGTCTACCGGATCGTGCAGGAAGCGCTGACGAACGTGGTCAGGCACGCGGACGCGAGCACGGTGGCCGTGCGGCTGGAGCACGGTCCCGAGGCGCTGACGCTCACCGTCACGGACGACGGGCGCGGGCCCGGGGGCGGCTCGGGGCTGGGGCTGATCGGCATCCGGGAGCGTGCCGCCGCGCACGGCGGCACGGCCGGGACCGGTGCCGGTCCGGGCGGACGGGGGTTCCGGGTCCGGGTGACGATCCCGCGGGCCCGGCCGGGGACGGAAGCAGCGACGGAGACGGGGCACAGGACAGAGGTGGGAAGTTGACGATCCGTGTGGTGGTGGCCGACGACCAGGAGCTGGTACGCAGCGGCTTCGCGATGATCCTGGACGCGCAGCCGGACATCGAGGTGGTGGCCGAGGCGGGTGACGGCCGGGCCGCGGTCGAAGCGGTACGGCGGCTGGCACCCGACGTGGCACTGCTCGACATCCGGATGCCCGGCACGGACGGCATCGAGGCCTGCCGCGCCATCAGCGCCGGGAGTGGCTGCCGGACGGTCATGCTGACCACCTTCGACTCCGACGAGTACGTCTACGAGGCGCTGCACGCGGGCGCGAGCGGCTTCCTACTCAAGGACGTCCGCCGCGACGACCTGGTGCACGCGGTACGGGTGGTGACCGCCGGGGACTCGTTGCTGGCTCCTTCGGTGGCGCGGCGGCTGATCGCCGAGTACACCTCGCGCCCGCCGGCCGCGGCCGTGGCACCGTCGGCGCGCCTGGACGTACTGACCGCGCGGGAGCGCGAAACGCTGCTGCACCTGGCCCGCGGGCTGTCGAACGCGGAGATAGCGGCGGCGCTGGTCGTCAGCGAGCACACGGTGAAGACCCATGTCGGCAATGTGCTGTCCAAGCTGGGGCTGCGCGACCGTATCCAGGCGGTGATCTGCGCGTACGAGTGCGGTGTCGTGACTCCCTCGCCGGCCGTGGCTCCTTCACCGGCCCCCGGCGTCGTAGCGGGCCCGGCCGCGGCTCCTTCTTCGGCCGCGGCGCGTGGCCGGCCGTGACTCCCCCGAGGGCCGTGGCTCCCTCGCCGGAGGGAGGTCCGGCGCCCGGCTCCCCCGCGCGGGGGAGCCGGTCTCCCTCCGGCAAACCCCCGGACGGGGGATCCGTCCTGGCGGTCCGGTCAACAGGATGGAGTCCGTAAGCAGTTGAGGATTCCACGCCGGGAGGCACCCGTCATGAACGTCCGCATGTCCAGCACCGCCCTCGCAGCCGCGCTCGTCCTCGGCCTCGTCACGGGCCCCGCCTCACCGGCCCTGGCGGCGGCCGGTACCGATGCCCCGGCGGCCGCAGGCCGGTTCACCCAGCGGGAAGCCACCGGGCAGGCCCCGGACGCCGAGGCCCTGCGCGCCGCGATCCGGGGGCTCCCGAGGGACGACGCCACGGCCGCGCTGGTGCGGGTCTCGGGCTCCGGGGGCGACTGGCGGGGCACCTCCGGCGTCCACGACCTGGCCTCCGGCCGGCCGGCGGACCCGGGCGGCCGCTTCCGGGCCGGCTCGGTGACCAAGGTCTTCACGGCGGCCGTCGTGCTGCAACTGGCCGGGGAGGGCAGGCTCGGCCTGGACCGCCCGGTCCGCCACTACCTGCCGGATCTGGTCCCGGCCGCGTACGAGGACGTCACGGTGCGCCAGTTGCTGAACCACACGAGCGGCATCCCGTCCGTCGGCTCCGGCGGCGGCCCGGACGACGCGTACGCGCACCGTTTCGACCTGCACGACCCGGTGCGGACCGTGCGCGACGCCACCTCCCGGAAGCCGGACTTCGTGCCCGGCACCCAGCAGCACTACGCCAACATCGGCTACACCGTGGCGGGCCTGCTGATCGAGCGGGTCACGGGCGACACGTACGCCTCGCAGGTCTCCCGGCGCGTCCTGGAGCCCCTGCACCTGAGGGACACGTACTTCCCCGGCACCGACCCGGCGATCCGCGGACCTCACAACCGCGGTTACCAGCTCTTCGGCACGGGCGAACTGCGTGATGTGACGGTGTGGGGGGCGACGGACGCCTGGGCCGCGGGAGACCTGATCTCGACCACCGCCGACCTGGAGCGTTTCACCCGGGCGCTGTTCGGCGGGCGGGTGGTGCGCGGTCCGCTGCTCCGGGAGATGTTCACGCTGCCCGACTCCTCGGTGCGTGAGTACGGCACGGGCGAGCCCGCCGCGTACAGCGCGGGTCTCTCGGTGATGCGGCTGGGCGGACGCGAGGTCTGGGGCAAGACGGGCGGCCGCTGGGGCTACAACACGGCCGTCGCGGCCACCCGTGATCTCTCCCGGACCCTCGTCTACAGCGTCAACTCGACGGACGCGAAGGGGGAAGGCATGAATCCCACGGCGCTGGACATAGTCGTGGCCGCCTTCGGCGCCCCGTCGGCCGGATGACTCAGAGCGCCGGCGCGGCCGTCGCGGCGGGCTCCGGCAGCGGTGTCCGCTCCAGCGCCTCCAGCCGCTTGATCATGCGGCGCACCACGAACAGCGGGAGCACCCCGAAGACCCCGAACGACATGTCGATGACGGACCACCAGAAGGGGATGCCGCGGACGGGCCCGCAGATCAGCGCGAGCGGGATGATCCCGGCGCAGGCGATCATGCCGAATTCGATGACCCAGATGTTGCGGACCGGGTCGCGGTAGGGGCCGTAGAAGGCGACCGCGATGACCAGGTGCGCGAAGGCCAGCCAGTCGGTGCCGTACAGCACGAAGGGGTACTTCGCGTCGGCCTCGTCGAGGCCGGTGCGGACCTTGGTGATCCACTCCATCAGTGCCGGGAAGTGCTCCGGAACGGGAGAGGCCGAGGACCTCAGCAGGTCCTCGGCCCAGTGGAGTTCGTGGACGAGTGGAAAGGCGGTCAGCCCGCTCAGCACCAGACAGACGATAAACACGACCAACCACACGCGTATGCGCCTCAGCACGGCTCTTCGCTCGCTCATGTCCGCAGCGTACGCCCGGGTTTACCGGCCCTTTACGCCACCCCTGGCTGCCCCTCGGCACGTCTCCGGCACGGCTCACATCCCGACGATGGCGTTCCACTTCTTCGCGAACTCGGTGCGCTCCTCGGAGGTGACGTCGCGGGCGATCGCGAGCCGCTTGCGCATCGCGTCGTCGGGGAAGATCAGCGGGTCCTCTGCGAGTGCCGCGGTCTCCTCGTCCTTGGACGAGGCCAGCACCTCGCGGGCGGCCGGGACGGGGCAGACGTAGTTGACCCAGGTCGCCAGCTCGGCGGCGACCTCCGGCTCGTAGTAGTAGTCGATGAGCCGCTCCGCGTTGCGCTTGTGGCGTGCGAGGTTGGGGATCATCATCGATTCCGACCAGAGCTCGGCTCCCTCCTCGGGGACCACGAACTCGATCTCCGGGTTGTCGGCCTGGAGCTGGATGACGTCGCCGGAGTAGGCCTGGCAGGCGAGCACATCGCCGGTGGACAGGTCCTTGATGTAGTCGTTGCCGGTGAAGCGGCGGATGTGCCGTTTCTTCACCAGCTTCTCGACCTGGTCGCACACCCGGTGGAAGTCGTCCGCCCGCCAGCGGGTGACGTCGACGCCGTTGCCCTGCATCAGCAGGGCGAAGGACTCGTCGAGCCCGGACATCAGTGTCACCTTGCCGCGCAGGTCGTCCGCCCACAGATCGCTCAGGTGCTTGATCTCGCGGCCGAGCTTCTTGCGGTTGTAGGCGATGCCGGTGATCCCGGACTGCCAGGGAACGCTGTGCAGCCGGCCCTTGTCGAAGGCGGGCGAGCGCAGCTGCGGATCCAGGTACTTGGCGACGTTCGGCTGCTTGGCCCGGTCCATCTCCTGTACCCAGCCCAGCCGTACGAACCGGGCGGACATCCAGTCGCTGATGACGATCAGGTCCCGGCCGGTCTGCTGGTGGTTCATCAGCGCCGGGCTGATCTTCCCGAAGAACTCGTCGTTGTCGTTGATCTCCTCGGTGTACGTGACGGAGATCCCGGTCCGCCGCCCGAAGGCGTCGAGGGTGGGCCGCTTCGACTCGTCCTCGTCGTCGGTGTCGATGTACAGGGGCCAGTTCGCGAAGTGCAGGGCGTGATCGTTCGCCGAGGTGTCGCGCCCGGCGCGGTCACCGGGCTCCACGTAGGCGGCGGGCACTCCACAGCCGGCCAGCGTGACACCGGCCGCCGTGGCTCCGAAGGCGCGCAGCAGGGACCGGCGGGACATGGGGTTCTTCGGGGTTGCTCGCACCTGCGCAGGATGCCGGTCGCCCGGCGGCGCGGACAATGGACCAACCGTCCAGCGGCACCCGTTCCGTCCGCACACCCTGTCGATACCGGGAACGGGCCGGCACCCGGGCGGGCCGGCACCAGGGCGTCTTCGCCCGGCCGCGCAAGGGGTGGTGCGCGGAGTCCGGGGAACGGGCCGGCGCCCGGGAACGGGCACGGCCCCGGGCGGGGAGCCCGGGGCCGTGGCCTGCCTGCTGACGGGATATCAGCCGTCGAGCGAGGTCATGACGTGCTTGATGCGGGTGTAGTCCTCGAAGCCGTAGGCGGAGAGGTCCTTGCCGTAGCCGGACTTCTTGAAGCCGCCGTGCGGCATCTCGGCGACGAGCGGGATGTGGGTGTTGATCCACACACAGCCGAAGTCGAGGTTCTTGGACATCCGCATGGCGCGGGAGTGGTCCTTGGTCCACACCGAGGAGGCCAGAGCGTACTCGACGCCGTTGGCGTACTCCACGGCCTGGGCCTCGTCGGTGAACTTCTGGACGGTGATGACCGGGCCGAAGACCTCGTTCTGGACGATCTCGTCGTCCTGCTTGAGGCCGGAGACGACGGTCGGGGCGTAGAAGTAGCCCTTGTCGCCGACCCGGTGGCCGCCCGCCTCGACCTTGGCGTGGGCGGGGAGCCGCTCGATGAAGCCGCTGACCTGCTTCAGCTGGTTGGCGTTGTTGAGCGGGCCGTAGAGCACGTCCTCGTCGTCCGGCTGCCCCGTCTTGGTGTCGGCGGCTGCCTTGGCGAGCGCGGTGACGAACTCGTCGTGGATGGACTCGTGGACCAGGACGCGGGTCGCGGCGGTGCAGTCCTGGCCGGCGTTGAAGTAGCCCGCGACGGAGATGCCCTCGACGGCCTTGGCGATGTCGGTGTCCTCGAACACGACGACCGGGGCCTTGCCGCCGAGCTCCAGGTGGACCCGCTTGACGTCCTTGGAGGCGGACTCGGCGACCTGCATGCCGGCCCGGACCGAGCCGGTGATGGAGGCCATCGCCGGGGTCGGGTGCTCTACCATCGCGCGGCCGGTGTCGCGGTCGCCGCAGATGACGTTGAAGACGCCCTTGGGCAGGATCTGGCCGATGATCTCGGCGATCAGCACGGTCGACGCCGGGGTGGTGTCGGACGGCTTGATGACGACGGTGTTGCCCGCGGCGAGCGCCGGGGCGAACTTCCAGACGGCCATCATCATTGGGTAGTTCCACGGCGCGACCTGCGCGCAGACGCCGACCGGCTCACGCCGGACGATGGAGGTCAGGCCCTCCATGTACTCGCCTGCCGAGCGGCCTTCGAGCAGCCGTGCCGCACCCGCGAAGAAGCGGATCTGGTCCACCATCGGCGGGACCTCTTCGGTACGGGTCAGTTCGAGCGGCTTGCCCGTGTTCTCCGACTCGGCGGCGATGAGGTCCTCGGCGCGCTCCTCGAAGGCGTCCGCGATCTTCAGCAGGGCCTTCTGGCGCTCGGCGGGCGTGGCGTCGCGCCAGGCGGGGAAAGCGGCCGCGGCGGCGTCCATCGCGGCATCGACATCGGCCTGCCCGGAGAGCGGCGAGGTCGCGTAGACCTCTTCCGTGACCGGGTTGATCACATCGATGGTCCGCCCGTCAGCGGCGTCCCGGAATTCTCCGTTGATGTAGTTGCGCAGACGGCGCACCTCGGTGGTCACAACCACCCCTCCTGTCGACACGTCCAATGGGTGAGATGCCCAGGGTAGTCGCTCGGGTGTCGCTTTCGACATGCCCAACCGCCGTGAACTTCGGATTCAGTTAGATCTGCACCCTCAAACAACGAATTTCATTGATCTGGGGTTGCCAGACAGACGAGTCCCGGTGCAGAGTGGATGCGTGGCCAGTCGCAGCGCAGACTCCAGGACCGGGAACGGATCGTCACCAGCGGTCGATGCCGTCTCCCTCGCAATCATCGAGCAGCTCCAGGAGGACGGACGCCGTCCGTACGCCGCGATCGGCAAGGCCGTCGGCCTCTCCGAGGCGGCCGTGCGACAGCGCGTCCAGAAGCTTCTCGATCAGGGCGTGATGCAGATCGTCGCCGTCACCGATCCCCTCACCGTGGGGTTCAGGCGGCAGGCGATGGTGGGGATCAACGTCGAGGGCGACCTCGACCCCGTCGCCGAGGCGCTGTCGGCCATGGCCGAGTGCGAGTACGTGGTGATGACCGCGGGCTCCTTCGACCTGATGGTGGAGATCGTCTGCGAGGACGACGACCACCTGCTGGAAACGATCAACAAACGCATCCGGGCCCTCCCCGGCGTGCGCTCCACCGAGAGCTTCGTGTACCTGAAGCTCAAGAAGCAGACCTACATGTGGGGAACCCGATAGCCGTGAGCAAGGACCTCAGCCGAACCGCGTACGACCACCTGTGGATGCACTTCACCCGCATGTCGGACTACGAGACCGCGCCCGTTCCCACCATCGTGCGTGGCGAGGGCACCTACATCTTCGACGACCAGGGCAAGCGTTACCTGGACGGCCTGTCCGGCCTGTTCGTGGTCAACGCCGGTCACGGCCGTCACGAGCTCGCCGAGGCGGCGTACAAGCAGGGCCAGGAGCTGGGCTTCTTCCCGGTGTGGTCCTACGCCCACCCGAAGGCCGTCGAGCTGGCCGAGCGCCTCGCCGACTACGCGCCGGGCGACCTCAACAAGGTCTTCTTCACCACCGGTGGCGGCGAGGCCGTCGAGACCGCCTGGAAGCTGGCCAAGCAGTACTTCAAGCTCCAGGGCAAGCCGACCAAGTACAAGGTCATCTCGCGTGCGGTCGCCTACCACGGCACCCCGCAGGGCGCCCTGTCCATCACCGGCCTGCCGGCCCTGAAGGCCCCCTTCGAGCCGCTGGTCCCCGGCGCGCACAAGGTGCCGAACACCAACATCTACCGCGCCCCGATCCACGGTGACGACCCCGAGGCCTTCGGCCGCTGGGCCGCCGACCAGATCGAGCAGGAGATCCTCTTCGAGGGCCCGGAGACCGTCGCCGCGGTCTTCCTGGAGCCGGTTCAGAACGCCGGTGGCTGCTTCCCGCCGCCGCCCGGCTACTTCCAGCGCGTGCGCGAGATCTGCGACAAGTACGACGTGCTGCTCGTCTCCGACGAGGTCATCTGCGCCTTCGGCCGTCTCGGCACGATGTTCGCCTGCGACAAGTTCGGCTACGTGCCGGACATGATCACCTGCGCCAAGGGCATGACCTCGGGCTACTCCCCGATCGGTGCCTGCATCGTCTCGGACCGCATCGCCGCGCCGTTCTACGAGGGTGACAACACCTTCCTGCACGGCTACACCTTCGGTGGCCACCCGGTCTCCGCGGCGGTCGGCCTCGCCAACCTCGACATCTTCGAGCGCGAGGGCCTCAACCAGCACGTCCTGGACAACGAGAACGCCTTCTTCACGACGCTGCAGAAGCTGCTCGACCTGCCGATCGTCGGCGACGTCCGCGGCAACGGCTTCTTCTACGGCATCGAGCTGGTGAAGGACAAGGCCACCAAGGAGACCTTCACCGACGAGGAGACCGAGCGCGTCCTGTACGGCTTCCTCTCCAAGGCGCTGTACGACAACGGCCTGTACTGCCGGGCCGACGACCGCGGCGACCCGGTCGTCCAGCTCGCGCCGCCGCTGGTCTCCGACCAGTCGACGTTCGACGAGATCGAGGGCATCCTGCGCACCGTCCTCACGGAGGCGTGGACCAAGCTCTGACCGGCGTGACGGCCGGCCGGCCGACCACGGACCGGCCGCCGGCCGGACGGCCCCGTCGCTTGACCATCGCTTGACCACTGTTCGACCGGCTTCCAGCCGTCATCCTCATACGGTCCACACGGCCCGGATGCGCCCATTCGAGTGGGAAGGGGCGCATCCGGGCCGTGTGCTGTGCGCTCACCGCGGTTCGAATCCCTACGGTGCCGAGTGACCGATCGGCCCTGGCTTCGTTCCCCCGTGCAGGGGACGGGAATTACGATCTGAACCGAGGTGTACGCCATGGTGGCCCCGCCGGACAACGACGTGATCTGGGCGCGCTCCCTGCACCATTCCCACAACGGCTCCCCCGCGCTCGGCGGCGTCTCCCTGGGCGTCCGCGACGGAGAGATCCTCGCCGTGACCGGCCCCCGGGGCTGCGGCAAGACCACCCTGCTGCACTGCCTGTCCGGCCAGTTGGTGCCCGAGCAGGGCGAGGTGTGGTTCAACAGCGTCCCCGTCCACACCATGGGCCCCCGGCTGCGTGAACGGCTGCGCCGCGACCGGTTCGGCTGGATCGCACCCGAGCCCCAGCTGGTACCCGAGCTGAACACCTGGGAGAACACCGCCCTTCCGCTGCTGCTGCGCGGCGCCTCGCACCGGGAGGCGAAGAAGACCGCCCTGGAGTGGCTGGAGCGGCTCGACATCGGCACCTGCGCCAGGCAGCGACCGCACACCCTGCTCCAGGGACAGCGCCAGCGGATCGCCGTGGCCCGCGCCCTGGCGGGCGCCCCCACGGTGATCTTCGCCGACGAGCCGACCGCGACCCTGCACCGCAGCGACCGGACGCATGTGCTGCGCACCCTCACCAGCGCGGCCCGTTCGCACGGCATCACGATCGTGCTCGCCACCCACGACGCGGAGATCGCCGCCCTGGCCGACCGCACGGTCCCGCTGCTGGACGGCCGCCGCGTCGCCACCGTCGCCCTGCCCGCCGTGTCCGATACGGAGGGCCGCGCGGCGTGCTCGCTCTCCGTCTAGCCCGGGGTTCCCATCCGCTGGTCCTGCTGCGGCGGCTGCTGGTCGCCGCCGCCTCCGCCGGCGTCGGCTTCCTGCTGCTGTGCGCCCTCGGTTACGCCTCGGGGCATCCGGCGCACTCCGCCGGGGCCGTGCTGCGCCTGCTGTGGTGCATCGTGCCGTTCGCCGCCACCGTCCAGTTCGCGGTCGCGGTCGCGCGCACCGACCCGAGCACCCGGCCACGCTCCGGGCTGTCCGCCGTGGGCCTCGGGCCGGTCCGGCTCGCGGTGCTCGCCGCGGTCTCCACCGCCGTCTCCTGCACCCTCGGCTCGATGGTGGCGCTGCTGTTCTACCTGCATCTGCGCGGTGACCTGTCCGGGCTGCCGTTCGACGGCGCGGCCGCCGGACTGCTCGACGCCGAGGCCCCGCTGCCGCTCGCCGCCGCGATGGTGCTGCTGGCCCTGGTCCCGGTGGCCGCGGCGACGGCGAGCGCGCTCGCGCTGCGCGCCGAGCCGGCGGCCACGGCGGCCCCGGCGGACTCGGAGGTCCTGACGGAGCCGGAGGCGCCCGGTCCCGCGGCACCGCCCACGGGACTGCCGTGGGGCGTGGCACTGACCGCGGCTGGCCTCGCCATCGAGGCGTACATGAGCCGGGGCGACGGCCGCAGCCTGCTCCCGCTGCCCGGCAGGCTCGACGCCACCCCGGCCGGAGTGCTGGCGGGATGGACGCTGACCGCGGCCGGGCTGGCCGTGGCGGGCCCGGGGCTGGCCCATCTGTGCGGGCGGCTGCTCCAGGCGGCGCGCCCCGGCGCCGTACGGCTGCTGGCCGGCCGGGTGCTGATGGACGAGTCGCGGCGGATCGGCCGCCCGCTCGGTGTGGTCTGCGCGGTACTGGCCGCGGCGGTCGCCGCCTACGCCCTGTACGGGACGGCGACCCGCCCGCTCGGCCCGCTGACGGTGCTGGGCGCAGTCCTCGTGCTCGGCTGCACGACGGCGACGCTGCTGACCTCGGCGCTGGAGGCCAGGCAGGCCCGTGAGCAGACGGCGCAGGCCCTGCTGCGGCTCGGCGCCCCGGTGTCGGCGCTGCGGGCCGCGACGGCCCTGCGCGCCGCCGCGCTGCTGATCGTCTTCGCCCCGCTGACCTGGCTGATCGCGGAGCTGGCCGCGCTGCCGCTGACGGTCTGAGGCCGCGCGCCGCGGGCCGGGCACCCGCACCCGGCTACGTAGCATGACAGCGTGGACAATCCGGACGAAACCAGTCCCCCGCCCGGCCCCGAGATCGACTCGCTCCCCGCATTCGACGCGGCGGTCGTCTCGGGGGGCGCTGGCCGGGCACCGGGTGCAGTCCGTCGACCTGACGGACCGCGGCGCCGCGCTGCTGGCCGCCGACACGGCCGGCGCCGTCTTCCTCGGTTGCCGGATGGAGCCGCGGGCGGCGGCGAAGGTGCGGGCCGACGGCGCGTTCGTCTTCCCGCCGGTGCCGGGGCTCCCCTTCGATCCGTACCGCGGCCTGCTCTACACCCCCGACGCTCTCTACGAGGGGCTGGCGGACGGCGGCTACGCGGCGACGCCCGACGCCCGCGCGTACCGCTGGTTCCGGCGGACCCGGGCGAACGGCGACAACTTCGCCTCGATGCTCCGGGCGCTGCACGACGACGCGGTCTCCGACGCGCTGGACGAGTACCTCGCCGGCGCCGCCGTGGTCGGGGTGATGGGCGGCCACGCGACGGCCCGCGGCAGCGCCCCGTACACGGCCGCGGCCCGGCTGGGACGGACCCTGGCCAGGAACGGTCTGACGGTGGCCACCGGTGGCGGGCCGGGCGCGATGGAGGCCGCGAACCTCGGGGCGTACCTGGCGCCGCATCCCGATGCCGTGCTGGACGAGGCCTGCGCGCTGCTGGCCGCGGCCCCCTCGTTCACCCCGTCGGTCACCGACTGGGCACTGGCCGCCTTCGACGTGCGCCGGCGCCGGCCGGGCGGTGGCGGCTCCGTCTCGATCCCCACCTGGTTCTACGGGCACGAGCCGCCGAACCCCTTCGCGGAACGCATCGCCAAGTACTTCGCCAACGCGCTGCGCGAGGACGGACTGCTCAGCCGCTCCACGGCGGGCGTGATCTTCCTGCCCGGCGCGGCCGGCACCGTACAGGAGATCTTCGACAACGCGACGCCGAACTACTACGGCTCGCTCGGCGCTCCGACCCCGATGGTGCTGGTGGGCCGCGCCCACTGGACGCGCGCCCTGCCCGCCTGGCCGCTGCTGCGCGCGCTGGCCGCAGGCCGGGCGATGGAGCCCCGGATCGCGCTCGTGGACACGGTGGACGAGGCCCCGGGGGCGCTGGCCCGGCTGTCGGCGAGGCCGTAGGCCGGGCTGTCGGCGAGGCGCCGTAGGCCGGGCTCAGAAGGACGCGAGCCGGGTCACGAGCGCGTCGAAGAAGGCCTCCCAGCCGTCCTCGGCGGCCGCGTACTGCTCGGCCGTGAGGTTGCCGCCGCGCTGCTGGAAGACCATCTCGGTGGTCCCGCCGCGGCGCTCGGTGAAGGTGGCGGTGACGGTCTCGCCCTCGGCGCCGGCGGGCGCGGAGGCGTCCTTCAGGCTGAACACCAGCTTCTCGGGGGCCACCACCTCCCGGTAGACCCCGTGGAACGGCATCTCGGTGCCCGGCACCACGATGACCAGACTCCAGGCTCCGCCCGGCCTGACGTCCATCGACACCCGGTCCAGCGGCACCTCGGCGTCGCCGCCGTACCAGGCCGCGAAGTGCTCGGGCGTCGTCCAGGCCGCGAAGACCTTCTCCGGCGGGGCGTCGAGGATGCGGGTGATGTCGATGCCCTCGCGTGCTGACTCGGTCATGTCCCTGTCCTTCCCGGAGTCTTCCGGATCCGCTGCACGGCCCCGGGGCCGTCCGCGAGGACGTTCCAGGGGGTCCCCAGGGGCGGTCGGCGCCGCGCTCCGGGGCCATCCGGCAATCCTCCGGCCGATGGGCGGCTCCCGCGACCGGTGGGCGCCGGCCCCGGACCGCTCACCCGGGGCGGAGGTCGGGGCGGACGGTCAGGGACAGGCAGTCAGGGGCGGGCGGGCAGAACCACGGTCTCGGCCGCGTCGAAGCCGGCCCCGACCGTCGCACCCTCCTCGGGGACGTCCCGCAGCGCGCACTCCGCCTCCAGCTCCGGGCCGTCCCGAGGCACCAGCCGCACGGCGACGTGATCGCCCCGGAACGTACGCGTCCCCACCACACAGCGCAGCCCCTGGTCCGGGGCGCCGATCCGGACCCCGGCAGGGCGCACCAGCAGATCGCACGCCCCCTGCGGTGAGCCCCCGGGCACCGGCACCTCGCCCCACACCGTGTCGGCGACGGTGCCGCTCACCGTCGCCCCGACCACGTTGTCGAAGCCGAGGAACCGTGCGACGAAGGCGGAGGCGGGCCGCTGCCAGACCTCCAGCGGGGTGCCGACCTGGGCGATCCGGCCGTCCCGCATCACCACCACCCGGTCGGCCAGCGCGAACGCCTCGCCCTGGTCGTGGGTGACGGCGAGCACCGTGGTGCCCAGGCGGCCGAAGAGCGTGCGCAGTTCGACGACGAGCCGCTCGCGCAGCCCGCGGTCGAGCTGACCGAGCGGCTCGTCCAGCATCAGCAGCTTGGGGCTCGGGGCGAGGGCCCGGGCGAGGGCGACGCGCTGCTGCTCACCGCCGGACAGGGCGGCGACGGCGCGGCGTTCGGCGCCGGGCAGGCCCACCAGGTCGAGGAGTTCGCCGACCCTGTGCTCCTGGTCGCGGCGCGACACCCCGCGCATCCGCAGCCCGAAGGCCACGTTGGCGCCGACATCGCGGTGCGGGAAGAGCTGGTGGTCCTGGAACATCAGGCCGAGTCCGCGCCGGTGCACCGGCACGCCGGCCTGGTCCGCGCCGTCCAGCAGCACCCGGCCGCCGTCCGGCGGGTGCAGTCCGGCGACCACCCGCAGCAGGGTGGACTTGCCGCTTCCGCTCGGTCCGAGCACACACACGATCTCGTGCTCGGCGACCTTCAGGTCCACCGCGTCGAGCGCCGCCCGCTCGCCGAAGCGAACCGTGGCCGATTCCAGTGTCAGCATTTCTAGAACTCCCCGGACCGGTCCGTGCGGATACGTTCGAGCAGCAGCAGCGAGACGGCACAGACCACCATCAGGATGGTGCTCAGGGCCATCGCCTGGCCGTAGTTGAGCTCCCCGGCCCGCCCCAGCAGCCGGGCCACGGCGACCGGCAGCGTCGGGCGGTCGGGCCGGGCGATGAACACCGTCGCGCCGAACTCACCGAGCGAGACGGCGAACGCGAAACCGGCCGCGACCAGCAACGCCCGCCGCACCAGCGGCAGATCGACCTCCCGCCAGGCCCGCAGCGGCGAGGCGCCGAGCACCGCGGCCGCTTCCCTGAGCCGCCCGTCCACCGCGCGCAGGACGGGCAGCATGGTCCGTACGACGAAGGGCACACCGACCAGCGCCTGGGCGAGCGGCACCAGGATCCAGGAGGTCCGCAGGTCCAGCGGCGGCTTGTCCAGGGTGATCAGGAAGCCGAAGCCGACGGTGACCGCGGACACCCCGAGCGGCAGCATCAGCAGCACGTCGAAACCGCGCACCAGCCGGCCGGCGCGCCGGGTCAGCGCCGCGGCGGCGAGCCCGCCGATGACCAGTGCGATGACCGTCGCGACCAGCGCGTACTGCAGGGAGTTCCAGATCGCTTCGAGCGGCGCGACCAGGAACGTACCGCCGCCCGCGTCCACGGATCCCAGCGCACGGTAGAAGTCGAGGCCGTGGCCGCCGGTGGTGTCCAGGGAGCGCTCGACCAGTACCCCGAGCGGCAGCAGGATCAGCAGCAGCACCGTCAGCAGCACCCCGCCGAGCAGCGCCCACTGCCCGGCGCCGCGCGGCCTGCGGGCGGTCTGCGCGGGATCGACCAGCTTCAGCGCGGTCTCCCTGCGCCGTACGGTCCAGGCGTGCACGGCGAGGATCGCGCCGACTGCCGCGAACTGCACCAGCGTCAGCACGGCGGCCGTCGGCAGGGCGAGCAACTGCGCGGTCTGCCGGTAGATCTCCACTTCGAGGGTGGCGTAACCGGGACCGCCGAGGATCTGCACGACCCCGAAGGAGGTGAAGGTGAAGAGGAAGACCATCAGCGCGGCAGCGGCCACAGCGGGTGCCAGGGCCGGCAGGGTGACCCGCCGCCAGGCGGCGAACCGTCCCGCGCCGAGCACCCTGGCGGCCTCCTCCTGCCGGGGGTCGAGCTGGGACCACAGGCCGCCGACCGTCCGGACGACCACCGCGTAGTTGAAGAAGACATGGGCGAGCAGGATCGCCCAGACCGTGGTGTCGAGCCGTACGCCCCAGAGTTCGTCGAGGAAGCCACCGCGTCCCAGCAGCGCCAGGAAGGCCGTCCCGACGACCACGGTCGGCAGGACGAACGGCACCGTGACGACCGCCCGCAGCAGTTGCTTGCCGGGGAAGTCGAAGCGGGCGAAGACATACGCTCCGGGCAGCGCGATCAGCAGGGTCAGCGCGGTCGAGGCGAGCGCCTGCCAGGTGGTGAACCAGAGGACCTCGCGGATGTCCGGCCGGGCCAGCACCTCGCCGATCCGGCCGAACTGCCAGACGCCGTCCACCTTCAGGCCGCGGCCGACGATCGCGGCGACCGGGTAGGCGAAGAACAGCGCGAAGAACGCGACGGGCACGGCCATCAGGCCGAGCCGCACCGCGCTCCCGCGCCGGGCCTTCGCACGGGCGGGCCCCGCCGCGCGGGTGCGCCTTCCCGGGCCATCCGTCCCGCCGGTCCCGCCCGTCCCGCCCGCGTCCGTTCCGCGTACGGGGCTCTTGGCTACTTCACTACGAGCGAGGACCACGACTGGACCCACTGCTCACGGTTCTTGGCGATCTTCTCCGGGGCCACGGTCGCCGGCCCGTCCACCGTCGCACCGAACTTGGTGAAGAGCTCCGGCAGCGCCGCGTCCTTGACGACCGGGTTGACGAACATGTTGAGCGGCATGTCCTCCTGGAACTTCTTGCTGATCAGGAAGTCCAGCAGGGCCTTGCCACCCGCCTCGTTCTTCGCGCCGTTCAGCAGACCGGCGAACTCGATCTGCCGGAAGCAGGTCCCGGTGGCGACGCCGGTCGGGGCCTGCGCCGGCTGCGGCTTCGCGTACAGCACCTCGACGGGCGGGCTGGAGGCGTACGAGACGACGAGCGGCCGGTCCGCCTTGGCCTTCTTCCCGCCGGCCGATCCGGAGAACTCCTCGTTGTACGCCTGCTCCCAGCCGTCGACGACCTTGACGCCGTTGCGCTCCAGCTTCTTCCAGTAGTCCTGATAGCCGTTCTCGCCGTAAGTGGCGACGGTGCCGAGGAGGAAGCCGAGGCCGGGCGACGAGGTCCCGGCGTTCTCGGTGACGAGCAGGTCCTTGTACGCGGGCTTCGCCAGGTCGTCGAAGGACTGCGGCGGCGCGAGCTTCTTGTCCGCGAAGTACTTCTTGTCGTAGTTCACGCAGATGTCGCCGGTGTCGACCGGGGTGACCCGGTGCTTGTCGGCGTCCAGCCGGGTGTCCGCCGCGACCCGGTCGATGCCCTTCGCCCGGTACGGCGTGAAGAGCCCGCTGTCGAGGGCACGGGAGAGCAGGGTGTTGTCGACGCCGAAGAACACGTCGCCGCGGGGGGAGCCCTTGGTCAGGATCTCCTGGTTGAGCGCGACCCCCGCGTCGCCGCTCTTGAGCACCTTGACGGTGTAGCCGGTCTCCTCGGTGAACTCCTTCAGCACGTCCTTGGAGGCATTGAAGGAGTCGTGGCTGACGAGGGTCACGGTCTTGGAGCCCGAGCCCTTCGTGCCGCCGGAACCGGCCGAGTCGTCGGAGCTTCCGCAGCCGGCGAGTGCGGTGACGCCGAGCGCGGCGGCGACGGCCGACGCCGCGAGCTGCCTGGTCCTGCGCGTGGTGGTCATTGTGGATTCCTCCTGGGTTTTGGCCAGGAAGAGACGCGGCCCTGCCCGCGGAAAGCGGGCAGGGCGCAACAGCATGAGTTGATGACCGAACTTCCTACCCGGAATGACCCGGGCGAGGTTCAGAGGGTCTGCGGCCGACCTGTCCTCGGTGCCGCACTCTCAGCGCTGTGGCGCTCCCCTGTCGGAATATGAAGTTGATTTCAGGCCCAGATTACACGGGCCACTTCCGGCTCAGCGCTCGGCTGCCGCCAGCTGCCCGCAGGCCCCGTCGATCTCCTGACCGCGGGTGTCCCGCACGGTGACCGGCACCCCGTGGGCGGCGATCGCCTCGACGAACGCCTTCTCGTCCTCGGGCCGCGAGGCGGTCCACTTGGAACCGGGTGTGGGGTTCAGCGGGATCAGGTTGACGTGCACCCGCTTGCCCTTGAGGAGCCGGCCGAGCCGGTCGCCGCGCCACGCCTGGTCGTTGATGTCGCGGATCAGCGCGTACTCGATGGAGATGCGACGGCCGGACTTCTCCGCGTACTCCCACGCGGCGTCCAGCACCTCGCCGACCTTCCAGCGCGTGTTCACGGGTACGAGGGTGTCGCGCAGCTCGTCGTCCGGCGCGTGCAGCGAGACGGCGAGGCGGCACTTGAAGCCCTCGTCCGCGAAGCGGAGCATCGCCGGCACCAGACCCACGGTGGAGACGGTGATCCCGCGCTGCGAGAGCCCCAGCCCGTCCGGCTCCGGGTCGGTCAGCCGGCGGATCGCGCCGACCACCCGGTTGTAGTTGGCGAGCGGCTCGCCCATGCCCATGAAGACGATGTTGGAGAGCCGCGCCGGACCGCCGGGGACCTCTCCGTCGCGCAGCGCCCGCATGCCGTCCACGATCTGGTGGACGATCTCGGCGGTCGACAGATTGCGGTCGAGTCCGGCCTGTCCCGTGGCGCAGAACGGGCAGTTCATCCCGCAGCCGGCCTGCGAGGAGATGCACATCGTGACCCGCTCCGGGTAGCGCATCAGGACGGACTCGACGAGCGTCCCGTCGTGCAGCTTCCACAGGGTCTTGCGGGTGGTGTCGTCGTCGCAGCTGATGTGGCGGACCACCGACATCAGGTCGGGGAACATCGCCTCGGCGAGCTTGGCCCGCGATCCGGCCGGGATGTTGGTCCACTCCGCCGGGTCGGGCGCGTACCGCGCGAAGTAGTGCTGCGAGAGCTGCTGGGCGCGGAACGGCTTCTCGCCGATCGCGGCGACGGCTTCCTTGCGCTCGGCGGGCGTGAGGTCGGCGAGATGCCGCGGCGGCTTCTTGGCTCCGCGGGGCGCGACGAAAGTGAGTTCTCCGGGCTTAGGCATGGTTCTTCCAGTGTCGCAGACAGAACAGTGAGGGCCCGCCGTCCTGTGGACAGCGGGCCCTCACTCGTAAAGTCCCAGCTCAGGACCCTGTTCTCAGGTGGAGCCGACGAACAGCACCAGCAGCAGCCAGACCACCGGGGCGGTCGGCAGCAGCGAGTCGAGCCGGTCCATGATGCCGCCGTGCCCCGGCAGCAGCGTGCCCATGTCCTTGATCCCGAGGTCCCGCTTGATCATCGACTCGCCCAGGTCCCCGAGGGTGGCGCTGGCCGCGACCGCGAGCCCGAGCAGCAGCCCCTGCCACCAGGAGCCGCCGTCGATCAGGAACTGCATGCACAGCGCGCCGGCGACCATCGCGAAGGCGACGGCCCCGAACAGGCCCTCCCGGGTCTTTCCGGGACTGATGCGCGGTGCCAGCTTGTGCTTCCCGAACCGCCAGCCGACGGCGTACGCACCCGTGTCGCTGACCACGGTCAGCAGCAGGAAGGTGAGCACCCGCTGCGGCCCGTCGTCGGCGGTCAGGAGCATGGCGACGAACGTGGCGAGGAACGGCACGTAGAACACCGCGAACACACCGGCCGTGACGTCCTTGAGGTAGCCCTCGGGCGGTTCGGTCATCCGCCAGACGAGCACCGCCAGCGCGGTCAGCGCCGTCGCCGCCCAGGCGCCTTCGGCACCCCGGACGTAACCGGCGACGACCATCGCCGCGCCGCCCACCGCCAGCGGGACGAGCGGTGCCTTGATGCCCTTGCGCTCCTGGAGCCGCGAGGTGAGCTCCCAGAGGCCCACGACGACGGCCACGACGATCACGCCGACGAAGACGGCCTTGACGATGAACAGCGAGGCGACGATGACGGCGCCGAGCCCCACACCGACCCCTATGGCGGCTCGCAGATCACGGCCCGCACGTTTCTTCTGCGGGGGCGGCGGCGCGGTGGACATGGGCTCCTGCGGCTTCTCGTCACGGAACAGGGGGCCGCCGCTCAGGCGTCCGGCCCCCTGGTCCCGGTCATCACGGTCGTCAGCGTCTCTGCCTGCGTCGTCTCTACCTGCGTCGGGAACGTCCGGCACGATGGGCATGGGCCGAGTCTGCTGGGCGTCATACACATCGTATGCAGGACCCGCCGGGGCCGCCTGCATCTCGGGCGCACCCCAGCGACCGGCTCCCTGCGGGGCGCCCCAGGAAGAGTCGTTCATCAGACTTCGAGCAGCTCGGCTTCCTTGTGCTTCAGCAGCTCGTCGACCTGCGCGACGTACTTCGCGGTGGTGTCGTCGAGCTCCTTCTCGGCGCGGCGCACCTCGTCCTCGCCCGACTCCTTGTCCTTGACCAGCTTGTCGAGGGTCTCCTTGGCCTTGCGGCGCACCGCGCGGATGGAGATCTTGGAGTCCTCGGCCTTGCTCTTGGCCACCTTGATGTAGTCGCGGCGGCGCTCCTCGGTGAGCTCCGGGAAGGTCACCCGGATGATATTGCCGTCGTTGCTCGGGTTGACGCCGAGGTCCGAGTCGCGGATGGCCTGCTCGATGTTGCGCAGCGCGGTCTTGTCGAACGGCGTCACGACGGCCATGCGCGGCTCGGGCACCGAGAACGAGGCGAGCTGGTTGATCGGGGTCAGCGCGCCGTAGTAGTCGGCGACGATCTTGTTGAACATCGCCGGGTGCGCACGGCCGGTACGGATCGCGGCGAAGTCCTCTTTCGCGACGACTACGGCCTTCTCCATCTTCTCCTCGGCCTCGAGGAGGGTTTCTTCGATCACCACGTGCTCCTGCGTGTCTTGAGTGGCCCGTCGTGCCGGGGCCCGGCGGGTCCTGCGTCGCGTCCTCACCTGCACGGTGTCCGACCGGCAGGCCGTTGTCCATCCTTCGGGGCCGGTCCCGGGGTTCCCCCGGGGGCCCGGACCTCCCCGTCGTACTCCGGGAAGGTCCCCCGGTTCTCAGGCCCGGGTGCTCCGGTCACTCACGAGCGTGCCGATCTTCTCACCCTTGACCGCGCGGGCGATATTGCCGGTCGCGGTCAGCTCGAAGACGAGGATCGGAAGGTCGTTGTCGCGGCAGAGCGTGATGGCGGTGGCGTCGGCGACCTTGAGATCGCGGGCGAGAACCTCGCTGTACTCGAGCGCGTCGAACTTCACCGCGTCGGGGTTGCTCTTCGGGTCGGAGTCGTAGACCCCGTCCACCCCGTTCTTGCCCATCAGGAGAGCTTCGGCGTCGATCTCCAGGGCGCGCTGGGCGGCAGTGGTGTCGGTGGAGAAGTACGGCATCCCCATGCCGGCGCCGAAGATGACGACGCGGCCCTTCTCCAGGTGGCGCACGGCGCGCAGCGGGATGTACGGCTCCGCGACCTGCCCCATGGTGATGGCGGTCTGGACGCGGGAGTCGATGCCTTCCTTCTCCAGGAAGTCCTGGAGCGCCAGGCAGTTCATGACCGTGCCGAGCATGCCCATGTAGTCGGACCGGGCCCGGTCCATGCCGCGCTGCTGGAGCTCGGCGCCGCGGAAGAAATTGCCGCCGCCGATGACGATCGCGATTTCCGCGCCGTCACGGACGACCGCCGCGATTTCGCGGGCGATGGCGTGTACGACGTCGGGGTCGACACCGAGACCCCCGCCGCCGGCGAACGCCTCTCCGGACAGCTTCAGCATGAAGCGTCCGGCCACCTTGCCGTCGTCGCGCTTGTGGTCACCTTTTGCGGCGTCCGCGCCCTTGTTCATGGAGATTCTCCTCGTGCACATACGAAGAAGGCCATTGCCGGTGGGTCTGGTGTCCCTCAGCGGCAATGGCCTCCTCGTCAGATCTGCGGTCGTACGGCGTGAGTGCGGCCGACGACTGCACTAGACCCTATCGGGGTCCACCGTGTTTCGCGGACGGACTCAGATGCCGACCTTGATGCGCGAGAAGCGCTTCAGGGTGACACCGGCCTCGTCCAGGACCTTCTGGACGGACTTCTTGTTGTCCAGCGCGTACGGCTGGCCGAGGAGGGTGGCCTCCTTGAAGAAGCCGTTGACGCGACCCTCGACGATCTTCGGGAGAGCGGCCTCGGGCTTGCCCTCGGCGCGCGTGGTCTCCTCGGCGACGCGGCGCTCGGCCTCGACGACCTCGGCCGGGACGTCCTCGCGGGACAGGTACTTCGGGGCGAACGCGGCGATGTGCTGCGCGATGCCCTTGGCCAGCTCGGCGTCGGCCTTGTCCAGCTCGACCAGGACACCGATCTGCGGCGGCAGGTCGGGCATGGTGCGGTGCATGTACGCGGAGACGAACGCGCCGGAGAACTGCGCGAAGCGGTCCAGGACGATCTTCTCGCCGAGGTTGGCGTTGGCCTCGTCGACGTACGCCTGGACGGTCTTGCCGGCCTCGATCTCGGAGGCGAGCAGCGCCTGGATGTCGGCCGGGGAGGTGGCGGCGACGTGGGCGGCGAGGGTGTTCGCGACGTCCTGGAACTTCTCGCCCTTGGCGACGAAGTCCGTCTCGCACTTCAGCTCCAGCAGAACGCCGGACGTCTGGTCCTCGGAGATGACGGAGACGACGGCACCGTTCTCGGCAGAGCGGCCCTCGCGCTTGGCGACGCCCTTCTGACCCTTGATACGGAGCGCCTCGACGGCCTTGTCGACGTTGCCGTCGGCCTCGTCGAGGGCCTTCTTGCAGTCCATCATGCCGGCGCCGGTCAGCTCGCGGAGCTTCTTGACGTCAGCGGCGGTGTAGTTCGCCATGAGTCTGTATTTCTCTCTCGAAGTCTGAAAGATCTACGGGTGAACGGCGGGGGCGGTGCTTGTGGCACCGGCCCCCGCCGTCGTCAGCCGTGACGGGTGTCAGGCCTGCTCGGCGTCCGCGGCCGGGGCCTCGGCAGCGGGGGCCTCGGCAGCGGCCTCGGCGGCGGGGGCCTCGGCAGCCTCGGCGTCCGCGACCTTCTCGGTCTCGGCGGAGGTCTGGACCTCGGCGTCGGCCTTCTTGTCGCCCTCGAGCAGGTCGCGCTCCCACTCGGCGAGCGGCTCGCCGGCGGCCTTCTCGCCCGGCTTCGAGTCACCGGTGGCGGCACCGGAACGGGCGATGAGGCCCTCGGCGACGGCGTCGGCGATCACACGGGTGAGCAGGGTGACGGAGCGGATCGCGTCGTCGTTGCCCGGAATCTTGTAGTCGACCTCGTCGGGGTCGCAGTTGGTGTCGAGGATCGCGACGACCGGGATGTGGAGCTTGCGCGCCTCACCGACGGCGATGTGCTCCTTCTTGGTGTCGACGATCCAGACGGCGCTCGGCACCTTCTGCATCTCGCGGATACCACCGAGGGTCTTCTCCAGCTTGGCCTTCTCGCGGGAGAGAACCAGGAGCTCCTTCTTGGTGAGGCCGGAGGCGGCCACGTCCTCGAAGTCGATGAGCTCAAGCTCCTTCAGACGCTGAAGGCGCTTGTAGACGGTGGAGAAGTTGGTGAGCATGCCGCCGAGCCAACGCTGGTTGACGTACGGCATGCCGACGCGCGTCGCCTGCTCGGCGATGGCCTCCTGGGCCTGCTTCTTCGTACCCACGAACATGATGGAGCCGCCGTGGGCGACGGTCTCCTTGACGAACTCGTAGGCGCGGTCGATGTACGACAGCGACTGGAGCAGGTCGATGATGTAGATGCCGTTGCGCTCGGTGAAGATGAAGCGCTTCATCTTCGGGTTCCAGCGACGGGTCTGGTGACCGAAGTGGACGCCGCTTTCCAGCAGCTCCCGCATCGTGACGACGGCCATGGCCGTACTCCTTGAGGTGCTCGGTTGTCGCGACCGCAGGATTGCTGTCGCGCCTGACGCCCCGACGCGCCGTGCCACGAGGGACCGAGGAGCGCGGCCACCGTCCGCGAAGAGGGAGGTGGCGGGGCGTGCGAAGTCGACCCGGTGACCCGGATCGCCATAGGAAGTGTACGGGACGGCCCGGGTGCCGGGTGACGGCGCTGTCCACAACCGGCTGGTTGTCCACAGTTCCGGTTCATGATCCCCGCGGATCGGGGCGCTGCGGGACGGTTCTGCCATGCGACGCACCCCTGATCCGACCGTCCCGACCGACCTGCTGATTCCGGGCGCGGGCACCTGCCGCCGGAGGTCCGTGCCCCGGGTGCGGGAGGCGCTCGTGGTGGTGCTGGCGGCCCTGCTGGCGGTGGTGTGCGGCACAGCGGTCGGCTCGGTAGCCGCGGCCGGCACTCCGATGCCCACTCCCACGACAGTTCCCACGCCAACCCCCACACCCGTTCCCACGTCAACTCCCATGCCCGTTCCCTCCCCGGGTGCGCAGGCAGAGACGGAGCCGGGCCCAGCGCCGGGTGCGGAGACAAGGACGGAGCCGGGCCCCGGAAAGCCGCCCGGGGAAGGCGGTTCGGGCCCCGGGCCGGAAGGCGACCGGAGCTGGCCGCTTGCCGGGCGGCCCGCGGTCCTGCGGAACTGGGAGCCCCCGGCCGGTCCCTACGCGCGCGGCCACCGCGGGGTCGACCTGGCCGCTGAGCCGGGTGCGGCGGTGCTCGCCGCCGCCTCGGGCCGGGTCTCGTTCGCGGGGCGGGTGGCGGGACGCGGGGTGCTGGCGATCGAGCTGGCCGGCAGCGGTGATCCGCCGCTTCGGACCACGTACGAACCGGTCCGCGCGCTCGTGGCGAAGGGCGAGGAGGTGACGGCGGGGCAGGTGGTGGCGGTCGTGGAGACGGGGCCCTTCCACTGCACGGCGGGCTGTCTGCACTGGGGCCTGCGGCGCGGTGACGCGTATCTGAATCCGTTGTCGCTGCTGCCGCCGTCGCTGCTGCGACGGGGCCCGTCCCGGCTGCTCCCGGTGTTCGGAGTACCCGAACCCGCGCGCTCCGCCGGAAGGACCGGGGACGGGCTCGCCGCCCCCAGCGTTCTGCTCGCCGCCGCGATGCGGCGGCGTCAGCCCCGTGCGCCCTGGACGCCTCGAAGGATCATGGCGACGGCGGTGTCCGCGATCACGGCCGGCTCCTCGGCGACGGCCAGTTCGATACGCCGCACCGCGGCGTCCACCGACCCCTGGAGCAACATCGCCGCCAGCCTCGGCTGCGCGTGGCCGAGGTCGCCGAGCGCCTCGACGATCATGGCGATCAGCCCGCCGTGGGCGGCCCTGATCTTCTCGCGCGCCCCGGCGTCCAGCTCGCTCGCCGAAATGGCGACGACCGCCCGGTGGCGGCGGTCCCCGACCAGGTCGAGCTGCCGGCGCACATAGGCCTCGATCTTGCCCTCGGGCGTCGTGGCCTGCTCCATCGCGTTCTCGACCTCGGCCGCCCAGACGGGGAAGTCGACGGCGCACAGCTCTTCGACGACGGCCGCCCGGGAGCGGAAGTACTCATACACGGAGGACCTGGCGAGGCCCGTGCGTTCGGCGAGGGCGGGGAAGGTCAATGCTTCCGTACCTCCCTCGGACAGCAGGGAGCGTGCGGCGTCCAGGAGGGCGCCGCGCTGCATGGTCCGGTGCTCGGCCACCGAGGCCGCTCGAATCCTGGGCACGCGTCCACTCTACGGCGACCGGTGTTCGAGAGCGCGGGTGCGGCCCGGATCGATGTCCGAAGCAGCCACGGCCGGCGCCGGCCGCGAGCGGGGCTCAGCGTCCGGCGTCGGCCAGCTTGGCGCGCAGTTGCAGCACCGATTTGGTGTGGATCTGGCTGACCCGGCTCTCGGTGACCCCGAGGACATTGCCGATCTCGGCGAGGGTGAGGCCCTCGTAGTAGTAGAGCGTGACGACCGTCTTCTCACGCTCCGGGAGCGTGTTGATGGCTCGGGCCAGCAACCGTCTGAGCTCGCGGTCCTCGGCGACCTCCACCGGATTGTCGGCGGCGGTGTCCTCAAGGGTGTCCATCAGGCTGAGCCGGTCGCCGCCCTCGCCGCCGACATGCAGCAGCTCCTCCAGCGCGACCACGTTGGCCAGCGACAACTGGCTGAAAACGGCGTGGAGTTCCTCCAGCGCGATGCCCATCTCCGCCGCGACCTCCGGCTCGGAGGGGGTGCGTCGCAACTGCGCCTCCAGCGTGGCGTAGGCGCGTTCCACCGCCCGCGCCTTCTGACGCACCGAGCGCGGGATCCAGTCCAGTGCCCGGAGTTCGTCGATCATCGCGCCCCGGATGCGGGTGATCGCGTAGGTCTCGAACTTGATCGCGCGCTCGATGTCGAACTTCTCGATCGCGTCGATCAGTCCGAAGACCCCGGAGGAGACGAAGTCCGCCTGCTCGACATTGGAAGGCAGGCCCACGCTCACCCGGCCCGCGACGTACTTCACCAGCGGCGAGTAGTGCAGGATCAGCTGCTCCCGCAGCCGCTCGTCGCCGGTGGACTTGTACGAACGCCACAACTCGTCGAGCGAGGAAGGGGCGGGGGGCCGCACAGTGCCACGCGCAGCCGGTGGTACTGCCGCGCGGTCAGACCCGGAGGTGTGCTGGGGCATGTGGTGCCTTGAGCCGTTCTGCTGTGAAGTGCTGGGACGTTTGTCTGAGTCGGAACCCTTGTGAGCGTAGCGTGACCACGATGTCGCGGTCCGCGCAGGATAGAGGATCGGCGCTGTACGAATCCGGCCGATCCGACATGGTTGAGGTCCGGGGCCGTCGCTGTGCGCGTCGGCCCCGGAGGCGTCACCGAAGGATCCGCCGAGGTCATCGGCATCACCTTTTCACCCGAATGCCCCAGGTCAAGTACCGCCTCGCCGCGCGTCGCCATTGCAAGTCGGTCGCGGCGTCAACCGCCATCCATCGCCATCCCGTTCGACGAACCCCAGTGAGTGCAGTTCGTACAGCCTGCCGAGTGCTTCGTCGGTGCCGGTTCCGGCGGAACGGGCCACATCGCGCCCGCTCAGGGCACCCCGGTACGGCAGGGCGTCGAGGACTCTGGCGGAGACCTCGTCGAGCAGGTCCCTGGGGTGCACGGGGCCTCGTCTGGCCGGGGCCAGTTCACCGATGTCCCCCACCAGTTCGGCCACTTCGGCGGCATCGGTCACCAGCACGCCCTCTCCGCGCAGGAGTTCGTGGACCCCTGCCGACAGCCCGCTGGTGGCGGGCCCCGGCACACCCATGGTGAAGCGGCCGAGCCGCTGTGCGCAGCGCGCGGTGACGAGCGAGCCGCTGCGGTGTTCGGCCTCCACGACGACCGTCCCGCGCGTCAACGCGGCGATGACCCGGTTCCGGAGGATGAATCTGCTGCGGGTGGGATGATCGGACGGTGGTAATTCGCCGATGACGAGCCCCTGTTGCGCGATCCGTCCGATCAGCTCGGCGTGTCCCCGGGGGTAGGGGACGTCCACCCCGCAGGCCAGGACCGCCATCGTCGCCCCGCCGGCGGCGAGTGCGCCGCGGTGCGCCGCCCCGTCGACCCCGAACGCGGCTCCGGACACCACCACCCACCCCAGCTCCGCGAGTCCCGAACCGAGTCCGGCCGCCATGTGCGATCCGTACGGGGTGCAGGCGCGCGCTCCGACCACGGCGACCGAGCGCAGCGCCCAGAGCCGCAGATCGCGGGGGCCCCGCACCCACAGGCCGGTCGGTCTGGCGTCCGCGAGGTCGTCGAGCTGGCTGGGCCACTCCAGGTCCCCGGGGCAGATGAACCGCCCGCCGAGCGCGGCGACCGCCGAGAGGTCCCGTCCGGGATCGACGCTCTCGACGCGCAGCCGGTACCCGGCCAGCCGCTTCGGGGTCATTCCGGTCAGCTGCTCGGCGGTGCCGTCCCCCGCGGTGATCCGCCGTATCAGCTCGACCGCGCCGCACTCGCGCAGCCAGCGGCCGCCGCACTCGTCCCCCGGCTCGATGACGCGGGTCAGCGCGGCCCGCGCCAGCCGCTCCTGCCCGCTCACCACCGCCCCGGGCCCCGTTCCGTTCCCCTCCCCCGGGCCGTGTTCCGGGTCGGGTTCCGGGCTCTGCCCCTGCACGTCCCCCACCCGGTCCTGCCCCCTCCCCGGCCCGTCGTCCGCCCGCGGCTTCATGACGGCGTCCCGGCGTTCGTCAGGGCACCCCGTGGAATCCCGGTGCGCAGTTCCAGCGCCACCGCGATGTCGGAGGCGTCCGGGCGGTCGGCGCCGCGCAGATCGGCGACCGTCCACGCCACTCTGAGCACCCGGTCCAGGCCCCGCGCGGTGAGCAGGCCGCGTTCCATGTCCCGTTCGGCCTCCATGAGCGCGCCCGGGGCCGCGACCAGCCTGGTCCGCAGCTCATGGCCGGGCACTTCGCTGTTGGTGGACCACACGGTGCCCGCGAGCCGCTCCGCGGACCGCGCCCTGGCCTGCCGGACCCGGGCCGCCACCACGGCCGTCGACTCGCCCCGGCCGCCCTGCCCCATCAGGTCCTCACGCCTGACCGGGTCGACGAGCACCCGCAGGTCCACCCGGTCGAGCAGTGGCCCGGAGAGCCTCGCCTGGTATCGCCTGACCGCGGACGGCGGGCATTCGCAGCCGGCGCCGCTGAGGCTGTGCCGGCCGCACGGGCACGGATTGGCGGCCAGCATCATCAGAAACCTGGCGGGCAGCCGCACCACCCCGGCGCTCCGTGCCACCACCACATGCCCCGACTCCAGCGGCTGGCGCAGCGCGTCCAACGCCCGCACGGAGAATTCGGGCGCCTCGTCCAGAAAGAGAATTCCCCGGTGAGCCAGCGAGACCGCACCGGGCCTCGGCAGTCCGTTGCCCCCGCCGATCAGTGACTGCATCGTCGCCGAGTGGTGCGGTGCGCAGTAGGGCGGCCGGCTGACCAGCGGCTCCCCCGGCGGCAGGATGCCCGCCACCGAGTGCACCGCGGTCACCTCCAGGGATTCCTTCCTGGTCAGCTCCGGCAGGATGGCCGGCAGCCGCTCGGCCAGCATGGTCTTGCCTGCTCCCGGCGGCCCCGAGAGCAGGAGGTGGTGACCGCCCGCCGCGGCGACCTCCAGAGCCATGCGGGGCCGCTCCTGCCCCGCCACGTCCGCCAGATCCGGCAGATGTCCGTCGGCCTGCCCGGCGCGGGCGAGGCCGGTGCCGATGCCCGCGCCGGGCACCATCAGCCCGGCCAGCATGGTGTCGGGGCGCCCCTCGTCGTGTGCCTGCCGTTCGTCGGGCACCGGCTCGTCGCAGAGCACCGCGATCAGTTGCCGCAGGCTCCGAACCCCGAGGACGGAGACTCCGGGGACCAGCGCCGCCTCCCCCGCGGTCTGTTCCGGCACGACCACCTGCCGGTATCCGGCCTCCGCCGCGGCGAGCACGGCCGGCAGCACCCCGCGCACCGGCCGCACCCGGCCGTCGAGCCCCAGCTCACCGATCATCACCACATCGGCGACGGAAGCCGGATCGATCCGCTCGGCCGCCCCCAGCACCGCACAGGCGACGGCGAGATCGAACCCCGATCCGCCCTTCGGCACCGAGGCCGGCGACAGGCCGACCGTGAGCTTCTTCTGCGGCCACTCGGCCCCCGAGTTCACCACCGCGGCCCTGACCCGGTCACGGCTCTCCACCAGACTCTTGTCCGGCAGCCCCACCAGGGTGAACGCGGCCACCCCCGCCTCCAGGTCCGCCTGGACCTCCACCACCACACCCTCGACGCCGACCAGCGCCACCGAACACGCCCGCGCGAACCCCATCAGGCCACCCCCCGCGCATGCTCGGCGACCGGCGCTCCGCGCCTGGGCAGCACCACGCCGACCAGGTCGATCCGGACGCCGCCGGGCGGCGGTCCGCCGTGCCGGTCGGTCCAGATGCCGGCCAGCCGCCGCAGCCGCTCCGCCTTGACCGGCGTGACGCCCGCCATCGGATGCTCGAACGCGCCCGCCCTGCGGGTCTTCACCTCGCAGACCACGAGCGCGTCGCCGTCCATCGCGACGATGTCGATCTCACCGGCGCGACAGCGCCAGTTCCGTTCCAGTACGGACATGCCGGCCTCGGCCAGCAGCCGCACCGCCAGATCCTCGCCGTACCGCCCGAGTGCCCCCCGTGCGTTCATTTCGGCACCACCTCCGGGACCGACTCTGACGCGTCCGGTCCCGATCGGTGGATCTTGGTGGAAAACCCCGGGATTGTGGATATCCCGGCCACCCGTAGGTGCGAATCAAGAGCGGACCGAAGGCGGACCGCATCGGACCCGGGCGGACCGCACCGAACCAGGAGGCGAACCACATCGGGTCAAGGGGCGGATCGCCGCCCCCGGAGGGCTCAGCCGCCCGGGGGGGGCTCAGCCGCCCGGGAGTTCGAGATCGCTCTTGTTGAGCTCCTCGATGTTGACGTCCTTGAAGGTCAGCACCCGGACCTGCTTGACGAACCGCGCGGGCCGGTACATGTCCCACACCCAGGCGTCCGCCATCGATACTTCGAAAAACACCTCGCCCTGGACCGAGTGCACCTGCATCTCGTAGTCATTGGTGAGGTAGAAGCGCCGTTCGGTCTCGATCACATATTTGAACAGACCGACGACATCTCGGTACTCCCGGTAGAGCTTCAGCTCCATCTCGGTCTCGTACTTTTCGAGGTCCTCGGCGCTCATTGGCATGTTCCCCTTCAGCCGTGCGTCCCCCCATTGTGCGCCAGGCCCCCGGCCCCCCGGGCCCTTAGGCGGTTTCGGGGTCGAGAACCAATGGCGTACGCGGAGGACCCTCGTCGAGCAGCGTGCGCAGCAACTCGGCGAGCCTGGTCGGGTACACCGTCTCACGCGCCGCCGACAGTTCGGCGGAGGTCCACCACCTCAGACCCGCGACACTGCGTTGCTCCAGCCCGGTCTGCCCACTGGTATCGGTGGCGGTCTGCCTCGTACGGGCCAGGAAATACCACTCGTCCTGATCCCAGCGGCGCCCGTCGAACGGGAACGAGCACATCCGCTGCCAGAGCAGCGGCCCCAGCTCGACCTCGGTGATCCCGGTCTCCTCCGCCAGCTCGCGCAGCGCGGCCTCCTCCCGGGTCTCGTCGCCCTCCACGCCGCCGCCCGGGGTGAACCACCAGGTGCTCGCCGGATCCGCCGGTTCGAAGCCGTGCACCAGCAGGATCCGGTCCTCGGGGTCCAGGAGGATCACGCGAGCGACCTTCCGCTTCTCAGTGCGCACCGGCGGGCACCCTTCCGCCCTTGTCCCGCGACGCCCGCGAAACCCGTGCGGCGATCGGGCCGTACGCCGCACCGCCCAGGATCAGCACCACGCCCACGAGCACCGCCGCGAGCTGCAACCTCAGCGGTCCGGTCGCCGACACCCCGCCGGGGAGGGCGGCGAAGGCCTCCGGACGCTCGATCATGCCGTTCATCGGCCAGGCGATGGCGTCCACCCTGGCCTGTACCGCGTCGCGGGGGACGGAGCCCTGGCCGGCGTCGTCCAGGTGCACCCGGGAGTCCAGCGACGCGCTGCGCTCGTCGCCCAGCAGGAAGAGCTGCCCCTTGGGCACCTCCGCCGTGAAGTTCTCCGCCGAGGCGAGGCCCTTGGTGTGCAGATACGGTTCGTCAATGGGCTGGCCGTTGACCGTGAGCCGGCCGCCCTTCCCGCAGCAGGCGATCTTGTCGCCGCCGACCCCGACGACCCGCTTCACCATCGGCATGTCGCCCCACACCGGATCGGTGAAGACCACCACGTCGCCGCGGCGCACCTCGCTGCCGTCGATGCGCTGCGCGAGCACCCGGTCGCCGGCGTTCACCGTCGGTGTCATCGACCCGGTCGGCACCGTGTACGGCTTGTAGACCACCGCCCCCCAGGCGAACCCGCCGAGGAAGAGCACACAGCCGACGGCCACGGCCAGCCCCGACAGCATGCTGCCGAGACGGCCGTGGCCGTCACCCGTACGTCCTTGTCCGCTCATCCCAGCGTCCCCCACTCCGGAGATCGACAATCGCTGATCCGAGTGGGCACCCTACCCGGCGGTACGCCCGCCGGTCAGCCTCCTGCGGCGCCACAGTACGAGAGGCAGCGCACCCGCGATACCGACGGCTCCCGGGGCCAGGCCCGCCGCCGCGCTGATCCCCGGCTGGTCGAAGGTGTCCGGGACCGCCAGCGTCGCCCAGCGGTTCATCGGCCAGGCCACGACCACGGCGCGCCCCACGACGTCCTTGACGGGCACGAAGCCCTTGGTCGCCTCGTCCGTGTGGTACCGCGAGTCCAGGGAGTTCTGCCGGTGGTCGCCCATCACCCAGATCTTGCCCTCGGGCACCTTGAAGGGCCCGAAGGGCTTGTCGTCACAGGCCGTGTTGCCGGGGAAGATGTACGGCTCGTCGAGCGCCTTCCCGTTGACCTTGACCGGACCGCCCTTGGCGCACTCCACGGTGTCGCCGCCGACCGCGATCGTCCGCTTGATCAGGTCCTTCTCCTTGGACGACGGCATCAGACCGATGAAGCTCAGGAAGTCCTGCACCACGTTCGACTCGGGGGTCGGTTCCCCGGCGAGCCAGTTGTCCGGGTCGTGGAAGACGACGACCTCGCCGCGCTCGGGCTCCGAGCCGAACCACGGGGTCAGCTTGTCCACCAGCACCCGGTCACCCCGCTGGAGCGTGTTCTGCATCGAGTCCGAGGGGATCGAGAACGCCTGCACCAGGAACGTCTTGATCAGCAGCGCGAGCACCAGGGCGACGACGATCAGCAGGGGCAGCTCCTTCCAGAAGGGGCGCTGCTTCCTCGCCGCCTTCTTGCCGTCCCCGTCCGGAGCCCGATCGTCCTCGGACGCGTCCGGATCCGGCACCCCTCCCACCGGAGCGACCGCCGGACCTCCCACCGGACCGGCCGCGGAATCCACCGCCGGTTCGACGGCAGGATCGGCGGACCGGTCGGGCTCCTTCGCGGAGTCTCCCTGTCCAGGTCGTGCACCGGCAGCCACGTCACTCACATCCAGTCCTCACTATGCGCCCCCGCCTTCTCCAGGACCCCGTCCGTTCAAAGGCCCACTGCCCCGAACAACGAGCGGGAGTTCCTGAGGCCCATGAAGAACACCCGGCGAGCGTCCCGCAACTATCCGATCTTGCCGTTTCCTCGGTCACAACGCCATCGCTCTGCCACGACGTCATCGTTCAGCCCCGCCGAACCTGTGCGGCCCGATGGATCATGACGGGACGTCAGTCACGTCCGCCGCTCGGAGGACAGCCGGATCCGCCTGCGCCAGAGCACGACCGGCACGGCCCCGGCGATACCGATCGCACCGGGCGCCATGGCCATCACGGCGTCAAGGCCCGGCTGGTCGAAGGTCTTCGGGATCGGCAGCGTCGCCCAGCGGTTGATCGGCCACGCCACGACGAAGGCCCGGCCGACGACCTCGTCGTTGGAGACCGTGCCGTTGCCCGGAAGTTCCTGGTGGTAGCGGGAGTCGCGGGAGTCCTGGCGGTGGTCGCCCATCACCCAGATCCGGCCCTCGGGCACCTTGATCGGGCCGAACGGCTCGTCGTTGCACGCCGTGTTGCCGGGGAAGATGAACGACTGGTCGTCCAGGGCCTTGCCGTTGACCACGACGGGGCCGTTCTCCTTGCACTCCACCGTGTCGCCACCGATGGCGATGACCCGCTTGATCAGGTCCTTCTCCTCGGCGGACGGCATCAGTCCGATGAAGCTGAGGAACTTCTGGACCACGTTCGGGTGGACCTCCTCGGTGTCGTCCAGCCAGCCGCCCGGGTCGTGGAAGACGACGACCTCGCCGCGCTCGGGCTCCGAGCCGAACCACGGGGTCAGCTTGTCCACCAGCACCCGGTCGCCCCGCTGGAGCGTGTTCTGCATCGAGTCCGAGGGGATCGAGAACGCCTGCACCAGGAACGTCTTGATCAGCAGCGCGAGCACCAGGGCGATGACGATCAGCAGGGGCAGCTCCTTCCAGAAGGAGCGCTGCTTCTTCATGGCCTTGCCGCCGCCGTCCGGAGTGGCGCCGTCACTCCCCGCGCGGCCCGCCGTCCCGGCGGACTCGGCATGCCCCGCATGGTCCGGCCGGTCCTCGGGCTCCTCGTGTCCGGATCGTGCGCCGACGGCCAAATCCCCCACATCCACTCCTCACTCCGTGCCACGCCTGCGTCCCAGCCGGTGCAGGCCCACCACTCCCATAACGAGCGGGAGTTCCGCAGGGGTCGGGAGAGGGATCATTCCGTTGAGATCCCGGGACGACACACTATTCGACCGGGCCGTCGCGCCGGCTGTCCCGGCGCGCGCGTCAGGCACCGAGCCGAACGTCGCCGGCTCCTCCAGTTTCCGCCAGTGACCGACCGGCCAGGCGATCACCACGGCCCGTCCGACGACCTCGTCCTCGGACACGGTGCCGTGTTCCGGCTCGTCCAGGTGATAGCGCGAGTCGGCCGAGTCGGACCGGTGGTCCCCCATCACGAAGATCCGGCCCTCCGGAACCTTTACCTCGAATTTGATGAGGGAGGGAGGATTCCCGGGATAGAGATAGGGCTCGTCGAGAGGTACGCCGTTGACGGTGACCCGGCCGTCCTTGCCGCAGCACTTCACCGTGTCGCCACCGACCGCGATCACCCGTTTGATCAGATCCTGTTCGTCGTCGGAGGGCAGCAGCCCGATGAAGGTCAGCGTCTCCTTCACCTGCTTGACGACGACGGGCGGTTCCTTCTTGTCTACGTTCTCCTGCTTCAGCCAGCCGCCCGGGTCCTTGAAGACGACGACATCGCCGCGCTGCGGCCGGGATCCGAACCAGGGCGTCAGCTTGTCCACGAGCACCCGGTCACCGATCCGGATGGTCTGCTCCATCGACCCGGACGGGATCACGAAGGCCTGCACCAGGAACGTCTTGAGCACCAGCGCGAGAACCAGTGCCACGACGATCAGCAGCGGGATCTCCCCCACCGCGGCCCCGCGCCGCCGCCGCTTGACCTTGCGGGCCAGCTTCCGCCGCGCCGCTCTGGTGGGCAGCGAGCCGGTGGCCGTCGGCTCCGTCCCGGGCTCCGACCCGCGGCGCCCGAGGCCGCGGTTACCCATGGCCCCCGCCCGGCGGCCCCACGGCGGCGAAGGCGGCGCTGTCCGGCAGCGAGCCCAGCCTGCTCGGCGGCCAGCCGATCCAGTCCACCCTGCCGATCACCATGTCGACCGGGACCATGCCACCGCCCGGCTCGCCCAGGTGGTCACGCGAGTCGCGGGAGTTGCTGCGGTGGTCGCCCATCATCCACAGCTTGCCGTCGGGCACGACGATGTCGAAGCGGACCTGGGAGGGAGCGTCCCCGGGATGCAGATAGTTCTCGACGACGGGCCGGCCGTTCACTTCGATCCGGTCCTCCTCGTCGCAGCAGACCACCCGGTCGCCGCCCACTCCCACCACCCGCTTCACGTAGTCGGTCTCGGCGGGCTCGGCCAGGCCCAGGGAGGCGGCCACCGAGTGCATCAGACCGGTGACGGGGTTCTTCGGCGGAGGCTCCTGGACGAACGATCCGGTGCCGTCGAAGACCACCACGTCGCCGCGCTGAGGCAGGGAGCCGGAGCCGTAGGCCAGCTTGTTCACCAGCACCCGGTCCCCCACCCGCAGCGTGGGCTCCATCGAGCCGCTGGGGATCAGGAAGGGCTGCACCACGTAGTTGCTCAGGAGCAGCACGAAGACCGCGCAGGCGGCCCCGAGCGCGGCGGTCCGCCGCCAGGAGATCGCGGCGGTCGGGAGTTCCGGGATACGCGAGGAGCGCGACCCCTCCTCCGGCGCCTTTGCGGGTGCGGAGGAGCGGTCGCGCTCCGAGGGCTTTGCTTCCGTGTCCATCGGGGCCAGAGCCTATCCGGCCGACCTGTGGACCTGGGAGTCAGCTCAGTTGTCGCGCTTCTCCTTGATCTTCGCGGCCTTGCCGCGGAGCTCACGGAGGTAGTACAGCTTGGCGCGGCGGACGTCACCGCGGGTGACGAGCTCGATCTTCTCGAAGATCGGGCTGTGCACCGGGAAGGTGCGCTCGACGCCGACGCTGAAGGAGACCTTGCGGACCGTGAAGGTCTCGCTGACGCCCGCACCCTGGCGGCGGATGACTACGCCCTTGAACTGCTGGATACGGGAGCGGTTGCCCTCGATCACTCGGACGTGGACGTTGACGGTGTCACCGGCGCGGAACGACGGGAGGTCGGTGCGCAGCGATGCGGCGTTGACGCCATCGAGCAGGGAAGCCATGTTGTCTGCTTTCTTCGCCGATGCCACAGGTCATCGACGGGAGATAGTGAGAGATGGGGTGCTGATCGCGTCGGGCGGACGTCGTTCCCCCTGTGGCAGGGGCGTACGCCGGACGTACAGCAGCGGCCTATTCTTCCACGGCCGCGGGCCTGCGCCAAAATCGGCCGCCGGGCTCCGGTGACCAGCCGAGGATCGAGAGCATCTCGCGGTCCTTCTTGTCGAACCCCTCGGCCTCGCAGCGCTCGATCAGATCGGGCCGGTTGACGGCGGTACGGCGGAACGCCTCGTCCCGGCGCCAGCGGGCGATCCGCCCGTGGTGACCGCTGAGCAGCACTTCCGGGATGCCCCGGCCGCGCCACTCGGGCGGCTTGGTGTAGACGGGCCCTTCCAGCAGGTTGGCCATCGCGCCGGGGGCGAAGGAGTCGTCCCGGTGCGATTCGGCGTTGCCGAGCACTCCGGGCAGCAGCCGGGCGACCGCCTCGGTGATCACCAGTACCGCGGCCTCGCCGCCGGCCAGCACGTAGTCCCCGATGGACACCTCGACGACCGGCATCCGGGTGGCGTACTCCTCCGTCACCCGCCGGTCGATGCCCTCGTAGCGGGCCGGGGTGAAGATCAGCCACGGCCGCTCGGAGAGCTCGACGGCCAGCTCCTGGGTGAACGGGCGGCCGCTGGGGGTGGGCACCACCAGCACCGGGGAGTGCGCCCCGGCCTCGTACCCGCCCGCCAGGGCGTCGTCCAGCGCCTCGCCCCACGGTTCGGTCTTCATGACCATGCCGGGGCCGCCGCCGTACGGGGTGTCGTCTACCGTGTTGTGCCGGTCGTACGTCCAGTCGCGCAGGTCGTGCACATGGACGTCGAGGCGGCCGCGGGCGCGGGCCTTGCCGACGAGGGAGACGTTCAGTGGTTCCAGGTACTCCGGGAAGATCGTGACGACGTCGAGGCGCATCAGTCGTCCTTCCCGGCCGCGGGAGCCCCGTCGCCGCCCTCTTCGCCGCCTTCTTCCCCGTCCCGGGCGGAGGCGATCACGGCCTGGTCCTCGTCGATCAGGCCGGGCGGCGGGGCGATCACCGCGCGCTGCTCCGCCAGGTCGATCTCGGTGACGATCTCCTCGACGAACGGGATCATCACCTCGCTGCCGTCCGGCCGCTCGACGATGAAGAGGTCCTGGGACGGCAGATGCGTGATCTCGGTGATCCGGCCGATCTCGGTACCGTCGGCGAGGACCACATCGAGGTCCATCAGCTGGTGGTCGTAGAACTCCTCGGGGTCCTCGGGGAGTTCCGCCGGGTCGACGTCGGCGATCAGCAGCGTGTTGCGCAGGGCCTCGGCGGCCGTGCGGTCGCGCACGCCCTCGAAGCGCAGCAGCAGCCGTCCGCTGTGCACCCGGCCGGTCTCGATCGTCAGCGGTCCGGCGCCGGCCGGTTCGGTGGCGAGCACGGCCCCGGGCCCGAGCCGCAACTCCGGCTCGTCCGTACGGACCTCGACGGTGACCTCGCCCTTGATGCCATGGGCCCGGCCGATCCGCGCGACTACCAACTGCACCTTGTGTCTCTCCTGTCATACGACGACGGGCCGGGGTGGGCGCATGGCCCTCCCCGGCCCGTGCCGGTGTTCAACTCTGTCAGCGAACCTGATCCACATCGACGAGGTCGACGCGGATGCCACGGCCGCCGATGGCGCCCACGACGGTACGCAGTGCGCGAGCGGTGCGGCCGTTGCGGCCGATCACCTTGCCGAGGTCGTCGGGGTGGACCCGGACCTCCAGCACGCGACCACGGCGCAGGTTGCGCGAGGCGACCTGCACATCGTCAGGGTTGTCGACGATGCCCTTCACGAGGTGCTCGAGAGCCTCCTCGAGCATGCTCAGGCCTCGGTCGACTCGGCGGGCGCAGCCGCGTCAGCAGCCTCGTCCGCCTTCTTGTCGGACTTCTTCGCCTTCTGCGTGATGGCCTCGCCCTTGGACTCGTCGCCGCCGTCCTTGGTCAGGGCCTCGAACAGGGCGCGCTTGTCGGCCTTGGGCTCCGGCTGCAGCAGCGGCGCGGGGGCCGGGAGGCCCTTGTGCGCCTGCCAGTCACCGGTGAGCTTCAGGATCGCGAGAACCGGCTCGGTCGGCTGGGCGCCGACGGACAGCCAGTACTGCGCACGCTCCGAGTTGACCTCGATGCGCGAGGGGTTCTGCACCGGGTGGTACAGACCGATCTCCTCGATGGCCCGGCCGTCACGGCGGGTACGGGAGTCGGCGACGACGATGCGGTAGTGAGGCGAACGGATCTTGCCCAGACGCTTCAGCTTGATCTTGACTGCCACGGAAGTGGTGTCTCCTGGTCTATGACGTGGGTGGGCACAACGAAGATGCCACGTGGGGTTGCGGTACTCGGGTGCCCGATGGACGCGTCAGCCGGAGGAGAGAGGGGTCCTATGCGACTGTCGAGTACAGCTAGCCATTGTGCCACACCGCGCCGGGTCACCCCACCGCGACCACTGCTTCCGGGATACGGAAGGGCTTCCCGCATCCTCCGCAGACGATCGGCGCCTGTGCCAGGACCGACGGGACGACCCGCACATTGCGGCCGCAGTCGCAGACGGCCTTGACGCGGACGCCCCCGCCGGAGGAGCCGTGCCGGGCGGCGGGCCCGCGGAAGGAACGCTTGGTGTCGGCGGCGGTGGCGACCGTGTGCGCCTTGAGGGCGCGCTGCAGCCGCTCGATCGTCGGACGGTAGCGGCGCTTGGCCTCGGGGTTGAGCGCGACCAGCGAGAAGCCACTGCTGGGGTGGGGCTCCTCGGCGTGGTCGAGGCCCAGCTCCTCGGCGATCGCGAGGAATCTGCGGTTGTGGTAGCGGCCGGCGCGCGAAGTGTCGCGGACGCCTCGCGCGGCGGCGATGCCGTGGACTGCCTCATGGAGCAGTCGCTCGAAGGAGAGTTCGGCGCCGCAGGCGGACGAGGACTCTCCGATCAGGGACTCGGGCGCGGCTAGATCCGGCAGCTCGGGGTGGTACCGCTGAATGTCGGCCCACGCCTGTGCCAGCTCTGCGGCAAGTACAGGTGGTGTCGTGCTCACGTCGTGACAACGAGCGCGAGTGCCCCGGTGTTCCGATTCCGGGCCATCCCAAATAATTTGCACGTACCAGTCAGTTGCCCTTGCATGCGCCCCGACGAGGGCGGGTGCGCAGATCTGCGGAGAAGCCTCACAGCTCGCACCAAGGTGGTACGTAGCGACGCGTACGCCCGGACGCGTAGGCGGCCACCGTACGCCGAGGGCCCGGGTGGCCGGGGTGGCGGGTGGGGCGTCAGTAGGCGCGTGCCACCAGGGCGACATTACCGGGCTCGTCGTCCGCCCCGGGCACCGACCCGTCCCCGGCGACCAGACACCGTACGGACACCCCGTGCTCCGCGAGCCGGGCCTCGCCCGCCGGGCCGAGCGCCGACCAGGCGATGCGCGCCCAGCCGCCCGCGGCCGCCGCCTCCACGGCCTCCGCCACCGTCGTCACGTCGCTGGTGGCCGACTCGCGGCGGCTCCGGGACTCCCGCAGCAGCGCCGCCTGGTCCTCCTCCAGGAGGGCCGGGAGCAGCGCGGGCAGGGCCTCGACGGGGACCGGCTCCTTCCCGCCGGGAATGCGCCGGGCCAGCGTCGCGGTGCCGCTCGCCAGATCGCGCGGGCCGATCTCGATCCGCACCGGCACCCCCTTCAGCTCCCAGTCGACCGCACGGCGGCCGAACGGGGTGTCGGTGCGGTCGTCGGTCCCGGTCCTGACCCCCGCCGCGCGCAGCCGCTCCGCGACGGTCCGGACCGCGTCCAGGACGGCCGCGTCCTCCTTGACCGCGAGAACGACCGCCTGGACGGGGGCGAGCCGCGGCGGGACGCGGAGCCCGTGGTCGTCTCCGTGGGCCATGATCAGACCGCCGACCATCCGGGTCGAGGAGCCCCAGGAGGTCTGCCGCACGAGCTCCTGCCGCCCGTCCCGGGACAGATAGCGGGTGTGGAACGCCTTGGCGAAATTGGTGCCGAGCTCGTGGCTCGTACCCATCTGGAGGGCCTTGCCGTCCCGCATCATCGCTTCGAGGGTGAGCGTGTTGACGGCCCCGGCGAACCGCTCGGCCGGGGTCTTGCGGCCGAGGACGACATCGATGCCCAGCACGTTGACCATGAAGTCCGCGTAGACCTCGCGGTGGATGTACGCGGCGAAGTCCCGGGCCTCCTCGTCGGTGGCATGGGCGGTGTGGCCCTCCTGCCAGAGGAATTCCGTCGTACGGAGGAAGATCCGCGGGCGCATCTCCCAGCGCACCACGTTGGCCCACTGGTTGATCAGGAGCGGCAGATCGCGGTAGCTCTGCACCCACTTCGAGAAGTACTCGTTCACGATCGTCTCGGAGGTCGGCCGCACCACCACGGGCTCTTCGAGCTCTTTCCCGCCGCCGTGGGTGACCGTCGCGAGCTCCGGCGCGAAGCCCTCGACGTGCTCGGCCTCGCGTGTCAGGTAAGACTGGGGGATGAGGAGCGGGAAGTAGGCGTTCCGGGCGCCCGCCTGTTTGATACGGGCATCCATCTCCTGCTGCATCCGCTCCCACAGGCTGTATCCGTACGGCCGGATGACCATGGTGCCGCGCACCGGGCCGTTGTCCGCGAGTTCGGCCTTGTTGATCAGATCCTGGTACCAGCGGGGAAAGTCCTCGGCCTGGGGCGTGAGAACGGGTGCCTTTGCCATGGCGCGCATCGTACGGCGACACCGCCCACCGCACGGGGCGACGGACCCCGGTGCCGCGGGCCTTCCCCACGGACACGTCACCGCCCCGCGCAACCATTGCCATCGCACCCCTGGACGAGGACGCGGACGCGCAGTTCTCTGACATACGGGGAGCGGGAGCACACACAGCGGGGGCATCCACTCGGGCACTACCGATCGGACACGGCCGACCTCTCGGCGGATTGGGGCGCTTTCCATGACACCCACGCTCGTCCGGCACCACAGCCACGCGGAAACGTCCACCCGGACGGACTCCGGCGACCGTGCCCGGGACTGGGCCGAGATCCAGGAGCGGATGCTGGCACCGCTGTACGAAGCGGTGTACGAGCGGCTCGAAGTGGGATCCGGTACCCGGCTGCTCTCCCTGGGCTGCGGCTCCGGTCTCGCGCTGCTGATCGCGGCCGCCCGGGGCGCGCGCGTCACCGGCGTGGACACCGACCTCGAACGTCTGGCGCTCGCCCGGACCCGGCTGCTGCCCGATCCGGGCAGCGCCGCCGCTCCCCCGGCCGGGCACCCGCGGCTCCTGGAGGGTGATCCGTCCGGGGCCCGGCCGTCCGACGGGATGCCGTACAACCTGATCACCGCGTTCACCCCGATCGGCTGCTCGTCCGACGACGGCGAGGGGCTGGTGGCCGAGCTGCGGTCCTCGGTTCCGCTGGCCGCGCGGGGCAGCACCGTGGTGCTCACCGGCTGGGGTCCGCCGGAGCGCTGTGCGACGGCGCCGGTGCTGCGGGTGGCGGGGCGGCTCTCCGACCGGGACCGGGCCCCCCGGGACGGCGACTGGCGGCCGTCGGGCCGGGACGACCTGGAGGAGCTGGCCTTCCGGGCCGGGCTGAATCCCGACGGCTCGGGCCGGGTGGCGTGCCCCTTCGGGTACGCGGACCCGGACAGCGCGGTACGGGGGCTGCTCTCCACCCGGCTCTTCGACGCGGCGGTCCGGGCGACGGACCGTACCCAGGTGGAGAAGGAGGTCGCGCAGGCGCTCCGCCCGCACCGCCGCCGGGACGGCACGGTCTGGATGCCGAACGTCTTCCGCTATCTCGTGTGCACCACCTGAACGGCCGCGGTGGCCGTCACTTCGCCAGCCGGGTGATGCCGGCCGCCCGGTACGCCTCGGCCTCGTCCAGCGTCTCGTTCGCGAGGAGCGCGGCGGAGAGCGAGTCCAGCCGGTCCCGGTTCTCGCGCAGCAGCCGGCAGGCCACCTCGTAGCACTCGTCGACGATCCGCCGCATCTCGCCGTCCACCGCGTCGAGCGTGGCGGGGGCCGCCGACAGTCCGTACGCCTGCTGGGCGTCGCTCGGGATCGCCGTCAGTCTGCCCACCTTGTGGCTCATGCCCCAGCGGCCGACCATGCCGCGGGCCAGGTTGGTGACCTGTTCCAGATCGCTCTCCGCGCCGGTGGTGATCACGCCGAAGACCACCTGTTCGGCCGCCATGCCGCCGAGCGCCCCGACGATGCGGCCGCGCAGGTACTCCTCGGTGTACGCGTACTTGTCGGCGTCCGGCGTCGAGAGCGTGACGCCCAGCGCGCGGCCGCGCGGCACGATGGTGACCTTGCGGACCGGGTCGGCGCCCGGCTGGACCATGCCCAGCAGGGCGTGGCCGCTCTCGTGGTACGCGGTCCTGCGGCGTTCCTCGTCGGACATGACCAGTGAGCGTTCGGCGCCGAGCTGGACCTTTTCCAGGGCGTCCGAGAAGTCGGGCTGGGTGACCTCGGACTGCCGGCGCTTGACCGCCAGGAGCGCGGCCTCGTTGGCCAGGTTGGCGAGGTCCGCGCCGGTCATGCCGGGCGTCGTGCCGGCCACCTGTGCCAGGTTCACATCGGGGGCGAGCGGGATCTGCCGGGTGTGGATCTCCAGGATCGCCTCCCGGCCGCTCCGGTCCGGCGGGCTGACCTGCACGATCCGGTCGAAGCGGCCGGGCCGGGTGAGGGCGGGGTCGAGCACGTCGGCGCGGTTGGTGGCGGCGAGCACGACGACGCCCTCCGAACCGGAGAAGCCGTCCATCTCGGTGAGGATCTGGTTGAGGGTCTGCTCGCGCTCGTCGTGGCCGCCCATGCCGGAGCCGCCGCCGCGGGCCCGGCCGATGGTGTCGATCTCGTCGATGAAGACGATGGCGGGGGCGACCTTGCGCGCCTCGGCGAACAGTTCCCGGACCCGGCTCGCGCCGACGCCGACGATCATCTCGATGAACTCGGAGGCCGACGCCGAGAAGAACGGCACCCCGGCCTCACCGGCGACGGCCCGGGCCAGCAGGGTCTTGCCGGTGCCGGGCGGCCCCGCGAGCAGCACCCCGCCGGGCATCCGGGCGCCCATCTTCCGGTAGGCCTGCGGGTTCTTCAGGAAGTCCACGACGTCGTTGAGCTCGCCCTCGACCTCGTCGATCCCGGCCACGTCCTTGAAGGTGGTGCGCTTGCCGTCCTCCAGTTCGACGGGCTTGGGCGGGGCCTTGCGGCCGAAGCCGCCCATCCCGCCGCCCATGCCCCTGGACATCCGCCGGGCGATGAACACCCAGAGCACGACGAGCAGCAGCATGGGTGCGAGGGAGATCAGCAGGTTGGCGAGGAAGCTGCGCTGCTGGACGACCGGCTCGGCGGTGACCGTGACGTCGTCCTTGACCAGTTCGGCCCAGAGGTTGTCGTCCGCGAAGGCCGGGCGCTGGGTTTCGAACTTGGTGTACTTGTCGTCGCTCCCCGGGACCTTCGCCTCCTTCTTGAGCTGCCCCTGGATGGCGTCGCCCTTGGAGTAGATCTTGGAGACATTGCCCGCGGTGACCTGCTTGCTGAACTCCGTGTACGCGATCGTCCGCTGCTCCTCCCCGTTGAAGAAGGAGAGCACCAGGTTGGCGATCAGATAGACGGCGAGCGCGGTCAGCAGCAGTCCGCCCCAGCCTCCGGGCATCTTCCGGCCGGGCGGCTGGGGCGGTGGGGCACCCTCGGAGCGCCACGGCTGATCGGTCCGGTCGCGGGGCGGTACGGGGTTGGTCACGCGCGCTCCTCTGCCGACTGCCGTTGAGGCGACAGTAAGGGAGGAAGGCGGACAAAGCCCTCCCAGGGCCTGCCCGATGGGCCCTTGGAGGGACGGCGTACGACAGCCGTGGCGAACCCGGGCCTGCCCGGCCCGGGTCCATCCGGTCCGGGTTCAGCCAGACCGGGTTCAGCCAGACCGGGTTCAGCCGGTCCGGGTTCAGCCCATGAACTTCTTGAACTCGTCCGGCAGCTCGAAGTTCTTGTCGTCCTGCGCGGGCAGACCGAACGCGCCACCCTGCGCCGCCTGCTCGCGACGGGCGGCAGCGGCCTGCTCCTCGGCCTTGCGCTTCATCGGGTTACCGCTCTTGCGCTTGCCCTTGGCCTGCTTGACCTGCTTCTTCTGCCGACCGGGGCCACCGCCCATGCCCGGCATCCCGGGCATCCCCGGCATGCCGCCGCCCTGGGCCATCTTCGACATCATCTTGCGCGCGTCGAAGAACCGCTCCACCAGGTTCTTCACCGCGCTGACCTCGACACCGGAACCCTTGGCGATACGGGCCCGGCGCGAGCCGTTGATGATCGTCGGTTCGGCGCGCTCCTTCGGGGTCATCGACTTGATGATCGCGGCGGTGCGGTCCACGTCGCGCTCGTCGATGTTGTTGATCTGGTCCTTGATCTGCCCCATGCCGGGCAGCATGCCGAGCAGCTTGGAGATGGAGCCCATCTTCCTGACCTGCTCCATCTGGGCCAGGAAGTCGTCGAGCGTGAAGTCCTTGCCCTTGCTGGACGCCAGCTTGGAGGCCATTTTGGCGGCCTCTTCCTGGCTGAAGGTCTTCTCCGCCTGCTCGATCAGGGTGAGCAGGTCACCCATGTCGAGGATGCGGGATGCCATCCGGTCGGGGTGGAAGGCGTCGAACTCGTCGAGCTTCTCACCGTTCGACGCGAACATGATCTGCTTGCCCGTGACATGGGCGATCGACAGCGCCGCACCACCGCGGGCGTCACCGTCGAGCTTGGAGAGCACCACGCCGTCGAAGCCGACGCCGTCGCGGAAGGCCTCGGCGGTGTTGACCGCGTCCTGGCCGATCATCGCGTCGACGACGAAGAGGATCTCGTCGGGGCTGACGGCGTCGCGGATGTCCGCGGCCTGCTGCATCAGCTCCTGGTCGATACCGAGGCGGCCCGCGGTGTCGACGACGACCACGTCGTACTGCTTGGACCGGGCGAACTCGATCGAGTCCTTGGCGACCTGGACCGGGTCGCCGACCCCGTTGCCCGGCTCGGGCGCGTACACCGCGACACCGGCGCGGTCGGCGACGACGCTGAGCTGGTTGACGGCGTTGGGGCGCTGGAGGTCACAGGCGACGAGCAGCGGGGAGTGGCCCTGGCCCTTGAGCCAGAGGCCGAGCTTTCCGGCGAGGGTGGTCTTACCGGCACCCTGGAGACCGGCGAGCATGATCACGGTGGGCGCGGTCTTGGCGAACCGCAGCCGCCGGGTCTCGCCGCCGAGGATGGAGACGAGCTCCTCGTTGACGATCTTGACGACCTGCTGGGCCGGGTTCAGCGCCTGGGAGACCTCGACGCCGCGCGCCCGCTCCTTGACGTTGGCGATGAAGGCGCGGACCACCGGCAGCGCGACGTCCGCTTCGAGCAGGGCGATACGGATCTCGCGAGCCGTGGCGTCGATGTCCGCCTCGGACAAGCGGCCCTTGCCCCTGAGGTTCTTGAAAGTCGCGGCAAGGCGGTCGGAGAGAGTATCGAACACGGCGCTCGTCGGTCCTCAGGGTCGGGGGCAAACAGGATTCGGTACCCCAGGGTATCCGGCTCGGCAGAAACGATGACCCCCTGCCCGGCAAATCCCGGGGCGGACCACCCGCGCACGGTTCCCGCGTCACGCCCGGAGCGCGGTCTCCACCGCGTCCGCCACCGCGAGCGCCCGTTCCCCGGGCAGCGGCTTCCCGTCGGTGTCCGTGACGTAGAAGGCGTCCACCGCGTTCGCCCCCAGGGTCGACGCATGGGCGCTGCGCACCCGTACCCCGCTCTGCTCCAGCGCCCGGCCGATCCGGTGCAGCAGCCCCGGGGCGTCCTGGGCCCGCACCTCGATCACCGTCGCCAGCCGGGAGCCGGCCGCCGCGACGGTCACCCTGGGCGGCGGGGCCTTCACCCCGCGGCGGCGCGGGTAGGCGGCCTCGCGCTCGGCGAGCCGGGCCCGGATGTCCAGGGAGCCGTCCAGGGCGCGTACGAGGTCGGCGCGGAGCCGGGCGGCCTGCGGCAGGGAGCCGTACTCGGCCGCGACCCGCCAGCTGAGCAGCAGCACGTCCGCGGGGCCGCCCAGCCGGGTGGGCAGTTCCACGGCGCGCAGGTCGGCGGCACGCACGGTGAGGCGGTGCAGGGCGAGGACGCCCGCCGCCGCGGGCAGCACGCCGGGCCGGTCGGGCAGGGCGATGTGCAGCTCGACGCCGACGGGTTCCGGTTCGCCGTCCTCGTCCGGGGCCCCGGCCTGGGCGCGCAGGGCGAGGACCGGGCCGCCGGTGCGCAGGGCCTCGATCGCGAGGCGTTCCTGTTCGGCGCCGGGTGCGGCGGGTTCCGGTTCCTGGGGGGCCTGACCGGCGAGCACGGCGGCGACACGTCCCACCAGGTCGCCGACCAGGGAGGCGCGCCAGGAGGACCAGGCGGCGGGCCCGGTGGCGAGCGCGTCGGCCTCGGTGAGCACGTGCAGGAGTTCCAGGGTGGTGGCGGAGCCGACGGCGGTGGCGACGGAGCGGACGGTCGCCGGGTCGTCGAGGTCGCGCCGGGTGGCGGTCTCGACGAGCAGCAGATGGTGGCGTACGAGAGTGGCGATGATGCCCACGTCGTGCTGGTCGAAGCCGATCCGGGCGGCCGTGTCCCGGGCGATGACCTCACCGGCCGCGGAGTGGTCGCCGGGCCAGCCCTTGCCGATGTCGTGCAGCAGCGCGGCGACCAGGAGCAGATCGGGGCGGCCGACGCGGCGGGTGAGGGCGCCGGCGCGGACGGCCGCTTCGACGAGGTGACGGTCGACGGTCCAGGTGTGGACGGGGTTGCGCTGGGGGCGGCAGCGGACGCGTTCCCAGTCCGGGAGCAGCCGGGTGATGAGCCCTTCGGCTTCGAGCGCCTCCCAGACGGGGACGGTGGCCTCGCCCGCGCCGAGGAGGGTGACGAATTCCTCGCGGGCCTCGGCGGGCCAGGGCACCGGCAGCGGCTGCGCGGCGGTGGCGAGCCGGCGTACGACGTGGCGGGAGAGCGGGAGCTCGGACTGGGCTGCCGCGGCGGCGGCGCGCAGCGTCAGGACGGGGTCGCGTTCGGGGCGGGCGGTGCGGGCGAGGACCACTTCGCCGTCGGCCTCGACGACGCCCTCGGCGAGCGGGGTCCGTTCCGGGGCGGACGCCCTGCCGCCGCCGAGGAGCGCGCGCAGCCTGGGGCGCACGGACCGGGCGCGCAGGACCCGGTCGACCTCGCGCCAGGTGATGTCGGTGGCGTACGAGATGGTGCGGGCGGCCTCGTAGACCTGGCGGAGCAGGGCGTCCGCGTCGAGGAGTCCGAGGGCGTCCGCGACCTGGTCCTGTTCCTGGAGGGCGAGGCGGTCGGTGGCGCGGCCGGTGGTGAGGTGGAGGGCGTCCCGGGCGTCGGACAGGACGCGGCGGGCGTCGGCGAGCCCTTCGCGGGGGGCGTCGGCGACCCAGGACGCGGCTACGGCGCGCAGTGCGGTGGCGTCCCGCAGTCCGCCGCGGGCCTCCTTGAGGTCGGGTTCGAGGAGGAATTGCAGCTCGCCCTGGCGTTCGGCGCGTTCGCGGCAGAGTTCGTGGAGTGCGGGCAGGCGTTTGGGGGCCTGGTTGCGCCAGTCGGCGAGGATCGCGGTGCGCATCGCGGCGACGAGCCCGAGGTCCCCGGCGACGGGCCGGGCGTCGAGCAGTCCGAGCTGGACCTTGAGGTCCTCGGCCGCGGTCCCGCGCGCCTCGGCGGGGCTGCGCACCGAGTGGTCGAGGGCGAGGCCGAGGTCCCAGACGGGATACCAGACCCGGTCGGCGAGGGCGGCGACGGACGCGGGGTCGGTGTTCCCGTCGTGCAGGAGCAGCAGGTCGAGGTCGCTGCGCGGGGAGAGCTCCCCGCGTCCGTAGCCGCCGACGGCGACGAGGGCGGCACCGTGGACGCCGGTCTCCGCGGCCGCGGTGGTGAACAGCGCGGTGAGCCAGTCGTCGGTGAGCGAGGCGAGGGCCGCACGGCGCGGCGGCCCGGACCGCGCCTCCTCCTGGAGAAGGCGCAGCCGGGCCGCCGCGTAGCCGCCGGGTTCCGGGTCTGCGGATCCGGTGGTGGTCTCGGTGCTCGTCACCCGGCTGCCTTTCGTTTCGGGACCGTCGGTGTTCCGGGACCGTCGGCCTTCGGGACCGCCGGTCTTCGGAGCCATCGCTGCTTCGGGACCGTCGGATCTTTCGGGACCGTCGAGTCTTCAGAGCCACAGATCTTCGGAACCACAGGTCCTCAGAACCACAGGTCACTCAGAACCACAGGTCCTCAGAACCACAGATCTTCGGGACCACAGATCTTCGGGGCCAAAGGTCAGAGCGCGTCCGGGCCGCGTTCGCCCGTGCGTACCCGGACCGCGGTCTCGACCGGCACGCTCCAGACCTTGCCGTCACCGATCTTGCCGGTGCGGGCGGCCTTCACGACGGCGTCGATGAGCTGTTCGGAGTCCTCGTCCTCGACCAGGACCTCGATCCGGATCTTGGGCACGAGGTCGACGGTGTACTCGGCGCCCCGGTAGACCTCGGTGTGGCCGCGCTGGCGTCCGTATCCGCTGGCCTCGGTGACCGTGAGGCCCTGGACGCCGAAGGCCTGGAGGGCCTCCTTGATCTCGTCCAGCCGGTGTGGCTTCACGACCGCGGTGATGAGCTTCATGCGTCCACCTTCTTCGTCTTCGCTGCTGCCGAGCCGCCCGGTGCGGAGCTCGTGGTGCGTGGGGCCGTGCCGCCGCCCGCTCCGCTGAAGTCGTACGCCGTCTCGGCGTGTTCGACCTGGTCGATGCCGGAGATCTCGTCGTCCTCGGGGACCCGCATCCCGATCGTCCGGTCCAGTAGGAAGGCCAGGATCGCGGAGACGACCAGAGAGTACGCGAGGACGGCGAGGACGCCGACGGCCTGCTTGCCGAGCTGTTCGAGGCCGCCGCCGTAGAAGAGGCCCTTGGCGTCGGACTGGACGCCGCCGGTGGCGAAGAGACCGACGAGGAGGGAGCCGGCGATGCCGCCGACGAGGTGGACGCCGACCACGTCCAGGGAGTCGTCGTAGCCGAAGCGGTACTTCAGTCCGACGGCCATGGCGCAGAGCACACCGGCGATCGCACCGACCGCGATCGCGCCGAGCGGGCTGACCGCGCCACCCGACGGGGTGATGGCGACGAGCCCGGCGACCGCGCCGGACGCGGCGCCGAGGGTGGTGAAGGAGCCGTGGCGGAGCTTCTCGTAGCCGAGCCAGGCGAGCATCGCGGCGGCGGTGGCGACCTGGGTGTTGACGAACATCACCGCGCCGACACCGTCGTCGTTGCCGAGCCACGAGCCGGCGTTGAAACCGAACCAGCCGAACCAGAGCAGCCCGGCGCCGAGCATGACCAGCGGCAGGCTGTGCGGCCGCATCGGGTCCTTCTTGAAGCCGACGCGCCTGCCGATGACGAGGATCACGCCGAGTGCCGCCGCACCCGCGTTGATGTGGACGGCCGTGCCGCCCGCGAAGTCGATGACGCCCATCTCGAACAGCCAGCCGCCCGCGCCCCAGACCCAGTGGGCGACGGGGAAGTAGACGACGGTGACCCAGAGCGTGATGAACAGGGCCCACGAGGTGAATTTGACCCGGTCGGCGAGGGCGCCGCTGATCAGGGCCGGGGTGAGCACGGCGAACATCAGCTGGAACACGGCGAACACGTAGACCGGGATCGTGTAGCCGTCCCAGAGCTGGGTGACGCCGATCCCGCTGAGCCCGAGGTAGTCCGAGCTCCAGCCGACGACGGAGCCCAGGTCGGTGCCGAAGGCGAGGCTGAAACCGAAGAGCACCCACAGGACGGTGACGATCCCGAGGCTGATGAAACTCATCATCAGCATGTTGAGGGTGCTCTTGACGCGGACCATGCCTCCGTAGAAGAAGGCCAGGGCCGGGGTCATCAGCATCACCAGGGCGGAGCAGATCAGCATGAACCCGGTGTTGGCGGCAGACAGTGTCGGGGTGTCTGCGGCAAGCGTCGTGATGCCTGGGGGCATCGGCGTCTCCTCGTCGTCGGTGCGGCCGCGTGCGGGCGATGGGAGCGGCACCACGTGCGGGACCACTGGGGAAAGGGTGCGGGCCGGTTATGGACCAGAGACTCGCCCGGTGCGGTTTCCGCCGATGCCGCACGGTGTTTCACCGTGGTGACGAAGAGGTCCGGTGTGTTACGTCGCCATGAACCGGCGGTGGCCAGACCGGCGTCGGGCCCGTCCCGCGGCCGGGGCCGCATACGGTGCGGTTACGACTCTCCCGCACGGGCACGGCAACGCGAACCGGCCACGCCGACCACCCGCTGACCTGGCAATCGGGGGAGCCGAAATCGGTCCGTGCGGGGCGGTCGCCGTGGCCGGGGCCGGGGGTGCTGCTCAGACCGCTTCGGCGGTCTCCGGCAGCTGCTCGGTGAGGAGATCGGTGAGCTCGGCGACATCGGGGATGTCCCCGAAGTCCCTGGCGGCGGTGTCGACGGTCTTGCGGAGCCGGGTGTTGACGCGCTCCGAGCGGATCTTCCTGGCGACGCGCAGGGCCTTCCCGGCCAGCACCGTGGACTGTTCGGGCTCGCGCTTGAGGAGGTGGACGGTGGCGAGACCGATCAGGTTGAGCGCGTAGGAGCGCTGGTGCTCGTCGTCGTCGCCGAAGAGCTGGACGGCCTTCTCCATCAGGGGCTCGGCGAGCGAGGCGTACGTGGGGCTGCGGCCCGCCACATAGGCGAGATCGCGGTAGGAGTGGGAGTTCTCGCCGTTGAGCTCGGCCTCCGAGAAGAAGCGGATCCAGTCGGGCTCGGGCTCGCCGTCGATGCCCACGTCGAGGAAGGTGTCCTCGGCCATCCGGACCGCTCGTTTGCACTTGCTGGGCTGGCCCATGTTGGCGTACGCGCGGGCCTCCATCGCGTACAGCATGGCCTGGGTGCGCGGGGTGGCGCAGTCCCGGCTGCCGTACTGCGCGAGGTGGATCAGTTCGAGGGCGTCGTCGGGCCGTCCGAGGTGGATCATCTGACGGCTCATGCTGGACAGGACGTACGAGCCCAGCGGTTTGTCACCGGCCTCCTTGGAGGCGTGCAGCGCGAGGACGAAGTACTTCTGCGCGGTGGGCTGGAGGCCGACGTCGTAGCTCATCCAGCCGGCCAGCTCGGCCAGCTCGGCGGCGCACCGGAAGAGCCGCTTGGCGGTGGCCTCCGGCTGCGGTTCCTGGAGCAGGTCGGTGACCTCGTGGAGCTGTCCGACGACGGCCTTGCGGCGCAGTCCGCCCCCGCACTGCGCGTCCCACTGGCGGAACATCGCGGTGGTGGACTCCAGCAGATCGAGCTCGGGGCCGGAGAGCCTGGAGGGGCGGCGGGACGTCGCCGGGTCCGGCTCGGCGGGGCCGGCGGCGGAGACGGGGACCAGCCAGCGCTGCATGGGCTCGATGAGCGAGGGTCCGGCGGCCAGGGCGAGCGAGGAACCGAGGAATCCCCGGCGGGCGAGCATCAGGTCGCTGCGGGAGAACTCGCTGAGCAGGGCGACGGTCTGCGGGCCCGCCCAGGGCAGGTCGACGCCGGACACGGACGGCGACTGGTGCGCGGAGCGCAGTCCGAGGTCCTCGATGGCGACGACCGAGCCGAAACGCTCCGAGAAGAGCTCGGAGAGGATGCGCGGGATCGGCTCGCGCGGCTGCTCGCCGTCGAGCCAGCGCCGCACCCGGGAGGTGTCGGTGCTGATGTGGTGGGCGCCCATCTGCCGCGCCCGGCGGTTGACCTGGCGGGCCAGCTCGCCCTTCGACCAGCCGCTTCGCACGAACCATGAGCTCAATTGCCCGTTGGGGCGCTTGCCGGCATTCGAATCGCCTGCGCCGCTGCCACTCACTGGAACGCCCCCATCCGCCGAATACCTGTCGCGCGAACCATTACCAGAATGCCCTGAGCCGATGCCGCCCATGCGGAGGTCGCGCACCATCGAACATGAAATCGGGTTGCCTCCGGCATACCCACGGGCGCACATACTTCCATGGTTCGTGTACCGACGGTAATCCTACGATCACCCCCCGGGCGAGGGCGCTTACAGAAACGCCACCATTCGCCACCCCTTCGAATGAACGCCACCCCTGTTGGACGCGATTCACTTGACACACGGCGATCCACAAGGGGCGCAGTGAGGCGCAACGGGGCGCGCGAAGAATGGCGCACAACCCCGAATACCACCGGCGTACTCCGGATCACCGACGGCGACGGAGCGTCACGACTCCAGTCCGCGTCGTAACCACCGGCGAGTCGGACCCGTTGGAGGGGGCATGGGCTTCACGATCGGCGGCATCCGGGAGATGCGCACCGGCTCACGGCGCCGCGGCCGTGCGGCCGAGTACACGGCGGTGGCCGAGTGCACGGGACTGTGGGGCTGGGCCGTCGCGCCGGGCGCTCGGGCAGCGGCCGGGCGCTGCTCCTGCGGGCAGCCCGGCTGCCCCTCCCCCGGCGCCCATCCGCTGGACTTCGCCCCCGAGGTCCCCGCCGGCGCCACCCTCGACGCGGCCGCCGACGTCTGGGCCCGGACGCCGGGCGCCTCGATGCTGCTGCCGGTCGGGCGCACCTTCGACGTCCTCGATGTCGCCGAGGCGGCCGGGCGCCGGGCCCTGGTGCGGATGGAGCGGATGGGGCTGCCGCTCGGCCCGGTCGCGGTGACCCCCGGCGGGCGGGCGCAGTTCTTCGTGGCCCCGGGCGCCGCCGCCGAGCTCCCGCAACTGCTGTACCGGATGGGCTGGGACGACGCGGGGCTGGACCTGCGGGCGCTGGGGCCCGGCTGCCACATCACCGCCCCGCCGTCCGACGAGGGCGGCCTGGGCCCGGTCCGGTGGCTGCGCCCCCCGGAGCTGGACACGGCGACCGCGCCGCCGCAGGCCCGGCTGCTGCTGGGCACGCTGGCGTACAGCTGCCATCGCGCACCGCTCTGCGGCTGAGCCGGGGCCGGACACGCGGGGCGGGCCCGGCCCCGACCGCGGACACCCCCTGAAGCCGAGGAGCCCGGCCGCTGCTGTGCAGCGCGGCCGGGCTCCTCGTGTACGGCGTACGGGGGTCAGTCCCCGATCAGGGCGTCCACGAACGCCTCCGGCTCGAACGGGGCCAGGTCGTCCGGTCCCTCACCGAGACCGACGAGCTTCACCGGCACGCCCAGCTCGCGCTGGACGGCGACGACGATGCCGCCCTTGGCGGTGCCGTCCAGCTTGGTGAGCACGATGCCGGTGATGTCCACGACCTCGGCGAACACCCGGGCCTGCACCAGGCCGTTCTGCCCGGTGGTGGCGTCGAGGACGAGCAGCACCTCGTCGAGCGGACCGTGCTTCTCGACGACCCGCTTGACCTTGCCGAGCTCGTCCATCAGTCCGGTCTTCGTGTGCAGCCGTCCGGCGGTGTCGATGAGGACCACATCGGCGCCCTCGGCGATGCCCTCCTTCACCGCGTCGAAGGCGATCGAGGCGGGGTCGCCGCCCTCGGGCCCGCGCACGGTGCGGGCGCCGACGCGCTCGCCCCACGTCTGGAGCTGGTCGGCGGCGGCCGCCCGGAAGGTGTCGGCCGCGCCGAGCACGACGCTGCGGCCGTCGGCGACGAGCACCCGGGCCAGCTTGCCGGTGGTGGTGGTCTTGCCGGTTCCATTGACGCCGACGACCATCACGACGCCGGGGGTGTCGAGGCCGCTCTCCGTCTTGACCGCGCGGTCGAAGTCGGTGCCGAGCAGGTTGAGCAGCTCCTCGCGCAGCAGCGCGCGCAGCCCCTCGGGGGTACGGGTGCCGAGCACGCGGACGCGCTCGCGGAGCCGCTCCACCAGTTCCTGGGTGGGCGCGACGCCGACATCGGCGGTGAGGAGCGTGTCCTCGATCTCCTCCCAGGTGTCCTCGTCGAGGTTGTCACGGGACAGGAGCGTGAGCAGCCCCTTGCCGAGGGAGTTCTGCGAGCGGGCGAGCCGGGCGCGCAGCCGTACCAGACGGCCGGCGGTGGGCTCGGGCACTTCGAGGGCCGGGGCGGCCGGCGCCTCCGGCTCGACGGCCTCGGGGACCTCCTCGGCGGGGGCCTCGGGCGGACCGACCTCCTCGATGGTGCGGCGCGGTTCCTCGCGCGGCGTCTCGGCTTCCTCGCCGACATGGGGCTCGGCGGGAGGAGTGATGGTCGGCGTGCTCGACGGTGCCGGGGGCAGCTGCTTCTTCTTGCGGCTGCTGACCACGAGCCCGCTGATCACGCCGACCGCGACCAGGGCGATGACTACAGCAAGGATGACGAATTCCATAACCCACCCAGTATCAGTCACGTCCGCCCGCGGGGGCCGTCCCGAAGGATCCGCCGAGTTTCCCCCAGGACGTTATGCACCTTTTGGCGGTAAAGGTACGATCCTGCCTGTGGAGACCCGCGGCCTTGAGCCCGTCCCCGACGACGAACGCACCGGCCGGGTCCGGACCCTCTTCCCCACCTGGGTCGGCGCGAACCTGACCGTGCTCCTGCTCACCGTCGGCGCCGGGCTCATCGTCTTCAACGGGCTCAATCTCTGGCAGGTGCTCGCGGTCGCGCTCACGGCCTCGGTGATCGGCTTCGGGCTGGTCGGCCTGGTCTCGATCGCGGGCAGACGGGGCGGGGCTCCCGGCATGGCGCTCTCCCGGGCCGTCTTCGGCCAGCGCGGCAATCTGCTGCCCGGTGCGCTGACCTGGGTCGCCCGTTGGGGCTGGGAGACCGTGAACGCGGTCACCGGCACCTATGCGGTGCTCGCCGTGCTGGATCTGCTCCTCGGCGTCACGGGCAGCGAGCGGCTGACCCTGGTGACGCTGCTCGCCTTCGTGGGCTGCAGCTGCCTGCTGTCGGGGCTGGGCCTGGGTGCGCTGCGGGTGTGCTGCACCTGGTCGGCGTACCTCTTCGGTGGCGTCAGCGTGCTCGTGCTGGTCCATCTGATCGGCGCGACCGACTGGCGGGAGGTACTGGACCGGCCGGCCGGACCGGTGACGATGATGATCGCCGGGGTCGGCACCCTGGCGGCGGGCGGTCTCAGCTGGGCCCCGTCCGGCCCCGACTTCGCCCGTTATCTGCCGCACACGGCGTCCGGCCGGGCGATGATCTGGGCCACCGTGGGCGGTGCGGGGATCGTGTACGTACCGATGGTGCTGATGGGGGCCGTGATGGCGGTCGCCGAACCGGGCCTGGCCGTCACCCGCGACCCGGTCGCGTTCATCGGCCCGCTGCTGCCCGGCTGGCTCTCGGTGCCGTATCTGCTGTTCGCCGTGGTCGGCATGGTGCTGATCAACGCGATGTCGCTGTACTCGGCCGGATTCACCGCGCAGACGCTGGGATTCACGATTCCCCGCACCTGGGCGGTCGGCGTGAACGCCGCCATCAGCCTGCTCCTGGGCGCGACGCTGATGCTCACGGCCGCGGGCTTCCTGGACTCCTTCATCTCCTTCCTGACGCTGCTCGCCGTGACGTTCTCCGCATGGATCGGGGTCTTCGCCGTGGATCTGCTGCGGGGCCGTACGTACGATCCGGCGGCGCTGCTGGACACCACGCCGGCCGGTGCCTACTGGTACACCGGGGGCTTCGCCGTGCCGGCCGTGGCCGCATGGGCGACGGGGCTGGTGACGGGCCTGCTCCTCACCGGCGTGCGGTGGTTCCAGGGGCCGCTCGCCACCACCTGGATCGGACGCCAGGGGCTGGGCTGGGCGGCCACGATCACCGTCTCCGCCACTCTGTACGCGGTCCTGCCGCGGTACGCCGGACGGGCCGGGAGCGAGCGCGACGGACCGGACGGCGGCACACCCCTACACTTCTGACGCTACGTCAGTTACTGTCCCGCCTCGCCGTGCCCGCCGACGATGGGGACAAGTCTCATGGCCTTCACTGTGGTCCGGTTCAATCTGGTCGATCCCGATGCCGCCCCCGAGTCGCTCTCGGCCCGCTACCGCGCCGCGCTGGAGATGGCCGCGTACGCCGACGAGCACGCCGTCGACACCGTGCAGACCGAGGAGCACCACGGCGCCGCCAACTCCTGGCTGCCCTCGCCCTTCGTCTTCGCCGGTTCGGTCTTCGGCGCGACCCGCCGGATCGCGGTCACCGTCTCGGCGATCATCGGCCCGCTGCACGACCCGCTGCGGCTGGCCGAGGACATCGCGGTACTGGACCTGCTCAGCGCCGGCCGGCTGGTCACGGTGGCGGGGATCGGCTACCGGCCCGAGGAGTACGAACGGGCGGGGGTCGAATGGGGCCGGCGCGGCAGGCTCCAGGACGAGCTGCTGGAGACGCTGCTGCTGGCCTGGACCGGCGAGCCGTTCCCGTACCGGGGCCGTACGGTCAGGGTCACGCCGCGTCCGTACACCCGGCCGCATCCGCTGCTGCTGGTGGGCGGCAGTTCGCGGGCGGCGGCGCGGCGGGCGGCCCGGCTCGGACTGCCGTTCTTCCCGAGCGCGCATCTGCCGGAGATCGAGGCGTACTACCAGGAGCTGCGCGCCGGGTTCGGGACGGACGGCTTCTGCATGATGCCCGCCGCCGAGACACCGCTGCTGCATGTGTCCGAGGACCCGGACCGGACCTGGGCCGAGTACGGCGAGTACTTCCTGCACGAGGCGCGTACGTATGCCTCCTGGCAGTCCAAGGACATCCGCTCCGCCGTGCGTTCGGCGGCGACGACGGTGACGGAGCTGCGGGCCGAGGGGGTCTACCGGGTCGTCACGCCCGACGAGTGCGCCGCGTCGGCCGCGGAGCTGGACAGCCTGGTGCTGCATCCGCTGTGCGGCGGGATGCCGGTCGAGGAGGGGTGGCGCAGTCTGCGGCTGTTCTGCGACGCGATCGCGCGCTGACCGCGGACGGCAGGGCCCGGGACGGAGGGGCCCGGGGTCAGCCCATCTCCTCCAGCGCCTTGCCCTTGGTCTCCTTCACGAACTTGAGCACGAAGGGGATCGAGAGCGTGGCGAAGCAGGCGTAGATGACGTACGTGCCCGACAGGTTCCAGTCGGCCAGGCTCGGGAAGCTCGCGGTGATCGCCCAGTTGGCGATCCACTGCGCGGACGCGGCGACGCCGAGCGCGGCGGCGCGGATCTTGTTGGGGAACATCTCGCCGAGGAAGACCCAGACGACGACACCCCACGAAAGGGCGAAGAAGAGCACGAACACATGGGCCGCGATCAGCGCCACCGCGCCCTGGGGGCTGGGCAGTTTGCCGTCGACCAGATCGGCGGAGAAGGCCCAGGCCTCGCAGGCCAGGGCGACGGCCATGCCGGTGGAGCCCGCCAGCGCGAGCGGCCTGCGGCCCACCCGGTCCACCAGCACCATCGCGATGACCGTACCGATGATGTTGATGATGGAGGTGGTGAACGAGTAGAAGAACGAGTCGGTCGGGTCGATGCCGACGGACTGCCAGAGCGTCGCCGAGTAGTAGAACGCCACGTTGATGCCGACGAGTTGCTGGAAGACCGAGAGGCCGATGCCGACCCAGACGATCGGCAGGAAGCCGAAGCGGCTGCCGAGCAGGTCCGTGAACCTGGACTTGTGCTCGCGGTGCATGGCGGTCTCGATCTCGTTCACCCGGGCGTCGAGGTCGACGTCCTTGCCCTCGACCTCCTCCAGGATCTTCCGGGCCCGGTCCTTCTTGCCGACCGAGATCAGGAACCGCGGCGACTCGGGGATCGCGAGGGACAGCAGCCCGTACAGCAGGGCCGGGACGACCATGACGCCGAGCATCCACTGCCAGGCTTCCAGCCCGCCGATCCTGCCGCGCTGGTCACCGTCGGCCAGTTGCAGAATGCCGTAGTTGACCAGCTGGGAGATGGCGATGCCGACGACGATCGCCGCCTGCTGGAAGGAACCGAGCCGGCCCCGGTAGGCGGGCGGCGAGACCTCCGCGATGTACGCCGGGCCGATCACCGAGGCCATGCCGATGGCGAAGCCGCCGATGATGCGCCACATCGCCAGGTCCCAGAGGGCGAACGGGAGCGCGGAGCCGACGGCGCTGATGGTGAAGAGCACGGACGCGATCTGCATGCAGCGGATCCGGCCGATGCGGTCGGCGATGCGCCCCGCGGTGGCCGCACCGATCGCACAGCCGATCAGGGCGATGGCGATGACCTGGGCGAGTGTTCCCGAGCCGATGTCGTAGCGGCTGCGGATCGCCTCGACGGCGCCGTTGATGACGGAGCTGTCGTAGCCGAACAGGAAGCCGCCCATCGCGGCGGCCGCGGTGATGAAGATGACATGGCCGAGGTGGTCCGGGTGGGCCGCTCGGGCTCCGGACGCCGGTCCCTGCGAGGTGCTGGTCACATGAACTCCTGATGCCTGGCCGCGTCGTCAGGTGGGGACGAACCCTTCCAAGTGGCACACAACTTCCCGGCTGCCACCACTTGAGTGGACCGGCCCGGGGAGCACCCGGTGAGCAGGGCTCAGCGCAGCCGCTGGCTGATCACCTTCGAGACGCCGTCGCCCTGCATCGAGACGCCGTACAACGCGTCGGCGACCTCCATCGTCCGCTTCTGGTGCGTGATCACGATGAGCTGCGAGCTCTCCTGGAGCTCCTCCATGATCCGGATCAGCCGCTGGAGATTGGTGTCGTCGAGCGCCGCCTCGACCTCGTCCATCACATAGAACGGGCTCGGCCGGGCCTTGAAGATGGAGACCAGCAACGCCACCGCCGTGAGCGAACGCTCACCGCCGGACAGCAGCGAGAGGCGCTTGACCTTCTTGCCGGGCGGCCTCGCCTCGACGTCCACACCGGTGGCGAGCATGTTGTCCGGGTCGGTCAGGACGAGCCGGCCCTCGCCGCCCGGGAAGAGCCGTGAGAAGACGCCCTCGAACTCGCGGGCCGTGTCCCGGTACGCCTCCGTGAACACCTGCTCGACCCGCTCGTCGACCTCCTTGATGACCTGTATCAGATCGGCCCGGGTCTTCTTCAGGTCTTCGAGCTGCTCGGAGAGGAACTTGTGCCGGTCCTCCAGCGCCGAGAACTCCTCAAGGGCGAGCGGATTCACCTTCCCGAGTTGCTGGTACGCCCGTTCGGCCGACTTCAGCCGCTTCTCCTGCTCGGCCCTGTCGAACGGCTTCGGCCGGTTGCGCGGATGCTCCGGATCCTGCGGCAGCTCCTCCCCCTCGGCGGCGGGTGACGGCGGTACGAGCTGGTCGGGGCCGTACTCGCCGACCAGTCCGGCCGGCTCGACGCCCAGCTCCTCCAGCGCCTTCGCCTCCAGTTGCTCTATCCGCAGCCGCTTCTCGGCGCCGAGCACCTCGCCGCGGTGGACGGAGTCGGTGAGCTTGTCCAGCTCGCCCTTGAGGTCGCGGCCCCGGCCGCGCTCGGCCGCCAGCTCCCGCTCCCGCTCCGCCTTGGCCGCCTCGGCCACGAGCCGCTCCTGCCCGGCCCGTACGACGGACACCTCGACGTGCGCGAGCAGCTGACGGGCACCGGACTCGACGGCGGAGGCGACGGCCGCCTCGTGCCGCAGCCGGGCCCGGCGCCGCTCGGCGCGGGCCCGGGCCTCCCGCTCGGCGCGGGCGCCCCGGTCGAGGGAGTCGGCACGGCCGGCCAGCGCCTTGACCCGCTCCTCGTGGGTACGCGCCTGGAGACGGGCCTCCATCTCGGTCTGGCGGGCGTTGGCACCGTCGGCTGCGAGCCGGTCCCGTACGGAGGTGTCCGGCTCCTCCTCGACCGGCATCTCCTCGGCTACGAGCAACCGCTCGGCCAGCTCCTCGGCCTCCTCCGTCGCCCGCTCCAGCGCCTCCTGGGCACGGGCGGCCGACGCGGTCGTCCGCTCGGCCTCGCCCGCAGCACCACGGGCCTGCCCGGCCAGCCGCCCCAGCTGCTGGGACACCCCGGACTTCTCCCGCTCGGCGGCCCGGCGCCGCTCCCCCAGCTCCTCGACCAGCGCGGCACCGGCCCGGCGCCGCTCCCCCGCGATCCGCTGCGCCTCGGTCAGTTCGGCGCACCGCACGGCCAGTTCCTCCAGCTGGGCCGCCGCCTCGTCGACCGAGGCCTGTACTTCGAGGAGGCTCGGCGCCCCGGCGGACCCGCCGTGCGCGAAGTGCGCCGAGAGGATGTCCCCCTCGGCCGTCACGGCCGTCAGCTCCGGGTGTACGGCGACGAGGTCCTCGGCGTCCTCCAGGGTGCCGACCACCACCATGTCCCGCACCAGCCTGCGCACGGCGCCCATCAGTTCGACGGGCCCGCGGACGAGGTCGGCCACGGCGGGCGCCCCGCCCACGGCAACGGTCGCGACCTGAGCGCCCAGGGGTGCCCCGTCCACCCCACCGGGCCCCTGCACCTGCCCAGGCACATGCACAGCAGCAGCCCCACCGGAACCACCGACGCCAGAACCGACGCCAGAACCACCGGCAACACCGCCGACGCCAGAACCACCGGCACCGCCACCACCACCGCCAGGACCATCAGAGACACCCGCCGCACCGGCACCACCGGAGTCATCCGCAGCGCCGACACCGTCGGCACCACCGGAGTCGCCGGCACCACCGACCCCGGCCGCCTCACCAGCACCACCAGCACCACCAGCACCAGGGGCGCCCCCCTGGTCAGGGACCCCGGCGCGCACGCCGCCCAGCAGCAGCGCGGCCCGCCCCGCGTCCTGCTTGCGCAGCAACCGGATCGCTTCCGCCGCCGTGGCCGGGTCCGTCACCGCGACCGCGTCCGCCGCCGCGCCCAGCGCCGCCGCCACCGCCACCTCGTGCCCCGGCGTCACCGTCAGGAGCTCCGCCGCCGGACCGAGCAGCCCCGACAGCCGGTCCCGCGCCCCGAGCAGCGCGCCCGTGCCGTCCTTGCGGCGCAGACCGAGGGCCAGCGCCTCGTGGCGGGCGGCCACCGCCGCCCGCTTCCGTTCCGCGGCGGTGGCCGCCTCCCGGGCCGCGGAGTGCGCCGCCTCCGCCTCGGCGAGTGCCCGCCTGGCGGCTTCGTACTGTTCACCGAGCTCCTGATCACCGGCGTCCAGGCCCTCGACCTCGGCCTTGAGCTGCTCGTACTCCTCCTGGGCGGCGACCGCCCGCTCCTGCGCCTCGTCCCGGGAGGCGGCCAGCCGGTCGATCTCGGCCTGGGCCGAACCGGCACGGCTGCGGGCCGCGTTGACCTGGCCGTTCAGCCGGGCGAGTCCCTCTCGGCGGTCCGCGATGGCGCGGGCGGCGTCCTTGAGCCGGCGCTCCTCGGCCGCCAACTCCCGTTCCAGTTCGGCGCGGTGGGCCGCGGTGTCCTCCAGCGCGTGTTCCGCCGCCTCCAGCGCGGCCGTCAGCTCCGCCTCCTGTTCGCGGATCCGGGCCGCCTCCCGCTCCATGCTTTCGGGGTCCCTGAATCCCGTCCCGCGCCGCTCCTCCTCCACAGGGGCCGAGGCGCTCTTCACCCGGGCGCCGGCCAGCGAGATCGTGCCGCGCACCCGCTCGGCCAGCTGGGACAGCTCGTACCAGGTCTGCTGGGCCCGCTGGAGCCGCGGCGTCAGCCGCCGTACCTCGCCCTCCAGCTCCGCCTCACGGGCCAGGGCCGCCTTGAGTTCCGCCTCCGCGGCCTCGCGGCGCTGCTTGAGCGCCGCCTCGTCGGCGATCTCGCCGCGCAGCGCCGTGCGCAGCCGCACCAGGTCGTCGGCGAGCAGCCGCAGCTTGGCATCGCGCAGATCGGCCTGGATGACGGCGGCCCGGCGCGCCACCGCGGCCTGCCGGCCGAGCGGTTTCAGCTGCCGCCGCAGTTCGTCGGTGAGGTCCTGGACGCGGGCGAGGTTGGCGCCCATCGCGTCCAGCTTCCGCAGCGCCTTCTCCTTGCGCTTGCGGTGCTTGAGCACACCCGCGGCTTCCTCGATGAAGGCGCGACGGCCCATCGGATCGGCGTGGAGCACGGAGTCCAGCTGGCCCTGACCGACGATGACGTGCATCTCGCGGCCGATTCCGGAGTCCGAGAGGAGTTCCTGGATGTCCAGGAGCCGGCAGGTGTCGCCATTGATCTGGTACTCGCTGCCGCCATTGCGGAACATGATCCGAGTGATCGTCACTTCGGCGTACTCGATGGGCAGTGCGCCGTCGGAATTGTCGATGGTCAGCGACACTTCGGCCCTGCCGAGCGGCGGACGCCCGGTGGTACCGGCGAAGATCACGTCCTCCATCTTGCCGCCGCGCAGGGATTTGGCGCCCTGTTCCCCCATGACCCAGGAGAGCGCGTCCACCACATTGGACTTGCCGGACCCATTGGGGCCGACGACGCAGGTGATACCGGGTTCGAACCGCAGCGTCGTGGCGGAGGCGAACGATTTGAAACCACGCAGGGTCAGGGCCTTGAGGTGCACGCCGCCGGACTCTACCTTTCACTCTCGGTTTCGCTGATGAAGGTGCAGGGCACATCAGACGGTAAGGGAAGGGGTGTACGCCGGGGGCGGGTCTCGCGCAGCTTCTGCGGAAATGGGATCCGGAAGATCCGGGGATCCGAACGGAAAAAGAAAGAAGGGACGCCGAAGCGCCCCTTGGTAAATCTTGTGCGGTGTTACGCCCGAGCCCTGTCGGGCCTGAGCGGTGATACCCGCGTATTGCTGGTGCAGCTGTGCATGACGGATCAAGGACATGTCACGAAGGTGACAGATCAAGAGCAGTGATCTTCAATGATCCGGCGACGATCCGGGTGATGATCTCCGACGGCTGACGCGTGTGGCCCGACCGGCCCCTGGGGGCCCTCGGTCAGGTCAGCGCCGGCTCCGCCTGAGGTACGTCGATGTCGATGCTGTCGAGCAGCGACTCTTGGTGCTGGGCGGCGGCGTTCAGCGCGTCATTCTCGTCCTGAATCCGTACGAGCTCGGATTCCAGGTCCTGGACGCGCTGCTGGAGCCGTCGCATCTCGGCGAGGAGTCGCGGGTCGGAACCGCCGACGTAACCGAGAAGCGCCTTTGCCATGATGGATGGTCCTCCACACTGAGTGACCGACCGATGCGGTGTGGGTCGTGAGGGAATCGCACCCGCGGTGCTCGGCAGTGCTCTGTAGTCACTGCTGTTCTGCTGCCAAACAGCTCTGCCAAACAGCTAAGGTGCGCGGGGATTTCAGCGTCTCACCAAAAAGTTTGACGGTCAACACGATCACACCCTGTAGAGGCAGGCAGCCCGGGGGCGCGCGGCTCGGCGATCATGCGGCGCGACTCTCCTGCGGGGCCCTGCTGGGCATGGAGATCATCCTTACTGCCGCAGCCTGGCACGGTAACCGAATCTTGGCAACCACCCGGACATTCCGCAGGTCATTTCATGTGTACGCAGATGAGCGCCCCACTTGGTAACCGCTTGCCGCGCTTCGAACACGGTCCGAACACGACCGGCTTCGCACCCCCGTAACGGACCCGGATCAGCGGATCGCGAAGCCCTCGTAACCGCCGCGCGGGGTGTCCCATATCTCAGTGACTCCGTCCACGCGGCCGGGTGTGTCGTCCGAGCGCAGCCAGTCCAGCAGCCGGTGGCAATTCTCGCGCCGCCCCTCGGCCACGACCTGTACCCGGCCGTCGTCGAGATTCAGGGCGAAGCCGGTGAGGCCACCGATCTCCAGGGCGTTCGCCCTCGTGAACCAGCGGAATCCGACCTGCTGCACTCGGCCGCGCACCCATGCGGTGAGTCGTACATCTTCGTTCATGCCCGAACGCTAACCGTCCAATTGCCCTCCGGGCACGTCCCGCCGTGGGGCCATGGCGTACAGTCCCGACGCAATGGGATCACTCGAACGGGTGAGACGCGTTGACGCCGGAAGCGGCGTCCGGATCGTCGGAAGGGCTCGGTAGATGGGACGCCATCGACTCTCCGCCACAACTGCCACTGCCGAGGAGCAGGCGGGGGGTGCGGAACGCAGGCGGGGCGGGCACCGCAGGAAGCGGTCCGCGGCTCCGGTCCGTACCGGACTGGTCGGCCTCTCCGCGGCCCTGGCCGTGGGAGCCGTGGCGATGACCTCCGGCCTGCTGCCCGGCGGTGATACCTACACCTTGGGCGGTGGCGGCTCCGACCGGGTGCGCACCGAGGGCTCCCCGGATCTGCTGGGCCAGAGCGGCTCGTCCGCCGACCCGGCCGACCGCGGCACCACGTCCGACCCGGCCAGCCGCGGTATCGGCCGGGCCGGGGGCCCGGCGAAGGCCCAGTCCCCCACCGGATCCCCGTCCTCCGATTCCTCCTCGAAGGCGTCCGCGCCGGCCGAGGAGAAGAAGCCGTCCGAGTCCGCGTCGCCGAAGGCCCCTTCGGCCGGCAAGGGGAAGAGCGACACCCCCGCAGCCGAGAAGCCGTCGGCCGCGCCGAAGACCGCCGCTCCCGCCCCCCGCAGCGCCGCGGCCCCCGCCGACTCCTCCGCCCAGTCCGCGGTGCTCGCCCTGGTCAACCAGGAGCGCGCGAAGGTCGGCTGCAGCCCGCTGACCGCCAGTTCCTCGCTCGCCTCGCTCGCCCAGGACTTCAGCGAGGACATGGCCGTCCGCGGCTTCTTCGACCACACCGACCCCGACGGCCGCAGCCCGTGGGACCGCGCCTCCAAGGCCGGCGTACAGGGCCTCGCCGGCGAGAACATAGCCCGCGGCCAGGCGAACGCGCAGGCCGTGATGGAGTCCTGGATGAACAGCGAAGGCCACCGCGCGAACATCCTGAACTGCGACTACAAGACGCTCGGCGTCGGTGTGCACCGCGGCCCCGGCGGTCCCTGGTGGACCCAGGACTTCGGCTTCTGACCGTACGCCCGCACAGCGCTCACCCGCAGAAAGCGCAACCCTGCGGTGAGCGCTGTGCGGGCGTACGCTGCTCGGTATGGACGAGAACACCCGGCTGGACGCGCTCGCCTTCGACGTGTTCTCCAGACAGTGCCCCTCACGCGCCACGCTGGAGCACGCCACCGGACGCTGGGGCAGCCTGACGCTGGGAGCGCTGTACGAGGGCGGCTTCCGGTTCAACGAACTCCGCCGCCGGGTCGACGGGGTCAGCGAGAAGATGCTCTCCCAGACGCTCCACGCCCTGGAACGGGACGGCCTGGTGCACCGCGAGGCCCGGCCGACCAATCCGCCGCGCGTCGACTACGAGCTGACGCCCTTGGGCCGGCAGGTGGCCGAGCGGCTGCTGGCGCTGATCGAGCTCGTCGAGGGCCGGATGCCCGAGGTGCTCGCGGCCCGTACCCACTACGACGAGGCGCACCCCGGCCGTTAGGCGGTCGTGCGCGGCGGCCGCTGGCAGCGCGGGCAGAAGTAGCTGGAGCGGTTCATCCAGGGGCGGCGGCGCATGGGGGTGCCGCAGCGGTGGCAGGGCTCGTCCTCGCGTCCGTAGGCGTCGAGCGAGCGGTCGAAGTAGCCGGACTCGCCGTTCACATTGACGTAGAGGCTGTCGAAGCTGGTGCCGCCCTGATCGAGCGCCGCGGACATCACGTCGCGGACATGGCCGAGCAGCTCCGCGGACCTGGGGCGGGTGAGGGTCGCGGTCGGCCGGTCGTAGTGCAGTCTGCTGCGCCAGAGCGCCTCGTCCGCGTAGATGTTGCCGACGCCGCTGATCAGCGACTGGTCGAGCAGGGCCCGCTTCACGGTCGTGCGGCGCAGTCGCAGAGCCGTGTGGAAGGCGGCGTCGTCGAACGCCGGGTCCAGCGGATCACGGGCGATGTGCGCGATGGTGTCGGGCAGCCCCTCGGGGGTGTTCTCGTGGAGCGAGAGCCCGCCGAAGGTCCGCTGGTCGACGAAGCGGAGCTCGGTACCGAGGGAGTCCTCGAAACGGATCCGGACGCGCAGGTGCTTCTCGTCCGGTGCGTCCTGCGGCTGTACGAGCAGTTGGCCGCTCATCCCCAGATGGCCGAGGAGCGAGCTGGACGCGTCGTCCAGCGGCACCCAGAGGTACTTGCCGCGGCGCATCGCCGTTCCGAAGCGGGCGCCGCCGAGCCGGGCCGCGAAGTCCACGCCACCGGCGAGATGGCGGCGGACCGCACGCGGGTGCAGCACCTCGACGTCGCCGACGGTGCGGCCGGCGACCCAGCGTTCGAGACCACGTCGTACGACTTCGACCTCGGGCAGCTCGGGCACGGTATCGCTCCTGAAGGGATGCTCTGGAAAAAACAATACGGTTCTGGACAGGAAGAACCCCCCGGTGCACGAGGCACCGAGGGGTTCTCGGGGTCAGGCCGGAGCCGCGTCCGTGGTCGGTGCCGGGCCGGCCGGGGCGTCGGTGGCCCCGCCGTCGGCAGCGGCCTTCGCCGCGGCCTCCCGTTCCTCCGCGGCGGCGCTGATCTCGCGCCAGGCGGACTCCGCCGCCTGCTGCTCCGCTTCCTTCTTGCTACGGCCGGTGCCGGTGCCGTACGAGACACCACCGACGCGAGCAGCAGCAGTAAAGGTCTTCTCGTGGTCCGGGCCGGTCTCCGTGACGATGTACTCGGGGACTCCGAGGCTCTCGCCGGCGGTGAGCTCCTGGAGACTGGTCTTCCAGTCCAGGCCGGCACCGAGGTTGGAGGACCTGTCGATCAGCGGGTCGAAGAGCCGGTGCACCAGCTCCGAGGCCGCGCTGAGGCCCTGGTCGAGATAGACCGCGCCGATCACCGCTTCGAGCGTGTCGGCGAGGATGGACGCCTTGTCCCTGCCGCCCGTGCCCTCTTCACCGCGGCCGAGCCGGATGAAGGAGCCGAGTTCGAGGCCGCGGCCCACTTCCGCAAGCGCACGAGAGTTGACCACCGCGGCCCGCAACTTGGCCAGCTGGCCTTCGGGCAGGTCGGGGTGGGTGCGGTACAGCGTGTCCGTGACCACCAGTCCGAGCACCGAATCCCCGAGGAATTCGAGTCGCTCGTTGGTGGGCAGACCGCCGTTCTCGTATGCGTACGAACGGTGGGTCAGCGCACGCACCAGAAGGGCGGTCTCGAGTCGATACCCGAGCCGCCCTTCCAGAAGCGTGTGGGACGAGGCTGTGTTGACGTTGTCTGCCTTCTTCTTGGCGTTGGACAACTCAGACATCGGGCCTCTCACCAGCCGCTCAGACCTCGAGGACCTGGCGCTTGTTGTACGTGCCGCAACTGGGGCACGCGATGTGCTGCAGCTTCGGCTCCTGGCAACGCTCGCACGAAACCAGGGTGGGGACCGCAGCCTTCCACTGCGACCGGCGGTGGCGCGTGTTGCTGCGCGACATCTTCCGCTTCGGAACAGCCACGGCTACTTCTCCTGCTTCTCGTCGACGCCCGCTTCGGCGCCGCCCATGTTGTCCTTCTCGCCGTCCTGAACGGTGTCGGCGAGTCCCTGCAATGCCGCCCAACGAATGTCGACGGCATCATGGTGGTGACCCGGGTTCTCGTCCAGCCTGATTCCGCATTCGGAACACAGACCGGCACAGGACTCCCGGCACACCGGCTGCATCGGCAGTGCGAGCACCACCGCATCACGCAGCACTGGTTCGAGGTCGAACAGGCCGTCCTCGATGAAGAGCCTGTCCTCGTCGTCCTCGGCGTCGTCGGCCGGCTCCGCCTTGCTGCTGCGGCCCCGGTCATCGGCGTCAGGGTACGAGAACATCTCCTGGAAGTCCGCCGCGACCTCTTGGCGCAGCGGCTCCAGACACCTTACGCACTCCCCCTCGGCCGACGCACGGGCGGTGCCTGTGACAAGCACCCCTTCCATGACCGACTCAAGGCGGAGGTCCAGCTCCACGGGTGCGCCTTCCGGCACACCGATGACCCCTTCGATGCCGAGGACCGACGGCGGACCGGGTGCGTCCACCGTGCGGGAGAGCCGCTGGAGGGCACCGGGACGCCGGCCCAGCTCGTGCGTGTCGAACACGAGGGGGTTTCGGTGGTCGAGGTGGCCGTTCAGGGCTTTTCCTGCTTTCGAAATCATGTGCAACGCACATCGTGGGGAGGGCCGCCCGGATTCGGAGTCGAAACGGGCAGCTGGGATCGCGGACATACGCGCGACCGAAGAGCCAGGATACTGGACGCGCCGCCCAGCTCCCAATCCGGGCCGTCGAGGCCTCCGGCACCGGGCTCCGGCACCGGCGGCCCCGTCCGGTCAGCGCTCCTGTTCGTACCGGCGGAGCTGGTCCAGGTCGATCATGCTGGTGTCGAACAGACTGGTCTCGTCGAGGGCGCTCTCGCCCTGCGGCTGGAGCGCCTGCTGGGGCTGCACGGGCTGCTGCTGCCAGTTGTCGTAACCCTGCACGGGGACCTGGGACTGGACCTGGGACTGGTCGTAGCCCTGCTGCTGATAGGCCGCGGCGTACGGGTCCGGCTGCTGCTGGTACCCGTAGACGTCCTGCTGCGGCTGCTCCTGGTACGCGTAGGTCTCCGCGTAGCCCGGCTGGGCCTGGGCGGGGAAGTGCGGCTGGGGCTGCTGCTGCGCCGGCTGCGGCTCCGGGGTGGCGATCTCGGCGAGGCCGGCCCAGTGGTCCTCGTCGCTCATGTGCGTCTGGTTGCCTGCCGCATCCTGGGCGGCCACGTGCGCGCCGAGCTCGTCGGTGGCGACCCGGCCGTGCAGCTTCTGCCGGCCGCGGCCGACCGCCTCCAGGGTCTTGGCGAGCACCGCCTCGAAGGCGCCGAGCTTGGTGTCCACGTACTCGTCCGCCCGGCGCTGGAGCGTGGCCGGGTCGGTGCTGCGCTCGGGGGCCTCGGCGAAGTCCGGGTCCTCGTAGCCCTGCTCGTCGAAGGGCCGGCCCCGGCCGAGGAGCTTCTCGCGGCCGCGGTCGACGGAGCCGATGGTCTTGGTGAGGACGACCTCGAAGTTGGCGAGCTTGCTGTCGACGTACTCGTCGGCGTCGCCGCGTACCTCGGCGGCCTCCCGGCGGGCCTCGTCGAGAATGCGGTCGGCCTCGCTGCGGGACTGCCTGGCGATCTCGGTGTCGGAGATGAGCGAGGTGCGTTCGGCGCGGGCGGCGCCGATGATCCGCTCGGCCTCCTGGCGGGCCTGCTCGGCCAGCTGCTCCTGGCCGCCGATGAGCTCCTGGGCGTGGGCGAGCGAGCCGGGCAGGGCCTCGCGCACCTCTTCGAGCATCGCGAGCAGTTCGGCGCGGTTGACCACGCACGAAGCCGACATGGGCATCGACCGGGCGTTCCCGACCGTTTCGACGATCTCGTCGAGCTTCTTCTGCACGTCCACCGTGTGCTCGCCACTCTCTACAGCCGATTGGAGACGGACGGGACGACTGTACGGCCAGTCGGCGCCCGTCCGACACCTGGTGACGGACCGTCAGCCGCTCACTGCTGGGCGAGACGCCCGGTGAGGGCCTCGTGGACCAGCGGGGGGAGCAGATGGGAGACGTCTCCGCCCCAGGTCGCGACCTCCTTGACCAGGGAGGACGACAGGAAGCTGTAGGTGGGATTGGTCGGCACGAAGAGCGTCTCGACGCCGGAGAGGCCGTTGTTCATCTGGGCCATCTGGAGCTCGTAGTCGAAGTCGCTGACGGCCCGCAGGCCCTTCACGATCGCCGGGATGTCGCGCTGCTTGCAGAAGTCGACCAGGAGGCCGTGGAAGGACTCCACCTGGACGTTGCCGAAGTCCGTGGTGACCTGGCGGATCAGGTCGATCCGCTCGTCGACCGTGAACAGACCCTTCTTGGACTGGTTGATCATCACCGCGACGTGTACGACGTCGTACAGCTTCGAGGCGCGGCCAATGATGTCGAGGTGTCCATTGGTGATGGGGTCGAATGACCCCGGACAGACGGCGCGGCGCAACTTGATTCCCTCGCTCTCCGGTCCGGTCATCGTGCGTCTTCGCACGTAGAGGCGGCGCGACCGTACCAAAGCGTCCCTTCGCCGTAGCGACGGGCCCGCAACGGCTCGAATCCCTCGGGCCAGCCGAATTCTCCGCCTCTGGTGCTGCGTTCCACGGTGACGAGAGCATCGGCCGTGAGCCAGCCCTGAGCACGGAGTGTGAGCAGTATCTCGCCAAGATCGTCGTCGGTGACGGCGTACGGCGGGTCCAGGAACACCACGTCGTAGGGGTCTTCCGGTGCCGGTCCCGTCACGATCTGTTCGGCTTTGCCCGTACGGACCTCGGCGCCGGGCAGGCCGAGGGTGCGGACGTTGTCCCGGACGGTGCGGACGGCCCTGGGATCGGCCTCGACGAGCAGGGCGTGCGCCGCGCCCCGGGAGAGCGCCTCCAGGCCGACGGCCCCGGAGCCCGCGTACAGATCGGCGATACGGATGCCCTCCAGGCTGCCGAGGAGCGCCTCCCAGGTGGAGAAGAGGCCCTCGCGCGCACGGTCGGAGGTGGGGCGGGTGCCGGTGCCGGGCGGAACGGCCAGGCGGCGTCCGCCGGCCGAGCCGGCGATCACGCGGGTCATGGGTGTCTGGTCCTCGGTTCGTGGGCGGCCCGCGGGGTGCCGCGGCGACGTGCCACCCACGATATGGCGTGGCGGCCGATCGGGCCCCCGCACCCGGCGTACCCCGCCCCTCCCGGTCAGCCCTTGTCGAGGTACTGCTCGCGCTCCTTGTCGAGCAGCGCGTCCAGCGCGGACCGCAGCTGCGGCAGTCGTCCGAGCTCCGGGTCGGCGGCGACGATCGCGACGGCCTCCTCGCGCGCGGCGGCGATGACCTCCTCGTCGTCGATGACGGTGAGCATCCGCAGCGAGGAGCGGACCCCGGACTGGGCCTGGCCGAGGACATCGCCCTCGCGGCGCTGTTCCAGGTCGATCCGGGAGAGCTCGAAGCCGTCCAGGGTGGCGGCGACGGCGGAGAGGCGGGCACGGGCGGGACCGGCCTCATGGGCCTCGCTGACCAGCAGACAGAGCCCGGGGGCGGAGCCCCGGCCGACCCGGCCGCGCAGCTGGTGGAGCTGGGAGACGCCGAAGCGGTCGGCGTCCATGATCACCATGGCGGTGGCGTTGGGGACGTTGACCCCGACCTCGATGACGGTGGTGGCGACCAGCACGTCGACGTCGCCCGCGGCGAAGCGGCGCATCACGTCGTCCTTGTCGTCCGGGTTCATCCTGCCGTGCAGCACCTCGATGCGCAGGCCGGCCAGGGGGCCCTTGGTGAGCTGCTCGGCGATCTCCAGCACGGCGAGCGGCGGGCGCTTGTCGCCGTCGTCCTCGGGGGCCTTCTTCTTCGTCTTCTTCCCCGCCGCCTCGTCCTCGGCGTCGTCGCCGATGCGGGGGCAGACCACGTACGCCTGGTGCCCGTTCTCCACTTCTTCCCGGACCCGCTCCCAGGCGCGGCTGAGGAAGTGGGGCTTGTCCTTCGCGGGCACGACATGGCTGGCGATGGGCGAGCGGCCGGCCGGGAGCTGGTCCAGTACGGAGGTCTCCAGGTCGCCGAAGACGGTCATGGCGACCGTACGGGGAATGGGGGTGGCCGTCATGACCAGCAGATGGGGCGGCTGTTTGCCCTTCGAGCGGAGGGCGTCGCGCTGCTCGACCCCGAATCGGTGCTGTTCGTCGACGACGACCAGGCCCAGGTCGTGGAACTGCACCTTGTCCTCGATCAGGGCATGGGTGCCGATCACGATGCCGGCCTCGCCGGTGACGAGGTCGAGGAGCGCCTGGCGGCGGGACGCGACGCCCATCGAACCGGTGAGCAGCACCACCTTGGTGCCCTGCTCGGAGCCGCCGAGCATGCCGCCCTCGGCCAGCTCTCCCATCATCTCGGTGATCGAGCGGTGGTGCTGCTGGGCGAGCACCTCGGTGGGCGCGAGCATGGCGGCCTGGCCGCCCGCGTCGACGACCCCGAGCATGGCGCGCAGCGCGACCATGGTCTTGCCGGAACCGACTTCGCCCTGCAGCAGCCGGTGCATCGGGTGCTCGGTCGCGAGGTCGTCGAAGATCTCCCGGGATACCTTCTGCTGGCCCTCGGTGAGGGTGAAGGGCAGTTTGGCGTCGAAGGCGTCGAGCAGTCCGCCGGGCGTGGGTCTGCGGGCCACTGCCGGGAGCTGCGTGTCGGCGTACCTGCGGCGGGCCAGCGCGACCTGGAGGACGAAGGCCTCGTCCCACTTCAGCCGGTCCCGGGCCTCCGCGATGTCCGCCTTGGTCTGCGGCCGGTGGACCTTCAGCAGCGCCTCCGGGAGCGGGGTGAATCCGCGCCCCTCGCGCAGGGCCGGCGGCAGCGGGTCGACGACCTCCTGCGCGCTGGGCAGCACCGTGTCGACGGCCTTGGCGATCCGCCAGGAGTCGAGCTGCTTGCAGGCCGGGTAGATCGGCAGCAGCCGCCCGGCGAAGGCGTCCACCGCCTCCGTGGCCTCGGCCCCGTCGATGGACTCGGCGTCCAGAAGCTGGTACGTGGGGTGGGCGAGCTGCATCTTCCGGTTGAAGACGGAGACCTTGCCCGCGAACATCGCCCGGCGGCCGGGCAGCAGTTCCTTGTGCGGCTTGTGCACACCGTGGCCGAAGAAGACCAGCTGGAGCCGGCCGTGGCCGTCGGTGAGGGTCACTTCCAGGCGCTTGCCGCGGCCGTTGTTGAACATCAGGACGCGGGCGTCGGCGACCTGGGCGACCACCGTCACGTGCTCGTCCAGCGGGAGGTCGGCCAGCGCCGTGAGCCGGCCGCGCTCCTCGTACCGCCGCGGGTAGTGGTGCAGCAGGTCACCGACCGTGTGCAGGTCCAGGTGTTCGGCCATCACCTTCGCGGTGGCTCCGCCGAGCAGCTTCTTGAGGGGTTCATCGAACGCAGACACGCGATCCATTGCACACCACGGCACTGACAGATGTCCGGCGGACACCGTCCGGGCGTGCTGCTTCCGCCGTGCGTCCGGCCCGGCGGACCGGCCACCGGGGGTGTCCGGACGTCGGCGGGAGGACCGGCCCGGCCGGTGCCCCGGGTGCGGCGTGCTCCGCTACTCCACCCCGATGAGCAGCGGGGCGCGCTGGTGGCCGCCCCGGTACACCACGGTGTCCACCGCCAGATAGCCCTCGCGCACGTGCTCCTCCAGCGTGTCCGCGAGGCTGTCGGGAGTGTCCTCGCCCAGGACCAGGGTGACCAGTTCGCCGCCCGCCGCCAGCATCCGGTCGAGCACGTCGCGGGCGGTCCGCGGTACGTCCCCGCCGATCACCGCGACATCGCCGTCGATCAGTCCCAGGACGTCGCCGGCCTGGCAGATGCCCGCCATGGTCCAGGACTGCCGTTCGGCGAAGGCGAGTTCCGCGTAGCGGGTGGCGCCGGCGGCGGCGGTCATCGCCACCACGTCCTCGTCGAAGCTGCGGTCGGGTTCGTGGACGGCGAGGGCCGCGATGCCCTGGACGGCCGCCCTGGTGGGGATCAGGGCGACCCGGATGCCCTGGGCGCGGGCCTGTTCGGCGGCGGCCGCGGCGGTGTGGCGCAGCTCCGCGTCGTTGGGCAGCAGGACCACCTCGCGGGCGTGCGCCCGGTGGATCGCGTCGGCCAGTTCGCCGCTGGCGGGCGGTTCCCCGGGGCGGGCCAGGACCGTCGTGGCCCCGGCCTCCTTGCACAGGTCGCGGAGCCCGTCGCCGGGGACCACCACGACGACCGCGCGCTGCACGGGCTCGGTCTGCGGGTGCACCCGGTCCGCGCCGAAGTGGGTGATCCGGATCCGGTACGGCCGCCCCGCCTCGACCCCGGCCTCCACGGCCGCGCCCGCGTCGTCCACGTGCACATGGACGTTCCACAGCCCGTCGCCGCCCACCACCACGAGCGAGTCGCCGAGCCGGTCGAGCCGGGTCCGCAGCCGGCCCACCGCGTCGTCCGTGGCCTCCAGCAGGTAGATGACCTCGAAGGCCGGTCCGCCCTCCGGGTCGGCCTCCGCGCAGTCGTCCGGAACCGGAAGGACGGGCACCGCGGCCTGGCGGTGTTCGGGCGCCCGTCCGCAGACCGCCTCGACGAGCGCCCCGAGCACGGTCACCAGTCCTCGGCCGCCGGCGTCCACGACGCCCGCCCTGCCCAGGACCGCGAGCTGTCCGGGGGTCGCGTCCAGGGCCGTGCGCGCCCCTTCGTACGCCGCCCGTGCGACCGCCGTGGTCCCGGCGCCGCCCGCGGTGCGGGCGGCGGCCTCGGCGGCGGCGGCGGCCACCGTGAGCACGGTGCCCTCGACGGGGTGGGCCACGGCCTGCCGGGCCGCGGCGGCGGCGACGGCGAGCGCCTCGCGCAACCGGTCCGCGTCATGGCCGTCGGCCAGCACTCCGGCCATTCCGCGCAGCAGTTGGGCCAGGATCGTGCCGGAGTTCCCGCGGGCGCCGATCAGGGCGCCGTGCGCCATGGCGCGTACGGCGTCGGCCGTCGCGGGCACCGTCCCGCCGGTCTCGTGGCCGGCGAAGACCGCTTCGACGGCCTGGGCCGCGGACTCCACGGTGAGATAGAGGTTCGTCCCGGTGTCCCCGTCGGCGACGGGGTACACATTGATCGCGTCGATCGCCTCGCGCTCCCGGCCCAGCGCCTCCAGGGCCAGTGAGCACCAGGTACGCACCGCGACGGCGTCCATGTCGTCGGCGGTCTGCGGCACCTGTCGGTCCTCCTCGGATTCGGCCGTGGGCGGCCGGCTGCATCGCAGAGTAGCCCCCCGCGCACCGGGTCCGGCGGGAACAGGGGGCGGGAGGGGGTCGGTGAAACCCATGGTAGTTTCGTTCTACCGACGCAGCCGTTGTATGCTGCTTCGGTTGCCCGATGAGAGTCGGGCCATCCCTCCGGCACCGCCACTTCATTCAATTGATTCCGGCGCGCCGGATTTCACTGTAAGTGCATCTGAAGTCTTTGGAGTGACCCGTGGCTGCCAACTGCGACGTCTGCGGCAAGGGGCCGGGCTTCGGCAACAACATTTCGCACTCGCACCGCCGTACGTCCCGTCGCTGGAATCCCAACATCCAGCGCGTGCGTGCCGTGGTCGGTCGGACGCCGAAGCGGCTCAACGTCTGCACCTCGTGCATCAAGGCCGGCAAGGTCGCGCGCTGACGTTCCCGTCGTAGCGCAGCCTTCCGGTTGCCCAAAAAGCCGGTCCACCTCGGTGGACCGGCTTTTTGCTGTGCCCGGGCCCCTCATCCGTTGCGGGTCCGCCAGCCGTGGTCGACCGGGCCGATCCCGGCGCCCAGCGGGAAGCCCGCCATGATCGCCCCGGTGACGTACGCCTTCGCGTGCCGCACCGCCGTGGGCACCTCCTGTCCCAGGGCCAGTCCGCAGGCGATGGCCGAGGCCAGGGTGCAGCCGGTGCCGTGGGTGTGGCGGTTGTCGTGCCTGGGGGCGGGCAGCCAGTGCTCATCGGTGCCGTCGGTCAGCAGGTCGACGGGGTCGCCCGGCAGATGACCGCCCTTGATGACGGCCCAGCGCGGCCCGAACTCCAGCACCGCGGCGGCCGCCCGCCGCATTCCGGCCTCGTCCTCGACGCGGACTCCGGTGAGCTGTGCCACCTCGTCCAGGTTGGGGGTGGCGACCGCGGCGACGGGCAGGAGTTTCGTCCGTACGGAATCGAGCGCCTCGGCGGCCAGCAGCGGATCGCCGTGCTTGGAGACGCCGACCGGATCGACGACGGCCGGGGCATCGGTGGCGGCGAGGAGTTCGGCCACGGTCTCCACCAGGACGGCCGACGACAGCATCCCGGTCTTGACCGCCTGCACCCCGATGTCGTCCACCACACTGCGGTACTGGGCGCGCACCGCCTCGGCCGGCAGTTCCCAGGCGCCCTGCACCCCCAGCGAGTTCTGGGCGGTGACGGCGGTCAGCACGCTCATTCCGTGCACGCCGTGCGCCAGCATCGTCTTCAGGTCGGCCTGGATGCCCGCACCGCCGCCGGAGTCGGATCCGGCGACGGTGAGCACACGGGCGGGTATAGCAGCAGAAAGGGGCATGCGCCGAATCTACTGGGCGTCCTCGATGTCCCCGAAGTGGTCCCAGCCGCTCTTGCTGGTCCACGGCGCCCCGTCGACCGTCACCTGCGGCAGCGCGGACGGGTTGAGCACCTCGCCGATCACCTTCCAGCGGGCGGGCAGCTTCACGTCCGGCGGGAAGGTGGCGACGATCGCGTGGTCCTCGCCGCCGGTCAGTACCCACTGGAGCGGGTCGACGCCGACGGCCTGGCCGATGTCGGACATCTGCGAGGGGATGTCGATGAGCCCGGAGCGCAGATCGATCCGGACCTTGCTGGCCTCGGCGATGTGCCCGAGGTCGGCGACGAGCCCGTCACTCACGTCCGTCATGGCGGTGGCGCCGAGCCCGGCGGCCGCGGGGCCGGCGTGGTACGGCGGTTCGGGACGCCGGTGGGCCTCGACGAAGGCGCGCGGCGAGCGGAAGCCGCGGGAGAGCACCGCGTATCCGGCGGCGGACCAGCCGAGCCAGCCGGTGACGGCGACGACGTCGCCGGGCTGGGCGCCGGAGCGGGTGACCGGCTCGTGGTTGCGCAGGTCGCCCAGCGCGGTGATCGAGACGGTGATCGTCTCGCCGCGCACCACGTCTCCGCCGACCACGGCCGCGCCCGCGACCTGGCACTCGTCACGGATGCCGTCCATCAGTTCGCCGGCCCAGGTGACCGGGAGTTCGGCCGGGACGACCAGGCCGAGCAGCAGCGCGGTGGGCACCGCGCCCATGGCGGCGATGTCGGCGAGGTTCTGGGCGGCGGCCTTGCGGCCGACGTCGTACGCCGTCGACCAGTCCCGGCGGAAGTGCCGGCCCTCCAACAGGATGTCCGTACTGGCCACGACCCTGCGGTCGGGAGCGGTCACCACCGCGGCGTCGTCGCCGGGGCCGAGCCGTACCGCCGGAGTGGTGGTGAGCCGGGAAGTGAGCTCCCTGATGAGCCCGAACTCCCCCAACTCGCCCACGGTTCCCTTCACCGAGTCTCACCTCTCATCTATCGCGCCGGACGCTCGTCCGGGCTGCTTCGGCGGCCGGGGGTCCGCGCCATGGACCGGCCGCCGCCCCGGGGAGCGGTCCGCACCGCTGGTCAACGCCATGCCCGTCCCCCTTCCGGACCGCTGCGCTTGCGGTCGCGGGCCGTCACTGCTGTCGGTACTGTCAAGAGATACGTCAACCTGGGGCTTGTGTACGCCACGCTGCGGGCGTCAACGCCCCCCAGGTCTCCCCGCGGCACGCGGCAACGCGATACCGTGGCGTCCCTTTCTCCCCCACATGATCCTCGTGGCCACCCTGGAGGTTCCGTGGTACAGGCGTACATCCTTATTCAGACCGAGGTGGGCAAGGCGTCGACCGTCGCCGAGACCATCGCCAGAGTTCCGGGAGTGATCCAGGCAGAGGACGTCACCGGCCCCTACGACGTGATCGTGCGCGCGCAGGCCGACACGGTCGACGAACTCGGCCGCATGGTGGTCGCCAAGGTCCAGCAAGTGGAGGGCATCACCCGAACCCTGACCTGCCCGGTCGTCCATCTGTAGTCCCGTCTACGCTGGGCCGGTGACATCATCGCGCCGGCTCTGGCACCCCGTGTTCCTCGGTACGTCCGTCGCCGCGCTGCTGCTGGCCGCGACGGGCTGCTCCTCAACGGACGCCGCGGTGTCGATCACGGTTCCCACGCCGTCCCCGGAAGCCGCGGCCTACTGCCGTGCGCTGCACAAGGAGCTGCCGAAATCCGTTGCCGGACTCGACCGCGGTGATGCCGAGCCGAGGTCCGAGCTGACCGCCGAGTGGGGGGACGGGGAGATCGTACTGCGCTGCGGTGTCCCTCGGCCCGCGAAGATGGACGACCCGATGGCGAAGGGCACCGAGGCGAACGGGGTCAACTGGCTGCTGGAGCAGTCCGAGGGCGCCGGTCCGCGCTTCACGACGACCTACCGCAAGGCGTACGTCGAGGTGACGCTGTCGGCGGCGTACGCGCATGACGCGAGCCCGCTGGCCGCGTTCGCCCCGGCCGTCAGCAAGGCGGTTCCCGGGCTGTAGGGCGTGTGCTCCCGGGCGGGAGCACACGCCCTGCGGCGCGGGACCGGGCTCAGCGCAGTCCGGTCGGGCGCCTCAACGCCGCCTGGATCAGCCGGTCCACCAGCTCCTGGTAGCTGACGCCGCTCTCCTGCCACATCCGCGGGTACATGGAGATCGGGGTGAAGCCCGGCAGGGTGTTGATCTCGTTGATCACGAAGGTGCCGTCCTCGGTGAGGAAGAAGTCGGCACGGACCAGCCCCTCGCAGGACGTGGCCTCGAAGGCCTCGATCGCGAGCCGCTGCACCTCGGCCGTCTGCTCATCGGTGAGCGGCGCGGGCAGGATCCCGGAGGCCGAATCGATGTACTTGGCCTCGAAGTCGTAGAAGTCGTGCGAGGTCACCGGCGGGATCTCGGCGGGCACGCTGGCGCGCGGACCGTCCTCGAACTCCAGCACCCCGCACTCGATCTCGCGGCCCCGCAGCAGCGACTCGACCAGGAACTTGGGGTCGTGGCGGCGGGCCTCCTCGATCGCCTCGTCGAGCCCGGAGAGGTCGTCGACCTTGGTGATGCCGAAGGACGAGCCGGCGCGTGCGGGCTTGATGAAGAGGGGCCAGCCGTGCTCACCGGCGAAGTCCACGATGCGCTTGCGGGCGCCGGAGGGGTCGTTGTCCCATTCGCGGGGACGGACCACGAGGTACGGGCCGACCGGCAGCCCGAAGGAGATGAAGACCCGCTTCATGTACTCCTTGTCCTGGCCGACCGCCGAGGCGAGCACACCCGCGCCGACGTAGGGCACACCGGAGAGCTCCAGCAGCCCCTGGAGCGTGCCGTCCTCGCCGTACGGGCCGTGCAGCACGGGGAAGACGACGTCGACCTCGCCGAGCGCCTTGGGGACCGAGCCGGGCTCGCTGTACACCACTTCGCGGCTGCCGGGGTCGACGGAGAGCACCACGGCGCCCTCGGTGGACTCGGCCAGCTGGGCCACCTCCGGCATCTTCCGGTCCGTGATGGCCATGCGTTCGGGTTCGTCCGCGGTGAGCGCCCAGCGGCCGTCCGTCGTGATGCCGATCGGCAGGACGTCGTACTTGGTCCGGTCGATGGCGTTCAGGACGGCGCCGGCCGTGACGACCGAGATGCCGTGTTCGGAGCTGCGGCCGCCGAACACGACGGCCACACGCGGCTTGCGGAGCTGCTGCTCCGGGCTCTGGGGGAGGTTCTCGCTGCTCATATCGCGTTGAGCGTACCTGCTGGTACCACTTGAGTCAGCGCGGCCGGGGCGGCCGGAGCGGTGACCGGGAAGGTTCACCGCTCCGGCCGCCCCGGCCGGTCTCAGCGCCGCTCGGGCTTCGCGCTGCGCGACATCAGCTCGGCCAGCGCGACCATCGGAGGCTTGCCCTCGTGGACGATGCCGACGACCGTCTCGGTGATCGGCATGTCGACGCCGTGCCGGCGCGCCAGATCGAGCACCGATTCGCAGGACTTGACGCCCTCGGCGGTCTGGCTGGTGACGGCGATGGTCTCCTGGAGCGTCATGCCGCGGCCGAGGTTGGTGCCGAAGGTGTGGTTGCGCGAGAGCGGCGAGGAGCAGGTCGCCACCAGGTCGCCGAGGCCCGCAAGTCCGGAGAAGGTCAGCGGGTCGGCGCCCATGGCCAGGCCGAGGCGGGTCGTCTCGGCGAGGCCGCGGGTGATGAGCGAGCCCTTGGCATTGTCGCCGAGGCCCATGCCGTCGGCGATGCCGACCGCCAGACCGATGACGTTCTTCACCGCGCCGCCGAGCTCGCAGCCGACCACGTCGGTGTTGGTGTAGGGGCGGAAGTACGAGGTGTGGCAGGCGGTCTGGAGGCGCTGGGCCACGGACTCGTCCCGGCAGGCGACGACGGCCGCCGCCGGGCGGCGTTCGGCGATCTCCCTGGCCAGGTTGGGGCCGGTGATGACGGCGACCCGGTCCGCGGAGACCTTGGTGACGTCCTCGATGACCTCGCTCATCCGCTTCGCGGTGCCGAGTTCGACGCCCTTCATCATCGAGACGAGAACGGTGTCGGAACCGAGGTGCGGGGTCCAGTCGGCGAGGTTGGCGCGCACGGTCTGCGAAGGCACCACGAGGACGGCGAAGTCGGCGCCGTCCAGCGCCTCGGCGGCGTCGGTGGTGGCCCGCACCGATTCGGGGAGCTCAATTCCCGGCAGGTAGTCCGGGTTGGTACGGGTCGTGTTGACGGCCTCGGCGATCTCGGCGCGGCGGCCCCAGAGGGTGACCTCGCAGCCCGCGTCCGCGAGGACCATGCCGAAGGCCGTACCCCATGAGCCGGTTCCGAAGACGGCCGCCTTTGCGGGGTGCGTCACTTGGGTCCCTTTCCTTCTGCCTTGCGCCGCTGCTCCGCACGGGCCTTGCGATGGTCGTAGGGCTCTGCGGGGGCCTGCTCGCCCCGCACGATCTCCAGCTGCGCGGTCACCGCGGCCATGATGACCTCGGTCGCCTCGCGCAGGACGTCGGGCGTCGGCTCCCGGCCGTAGAACCTGGAGAGGTCCACGGGCGGTCCGGCCTGCACCTGAAGGGTCTTGCGGGGGAACAGCCGGAGCTTGTCCTCCTTGGCGTACGGCGGCATCGCGAAGTTGGCGCCCCACTGGGCGACGGGGATGACCGGGGCCCTGGTCATCAACGCGACGCGGGCGGCACCGGTCTTGCCGGCCATCGGCCACATGTCGGGGTCGCGGGTGAGGGTGCCCTCCGGGTAGAAGGCGACACATTCGCCGCGCTCGATGGCGTCGACGGCGGCCCGGAAGGCGTCCAGCGCGTTGGTCGTCTCGCGGTAGACCGGGATCTGTCCGGTGCCGCGCAGCATCATTCCGACAAAGGGGGTCTTGAACAGGCCCGCCTTGGCGAGAAGCCGCGGCACCCGTCCGGTGTTGTACTGGAAGTGACCGTAGGAAAGCGGGTCCAGATAGGAGTTGTGATTGACCGCGGTGATAAATCCACCGTCGGCCGGAATGTGTTCCATCCCCCGCCAGTCACGCTTGAACAGAACCACCAACGGCGGTTTTGCGATGACCGCCGCCAGGCGGTACCAGAAGCCGATTCTGCGGCGGGACACTCGGACACCTTCCTCTAAGGACCTGAACTCTGCCTGGCTACCGACGGTCAAGTCTCGCCCCAGGCCCCTGCTCTGTCGAGAACACCGTACGCCCCGCTTTCGGGACCGACCCTCCGGGTTCTCGCACCGGACAGGCGAGAATAGGCGGCGACGCGCATCGAGGGGGAGATCGCCACGAACACCGACCCGACAAGTCTTTGGTCCCTGGTCGTCCCGTTGAAGCCGCTGGCGCGGGCCAAGAGCAGGCTGACGCCCGCGACCGGGGCCGGACTGCGCCCCCGGCTCGCCCTCGCTTTCGCCCGGGACACCGTGGCCGCCGTCCTGTCCTGCCCGGCGGTGCTGGATGTGGTGGTAGTCACGGACGACCCGGAGGCCGGGGCGGCCCTCACGGCGGCCGGGGCGCGGATCGTCCCCGACGCACCCGGCCGCGGACTCAACGCCGCGCTGGCACACGGTGAGCGGGCGGCGCGGGCCGGGCGGCCCCGGGCCGCGGTCGCCGCACTCAACGCGGATCTGCCCGCGCTGCGCCCCGCGGAATTGGCCCGGGTACTCGATTATTCCGCCGAATTCCACCGCGCATTTGTGACCGATGCGGCAGGAATCGGTACAACATTTCTGTCGGCCGGGCCGGGGGTGGAATTGCGCCCGGCTTTCGGCGGACCTTCCCGGGCTCGGCACCTGGAGTCCGGTGCGGTGGAAATCGATCTGACCGGCATCGATTCGGTCCGCCAGGACGTGGACACCGGCGACGATCTGCGGGCGGCGCTGGCCCTGGGCGTCGGCGCGCACACGGCGGAGCACTGGGCCGCCGGAGCCCCGGGCGCCGAGCACGCGACGACCCCCTGAGAGCGGCCCCGACCGATAGGCTGCCGTCCATGCAGGCGACCTCGTACACCTACGACCCCGAGACCCGCACCGGCAGCGTGCTGCTCGACGACGGCACCCCGGTGGAATTCGACGCCCGGGCCTTCGACGCGGGCGGTCTGCGGCTGCTGCGTCCGGGGCAGCGGGTGCGGATCGAGGGCAGCGGAGAGGGTGCGCGGCTGCGGATCACCCTGGTGACCCTCCAGACCTTCTGAGGTCCGCGAACCTTCCGGGGACCGCGCGCGAAAGCGCCCACAACAGCCCGCGGGCCGGGCTCCCCGAGGGGAGCCCGGCCCGGCGCGTGTGAGTAGCCCTGTGCTGCTCGGTCTCACTTCTTCCGTGCGGTGGCCTTCTTCGCCGTGGTCTTGCGCGCCGTGGTCTTCTTGGCGGGCGCCTTCTTGGCCGTGGCCTTCTTCGCGGGCGCGGTCTTGCTGGCGGTGGCCTTCTTGGTGGCCGTCGCCTTCTTCGCCGCCGCCGCGGTGGTCTTCTTCGCGGGCGTCGCCTTCTTCGCCGCCGCCGCGGTGGTCTTCTTCGCCGTGGTCTTCTTGGCCACGGTGGTCTTCGCCGCCGTGGTCTTCTTCGCCGTGGCCTTCTTCGCCGTGGCCTTCTTCGCGGCGGCCTTCTTGGCGGCGGCCTTGGTCGTCGTACGGGTGGAAGGACCGCCAGAGAGGCTGCCCTTGGGCGCCTTCTTCACGGACACCTCGCCGCCCTTGGGGAGCTTCTTCGAGCCGCTCACCAGGTCCTTGAAGCCCTGTCCCGCACGGAAACGGGGAACCGAGGTCTTCTTGACCCGCACGCGCTCGCCCGTCTGCGGGTTGCGGGCGTAACGGGCCGGGCGGTCGACCTTCTCGAACGAGCCGAAGCCGGTGACCGAGACCCGGTCCCCCGCGACAACCGCACGGACGATCGCGTCGAGTACCGCGTCGACGGCGTCGGCGGCCTGCTGGCGGCCTCCGACCTTGTCGGCAATCGCTTCTACGAGCTGCGCCTTGTTCACGTCTTCCCCTTCGGAGACATTGCCAGAACGAAAGTGTTCAAGCGTTTTCGCACGTTAGGCAGATATATACCGCAAATCAAACACGAAACGGGCTAATCACCCTAGTGCCGCAACGAAGTCGACCGCTGCGCAGTTCCGCAGAGTCAGTCACCTTCGGGGAATCGGCCCTCATCGAGGTCCTTCATCAACCGGTCCAGACGCCTTGCCGCATCCGGGAGATCGTGCTTAGCCGCGGCCGTGATGACCAACAGCTTCCGGGACAGCGCCATCCTTACGCCCTCCGGGACTTGCAGTGCGCGCACTCTTGTGTGCGCTTCCTTCAATCGGTCGGCGACTTGGCCGTAAAGCTTGAGTTGGCTGTCGCGTTCCATGCACCGATTGTGCCATCTGGGGCGAGTTGTCGCCCGACGGGGTCTCAACAAGCGACTGCGCCCCCTACCAGATGGCAGGGGGCGCAGTCCTGGAAACGCGCTGCTCAGGCGTTAATTGTACGCGGCTTGTGGGTCGGCCTGGCCGCCTCATAAGTCGCGATGTCCGCTTCGTTCTGAAGGGTGAGGCTGATGTCGTCCAGCCCGTTGAGCAGTCGCCAGCGGGCGTTCTCGTCGAGCTCGAAGTCGGCCGTCAGCCCGGATCCGCCGGGGTCCCCGGCGCGGACCTGGCGCGCCTCCAGGTCGACGGTGATCTCGGCGGTGGGGTCGGCCTCGGTCAGTTCCCAGAGCGCGTCGACCACCTGCTGGTCGAGCACCACGGTCAACAGCCCGTTCTTCAGCGAGTTGCCGCGGAAGATGTCGGCGAACCGGGAGGAGATGACGGCCTTGAAGCCGTAGTTCTGCAGGGCCCACACGGCGTGTTCGCGGGACGAGCCGGTGCCGAAGTCGGGGCCGGCCACCAGGACCGTGGCGCCCTTGCGCTCCGGACGGTTGAGGACGAAGTTCTCGTCCTTGCGCCAGGCCTCGAAGAGCCCGTCCTCGAAGCCGTCCCGGGTGACCTTCTTCAGCCAGTGAGCGGGGATGATCTGGTCGGTGTCCACGTTGCTGCGGCGCAGCGGGACGGCCCGGCCGGTGTGTGCGGTGAAAGCTTCCATGGTTCTCAGACTCCGGCGGGCGTACGGACGTCGGACAGGTCGGCGGGCGAGGCCAGGTGGCCCAGCACGGCGGTGGCGGCGGCGACCTGCGGGGAGACCAGGTGCGTACGGCCGCCCTTGCCCTGCCGGCCCTCGAAGTTGCGGTTCGAGGTGGAGGCGGAGCGCTCGCCGGGGGCCAGCTGGTCGGGGTTCATGCCGAGGCACATCGAGCAGCCGGCGTGCCGCCATTCGGCGCCCGCGGCGGTGAAGACCTTGTCCAGACCCTCCGCGACGGCCTCCAGGGCGACCCGGACGGAGCCCGGGACGACCAGCATCCGTACGCCGCTCGCGACTTTGCGGCCGTCCAGGATCGCGGCCGCGTTGCGCAGGTCCTCGATCCGGCCGTTGGTGCAGGAGCCTACGAAGACGGTGTCCACGTTGATCTCGCGCAGCGGCTGCCCGGCGGTCAACCCCATGTATTCCAGGGCCTTTTCGGCGGCGTTGCGCTCCGAGGCGTCCTCGTACGAAGCAGGGTCGGGGACGTTGGCCGACAGGGGCGCGCCCTGGCCGGGGTTGGTGCCCCAGGTGACGAACGGGGCCAGTTCGGCCGCGTCGATGACGACCTCGGCGTCGAAGACCGCGTCGTCGTCGGTGCGCAGCGTCTTCCAGTACGCGACGGCGGCGTCCCAGTCCTCGCCCTGCGGGGCGTGGTCGCGGCCCTTCAGGTACTCGAAGGTGGTCTCGTCCGGGGCGATCATGCCCGCGCGGGCGCCCGCCTCGATCGACATGTTGCAGATGGTCATCCGGGCTTCCATCGAGAGCTTCTCGATGGCGGGGCCGCGGTACTCCAGGATGTAGCCCTGGCCGCCGCCGGTGCCGATCCGGGCGATGATCGCGAGGATCAGGTCCTTGGCCGTGACGCCGTCGGGCAGTTCGCCGTCGATGGTGATGGCCATGGTCTTCGGGCGGGCCAGCGGCAGCGTCTGGGTGGCCAGGACGTGCTCGACCTGGCTGGTACCGATGCCGAACGCCAGCGCGCCGAAGGCACCGTGCGTGGAGGTGTGGGAGTCGCCGCAGACGACCGTGGTACCCGGCTGGGTCAGCCCCAGCTGCGGGCCGACCACGTGCACGACGCCCTGCTCGACGTCGCCCAGGGGGTGCAGTCGTACGCCGAACTCCGCGCAGTTCTTGCGCAGGGTCTCCAACTGGGCACGGGAGACCGGGTCGGCGATCGGCTTGTCGATGTCGAGGGTCGGGGTGTTGTGATCCTCGGTGGCGATGGTGAGATCGAGGCGCCGCACCCGGCGTCCGGCCTGCCGGAGGCCGTCGAAGGCCTGGGGGCTGGTCACCTCGTGCAGCAGGTGCAGATCGATGAAGAGGAGGTCGGGCTCACCTTCGGCGCGCCGGACGACATGGTCGTCCCAGACCTTCTCCGCGAGTGTCCTACCCATCGCTTTCCCTCCGGCCGGCGTCTTCGCCGGCCCAACTAGAGATTCGGTGCGCCGCCGTCCGGACCCCCGTGCGGGGCGGTGGCTACGGGCCGTTGTGTGGCCGCCCGTACAGGTTCGCAACTTCCGCCGAATATTGAACTTGCGTTTCACAGAGTGAGACGGGAGTATCGTCGTATGGACAACTCTAGCGGCGTCGGCGTTCTCGACAAGGCGGCTCTGGTATTGAGCGCCCTGGAGTCCGGTCCGGCCACCCTCGCCGGGCTGGTCGCGGCGACCGGGCTCGCACGACCCACGGCCCATCGACTGGCCGTGGCACTGGAACACCACCGCATGGTGGCGAGGGACATGCAGGGCCGTTTCATTCTCGGCCCCCGGCTGGCGGAGCTCGCGGCCGCGGCGGGCGAGGACCGCCTGCTGGCCACGGCGGGACCGGTGCTCACCCACCTCCGGGACATCACCGGCGAGAGCGCGCAGCTCTACCGCAGGCAGGGCGACATGCGGATCTGTGTGGCGGCGGCGGAGCGGCTGTCCGGTCTGCGGGACACCGTGCCGGTCGGCTCCACGCTCACCATGAAGGCCGGCTCGTCGGCCCAGATCCTGATGGCCTGGGAGGAGCCGGAGCGCCTGCACCGCGGCCTCCAGGGCGCCCGATTCACGGCGACGGCGCTCTCCGGCGTACGGCGCAGGGGCTGGGCCCAGTCGATCGGCGAGCGCGAGCCCGGGGTGGCCTCGGTCTCGGCACCGGTGCGCGGCCCGTCGAACCGGGTGGTCGCCGCCGTCTCGGTCTCCGGACCGATCGAGCGCCTGACCAGGCACCCGGGCCGGATGCACGCCCAGGCGGTCATCGACTCGGCGGCGAGGCTCAGCGAGGCCCTGCGCCGCACCGGCTGACCCGTCCGGCACCCCTCCCCGGCCGCCCCAGCGTCGTGGCGGCCCCCTTCCAGCGCCTCACTTCGCGGGCGAGCGGTGCGCGAGCCGGTCCGCCGCGCGGCGCCCCCGCCCCTCGATCGGCAGTACGCCGGTCGCCCCGGCCAGTCCGTAGGCCGGCATGTCGGCGTAGATCGATTCGTATCCGCCCTCGGGAACCACATAGGTCTCGTGCCACAGCCCCACGTGCTGCCGGGACTTCCTCTCCTTCCGGTTCACGATCGCCCAGGCCTTGCGGTGGAACATGTCGGGAGCGCTCGCGTACGCGTAGAGCTTCTCCTTCGACTCCCAGTACTGGACGACGTAGTACGTCCGCGGCGAGCCGGTCAGCAGCGTCCAGCCCAGCAGGCCGCGCTCCTTGTCCCTGCCCAACTCCCGCAGCATGCGCGGCATCGCGGCGAGGACCGGCAGCCAGTGGTGCACGCCCCAAAAGTGGTTGATGCGCATCCCGATCAGCAGCACGACCACCTCCCCCTCGGCCGCGGCGGTGGTCCGTCCCGGTATCGGCTTCGCGAACATGGCTGCCCCTTCACTGTTGGAGAGTGTCACTATCCAATGATTGGATAGTGGCACTGCCCAAGAGGTGGCGCAAGGGAAGGCACGGAACATGCGACTCTCGGAACTGAGCGAGCAGAGCGGTGTGAAGACCGCGACGATCAAGTACTACCTGCGCGAGGGGCTGCTCCACCCCGGCCACCGGGTCACCGCCACACAGGCCGAGTACGACGAGAGCCATCTGCGCCGGCTGCGCCTGGTGCGGGCACTGATCCAGGTGGGCCGCCTTCCTGTGGCGACGGCACGCGAGGTCCTCTCGCACATCGACGACGAGTCCCTGGGCCGGACGATCCGGCTGGGCGCGGCGCTGTGGGCGCTCCCGCACGGCCCGGACCCCGATGAGGAGGCACCGGAGACGGCGGAGGCCCGCGAGGCCGTCGAGCGGCTCCTGGACCGGATCGGCTGGGCGACGTCGCAGGAGATCGGCGCCCTCTCCCCCGCACATCGCTCACTGGTGTCGTCGGTGGCGACACTGATCCGCCTCGGCTACCCCTGTGACGTCGACTACCTGGCCGAGCAGGCCCGGCTGATGCACCAAGTCGCCGTCCAGGACCTGGACATGATGGAGACGCATCCCACGGAGTCGGAGCAGGTGGAGATCGCGGTCGCGTCGGCCGTGCTCTACGAGCCGCTGCTGATGTCCCTGCGGCGGATGGCCCAGGAGGAGGAGTCGGCCCGCCGCTACGGTCTCTGAAACGTTCTCTGCGGCCCGAACGGGCCGCGGGGACAACGGAGAAGGCCCTCCACCGGGGTGAAGGGCCTTCGTCCGTCCTGCTGTTGTACCCCCGACCGGATTCGAACCGGCGCTACTGCCGTGAGAGGGCAGCGTGCTAGGCCGCTACACAACGGGGGCTTGTTACTACTGATTACTACTGTTGCATTTCTGCGCTGGGCTACCAGGACTCGAACCTAGAATGACGGTACCAGAAACCGTAGTGTTGCCAATTACACCATAGCCCATGGTGTTACAAGTACCCCCGACCGGATTCGAACCGGCGCTACTGCCGTGAGAGGGCAGCGTGCTAGGCCGCTACACAACGGGGGCCCTAGCGATCCTGCATCGAGAGCGTGGGTGCGACCCAGATGATCTCGCGGGAAGGATCTGTACCCCCGACCGGATTCGAACCGGCGCTACTGCCGTGAGAGGGCAGCGTGCTAGGCCGCTACACAACGGGGGCTTGTTACTACTGATTACTACTGTTGCATTTCTGCGCTGGGCTACCAGGACTCGAACCTAGAATGACGGTACCAGAAACCGTAGTGTTGCCAATTACACCATAGCCCACCAAAACTCAACCCCTGCGAGGGGTCTTGTTCGGCTTGCGCTTCCCGTTCGGTTCTTTCGTTCCGCTCGGGCGGCGCAGGAAGAACATTACCCGAAGGTGTCCGGCGCTCCAAAACGGGTATTGCCCGCCAGCAGTCCGGGCAGCTGATCGAGCCCGCTGATACGGATCAGCTCGGGCCGTCCACCGCGCCCGTCCCGGTCCAGCCAGATCCCCATCAGCCCGGCGGCAACCGCCCCACCGGCGTCGATGTCCGGCTCGTTCCCCACGTACGCGACCTCCCGGGGCTCCAGCGCCAGGGCCTCGCAGCCGGCGTGGAAGGCGCCGGCCTCGGGCTTGGAGATGCCCAGCTCCACGGCGCACACCATGGCCTCGAACCGGTCCCGCACTCCGAGTCTGCGCAGCTTCCGGTCCTGGTTGTGGATGCTGGCGTTCGACAGCACCGCGTGCCGGAACCCGCCCGCCAGCAGGTCCAGGGCAGGCAGCACATCGGGGAAGAGCGACCAGGCGGCCTCGTAGTGGGCCGCGTGCCGGGCGAACCAGCCGTCGGCCTCGTCGTCGCCCAGCGGCCGCGAGAGGAACTCCCTGACCCGGTCCCGGCGCTGCCCCTGGAAGTCGGTCTCCCCGGCGGCGAACCGCGCCCAGTGCACGTCGGTGAGCTCCCGCCATGCGGCGAGGGCCTGCTCGACGTTCTCGTATCCGTCGGGCAGGCCCTCGTGTTCCAGGTGCTTGTGCATGCCGAGGCGGTCGGCGGTGGTGTAGTCGAAGATCGTGTCGTCGATGTCCCAGAGAACCGCGCGGATCGTCATACGGGCCAGCGTAGGTTCCCGCGCGGTGGCCGTGAACGGCGCGGAGGGGGCGGCCTCCGGACGAACCGGCGGCCGCCCCCTCCGGGCGTGGTGCGGGTGCTACGCGGCCAGCCTGGCCAGCGCCGCGTCCACCCGGGCCAGGGTCTTCCCGCGGCCCAGGATCTCCAGGGACTCGAAGAGCGGCAGGCCGACGGTGCGGCCGGTGACCGCGACGCGGACCGGGGCCTGGGCCTTGCCGAGCTTCAGGCCGTGCTCCTCGCCCGCGGCGAGGATGGCGTTCTTCAGGGCGTCCGCGTTCCACTCGGCCTCGGCCAGCTTGGCGCGGGCCGTGGTGAGCAGGGCGTCGGAGCCCTCCTTCATCGCCTTGTTCCAGGACGCCTCGTCGGTCGCCGGCTCGTCCAGGAAGAGGAAGTCGACGTTGGCCGTGATGTCCGAGAGGACCGTGACGCGGGTCTGGGCGTGCGGGGCGATCTCGGCGAACTGCGCCGCGTCGAAGGACTCCGGGGCCCAGGGGGCGAACGGGGCCTTCAGCCAGGGGCCGCACGCCTCGGTGAACGCCTTCACGTCCATCTTGCGGATGTGCTCGGCGTTGATGTGCTCGCACTTCTTCAGGTCGAAGCGCGCCGGGTTGGCGTTGACGTCCGCGATGTCGAACGCGGCCACCATCTCGTCGATGGAGAAGATGTCGCGGTCCTCGGCGATGGACCAGCCCAGCAGGGAGAGGTAGTTGAGCAGCCCCTCGGGCAGGAAGCCGCGCTCGCGGTAGAGGTTGAGCGAGGCCTGCGGGTCGCGCTTGGAGAGCTTCTTGTTGCCCTCGCCCATCACGTACGGCAGGTGGCCGAAGGCCGGGGTGTCCTTGGCGATGCCCAGCTCGATGAGCGCCTTGTACAGGGCGAGCTGGCGCGGGGTGGAGGAGAGCAGGTCCTCGCCGCGCAGGACGTGGGTGATCTCCATCAGCGCGTCGTCGACCGGGTTGACCAGCGTGTAGAGCGGCGCGCCGTTGGCGCGGACGATGCCGTAGTCCGGCACGTTCTCCGGCTGGAAGGTCAGCTCGCCGCGGACCAGGTCGTCGAAGGTGAGCGCCTCGTCGGGCATCCGGAAGCGGACGATGGAGGTCCGGCCCTCGGCCTCGTACGCGGCGATCTGCTCGGCGCTCAGCTCGCGGCAGTGGCCGTCGTAGCCGGACGGCCGGCCGGCGGCGCGGGCGGCGTCGCGGCGGGCGTCGAGCTCCTCGGTGGTGCAGTAGCAGTGGTAGGCGTACCCGCCCGCCAGGAGCTTCTCGGCGACGTCCCGGTAGATGTCCATGCGCTGCGACTGGCGGTACGGGGCGTGCGGGCCGCCGACCTCGGGGCCCTCGTCCCAGTCGAAGCCGAGCCAGCGCATCGAGTCCAGGAGCTGGTTGTAGGAGTCCTCGGAGTCGCGGGCCGCGTCGGTGTCCTCGATGCGGAAGACCAGGGTGCCGCCGTGGTGCCGGGCGAAGGCCCAGTTGAACAGGGCGGTGCGGACCAGGCCCACATGGGGGTTGCCGGTCGGGGAGGGACAGAAACGTACGCGGACTGGTGCGTTAACCACGCTTGATCACCTTGTTGGTGAGAGTGCCGATGCCTTCGATGGTGACGGCGACCTCGTCGCCGACATGGAGGGGTCCGACCCCTGCGGGAGTGCCGGTGAGGATCACATCGCCCGGGAGCAGCGTCATGGCTTCCGTGATGTGGACGACCAGGTCCTCGATCGAGCGGATCATGTCGCTCGTACGGCCGAGTTGCCGTTGCTCTCCGTTGACCGTCGCCTGAATGGTGAGGTCGTGGGGGTCGAGGTCGGTCTCCACCCAGGGGCCGAGCGGGCAGGACGTGTCGAAGCCCTTGGCCCGGGCCCACTGCTTCTCGCGCTTCTGGGCGTCGCGGGCGGTGACGTCATTGGCGCAGGTGTAGCCGAAGACGACGTCCTTCACGCGCTCGCGCGGAACTTCCCGGCACATGCGGCCGATGACCACGGCCAGCTCGGCCTCGTGGTGGAGTTCCTCGGAGAAGGAGGGGTACTCGATGGCGTCGCCGGAGCCGATCACCGAGGTGGTGGGCTTGAAGAAGGCGACGGGTACGTCCGGTACCTCGTTGCCCAGCTCCTTGGCGTGCTCCGCGTAGTTGCGGCCGATGGCCACGACCTTGTTGGGGAGCACGGGGGGCAGGAGGCGGACCTTGCTCAGCGGGACCTTGGTGCCGGAGAGCTCGAACTCGGCGTACGGGATGCCCTTGATGATGTCGAGGACGAGACCATCGGGCCCCTCGCCCTCGACGGCGCCGAAGGCGACATTGCCGTCGATGGAGAACCTGGCGATGCGCACGGGATGCTGTCGCCCCTCACTTGCTGGCTGAAGACTGACGCTCCAGGCTAACGCCTCGCCCGTCGGGAACTGCCCGATCACCGGGCGGCGCGGGCCCGACGGGCCCTGAGGGGGGACGGCGTCCGGGCTACTCCGCGGCGGCGGCGGTGACCGGGGCGTCCATCAGGATGGTGCGCCGGGGGTTGGCTGTCTGGGTGGGCAGGTCCACGGCGTGCTCCGGCTGCTCCGGCGTCCGCGGTCCGTCGGCGTCCTTGAGGTGCGCCAGCGTGGTGCGCCGGGGGTTGGCAATGTTGCGGAACATCATCGTCGTCTTCATCTGCCGATCGGACCCTGTCGGTTCGGGCACCGCCCGAAGGGGCGCCGGTTGTCGGATTTGCCATCCCTGTAAAGCGTCAGGCTAAACATCCAATTCCCTCCGGAAGCCCGGAAGAGACGACGATCATCATGTGAGTTTCCTCACGACCGGGCAGACAATTCCCTCATTCCGGGCGGTCCATCACGTCGACAGAAACGGACATTACGTAACTGAATCAGCCATTCCGCTCCTGATCATGTCGACTGGGACACCCTTCACGCTTCACTGATTCGCCCGTAATCATCCGTTTTAACCATGATCACGCTCCACGGCTTGTTACTCATTCATCACAACGCGTCACTCACGTCACGGCCGGGCGTTGGGCCCTTGTTGGAGATCCTGCACTGTGCTGGAATTCCACGCACCGCCGCGGGTTTCAAGCCGGCGCGCAGGGGGCGCAACGGAGCGCCGAGTGGCGGCGGGAAGGGGAAGGACGCCGGTCACTCACGACCACCATGGGGCGGTTACAACGCCCCACGACGCCGACACCGTCCTACCGCCCAGCGGGAGGACGCCTGGTCCAGAGGTTGCGACGCTAGTGCAGGGACGTTTCAAGAGGGATGGCAGCGCTGCGGCGGAGCAGGAGCCGCACGGCGGGACCGACCGCGGCTCCTCGGCCCAGCACGCCCAGAACCCCGGGCCTGCCGCGGCCGGTGACAGTGGCGACCGCGCCCAGCGCCCCGGTGCAGCGGCGAGCGGCGACACGGATCCGAGCACGCCGGCCAAGTCCCGGGGGTCCGTCAGCACCGGCTCCCGAGTCGCTCTTCGCAACTGGCGCATCAGCACCCGTCTGGTCTCCCTGCTCGCCCTCCCCGTGGTCGCCGCGACCACCCTGGGTGGTCTGCGGATCAACGAGTCCATGAACGACATCCAGCAGCTGGACCACATGCAGCTGCTGACCCGGATGACCAAGCAGGCGACGTCGCTGGCGCAGGCACTCCAGGAGGAGCGCGACCGTTCGGCCGGTCCGCTGGCCAACGGGGTGAAGGCCGACGACTTCAAGGTCACCGAGCCCCGGAAGAAGACCGACCGGGCGAAGACGGCCTTCCTCGACGCGACCACCTCGATCAGCGACCCCACCGGCGACGAGGCCCTCGAAGGCATCTATTCGAGCGTCACCCAGATCGCGAGCCAGCTCGCCGACATCCGCAACATCCGCAAGACGGCGTACGCCGACGGCACTCCGAGCCTCCAGACCGTCGACCAGTACAGCCAGCTGATCACCTCGCTGCTGAGCCTCTCGCAGGACATGGCGCAGGCGACCAGCAACTCCGAGATGATCAAGCGGACCCGGGCGCTCGCGGCCTTCTCCTCCGCCAAGGAGTACGCCTCGGTCCAGCGGGCGATCATCGCCGCCGCGCTGCCCGGCGGCAACGACAAGCAGCCGCACCTCGACGAGAACGACAAGCAGTTCGGCCGCGCCGCGCTGCGCAAGGAGGCCTCGGCCCTCCGCTCCTTCAAGGCGGTGTACAAGGCGACCGGCAACAACGCCGAGGAGCTGACCGCCACGCTCGACGAGGGCAACCCGGAGATCAAGGCCGCCAACACCTACGCGAAGAAGGTGCTGGACAGCCCCTCGGGCATGACCGGCACCGCGCGCCGCTCCTACCTGGACTGGTACGACCAGAGCTCCACCAAGATCCAGGCCATGAAGACCATCGAGGAGACCCTCCTCAGCGACATGGAGGGCAAGGCCCGCGAGCTCCGCGACGAGTCGAAGCGCGAAGCGATCATCAGCGGTGCGCTCATCCTGCTGGTGCTCGGTGTCTCGCTGGTCGGCGCCTTCGTCGTCGCCCGGTCGATGATCCGCTCGCTGCGCCGTCTCCAGGACACCGCTACGCGCGTCGCGCAGGACCGTCTGCCCGAGCTCGTCAAGCAGCTCTCCGAGGCCGACCCGCAGGACGTGGACACCTCGGTCGAGTCGGTCGGTGTGCACTCCCGGGACGAGATCGGCAAGGTGGCCGCGGCCTTCGACGACGTGCACCGCGAGGCCGTCCGCCTCGCCGCCGAGCAGGCCCTCCTGCGGGGCAACGTCAACGCGATGTTCACCAACCTCTCGCGCCGCAGCCAGGGCCTCATCCAGCGTCAGCTCTCGCTCATCTCCGAACTGGAGTCGCGCGAGGCCGACCCGGACCAGCTCTCCTCGCTCTTCAAGCTCGACCACCTCGCGACCCGCATGCGCCGTAACGGCGAGAACCTCCTCGTCCTCGCGGGCGAGGAGCCGGGCCGCCGGTGGACCCGCCCCGTCCCGCTGGTCGACGTGCTGCGTGCCGCCGCCTCCGAGGTGGAGCAGTACGAGCGCATCGAACTGGCGGCGGTGCCCGCCACCGAGGTCGCCGGCCGCGTGGTCAACGACCTCGTCCACCTGCTCGCCGAGCTGCTGGAGAACGCCACGTCGTTCTCCTCCCCGCAGACGAAGGTCCGGGTCACCGGCCACGCGCTGCCCGACGGGCGGGTGCTGGTCGAGATCCACGACACGGGCATCGGCCTCTCGCCGGAGGACCTCGCGGCGATCAACGAGCGGCTCGCCTCGCCGCCCACCGTGGACGTCTCGGTCTCCCGCCGCATGGGCCTGTTCGTGGTCGGCCGGCTGTCGCTGCGTCACGGCATCCGGATCCAGCTGCGGCCCTCCGACTCCGGTGGCACGACCGCGCTGGTCATGCTGCCCGTCGATGTCGCGCACGGCGGCAAGCAGCCGGTTCCCAAGCAGGCACCCGGACAGCAGCCCGGTGCCCCCGGCGGTCTGCTCGCCGGCAACGGTGCCCCGGGCGCGGGCAACGGCTCCCGTCCCGGCCTCGGCGGTCCGTCCTCGGGCCCGGCCGGCCGGCTCGCCTCGGGTCCGGGCGCCTCGCGCGGCCAGGTCGGTGCGGGCTCCGCGCCGCGTGCCGCGCTGCCCTCCCGCGACGGCGGCCCCCGCCACCAGGCGGCCCAGCAGAACCAGCAGGGACAGGGGCAGCAGAACGCCGGATTCCAGTCCGGCGGGCTGTCCGGCACCGGTCCGCAGGACACCTCCCGTCCGGAGCCTCAGCGTCACGGCGGCGGCCTCGCCGGCGCCTTCGGCAACGGTGCCCGCCTTGGTGCCCGCGGCCAGGGCGACGGACCGGGCCGTACGGACTCGGGCCGCCCCGACCTGTTCGGCCAGAACCGCCAGGACCAGAACCGCCAGGGTCCGGACCGCCAGGACCAGAACGGCCCGCAGGGCAACGGCCCCGCCCCGTGGCAGCAGCCCTCCCAGCAGCAGCCGCAGCAGGCCCGGCAGAACCCGGTCGGCCAGGGCGGCTTCCAGCCGCCTGTCGGCCAGGACGGCCCCGGCCGTCAGCTGCCCCCGGTCGGCGGCCCGCGCGCCGAGCTGCCCGGTGGCAATCCGCAGCCGCAGCGTCCGCAGACCACCAGCTGGGGCACCGAGGAGCCGTCCGCGCCGCGGCAGACTCCGCTGGACGCCCCGCGCGGTCACGAGGACCCCGAGTCCACCGGCCAGTTCCAGCGGCCGATGAACGGGCCGCTCACGCCGCGGATGCCCATGGACGACCGGCAGGGCCCCGGCTCCACCGCCGAGTTCGCCCGCCCGGACTTCTCCGCCCCGGCCCCGCAGCCCTACGGCTCGCAGGACCGGTCCGGCCAGGACCCGGCGAGCACCGGGCAGTTCGCCCGCCCCGACTTCGGACAGCAGCAGCCCGCCCGGTCCCAGGACCAGGGTCTGCCGGCGCCGCGTCAGCGCGGCCGGGACGACGAGGACTTCGGAGCCCCGCGTCCGCCCGCCGCGCCCGGCGGTGACGCGCAGTACCGCCCGGTCCTGCCCCCGCAGCCGCAGCCCGAGGCGCTGCCTCCGGCGGCCGGCCCCGGGGACGGTCGTACGCCGCTGTACGACACCCTGGAGACGAACTGGTTCCACGGCCCGCAGCCGGGCGGCCAGCAGCCGCCCGCCGAGCCGCAGGCACCCGCGCCCGTCCACCAGCAGCAGCCGGGCCAGGAGCTCCCCGCTCCCGCGGCACCGCGCCGCACCGGGGACGACCCGGGCAGCACCACAAGTTCCTGGCGCCCCTCGCCGAACGACGAACTCGTACGGCAGGCGGAGCGGGTCAAGAAGCCCGCGGCAGGCGGAGTCACCACTTCCGGACTGCCGCGCCGAGTGCCTCGCGCCAACCTGGTGCCGGGCACCGCTCAGCAGCAGAACCACCAGTCCGGTCCGCAGGTGTCACGTGCCCCCGATGATGTACGCGGGCGGTTGACCAATCTCCGCCGGGGCATCCAGCAAGGGCGGCAGGCCAACAACGGCCAGTCGACCGGCAGTTTCCCACTCGGCCCCACTCACCAGCAGGAGCGTTAGTTGAGCCCGATGAGTCAGGCCGCACAGAATCTGAACTGGTTGATCACCAACTTCGTGGACAACACCCCCGGGGTGTCGCACACGGTGGTGGTCTCCGCCGACGGACTCCTGCTGGCCATGTCCGAAGGATTTCCCCGTGACCGCGCCGACCAGCTGGCGGCCGTCGCCTCCGGGCTGACCTCGCTGACCGCGGGCGCCTCCCGGATCTTCGAGGGCGGCGCCGTCAGCCAGACCGTGGTGGAGATGGAACGCGGGTTCCTCTTCCTGATGTCCATCTCGGACGGCTCCTCACTGGCCGTTCTCGCCCACCCGGACGCCGACATCGGCCTGGTCGGGTACGAGATGGCCCTGCTGGTCGACCGTGCGGGCAGTGTCCTCACCCCCGACCTCCGCGCCGAGCTCCAGGGCAGCCTGCTCCACTAGGCGGCCCCGGATCGATGACAGACTCGATTGCCCCAGGTAATGCCCTCATCCCTCGCCCGTCCGGCCGCTTAGAGCCCCCCACCGGCCCCTTCAGACGGCAAGCCGACGTACTGCTGTCACGCCCGGAGGATTCATGACCCCGCCACCCGCCTCACCCGATCCGTACGGCGCACTGCACCACGCGTCGTACGACGGTGAAGGCGACCAGCCACTGGTCCGCCCGTACGCCATGACCGGTGGCCGGACCCGGCCGCGCTACCAACTCGCCATAGAGGCACTGGTCTCCACCACGGCCGACCCCGCGCATCTGGGGACACTGCTCCCCGAGCACCAGCGGATCTGCCACCTCTGCCGCGAGGTCAAGTCGGTGGCGGAGGTCTCGGCGCTGCTGTCGATGCCGCTCGGTGTGGCCCGGATTCTCGTCGCGGACCTGGCGGAAGCCGGCATGGTGGCCATCCACCAGCCGGGCAATGGAGAGGCCGGCGGCGCGCCGGATGTGACACTGCTCGAAAGGGTGCTCAGTGGACTTCGCAAGCTCTAGCGGCGGTGCGGCCCGGGCCACCACCTCGGCGAAGATCGTGGTGGCCGGGGGCTTCGGCGTGGGTAAGACCACGTTCGTCGGTGCCGTCTCGGAGATCAACCCGTTGCGTACGGAGGCCGTGATGACGTCCGCGTCCGCGGGCATCGACGACCTCACGCACACCGGGGGCAAGACGACGACGACCGTCGCCATGGACTTCGGTCGTATCACCCTGGACCAGGACCTGATCCTGTACCTCTTCGGTACGCCCGGACAGGACCGCTTCTGGTTCATGTGGGACGACCTGGTCCGCGGCGCCATCGGCGCCGTCGTCCTCGTCGACACCCGCCGCCTCGCCGACTGCTTCCCCGCCGTCGACTACTTCGAGAACAGCGGCCTGCCGTTCGTCATCGCCCTCAACGGCTTCGACGGACACCAGCCCTACACCCCCGACGAAGTGCGCGAAGCCCTCCAGATCGGCCCGGACACCCCGATCATCACGACGGACGCGCGGCACCGCGCGGACGCCAAGAGCGGTCTGATCACGCTCGTGGAGCACGCCCTCATGGCCCGGCTCAAGTAAGCACAAGTCGGTATTGCCATACGGTAGTTACCGTAGTCGGACGGGGGTGGACTGTGTCCTTTGACACGATCCACCCCCGTATTCATAACGTTTCGAAAGAGAATTGCCCAGCGTTCGACACCCGCCGCATCCGAATGGTGCCACTGCGCTCACCTGAGCCCCGCCTTTTGACGGGGCTCGTTCTTTATGCCCGTTTTATCTGAGGTCTGCGCCACTCGGAATGACAGATTCCGACTGTTTGGAACGCGACCGGTCCCCGTGCTGGAATTCGACGAACTCCCGAGTAGTACGGCCCTGAACGAAATACGGCACAACGTAGGTGCCGACGCCGAGAGGTTGTTGGTCGAGTGAGGCGAGGCAACGCGGGCTCCACGGCGCAGCAGGAGCGGGGCAACTTCACCCCGCCGCCGCGCGCCGCGGCGTCCATTGCGGACGCGTCCGGTACGGCGGTGCCGGACGGCGGCACCAGCCGGCTGTCGCCGCGCAACTGGCGGGTGCCCACCCGGCTGAACGCGATTCTCCTGATCCCCGTCCTGGTCGGCCTGGTCATGGGCGGATTCCAGGTGAAGGGGTCGATCGACACCTGGCGCGAGGCCCAGGACGCCGAGAAGACCGCGCTGATCGTGCGCGCGGCGGCCGAGTACGGCCAGGCGCTGCTGAACGAGCGCGACCTCTCCGCCCAGCCGCTGCTGTCCAACAAGCGGGACGCCGACATCATCGGGGAGGCCCGGGCCACCACCGACGCGGCCGCGAAGAAGTTCGACACGGCCGTGAAGGGCATGCCCGGGAAGCAGGGCCTGGAGCGGCGCCTCCAGCTGCTCCGGCTGGAGGAGCCCACCCTTCCCGAGCTGCGCAAGGCCGCCTTCGCCGAGGCCATGGACCCGGTGAAGACGGAGGAGGGCTACGTCAAGGTCCAGCACTCGCTGATGGAGTTCAGCAACGAGCTGGGGCTGGGCACCGGCAACATCACCAGCTACGGACGTACGGTCTACGCGATCGAGCTCGCCAAGGCTGCAGAATCGCTTCAGCGCTCCATCGGCATGCACCTGCTGGTGCGTCCGAGCCAGGAGAACGCCAAGTTCGACGCCCAGGTCAAGGCCTTCGGCTCGTACAACTACCTGGAGCAGATCGCGCTCGGCGAGTTCGTCTCCGGCGGTACGGAGGCCGACGCGGCCCGGCTGAAGCAGGTCATGTCCGCCAAGGCGGACGAGGGCGCGCGGGACCTGAAGCAGGCCAAGAAGGAGGCGGACGCGGCGGGAACCCCGTTCGTCGCCCCGCCCAGCATCGACGGCTCGGTCTTCGACGGCATGGCCCAGCAGATCGGGCAGGGCAAGTCGCCCGAGAAGCTGGCCGCGAAGGGCATCACCCCGGAGACCTGGATGGCGGCCGCCACCGCCAAGTTCGACGGCTACACCACGGTCCAGGACGAGCTCGTCGACAAGGCGGTGGCCGAGGCCGCGGACATCTCGTCCGGCGCCAGGACCGACGCCGTCGTCAACGCCGCGGTCGTGATCGTCTCCCTACTGGCCGCCTTCGTACTGGCCGGGCTCATGGCCCGGCAGATGAGCCGCTCGATGCGCCGGCTGCGTACCGCCGCCTTCGGGATCGCCGAGCAGCGGCTGCCGATGCTGGTCGACCAGCTCTCCCGGGCCGAGCCGGGCCGGGTGGACACCCGGGTCCAGCCGATCCCGATCCACAGCCGCGACGAGATCGGCGAGGTCGCCCGCGCCTTCGACCAGGTGCACCGCGAGGCGGTCCGGCTGGCGGCCGAGCAGGCCATGCTGCGGGGCAACGTCAACGCGATCTTCACCAACCTCTCGCGCCGCAACCAGTCGCTGATCGAGGGCCAGCTGACCCTCATCACCGACCTGGAGAACAACGAGGCCGACCCGGACCAGCTGGAGAACCTCTTCCGGCTGGACCACCTGGCCACCCGCATGCGCCGCAACGGCGAGAACCTCCTGGTGCTGGCCGGCGAGGAGCCGGGCCGCCGCTGGAACCAGCCGGTCCCGCTGGTCGACGTGCTGCGTGCCGCCGCCTCCGAGGTGGAGTCGTACGAGCGCATCGAGCTCGCCGGGGTGCCCGAGACCGAGATCCACGGCCAGTCGGTCACCGACCTCGTGCACCTGCTGGCCGAGCTGCTGGAGAACGCCACCACGTTCTCCTCGCCGCAGACCAAGGTGCGGGTGACCGCGACCCGGCTGCCCGACAGCCGTGTGATGATCGAGATCCACGACAAGGGCATCGGCCTCACCGCCGAGGACTTCGCCGACATCAACCACAAGCTGGCCAACCCGCCGACCGTGGACGCCGCGGTGTCGCAGCGGATGGGTCTGTTCGTGGTCGGCCGGCTCTCCGACCGCCACGGCATCCGGGTCCAGTTGCGCCCCTCGGGCGAGCAGGCCGGAACCACCTCGCTGGTCATGCTGCCGGACGCGATCACCCATGGCGGCGGTGGCGAACCGTCCGCCCCGGCCGACGACTTCACCGTCTCCTCGATCATTCCGGAGCAGCAGAGCTTCGAGCAGCAGCCGTCCCAGCCGCATCTGCGCACGGCGGCGGAGCTGGGCTTCGACGACTCGCGCTACGAGCAGCTCCCGGCGGACTCGTCCCAGCTGGACCCGGTGGGCCGTTCGCTGATGCGTGAGGAGCGACGGGCCGCGCTGGGGGCGCAGACGGCGGGCGAGCCCCCGCAGGCTCCGTACGCCGAAGGCCAGTACGCCGACGGCCAGTTCACCGACGGCCAGTACACCGACGGCGGGTACGCCGGGAACGGGTACGGCCAGGAGCCGCAGCAGGACATGCGGCAGGAGCGGTACGAGCAGGCTCCGTACCAGGGCGGCTACGAGCCCTACCCCGCCGGCGCGGACGTCGGCCGGCAGCCCGGACAGGATCTGCCCGGTGGTTATGCGGAGGGCGGGTACGCCGCCGGTGCGGTCCCGCAGCCGTCCTACGAGGAGCAGTTCGCTCCCCGGCCCCAGCAGGACGACTGGCCGGAACAGGGCGCCTACCAGGGGACGTACGAGCCCTCGGCACCGGCGGAAGCGGAATCCGTCCCGAGCGCCCCCGCCGAGCCGCAGGAGCGCGTAGGCTTCGACCGTCCGGGGCCCACGCCCGACTCCGGTCACGAGCTGACCGAAGCCGGTCTGCCGCGCCGGGGCGGTCAGCAGCACTGGCAGCCCACCGGCCGCGGGAACAGCCGGCCCGTCGCCGCGCAGCAGCAGCCGCAGCAGGAGGAAGTGCCGCAGCAGCCGTCGCCCGCGCAGCAGGACGGAGACGGCTCCGACGACTGGCGCTCGGCCAACGACGAGCGCTGGGAGCGGGCCGAGAAGCTCCGGGAGCCGAAGGCGGGCGGGATCACCCCGTCCGGTCTCCCCCGGCGGGTGCCCAAGGCCAACCTGGTCGAGGGCACGGCCGAGCAGACCTTGCAGGGCGGCCCTCAGGTTTCCCGCGCCCCCGAGGACGTCCGCGGCAGGTTGAGCAACCTGCGGCGGGGTGTGCTCCGGGGACGCAGCGCGGGTTCGGACGACAGTAATACCTACAACCAGGAGCGTTAGTGTGAGCCCGATGAGCCAGGCGGCGCAGAATCTGAACTGGTTGATCACCAACTTCGTGGACAACACCCCCGGGGTGTCGCACACGGTGGTGGTCTCCGCCGACGGACTCCTGCTGGCCATGTCCGAGGGATTCCCCCGTGACCGCGCCGACCAGCTGGCGGCCGTCGCCTCCGGGCTGACCTCGCTGACCGCGGGTGCCTCGCGGATCTTCGAGGGCGGCGCGGTGAATCAGACCGTTGTGGAGATGGAGCGCGGATTCCTCTTCATCATGTCCATTTCCGACGGATCGTCTCTTGCCGTTCTTGCACATCCGGATGCCGATATCGGTCTGGTCGGGTACGAAATGGCTCTTCTCGTCGACCGGGCCGGCAGTGTCCTCACCCCGGACCTCCGTGCCGAACTGCAGGGAAGTCTTCTTAACTAGTAGACAGACAGTGCGTTTCACGCCACCGGGCCATAAGGTGCGGTGGCGCGGCCCACTGAGACCGGGACCGGCAGGAGGAGGAATCGTGGACACACCGACAGGCGGGCACCAGTACGACGGTGGCCGACAGGTACCGGGTGAGCACGGCGACAACCGGTTCAACTTCCCCTCCGCACCCAGCGGACAGGGCGCCCAGCAGCCTTACCGGCCCTATCAGCAGCAGCCGCAGCAGCCTCCGCGGCCGCCGTACGACGCCCAGCAGGGTTCCGGGTGGCCGGCGCAGCGTCCGCACCGCTACGACTCGCCCCGGGCGCCCCGTATCCAGCCGGTCCAGCCGCGGCAGACCCCCGAGCCTGCCGCGCCCTCCGCGCACAACCCGCTGGTTCGTCCGTACGCCATGACCGGCGGCCGGACCCGACCGCGCTACCAACTCGCCATTGAGGCGTTGGTCAGTACCACGGCCGATCCGTCCCGGCTGCAAGGGCAGTTGCCCGAGCACCAGCGGATCTGCCGGCTGTGCTTCGAGATCAAGTCGGTCGCCGAGATTTCGGCACTGCTCTCGATCCCGCTAGGCGTTGCCCGGATCCTCGTAGCCGACCTGGCAGAGGCCGGACTCGTCGCAATCCATCAGCCCGGCGGCGACGAGTCCGCCGGCGGCCAGCCAGATGTGACACTGCTCGAAAGGGTGCTCAGTGGACTTCGCAAGCTCTAGCGGCGGAGCAGCCCGCTCCACTACCTCGGCGAAGATCGTGGTGGCAGGGGGCTTCGGCGTGGGTAAGACCACGTTCGTCGGTGCCGTCTCGGAGATCAATCCGCTGCGCACCGAAGCCGTGATGACGTCCGCGTCCGCGGGCATCGACGACCTGACGCACACCGGGGACAAGACCACCACGACGGTGGCGATGGACTTCGGTCGTATCACCCTGGACCAGGACCTGATCCTGTACCTCTTCGGTACGCCCGGACAGGACCGCTTCTGGTTCATGTGGGACGACCTGGTCCGCGGCGCCATCGGCGCCGTCGTCCTCGTCGACACCCGCCGCCTCGCCGACTGCTTCCCCGCCGTCGACTACTTCGAGAACAGCGGCCTGCCGTTCGTCATCGCCCTCAACGGCTTCGACGGACACCAGCCCTACACCCCCGACGAGGTCCGCGAAGCCCTCCAGATCGGCCCGGACACGCCGATCCTGACGACGGACGCGCGGCACCGCGCGGACGCCAAGAGCGCGCTGATCACGCTCGTGGAGCACGCCCTCATGGCGCGCCTGCGGTAGGACCCCCGGTCCGGGCATACGGAAAGGGCCCCGCACTCCCGAAGGAGTGTGGGGCCCTTTCGCGCGTCGTCCGTCAGCCCTGCCAGGAGTGCGGGGCGCGGAAGCCCGGCGTGCGCTCCAGACGGCGCCAGCCGGCGGTGTTGCGGCCCCGGTGGGCGGGGGGCGCGGCGGGCTGGGCCGCGGCGCGGGCGAGCAGGACCGCGGTTATCGCGGCCAGCTCCTCGGGGTCGGCGAGGCCCTTCTCGACGCGCAGCACGGACTCGGCGGCAGTGCTCATGGGTTGTTTCTCCGTCTTCTCGGCAGGTCTTCGCGGGCTCGGCAGGGGTGCTGCGCGGGTGCGGACTACTGCGGGGGGTTGCCGTGCTTGCGGGACGGCAGGTCGGCGTGCTTGGAACGGAGCATGGCGAGCGAGGCGATCAGCACCTCGCGGGTCTCGGCGGGGTCGATGACGTCGTCGACCAGGCCGCGCTCGGCTGCGTAGTACGGATGCATCAGTTCCGCCTTGTACTCCTTGACCATGCGCTTGCGCATGGCTTCCGGGTCCTCGGCGTCGGCGATCTGCCGACGGAAGATGACGTTGGCGGCGCCCTCGGCGCCCATCACCGCGATCTCGTTGGTCGGCCAGGCGTACGTCAGATCCGCACCGATGGACTGGCTGTCCATCACGATGTACGCACCGCCGTAGGCCTTGCGCAGGATCAGCGAGATCCTCGGCACCGTGGCGTTGCAGTACGCGTAGAGCAGCTTCGCACCGTGCCGAATGATTCCACCGTGCTCCTGATCGACCCCGGGCAGAAAGCCGGGTACGTCCAAAAGAGTGATGATGGGGATGTTGAATGCATCACACATCTGGACGAAGCGGGCCGCCTTCTCGGAGGCTTCGATGTCCAGGACGCCGGCGAGGGTCTGCGGCTGGTTGGCGACGATGCCGACGACCTGGCCGTCCATCCGGGCCAGGGCGCAGACGATGTTGCGGGCCCAGCGCTCGTGGACCTCCAGGTAGTCGCCGTCGTCGACGAGTTCCTCGATGACCTTGTGCATGTCGTACGGGCGGTTGCCGTCGGCCGGGACCAGGTCGAGCAGGACGTCGCCGCGCCGGTCGGCGGGGTCGTCGCTCTCGGCGGCGGGCGGGTTCTCGCGGTTGTTGGAGGGCAGCATCCCGATCAGGTAGCGGACCTCGGCGATGCAGGTCTCCTCGTCGTCGTACGCGAAGTGCGCGACGCCCGAGGTCTCGGCGTGCACGTCCGCGCCGCCCAGCCCGTTCTGGGTGATCTCCTCACCGGTGACCGCCTTCACGACGTCGGGTCCGGTGATGAACATCTGGGAGGTCTCGCGGACCATGAAGACGAAGTCGGTCAGCGCCGGGCTGTAGGCCGCGCCGCCCGCGCACGGGCCGAGCATCACGCTGATCTGCGGGATCACACCCGAGGCCCGGGTGTTGCGCTGGAAGATCCCGCCGTAACCGGCGAGCGCGGAGACGCCCTCCTGGATACGGGCGCCGGCGCCGTCGTTCAGCGACACCAGCGGCGCACCCGCCGCGATGGCCATGTCCATGATCTTGTGGATCTTCGTGGCGTGGGCCTCGCCCAGCGCACCGCCGAAGATCCGGAAGTCGTGCGCGTACACGAAGACCGTGCGGCCGTCGACCGTGCCCCAGCCGGTGATGACACCGTCGGTGTACGGCTTCTTCTCCTCCAGGCCGAACCCCGTCGCCCGGTGCCGGCGCAGCTGCTCGACCTCCTTGAACGAACCCTCGTCCAGCAGCAGCGCGATGCGCTCACGCGCCGTCAGCTTGCCCTTGGCGTGCTGCGCCTCGGTCGCCCGGTCACTCGGTCCGCGACGGGCCTGCTCGCGCAGTGCCAGCAGTTCGGCCACCCGGCCACGGGTGTCGCTCGGCTCGCCCGGGGTTTCGTCCACAACGGTCATGTACCGACCCTACGAAGCCGGGCAAGTAAACCCTGCCGTCGACTCCGTACAGTCTCCTGACCGGTTTCCTGGCGGAGCCCGACAGAATCCGGAGGGCATGCAGGCGAAGTACCAGCCGGTACCGGGCAGTCTTTGTGCGAGTCCGACAAAAGCTCACTGTGGTCTGCTGCACACCCCGGTCAGCCTCGGGGTGTGGGCCGGTTGGGCGTTCTGGACCCGCTGGACGTCGTCCAGCCGGTCCCGCACCGGGGCCCCGGGGTGGGCCATGGTCAGCAGCACCGCCTCGTAGAAGGCGTCCCGCACGGCGGCGGGCATCACGTCCGAGGCGTCCAGACAGAGCGGCACCCGCTGGTCGGTGAGGCGGTCGCTGATCTGCTTCTCGACCGTGCCCTTCCGGGCCGGCACGTCGGAGTCCGGCGAGAATACCCCGGCCCTGCGGCCCCACTCCTCCTGGGCCGGGCGCGAGGTGAGCCGGGTGAGCAGGTCGCGGGCCGGTGCGGAGCCGCTGAAGAGTGCCGCGAAGTCGGCGGACACCTCGCGGCCCTTGATCCTCGGGCCGGAGGGCAGCAGCGACGCGGAGTCCGTGAAGGCGGCCTGTCCACCGCGCGCCCCGTAGAAGGAGCGGGCGAAGGAGCCCTGGTGCTCCAGGTCGCAGCCGCCGTCGAAGAGCAGCCCGTGGCCGCCGGGCCGGCCCCGGTGGTCGCGGCGCATCGACCGGCCTGCGGCGTCGGGGTCCTGGGCCAGCAGTCCGGCCCACAGGCTCCAGGCGTTGACCACCGGGTCGTCCGTCCACTTCAGGGTCCCGGTCGCCCATCGCTCGTACAGCACGGGGCCCGCCGTCTGCAGGATCAGGTCCTCGATCCAGTCGCTGCCCGGCCAGCCCGAGGCACCGTCGTCGCCCATGCCGACGCACCAGGAGGCCGCCGGGGCGGGGCGGGCGGGGGGCGGGCGGTCCTTGCGGTACCAGACGATGCTCTTGAGGTCGGTCTTGAGCGGCACCCAGAGGTCGGCCTCTATGCCCCTGGCCTCCGGCTGCCAGGGCCTGCCGTACTTCGCGGCGGCGCCCTTCGCGCCCAGCGGGTGCAGCCGCCGCTCCGCGGCGTACTCGACGAGGTCTCCGACGCCCGGCAGGATCGCGATGTCGGGCGGGTTGCCCGCCTGCACCGCGGCGAGCAGGACCTCCCGGCTGGCGGCGGTGCCCTGGTAGGTGTACGGGGTGCCCAGGGTGTCCAGGACCGCCTTGAACTGCTTCTCCTGGTCGTCGGTCCACGGGCCGAGGATCGTCACGCTCGGCTGTTCGCCGCCGCTGCCGGGTGCGGCGAGCCCGCAGCCGGCCGCGGTCAGCGCCAGACACAGCAGGAGCAGAACGGCTCGGGCGGGCACCCTCATCCGGTCCTCCAGTAGTCGGCGTTCAGGTGCCGGCCGATGCCGACGGCGGGCAGCAGCACGACCAGGGCGGCGGCCGCGAGCGCCGCGTAGTACATGCCGCTCTGCCAGTCCCGGGCGGCCAGGCCGGCCCGCACCCGCGTCCCCATGTCGGTGACGGCCTGCTGGGATCCGGCCAGATCGCTGTGGTGCCCGGCCTGCTGCTCGATCCGGACCAGACCGTCACGGGCCGCGCCCAGCCGGTCCTGGGTCTCGCTCGTCGCGATCAGCGGGCCCGTGGCCAGGAAGACGACGGCCAGCAGCGAGACCAGCAGACAGAGGTCGAGGCTGTGTCCGCAGCGGGTGCGCAGCACCCACAGCGCGGAAAGGGTGATCAGGACCATGGCCAGCAGGCCGAGTTCGGCGACCACCCAGCCGGACCACTGCACGGGGCTCATCGTGCTGAGGGTGCCGACCCTGGCCATCTGGTGCCCCTGGAGGACGTCCAGCCTCGGCACCACCCCGGTGCCCTCGCGGGTGAGCAGCGTCTCGGCCTCCGCGAACTTCTCCTGCTGCATCAGCGGGTCCGTCACGTACTTCACCGCGCCGGGGGTGATGGAGCTGCTGTACGAGGTGAGCACCCCGTTCACCGTTTCGAGCACCCCGCGGCCGCGGTCCCCGTCGATCTGTACGTCGGAGAGCCGGGACAGGCCCTGGTCGGCGGCGGCGAGCTGGTTCTCGTACCGCGCACCGGCGCCGACCACGTCGGCGATGCGGCTGTCCACGGATGCCACGGCCTCCTTGTGGGCGCGCAGCAGGGCGAGCTGGGTGGCGGCCACGCCCTGCACGGCCGGGGCACCGCGGGTGCGCATCTCGCCCGCCGAGACCTGGACCTCGCGGTACGAGACGAGCAGGGCGCTCATCGAGACCAGGGCGGCCACCAGCATCGCGGCCAGATGGCGCTCCAGCAGCCGCCGGGTGCGGGAGCGGTAGGTGTTCCCGTCCGTTCGGGCCGGTCCTGGGCTCACAGCCGCCTCCCGCAGTCGATGCAGAACCCGGCCGCGGGCCCGGCCGGGTGGTCGCAGTCCGGGCAGCGGGGCTCCGGGCCGGACACCGGGAGTCCGGGCAGTTCCACCGGGTGCCCGGAGGTGATGTTCAGCAGCCCCCGGCGGACGGTGCCCGCGTCGACGGCCGGGCCGATCCTGACCCGTCCCTGCGGGCCGTCCACGATCCGGGCGACCTTGCGGACCTCGTCCAGCACCCAGTCGGCGGCGATCTCGGTGGCGAGCCGGACGGCCAGTCCGAGCTGTGCCTCGGCCCGTTCGCGGCTGTCCAGGTCGAGGGCGGTGTACCCGTGGTTGAGGGCGGTCCGCATCTGGGTGGAGACGTTCATGGTGTGGATGTCGCGGCCGACCGCGCCGGAGATGCGTGCGGTGTCAGCGGCGGTGCCGGCCGGCAGCCAGCGGACCACGACCGGTTCGACGGCGCCGCCGACGGCGACCTCGGCGAGCTGGAGGGGCACGCCCAGCGGGTCGTCGCTCGCGTCGGCCCGCAGGGTGAGGAGGTAGTCGCGGGACTCCGGCTGCCACTGGTGGGTGCGGAACTCCAGCCGGTGCGGGCCGTGCCGGACCCGGTCCGGCTCCAGCCGCCGCTGGTGCGGCGCGGTCTCGGTCAGCGTCACTTCCCGTACCGCCGGGCGCACGCTCACCTCGATGGGGAGTTCGGGGCTGCGGACCCTGCGGAGCCGGTCCAGGGCGGTGGCCATGGCGGGGGCGAAGTCGTCGGGCGAGGAGGCGGCGGTGCCGTGCAGCCGTGTCGCGACGGCGAGCAGCGGTACCGGATCCCAGCCCGCTCCGGGTGCGATGACGTCGGCGGTGAACATGCCTTCGTCGTGGGCGAGTTCGAGGCTCAGGGCACTGTCCGGGCGGCTCGCGTCGTCGTCGTCGCCCCGGCTGCCGCCGTCGGTGACGAGGATCAGGTGCCGTACCGGGAGGGCGCGTTCGGCGAAGAGTTCGCGTGCCCTGGCCAGCCAGGTGGTGTATCCGGCCGGGGCCCGCCCCTCGGCGGACGCGGCGATCTGGCCGACGCTGAACGCGGCCCGGCGCCGGTCGTCGGGGCCGGCCAGCGCCCACCGGCCGCGCAGCGGGTAGCACTGCTCGGCGCCACCGCCCAGCACGGTGTACGAGAGCCCGTCGGGCAGTGCGCCCACCGTCCCGGACAGCGCGGCGACGGCCGCGTCACGGCGCTCGGCGCTCACGTCCACCGCGACGACCAGCGCGATGTCGACGGCGGGCACCCGGTCACGGGGCCCGGCGGCGAACGCCCGGACGCGCACATGGGCGTCGATCCGGGCGTCCCGGTCGGGCCGCTGCTTCTTCGCGACCTGGACGGTGAGGCCGATCCCGAGTCCGGGCGTCGCGGCGGTGCGGCCCATCAGCTGCCTCCGGGGGTACGGCGTCGGGGCGGGAACCAGAAGCGGGTCTGCGGGCGGACGGCGTGCGAGAGGTCGATGAGCTTCTCGTGGTCGGCGGTGTCCCGGCACTGCCGGGCCATCCAGCGGTAGCAGCGGGCCAGTTCCTCCCGTACGGCCCGCTCCCCGGGCACCGGCGCCGGTGGCAGTCCGCGCCGCCACCAGTGGTCGTCGGGGGGCGGTTCGCCGGCCGCGGCCCGCACCGCGTCGAGCTTCCACTCGTAGAGTTCGGTGCGCAGCAGCCGGGCCGATTCGTCTCCGGTGACCACGGACGCCGGATGCCGTCCGGGGCCGCCCTCGCGCAGCGGCACCGCGGCGAGCACGGCGTCGATCCGCCGTGTCCCGGGCAGCGGCCGCCCGCCCGCCGCGAGCCGGGCCGCCCGGATGCGCAGCGCGGCGATCCGGGCGACGGTGTGGTCCCGCGACTCGTCGGGCACCAGGTCCAGGACCTCGGCGGCGGTGTCCCGGTCGCCGTGTTCCAGGGCCAGCCTGGCCAGGCCCAGCGCGGCGCCGACGTGGGAGGGGTTGCGGGCGTGCACGGCCCGGAAGAGTTCGTACGCCGACGGGATCGGACCGGACCGGCGGTCCGGGCCGAGCTGCTCCGCGACATAGGCCAGGGCCAGCTTCGCGGCGTACTCGCCGGGCAACGCGCGGTGGACGGCGGCGAAGTGCTCCAGGGCCGCCTCCAGCCGCTGCCGCCGGTCGTCCAGTACCTCCGCGCTGCGCAGCGCGACCAGTCCCCGGTGCCAGCTGAGCCGCCACTGCCGCACCGGGCCGGGGCCGGGAATGGCGTTCGCGGCCTCCACCTGTTCGCGCGCCCGGGTCAGCGCCTCGGCGCCCTCCCGGCCGAGCAGCAGCCGGGCGTTGTGCAGGCAGATCTCCACCGAGCGTTCGCCCTCGGCGGGCTGGGCCAGCAGCCGGCCGGGGTCGTAGCTGCTCACCAGGAAGCGGGCGGCCTCGGGGTCTGCCGGGTAGGGCCGGGGTACCGGCAGCCGCCGGGCGATCTCGGTGGGGGTGGGGAGTCCGCTGTCCAGGGCGGGTGCTTCGGGTGTCCGGTCGCGGCGGTGCGGCGTGCGCTCCAGCCAGTGCGCGTAGTCGGGTACGGAGCCCAGCCGTGCGCCGAGCAGTTCGGTGGACGGGGTGAAGCAGGCGGAGGGTTCGGTGCGGTCCCGTTTGCCGCGCAGCGCCCGGATCTCGCGCAGCACTCCGCGCAGCTGGCCCGCCATCTCCTCGGCGTCGGCGAACCGGCGTTCCGGGTCCCGGTCCGTCGCCCGCTCCACCACCAGCCGGAAGGAGCTGGTGCCGAGGCCGGGCACGTCGTCGCCGACCGCCCAGCCCGCCAGCTCGGCCAGGGTCGCGCCGACCGTGTGGATGTCGTGGGCGACGGTCAGCGGGCTGCCGCTGACCATCTCGGGCGCGGCGTATCTGGGGGTGATGACGGGCGGCGGTTCGGTGGACCCCTGTTTGCGGACGCCGCCGAGGTCGATGACCTTCACTCCGTCGTGCTGGTGGACGACGTTGGAGGGTTTCATGTCCCCGTACAGGAATCCCATGCCGTGCAGGTGGGCGAGGGCTTCGAGGATCTGGCAGCCGTAGGTGATGACGTGTTCGATGTCGAGGACGAAGTTGCCCTGCCGGGTCGCCTCGACGACGGCGGACAGGGTCCGGTCGCCGACGTCCTGCATCACGATGTAGCCGCCGGAGACCGTGCCGTCGGCGCTGCCGGTGCTGACGAAGTCCCGGATCTGGACGATGCGTTCGTGCCGGATGGCGACCAGGCTGCGGCGCTCCTCGGCGGCCTGGACGGCGCCGCGTTCCGCGTACCGGTTCAGCATTCCCTTCACGGCGACGAGGTCTTCGAGGTGGGTGTCGCGGGCGAGGTAGACCCAGCCCTGGCCGCCGTGGGCGATGGGCCCGAGGATGCGGTACTGGTCCTGGAGCAGCGGCCCGTCCCGGTCGAGTTCGGGGCGGTAGGAGTACGGGGCGCCGCATCGGGGGCAGTGGCCCTCCTCGGGCGGCGGGGCCGCGGTGAACGGGGCGACGAAGTAGGTGGCGCAGGACTTGGACGAGCAGCTCATCCGGACGTGTGCGCGGGTGACGGCGGCGCCCAGCCGCCGGTCGGGGGTGCTCGGGTCGAGCGGCGGCAGTTCCAGCAGTCCACCGGGGCCGCACAGGTCGGGGGAGGCGGGCAGCGGCGGCAGTCCCGGGCCGTCCTCACAACGCCCGCAGGTGTCGCAGTAGCCGGTGGGCCGCACCGCTCCTTCGCAGGGTGCTCCGGTGAACCGGCGGTGCGGGCAGGGGATCCTCATCGGTGGCCGGTCCGGCCCTGCGCGTCGCGCGGTCCGGGTACGTCCGCCCGGCCGTGGCGTCGCAGCTCCGCCCGGAGTTCACCCAGCAGGGCGCGCAGGGCGTTGAGCCGGTCGCGCGGGTCCGCCACGGTGCGCAGTTGAGCCAGCCGCCGCCGGTGGTGGGACGTCTCGGCGCGCGGCATGGGTCCCAGGGAGCCCGATTCCACCAGGCCGCTCAGTCCGGCCCATTGCCTCTCGATGTCCTCGACGCGGCCGACCAGCTCGGCGGCCCGCTCGTCGAGGGCCGGTAGGAGCAGCTGCCTTGCCACCTCGGTCACTTCGTCTCCGCCGCTGTCCCGCACGACGACGAGCAGCCGGAAGCCGAGCGTCCGTACCCGGGCGAGCAGGGGCACCAGCCGGTGCGGCTGTGGGTCCTCGTCGAGGCCGATCACGGCGAGGGTGGGCCCGGCGCCGCCGGCCGTGCCGCCCGCCGGCCGTTCGGGCGGGGTGCCGCCCGTGAGCAGCCAGTCGCGGTAGGCCCGGGCCTGGTGGCGGGGCGGGCGCAGCCGGGTCACCAGTTCGGCGACGAACTCCTCGGGGGTGGTGCGGCCGCCCCGGTAGACGAGGTGGGCGCGGTGCAGGTGGTGTCCGAGGGTGCGGTCGCGGCCACCGCCGTGCGGTACGACACTGAAGCGCACCGCGGGTTCGTCGCCTCCGGCGAACCATTGCCGCAGTCGCCGGTCCAGCCCCTGGTCCCAGCCGTCCGGCCCGCTCAACTCGGCGACCAGTGGCACGAGTTCGGCGATCCGGTCGATCGGGATCATGTAGGAGAACGCCAGGTCGTTGTCGGTGGGGAGCGCCAGATCGCGGTCGCCGCGCCAGCTGACGACCATCCCGACGACCCGCTCGGGCGATCCGGCCGCCTCGCCGCGCACCTGCACGGCGGCCCCGCTGAACCCCGGTTTCACCACCTGCTCGTTGCGTCCGGCGTCGAGCTGGATCCAGGCACCGTGCACCCCGCTGATCCGCCCGGTCAGCCACATCCCGTCGGCGAAGGACCGCGCGTACCCGCCGATCCACACCTCACGGCCGCGCTCCAGGCTCCGGTCGAGCGTCGCGGGGGTGGCGTGCGGGCGCGGGCTGTCCAGGGCGAGTACGGCGATGTCCTCGCGGGTGGCGCCGAGTCCGGGCAGCCAGCCGCCCTCGGCCACCCGTGCTCCGACCGGGGCGATGGCGGGGTTCTCGGCGAACTCCACCCAGATCCTGGCGCCCTCCTCCCCCACCACGTGCGCACAGGTGAGTGCCCGGTCCCGGGTGAGCAGCACACCGGCGCCGCAGACCGGCCCGTTCGCGTCGCCCCGCCGTAATCGGATGCGCCAGTCCGCTCTCAGCTCCCCCATGCCGCACGAGAATACGCGCGTGGCGGGGGCGGATCCCAGTCCTCGGACACACTTCCGGTCACTCCATGTCCATCCGGCGTCACGGAGCGGTGGGGCGCCGCCGCACGCGTGATGCGGGACGGGCCCGGCCCCCGGCCGCACCCGTCCCGCATCGCGTCGGGTCAGCCGCCGCAGTGGAAGCGGGCGTCGCCCCAGTCCGCGTGGTCGTTGCCGTTGCCGTCGCCGCCGTCACCGACGACCAGTTCGACGTACTTGGCTCCGGTGACGTCCGCCGTCAGCGACCAGGCGCTGTCGGCCGCCTTCAGCACGGGCGACTTCACCTTCTCGGTGCCGTCGGCCGTGACGGAGAACTGCACGCTGCCGGCGCTCTTCTGCACGTCGTCCACGCCGACCTGGGCGGTGAACGAGGTGCACTTCCCGCCCAGGTAGTAGCGGACCTTCGCCGGTGCGTGGCTGCCGAGGCCCTTGGTGTAGACGGTGCCTCCGACGGTCAGCGGGGAGCCGTCACCGGTCCCGGTCTCTCCGTTGGAGAGGTCCTTCTCGACGGGACCCCAGCCGTTCTCGGAGGCCGTCCAGTCCAGGTCACTGGCCCAGCTGTCGGTGGTGGGCGGCGGCGGCAGGGTCCGTACGGAGGTCTGCGCGCCGAGCGTGCGCCGAGCGCCGCCGACCGTGTACTTCGCCTCGGAACTCAGGCCGTACGTCTGGTACTTGGCGTCCACCGGCGGGGTGACCCGCCAGCTGCCGGTGACCTCGGTGCCCGCCGGGACCGAGTCGAAGGAGACGGCGCCGGTGGGCTGCGACTGCCAGCCCTCGGGGACGGTGAGGCTCAGTGCGACACCGGTCGCCGCCGTCGCCTCGTAGTTGGTGAACGAGACCTTGACGGTGTTGGCCGTGCCCGGCTCCAGGGTCTCGGCGGCCGGTTCGACGCCGAGGGTGCCGCAGGCGGCCTGCTCGGAGTCGGGGGCGGGGCCGAGGTCGGTCACGGTGAAGGAGTCGAGCACGAAGTCGGCGCCCTCGGGGGCGTCGTCGCGCTTGCGCAGCCCGGTCCAGGTGTCGCCGCAGCCCGCGGTGACGGTCTCGGCGAAGTGGCCGGTGGTGCGCTGCTGTCCGATGGCGGTGGTCCGGGTCTCGACCGCGTCGGGCTTGCCGTCGGCGGTGATCCGGTCGTAGCCGTCGACCCACTCGTAGGCGCCCGCGTGGCTGGACTGGTAGTCGTACTCGACCTTGTAGCGGTGCCCGTCGGCCATCGGCACGGTCCACGGGGCGGTGCGGTAGACGAGTCCGGCGTTCTCCTCGTGGGACTTGAGGGACTCCTTGCCGCCGATCACGTCGTCGATCAGCTTTCCGTTCCAGCCGGCCTGGGTGTACGGGGCGTGCAGCTGGGAGATGACGGTGCGGGGGTCGGTGGAGCCGCCCGCGTCGCCCTTGCGGAAGGGGCCCCAGCCCTGGTCGACGGCCTCGAAGTCCTCGTAGGAGACGGTGTTCTTCTTCGTCGCCGGGGCATTGGCGACGATGCGTACGTCATCGGCCCGGACGCTCGCGGTGCTGCCTCCCGCCGCCTCGACGCGCAGGGTGGTGCGGCCGTTCGCGGGGGCGGTGAAGTTCACCTTGGCCCGCTGGAAGTACGTGCCGTGCCGTTCGGAGGCGGCGACGTAGTCCTTCGCGGTGGAGCGGTCCACCGCGACGGACTTCCCGCCGATCGAGAGCGTGGTGTGCCGGCTCTTCCCGGGCTGGACCTCGATGAGCGCGGACGCGGTGTAGCGCCTGCCGGGGGCGAGGCCGTCGATGCGCTGCGAGAGCGCGGCGGTGGAACTGCCGGAGAGCTGGGCGCTGGTGAGGCCCTTGGCGTCGGTCTCACGTGCGACGGTGCCGGTCTTCGACCAGGCGGTCAGAGCCTTGTCGTTGAAACCCGGGTCGTCGACCGGGGTGCCCTCGCCCCACCGGGGGTCGGCGGCCTTCGGGGCCTGCTTCGGGTAGAGGACGTACGGCTGCCCCGCCTTCGCGGTCAGCGTGATCTTCCCGTCGACGGGCTTGACCGTGCCGGTCCTGACCCGGCCGTTGTCGGTGAGCCGGTAGACGGTGTACGCGCCCTTCGAGGGCACCGCCCAGCTGCTCGTACCGCCGGACTCGCTGTAGTGGTAGAGCTTCTTCCCGCCGTCCCACGGCAGCAGGTAGTCGGTGCCGCTGAGGACCTTGCGGCCGTGGTCGTAGAACGTCCGCCTGCCGTCCTCGACCGTGCCCCGGACACCGCCGGTGAAGGTGATGTCGTTGCCGTCCCAGCGGGTGATCTTCTGGTGCTGGAGGTACTTGGCGGGCAGGTTGCGCTGCCAGATGTTGCTGGAGAAGGCGTTCCAGTCGGTCTCGTTGGTCCAGCCCTCGAACTCCTCGATGGCGCTCTGTCCGAGGACCGGGTCGTTGTTCCAGACGTCCTTCTCGCCGTTGCGGATGAACCGGATGATCTTCGAGTTGAGGCCCTTGTTGGTGGCGCCGCCGTAGTCGAGGTCATTGGCCCAGTGCGACCAGAGCGAGCCGCGCTCGAACTTGTCGGCCCACTCGGTGGCGACGTTCCAGCCCTGCTTCTGCACGGACTGAAGGGTCTTGTCCGCGATCCAGCCGTGCGAGTAGTAGACGTCGATGTAGAGCAGGCTGAGATTGGGGTCCGTCTCGTCGCGCAGCTGCTGGAAGCGCTTGGCCAGGTCGCCGCTGTTGATGTCGCGGCGCTGGTCGATGTAGTAGCTCTGCCCCAGCCAGTTCCAGCCCGGCTTGGTCTTGTCGACGAGCTTCTCGTCGAAGGCCTTGGCCTCCGGGTACGCCTCGGTGGCGTTGACGTGGACGCCGAAGGTGGCGCCCCACTTCTTGCCGTCCTTCAGGAGCTCGTTGAGTTCCTTCAGCCCGCCGGCCCGCTTGTTGTAGTCGCCGCCGTAGTCGGGGTGGGCGGAGTCGTGGCCCTCGGAGGCGTACCCCTTGAGGAGCGCCATCTGCCCGAGACCGTCGGTGGCCAGGGAGATCCGCTTGACGTCGTCGAGGGTGCGCAGGAAGGGGTGGGTGGCCTGGCTGGCGAAGTTGAACGGGATGTGGGTGACGACCCGGTCCGGGGTGTCCTTGCTGCCGGGCGCCTCGACGCCGATGGAGCGGAACGCGACGGCGCCGTCCTGCCAGTCGACCGACTTGTCGCCGTTGGCGTCGGGGGTGACGACGACCTTCGCCCAGGGGAGGTCGTTCCCGCTCTCCGGCTTCGGCGCCCCGTCGCCCCGGTAGGTCCACTGGCCGGACCAGACGCCGACCCGGACCCCGCCGTCGTCGTCCTTGCGGGCCTGGTGCCAGAACCGGGCGTCGTCGCCGCCGGTGGCGCCGGACGGCTTGTCGTACGAGGAGTTGGACTCCACGGCCGCGGCGAGCGAACCGGTGTTGAGAATCGCGTACGAGGCACCGACCGGTGCCTTGTCGGCGGCGGTGTCCGCGGTGACCTTCGCGAAGACGTCGGCGGTCTTCGTCGAGTCGTTGTCCAGCCGGGTGAAGGCGGTGGCCCCGCCGGTGTCCGCGGAGCCGACGGAGACCAGGTCGTGGCCCGGGATGTCGATGGTGGAGACGCGGAACGCCTCGGTGTCGCGGACCGCCGTCACCTTGAAGGTGGTGGCGCGGCCGGAGACGGACAGCGAGGCGTCGATCTCGATGCCCGGCAGGTCGGTGAAGGTCAGCGTGTAGCGGGCGGCCGAGGCGGTGACCCGGGGGGCGCCCTTGAGCTTCACCGGGTGCGCGGTGCCGTTGAGGGTCACGGCGGTGACCGGCCGGGTGCTGCCGAACAGCCGGCTGCCGGTGGCCCGGTCGGTGTACGCCAGGACGCGCGGGAAGTCGTCGGCGACGGCGACCGAGAGCTGCGCGGACCCGATGACGGTGGCGCCCGCGGGCACGGACGGACCGACCGCGGCGGGCGAGGGAGCGGCGGCGGTGGCGGGGAGCGCGGTCCCCACCAGTGCCAGGACGGCGGCTGAGGCGGCGGCGACAGCGCCCGCCGAAGTGAATCTTCGCGACATGTGCTCTGAGTAGTCCCCGTGACCGGACACCGTCAACGACCTGCGACGACTCGGAGCGCTCCAGTCCAACAACCGCGTCGCGTAAGTCCAAGTGGACGGTGGGTGTCCCGCCGGGTACGGAAACCGGGCGACGGCGCCGCCGGGAAGGCCTCGGAAGTCGTTGTCCCGCAACGCCCCCGGCGGCTCAGTCCAGGCCCCGGGCGTGCCTGAACCGTGCCAGGCCGTCCGCGAGGTCGATCAGCGGCTCCGGGTAGTCCAGGCGCGCCCGTTCGCGCTCGGGCAGCCGCCACGGTTCATGGATGCGATTGCTTGCCACGTCTCGCAGTTCGGGCACCCATCGGCGTACGTACGCTCCTTGCGGGTCGAAGCGTTTGCCCTGGACGACCGGGTTGAGCACCCGGTTGGGACGGGTGTCGGTGCCGGTTCCGGCGACCCATTGCCAGTTGAGCTGGTTGTTGACGATGTCGCCGTCCACGAGGAGGTCGAGGAAGTGCCGGGCGCCGATCCGCCAGTCCACGTAGAGGGTCTTGGCCAGGAAGCAGGCCGCCAGCAGGCGCGCCCGGTTGTGCATCCAGCCCTCGTGACGGAGTTGGCGCATCGCCGCGTCGACGACCGGGTATCCGGTGCGGCCCGCACGCCATGCGGCGATGTCGTCGGCCGCCTCGTCCTCGGTCCGCCACCGGTCGTGCCGCGTGCGGTAGTCCTCGGCGGACGCCGCCGGACGCGCCGCGAGTACCTGTTGGTGGAAGTCGCGCCAGCACAGCTGGCGCACGAACGCGTCGGCGCCGGGCCCGCCGTGCGTGCGGGCCCGCTGGACGAGTTCCACCGGCGAGAGCGACCCGAAGTGCAGGTACGGTGACAGCCGCGAGGTCACGTCGCCCGCCAGGTCGTCGTGGCCGTCCTCGTACCCGGCCAGATCCCTGCGCGCCCACCGGGCGAACCGCTCACGCCCCCGCGTCTCCCCTCCGGCCGGAAGACCGGGGGAGACTCCTGACAGCCCGTCACGGGACGGCAGTGGTTCGCCGCGCACCGGGTCGGGGACGCGCACCGTGCGGGGCGCCGGGCAGGGATTCCTCAGCCGCTCCTGCGACCAGCGGCGGAAGTAGGGCGTGAACACGGCGTAGTGGTCGGAGCCGGCCGGTGTGACCGCCCCCGCGCCGACGGCGGTGACCACACCGTCGTGCACCCGCAGCGCGACGCCCTGTTCGACGAGGGCGTCACGCAGCCGCTCCTCCCGGCGCTGGGCGAATCCGGTGACGCCCGCGGACATGTGCACCTCGCAGGCACCGCACTCGGCGGCGAGCGCACCGGCCTCCCGGACGACCGGCCCCGTGCGCACCACCAGCCGGCCGCCGCGCCGGCGCAGCGAGGCGTCGAGGTCGGTCAGGCACTCCGCGAGGAAGGCGTCGCGGTTGGGCGTGTCGAAGCCGGCCGCGTGCACACCCGGATCGCGTACGAACAGCGGCACCACTTCGTCCGCCGCCGCGAGCGCGGCGCGCAGCGGGGGATGGTCGTGCAGACGCAGATCCGAGGTGAACAGGACGACCGCGACGGTCATGACGTCACTCCAGGTGTCAGGGGGTGCCGATCTGCGCCGGGCCCGCCGGCCGGTTCATCGGCGCGAGCTTTGGGCGTGGTCACCGTGCGACGGGCCTCCGTGCGCGCTCATGCCCTTGGCCGCCGCTTGGGTGATGTTACGGGCCATGCCGCCGAAGACCACGGAATGAAAGGGGGACACGGACCACCAGTAGGCGTGGCCCAGCAGACCGCGAGGGTGGAACAGCGCTCGTTGCCGGTAGCGGGTGCGGCCCTCGGAGTCCGTCTCGGCGTACATCTCCAGCCAGGCCAGGCCCGGCAGCCGCATCTCCGCGCGCAGCCGCAGCAGCCGTCCGGGCTCGATCTCCTCGACCCGCCAGAAGTCCAGTGAGTCCCCGACCCGCAGGTGCTCGGCGTCGCGCCGTCCGCGGCGGAGCCCGACGCCGCCGACGAAACGGTCCAGCCACCCCCTGACCGCCCAGGCGAGCGGAAAGGAGTACCAGCCGTTGTCGCCGCCGATCCCCTCGATCACCTTCCACAGTGACGTTCGGGACGCGTCGACCGACAGCTGCCGTTCGTCCTGGTAGAGGCTGCCTCCGGCCCAGTCCGGGTCCGTGGGCAGCGGATCGCTGGGCATCCCCGGTACGGCGGCGGAGGACCAGCGGGTGGCGACCTGGGCCTCCCGCACCCTGCGCAGTGCCAGGGCCAGTGCCTCGTCGAACGGCAGCGGCATTCCCGGGGGGTCGGGCACGTACCGGGCGATGTCGTGCTCCTGGCAGACGACCTCGTGGCGCAGCGACTCCGTCAACGGGCGGGCCAGGGCGGCGGGCACCGGGGTGACCAGGCCGACCCAGTGGCTGGACAGCCTCGGCGTGAGCACCGGAACCGGCACGATGAGCCGCCTGGGAAGTCCGGCGACGGTGGCGTAGCGGCACATCATCTCCCGGTACGTGAGGACATCGGGCCCGCCGATGTCGAACGCCCGGTCGACGTCGTCCGGCATGGTGGCCGAGCCGGCGAGATAGCGCAGGACATCGCGTACCCCGATGGGCTGGGTGCGGGTGTGCACCCAGCTGGGGGTGACCATGACCGGCAGCCGCTCGGTCAGATAGCGCAGCATCTCGAAGGAGGCCGACCCCGAGCCGATGACGACTGCCGCTCGCAGCACGGTGGCGGGCACGGGCGCGTCGAGGAAGATCCGTCCGACCTCGGCCCGGGAACGCAGATGCGGGGAGAGCGACTTCTCGGGCACATGCGGTGGGGTGAGCCCGCCCAGGTAGACGATCCGCCGCACGCCGGCGGCGTGCGCCTGTTCGGCGAAGATCCGGGCCGCACGGCGGTCGGTCTCCTCGAACGCGGAGCCGGTACCGAGGGCGTGCACCAGGTAGTACGCGACGTCGATCCCGCGCATGGCCGCGGCCACCGAGCCCGTGTCCGTCACGTCGCCCTGTGCCGTCTCGACGTCACCCGCCCAGGGGTGGTCACGGAGTTTGCGGGGGGTGCGGGCCAGACAGCGCACCCGGTGGCCCGCCCGCAGCAGTTCCGGTACGAGACGCCCGCCGATGTACCCGGACGCCCCGGTGACCAGGCAGTGCAGCCCTGCCGTGTCCCTCCGCTCGTTCGTGCCCACGATCGTTCCTCCAGGTGCTCGCTCCGGCCGCCCCCTTGTCTCGCCCCGATCATGGCCTCCCCGGTGGGACCGCGCCCGGCACGGCGGACGGACGCGCACGTCATGGACCGCAATGCCGGACGGCCGAACGCCGCGGAAGGCGCGCCGGCTGCGGTCCGGCCCCGATCCGCCGGTCGGGCCCCGGCCGCGGGCCGCTCACGGGTTCCGGCGGGCCAGCACCAGGACGCTCAGGCCGAACATCAGGACGCCCAGGGGGACATGGACCGACGGCACGTGCGCGATGCCGAGCACCACCTGCGCCGAGGCGAGGACGAGGAAGCCGGACGCGTACGCGATGGGCCGGGGCGAGCCGCCGCCCGGCCGCCAGGCCAGTACCGCGGCGAGCAGGTACAGCATCGAGGCCCCGTACATCACGCGCGCCCCGATGCCGTGCAGCAGTTCACCGTGCGACGAGGAGAGCAGTACCCCGGCGCTGACCGCCTGGAGGAAGATGGTCAGGGTCTGCAACGCGACCGCCACCCGCAGGAACCGGGCACCGCGCGGTGCCGCGTCCGTCGTCGTCGCTGTCGTCGCTGTCGTTCCGGTCGTTCCGGTCGTCGTCCGCGTGGTCATGATGCCGTCCCCTTGTCCGCCCGCAGGCAGTGGATCGATAAGGTCTCACCAGCCCGACGACGCAGCACCGCGAAATGCAAGGCGAGAACGGCGACGGGCTCGGGGGGAGTGGTCATGGCCGGGGTTGTACCGGAGTGGAGCGCGGCGGACGTCGCCGGTGAACGGCGCCAACTGATCAACATCGCCTACCGGTTGCTCGGCACGCTGGCCGAGGCCGAGGACGCCGTGCAGGAGGCGTACGCCCGCTGGTACGCGCGGCCGCGGAGCCAACGGGAGGCGATCGTCTCCCCCGGTGCCTGGCTGACGACGGTGACCGGGCGCATCTGTCTGGACGTGCTCGGCTCGGCCCGGGCCCGGCGCGAACGCTATGTCGGCGCCTGGCTGCCCGAGCCGCTGCCCGACCGCGGGGAGTGGGCCGGCGGGGCCGGTGGTGACGCCACCGACCCCGCCGACCGGATCACGCTGGACGAGTCGGTGACCATGGCCTTCCTCGTCGTCCTGGAATCGATGACGCCCGCCGAGCGGGTCGCCTTCGTGCTGCACGACGTGTTCCGTTACTCCTTCCCCGAGATCGCCGGGATCGTCGGCCGTACCCCGGGCGCCTGCCGGGAGCTGGCGAGTTCGGCCCGGCGGCGGGTACGTGCCGAGCGCGCCCCGGTGGGCGCGGCGGCGGCACGGGCCGGGGTGGTGCGATACGTGAAGGAGGCGTGGGAGGCGAAGGACATCACGGCTCTCGTCGGCATCCTGGACCCCGACGCCGTGATGACCGCCGACGGCGGCGGCCTGGTCGGCACCGTGCTGCGCCCGGTCGAGGGCGGCGCGCTCATCGCCCAGTACATGATCGCGATCGCCGACAAGGCGCCGGGGCTGCGGCTCCTGGAACGTACGGTGGCCGGTGCGCCCGGACTGGTCGCCCAGCACGCGGGCATCACCGCCACCGTGGCCGCGTTCGACGTCCGCGACGGCCGCGCCACCCGGATCTGGGTGGTCCGCAACCCGGAGAAGCTGCGCCTGTGGACGCCGGGCGGGTGAACGTCCTCACCAGCGCAGAGCCGTGAAGTCGACCGGCCGGGGCCGCAGAAGCCCGGTACGTTCCGCCAGCGCCTCCAGCCGCCGGGACATCTCGTCGGCGTCCAGCCGGCACCGGTCGCCGTGCCCCGGCAGCACCCACTCGAACCGCAGCTTCCCCGCCGTCCGCGCCAGCGAGGCGGCCAGTTCCTCGATGGAGTACCAGGTCACGCTCTCCGCGACTTCGAGGTCCTCGGTCGTGCGCGACCAGTAGAAGCTGTCGCCGCTGAAGCAGTACCGGTCGTCGGCCAGGTACAGCACGCTCCCCCGGGTGTGACCGGGCAGCGGATGCGCGGTGACGCCCTCGCCGATCTCCACCGGGTCGAGCCCCCGGATCACCTGGTCCGCGTCCGGGACCGCGTCGAGGTCGCCCTCGTGGATCCACAGCCTGGCCCCGAAGTGGTCGGCGTAGCGGCGCCCGTGCGCGACGTGGTCGCGGTGGGTGAGCAGTACGTCGGTGACGGGTCCGGTGGCCGCCACGTACCGCTCGGCGAGTCCGGGGCTCCAGCGCGGGGTGTCGATCATCATGGCCGTGCCGGACGGCCGCCGGAGCAGATAGGAGTTGGCACCGGCGGTGTGCGTGGAGTTGTGCCCGCACACCAGCACACCGTCGTCCAGTGCCATCGGGAACGGGTCGAGCGAGGGGTCCGGCTGTCCGGACGCCGGCCGGATCGAGCGGGTGTGGCAGGCGAAGGCGGCGGCGTGTAAGCGCCGGTTCTCCGAATCGTCGTCCGGCTGCCGCAGGATCCGCGACGCCCCTTCCTCCTCGATGATCAGCTCGGGTGCGAACTGTCGGGCGACGTCGCAGTTGGTGCAGCGGTCGTCCACGTACCAGCCGTCCACGGCAGGGCTCCTTCATTTCCACGGGAAACGACCCGTCGAGGGCCGCAGTTCCAGGGATAGCCCACGCACGACCGGAACCGGTAGACCGCGCCGATCTTGTATCTCGGCCCCCGGGTCTATCTCGCCGACATGCCGCACCCCGCCCCCACCGACACCTCGAACTCGCACCACACCACCTTGCCGGGGTTCCGCTCCCCCACCCCCCACTTGTCGGCGAGCGCCGCCACCAGCAGCAGCCCACGGCCCCCTTCCTCGTCGGAGGCCGCCCAGGAATCCGCGACCCGGACCTCCCCGTCGCCACTGTCGTGGACCTCGATGCGCAAGGTCCCGTCGGCCGGCTCCAGGCGGATCCGGAGGCGGAACCCACGGCCGGGCGGGACGCCGTGCAGCAGGGCATTGGTGACGAGTTCGCTCACGCAGAGCAACACGTCGTCGATCCGGGCCTCGCACGCCCAGTCGACGAGAGCATCCCGCACGAACTGTCGTACGAGCGGGACGGACCGGCGTTCGCGACGGTGGAACACCTCGCGGAAGTGGGGGAGTCGGGTTGTCTCGTTCACGCTTCCAACGTCACACATAGTCACTACGTTTGAGCAGCGCGTGGAGTCGTACATCTCCGTTGTACGACTCCTGACGGGTCATTCGAGGTTCGTGACGGGGAGAGGCAGTTCATGCAACCGGCAAAGATGAAGAGCAAGCGGATCACGTCCTGGCACCTGATCGGCGCCCAGTTGGCGATGTTCCGCAAGGCGGCCCGACTGACCCAGGCGGCCCTGGCCGAGCGGTGCTCGGTGGGCGACGACACGATCGCGTCGATCGAGCAGGGGCGCCGAGCACTGCAATGGGACTTCGCGGCCCAACTGGACGAACTACTGGAAACCAAGGGGGCGTTGCAGGTCGCGGTGTCGAAGGTGCCGCAGAAGGAACGGTTCACGGCGTTCGTTCAGGACTTCGTGGACTACGAGCAGGAGGCGGTGACGCTGCTCTCGTACGAGAATCAGGTGGTGCCGGGGCTGCTCCAGACCGAGGAGTACGCCCGGTTCATCTTCTCCTGCCTCTACCCGCCACTGGAGGAGGACGAGCGGGAGGAGTGGGTAGCAGACCGGCTCGATCGGCAGAAGCTCCTCAACCGCAAACCCCGCCCCATGCTCCACTTCCTGCTGGAGGAGAGCATTCTGCGCAGCCAGATCGGCGACCCCGCCGTTCTGCGGGAGCAGATCCGGCATCTGCGCCAGTGCATGGAACTCCCTTTCTTGGGGCTCCAGATCATGCCGATGAAACTCCCGAAGCATGCCGGGCTGTCGGGGCCGATGGTGCTGCTGGAAACCCCCGATCACGACCACCTGGTCTACGTGGAGGGGCAGCTGACCAGCTACCTGCACGACGACCCCGCCGTCGTCAGTGTGCTCCAGCAGAAATGTGGGATGCTGCGTTCGCAGGCGCTTTCCGTCGAGGCGAGCGCACGCCTACTGGACGAACTGCTTGGAGAGACATGACCCACGCACGTACCACCACCCTCGCCTGGTTCAAGTCCAGCTACAGCAGCGACCAGGGCGGCAACTGCCTCGAAGTCGCCTACGACTGGCGCAAGTCGAGCTACAGCGGCAGCCAGGGCGGCGACTGCGTAGAGGTGGCCGACCACCCCGCCGCCGTGCACATCCGTGACTCCAAGGTGACGGACGGCCCCGTCCTCACCGTTCCCCCCACCGCCTGGACCGCGTTCCTGAACGCCACGGTCTGACCCCTTTACGGCCCGGGACGCCGGGCCACAACCTTCACCGCATGACGTCGAGTTGTGAAGACTTCCCGTTTCTGAGAGCGCTCTCAGTCATAAGTATTGACGCCGGATGCGGCCCTCACGAGAGTGGTTGACCCCCCACAAACCTCGGGAGTCCTCTCGTGATTTCGCGCAGACTGTTCCTGACGGGCGGCGCCGCCGCCACCGCGACCGCCCTCACCTACCCGGCCTGGGGCAGCGCCCTGAGCCCGAGCGCCTCCGCCGCCCCTGCAACCTGTGAACTCGCCCTGGAGAACCGTTCGTTGCCGGGCAGGGTCAACGCCTACGTCACCGGCCATGAGCAGGGCACCGACCGCTGGGTACTGCTGCGGGCCGACGGCAGCGTCTACCACCCCGACTCCCCCGCCGCACCGCAGACCCCACTGCCTGTCGACTGCGCCATCCCCCTGAACCCGGCGGGTGGGGCTCCGGTGGTCCTCACGCTCCCCCAGATGTACGGCGCCCGTGTCTACTTCGTACGCGACGACACGCTTACGTTCTATCTCAACCCGGGCCCCGCCCTGGTCGAGCCGGCGTTCGCGACGTCCACCGACGCCAACTACGGCCGCACGTGGTCCTTCTGCGAGTTCACCTTCAACCCGCAACAGCTGTACGCGAACATCAGCTACGTCGACCTGGTCACCGCGCTGCCGATCGGCCTGACCCTGGCCGGGGACGCGACGCACACCGTGGCGCCGCTCCCGGACGGCGCGGTGCAGCGGATCGCGGACGGCCTCACCGCCCAGGCGGCCGCCGACGGCCAGCCGTGGGACAAGCTGGTGATCCGCGGCGCGGACGGCAACGTACTGCGGGTGATCTCGCCGCAGAACCTGATGGCGCCGTTCTTCGACCGACCGGACGAGATGCCGTTCCGGGACGTGTTCACGTCGTACATCGACCGGGTCTGGGAGAAGTACCGCTCCACCGACCTGCGCATCGACCTCCAGGGCGGCCGGGGAGTGCGCACCGGCAGGGTGAACGGCGACGTCCTGACCTTCGAGGGCGGCCACACCTTCACCAAGCCCGTCTCCAAGGACGTCTTCACCTGCAACCACGGCCCGTTCGCCAACAACCCGGGCGACCCGGACGACAAGAAGGCCCTCCTGGCCCGCCTGGCCTCCGGCTTCAACCGCTCCCTGATGCTCACCCACCCCGACCAGCCGAACGGCACCTCGACCGCCGACTACTACCAGGACCCGGCCACCAACCACTGGTCCCGCGTCGTCCACGCCAACACCCCGATCGGCTACGCCTTCCCCTACGACGACGTCCGCCCCGACGGCGAACCCGACGTCTCGGGCGCCGCCAACGACGGCAACCCGCGCCGCTTCACGGTGACCGTGGGGGCCTGAGCCACCCCCTTCCCGGGGCCGCCCGCCATTGCGACGCGGCGGGCGGCCCGGACAGCTGGCAGCGCTTGAAAGTCGAGCGGTCGAGCGCCTGGCCCTTCGACTACCGCCGACTCGCCGTCCGGTACGAGCGAAGGGAAGGTGCGCGTTCAGCCGACCGCTCTCGTGCCCAAGTGATGAACGGGGCGAAGATCCCACTGTCCTCTGCCGCTGCCAGCAGGCCCTCCATCTCCCCGGCCGTTCCGTCGTCGACCCTGAGCACGATCTCGCACATGGTGAGCTCGCGAAGCCGCACCAGCCCAGATGTGGGGTTTCGGTCCTCAGCGGTCGCCGCGTTCGAACGCACCAGCCATGCAGGGGACTTGACAGGCATTGTCGGCCACCGAGAGCAGAGCGCCCACCATCGGGGGTGCCCGATGAGAGCGGCAAAACCAGGTCGACCAGGCGGGAGCTCAGCGAGCGGCCCCGCCGTAGCCGAAGATGATGAGAAACAGAGCCGCGCAGGGCACGACGGACCCGCCGAGCAGCGCCAGCGCCGCCGGGACCGCCGCTGTCAGTCGCCTCTTGCCCTTGCGCCGACCCGAGCGAAACACCACACAGGCCAGGCCGGGCGGCAGTGCCACGAGGGCGAGGCAGATCACCGGCACCAAGAACCGGCTGAACGCGGTGGTGTCGGTGTCGGTGATCAGATACCAGGCGTTCGTACCGAAGAACACTGTCGCGCCGGCCAGCAGGTAGAACGCGAGGCCCAACACCACGGCGACGGTCACTCCTTCCGTCAGCCGCTCGGCCCACGCATGCTCCCGGCGCGCTTCCGCTGTCCCTCTGTCCTCCATGCCCATCCCCTCTCAGTTACCGCAGTTCGGTGTCGCCGCGCCGGCGCTTCGTTCCAGTGGTCCACCGCCTGGAAGTGATGGCGAGCCAAGTAGAGGGGTACCTCGCATCGGGGTCACGAGGCGCAGACCATGGACAGATAGACCCGCACTTCATCGGTGCGCAGCTGCTGGATCAGGACCGTGACGTCGTTGTCGCATCCGTCGACCCTGTTTGTGTAACTTGCCCTTTCGATCTGCGCTCCCTGCGGAACCTTCTGCCAGTCCTGTTCCACTTCCGATGAATCGGTCTTGAAGAACTTCAGCTCCACGGGCGACGATCCGCGGAGGAAGGCATCCAAACCCTCGCGGTTGGTGTCGAACTGCAACTCACCGATGGAGCCCGACCACTGTTCCTGGCCGCAATAGCGCAGATTCGCCGCATCGGCCGGTATTGCGAGTCCGTACGTCCGCCGGATCTCCTCAATGCCCTGCCCGTCGGTACAGCCCTTGTACAGCCGCGAGTCACCCTTCCCCGGGGCCGCCCCGCTTCCCTCCACATGAGCGGCACCACAGCCCCCGCACGACAATGCGAGGAGCCCCGGCACCACAAGCCCGAGCGCCACTCTGCGCCTGCTATGACGCTTTTTCATGTTGTCCCATCCCCCATCGCCCCACTCGAACTTCGGCACCGTAGCGGACCCGCATCGAGAACCGCAGAGTCCGGGCGCCGCCTCCCGCCGGCAGGCTGCCGCCACCGCCTGTGCCGAGTGGACCCGCGTGTACGCTGCCCGGAATCCGGACCGTCCCCGATGAACGGATCGACCACGTGCACGTTGAATTCACCGGCCGCGTCATCGAGTGGCGGGGGCCTTCGCCGTTCTACTTCGCCGCCGTTCCCGCCGAACAGGCCGCCGACATCCGCGAGGTGGCCGCGCTGGCCACGTACGGCTGGGGCGCGGTCCCCGTGGACGCGCGCATCGGCGAGACCTCCTTCACCACGTCGCTCTTTCCCAAGGACGGCGGATATCTGCTGCCGTTGAAGAACGCGGTCCGCAAGCCGCAGGGTCTCTCGGCCGGTGACGAGGTGACCGTGGCCATGACCGTTCAGCTGTAGCCGTCGCACGGCCCGCCCCTCCCCGAGGTCAGACGGGCGGCATCAGGTCGCTCTCGCTGACGGTGTATGCCAACTGGGGGTAGACGAAGTCCGTTTCGTTGTTCTCACAGCGCCTCAGCCGGTAGAACTCGCGTTTCTGCTCATCGTCGGCCGGCACGAGGCGCGCACCCTGTGGGAGGTATGCCTGTCCGTCGCGGAACCGGATGAAGGTCTTCGACGTCCGGAACGTCACGCCCAACCACTGGTTGTCCGGCGTCCCGGCAGGCGCGTCCCATACGATCTTGTGTCGGAGTCGCCGATTCGATTCGACGGAGAACACGACGATGCCGTTGTGGGCGAGGGGGATCTCGAACTTCTTCCCTTCCGGCTCCTTCGATTCGAAGATGAGCTTCCTCGTCGGGCCCGCTTCGGGGTATTGGTAGCAGGAGAAGACGGCGATATAGGACTCGTCGGCCAGATCGAGGGCCTGGTCGGAATGGCCGCCCATGGTTCTGTAGGCGTTCGTGTAGCTCTCGATGAGAGCGTTGTTGAAGCCGACCGGAAGCGCCGCACGTTCTTGGATCCGGCGCGCCAGCCGTTCGTGCACCGCCCGGAAACGCTGCGCCGGACTGCTGTACCGGCTGGTGGTACGTACGAGCGGCACACCGTCCGTCTCGTCGGCCCTGGTGAGTACGGCGCCTCGCCGTCCTTTTCCCATGTCTTCCAGACGGGCCGACGCGGACAGCTCCGCAAAGAGATTCTCCTCGGGCGGCAGGGCATACGAGAGGATCTCGTCCGAGAGCCTAGACGCGGGGGGCAACGTAGTCCCCCGAGTTCATGCTGAAGAGGAATTCGTCGCCGTAGTCGATGAAGGACGAGGTCCTGTTCTCCTCGGCGTACCGCCTGCGCAGCTCGTCCATGCCCTCCGGTGTGGGCGGCCCCAGCTCCACCGGTTCTCCGCCCCCGGCCGCCTTGAGGTATGTCCGGCCGTCCTTGTGAACGGCTTCGGCGCTCGAACAGCGCACCACGTATCCCAGGCGGGTCGGGAGCAGTTCGGCGTCCAGCGACGAGGGCCGGATCTCGTGCGTGTACAGGCGGTTGGTGGACAGCGGCATGAGGAACACGGAGCCGGGGTGGAGAGTCAGGGTGAACTGCGCGGGCAGTGCGACCCCGTCGCGTTCCGCGGTCGGGTCCTTCAGGCGGAAGTGGAGTCTGGTCAGCCCGCTGGTGCCCTTCACACCGTGGTCGAAGGCGTCTTCGGCCAGGGGGCGCAGCTTGTCGAGCCGGTCGTAGAAGGTGCAGAAGGCCATGATGCCGTTGGCGGGCATGTCCTTGGTCTTGTCGGCATGGGCCGAGATCCTGGCCTTGGACTGCTTGCGCCCGGCCGTGGCAAGGGTGTTGTGGTAGATCTGGGCGAGAACGTGGTTCAGCGGCGCCTGGTTCCGGAAGACTGCGGCGGCCTCGCGGTTCAGCTCCTCGACGATGCCCGTGTCGGTCGGGCGGAAGCTCTCGGTCGGCCCGGAGAGATTCGTGGAGCACCGGAGCAGGCGGAAATGCAGCTCGTCACCGTTCTGGGTGACGGGCGTCAGATAGATTCCGCTGCGACGGGCCGTTCCGGGCTTGGTGGACTCCGTCAGGGACTGGAACGCGTGCTCCGCACTGATCCGTCCGAAGTGATCGGCGTCGAGGCCGAAGAAGCGGCGGTAGTACACGCCGACGCCGTGTACGCGGAGGGGAACCCGGCCGAGGCCGACGAGGGTCCAGGGGGCGTCGTCGTCCTCCTCGTAACCGTGCGACAGCTCCCGGACCACGAACACCCGGGCCGCCGCCCTCAGTTGGCCGACGTCGATCCCGGACAGATCGCCGCACAGGTAGACGGTCCGCTGTGCGAGGTCGGTCGAACCGGAGGCAAGGTCCTCCGGCGTGATCGTGGACCCGAAGAAGTCCCTGACCACCTCATGGTCCCGCAACGCCGAAGGCGCGACCAGGAGGTTGCCCGCATCCTCGATGCGGGCCTCCGCCGACTCCGTCGTGTACATCAACCCGCACCTTCCATTCGCACCGTTCGCATTCCGGGACGCGGACCCGCGGAGCAGCCCTCTCCTCAGCGCTCCCGCGTGTACGTCACGATCCACGCGACGGTGAGAACGACTCCGAGCACCCCCACGCCGAAGATGCCGGCGGACTTCCAGATCCCCTCCCCGGCCACCGCGGCGCGCACCCCGCCGGCGAGCCCGCCGACGGCCATGGCGACGCCGAGGACGAACGCCCGTGATCCCCGGGGGCTCAGCCAGTGCCACAGGCTGGGACGGCGGCGGCCGGGCGGCGGCGGGCCTGCGGAGTGCGTCACCGATACCTCACCTTTCCGGGTTCTCCCGGGGCAACCACGCGGGTGTCACTGAGTTCCTTCTTCGACGGGGTGTAGTAGAAGTCGACTCCCGTCGCCACCACGGCGACCGGAGCGCCGAATATCTTGCCGCCGAACTTGCCGATCGAGTTCATGAACGTGGGGCGGTGGTGTTTCCCCTTCACGTCGCTCAGGATCGATCCCTTCTCCAGGTGCTTGCTGGCCTCGCCGGCGGCGTAGGCGGGTGTGCCGCCGATGAATCCCTGTATCGCGCCGTTGACGTCGCCGTGCAGGAGCGCCTCGCCGCCGCCCATCCAGGACCGGTAGCTGAGGAACTCGGCAATGGGCTTGATGGTTCCGCTGCCCCACTTCTTGGGGGGCTCGTACTCCGTCTTGTCCAGCTTCGTCCGCTGTTCCTGCACCATGCCCGTCTTCGCGTCCTTCAGCGAGCCGTAGTGCATGGTGCTGAACTCGTGCGGGTCCTTGGTGAGATCTCTCAGTCCCCAGGCGCAGAGCGCGTCGGCGTCGACCGCGCGCTGGAGAATGGCCTCCAGTCGATCGACGAGTGCGTCGACGTCACCCTGGGCCGCGCTGGAGCCCTCCGGGTGCGTGATGACGCCGTCCGGGTCGATCTTGAGGCCGTGCGGCGGGTTCTCGTAGATCGTTTCGAGATCGGCCTTGGCTCGCGTCAACTCACCGTAGGCGTCCTTGAGGATGTTGACGATGCTCTCGGCCTGGATCACCGCGTCGGTGAACTCGGCCGCCGTCCTCGTGACGAACGGCTTGGTGACGGAGGCGTTCTCGCCCTTCCAGACCGTCCCTTGCGCATAGGTGCTCATGTCCCCCGCGTCCTTGGCGAGTTCCTTGAGTTTTTTGACCATGGCGACCCAGTCGTCGATCGCCGAATCGAGCGGCTTGGTCTTCAGGTTGAGAAGCTGCTGGAAAACCAGCACCGTGCACCTCGCCTGGGTGGGGAATGAAGGGCAGTGAGCAGGAGGGGAAGGAGAGGTGGGATCAGATGATGGGGCCCTCGGGCTTCGGGATCGAGGGCTTGGTGTCCTCTTCGGGGACGTCGTAGTAGTCGGCGATCCTGGACGCGCTCACCTGGGCGGCGACCCACTCGTCGTCCTTCTTCTTCGACGCCTTCGAGAAGTCGAGGTGGTTGGAGATGTGCGCGCAGGCGTCGGCCAGCGTCCCGACCTGCTTGTCCCAGGCCTTGGATGCGGCGGTCAGTGCCTTGCCCATCTCGAACCCGTCCGACGCCAGGCTCGTACCGGCGGCCTCGGTGGTGGTCCGGGCGTGCTTGCCGTCGGCCTTCAGGTTGTTGTGCAGGCGGTAGGCGAAATGGCCGATCTTGCCGAGCTCGTCGTCGTGGACGACGAGGTCCCCGCCGGACGGCCCCGCGCCCGGGCCCTCGTCCGGCACGCTGTTCAGCTGCATGCGGGCGGCCGCGTCCGCCTTGAGACCGGCCCACTCCTCTTCGAAGGACATGCACCCTCCTGGTGATCGCGACGGCTGGTCAGCCCGGTTCGTGGCCTCGGCAGTTGACCATGCTAATCCGTCACGCGTTCGGGTCGACGGGGTGCCCCCGTCCGCCGGAAAGCAGAGCGGGGTGCCCCGGTCCGGCGGACCGGGGCACCCCGTGCGGGCCGACGTGCGCGGAGGTCAGCAGCCGCCGCAGTTGTAGAACGTCACGTCCCAGTGGTTGCCCTCGTCGGCGTAGACGTTGCCGGAGCCCGCCTGGTACTGGGGAGCGCCGTCACCGCGTACGCCGATGTAGGTGAAGACGTTGTGGACGTAGTTGGTGAGGCAGGTCGACTTGGCGAAGTCGAGCTTGTAGCCGTTCCAGTGCGAGTAGGTGCCGCTGGCGTGACCGGTCTCGGTGCCGCCGGTGATGTTCAGCGCGCAGCCCGTGGCGCCCTTGAGGGTCTGGGCGCCCTGGGCGGTGGCCAGGTTGAGCTGGTCGAACGAGGTGCAGGTGGCGACGTTGCGGTTGGAGCAGCCGCCGGAGGACGACCAGGTGACTCCGGAGGAGCTGAACCGGGCGGTGGCCTCGGCGTGCGTGAGCTTGGTGGCGGCGTGGGCCTGGGGGGCGCCACCACCGAGGACACCGACGCCCGGAGCGAAGAGAACGCCCAGAACGAGGGCGAACGCGGTCAGGACGGGGCGCAGTCTCATATGGGACAGCATGGGGGGACTCCTCCTGCTCATGACAAGTAAGGGTATGCAGATACTGCCCGAGTTCTACGCGCGTCCGCCAGAGGGGGACGGCAACGGCCGGCAGTAATTGCGGCCACGTTCGACCGGCGTTCACAACACCGCCGGCTTAGATGTTGAACATTGAACTAGATGGCGCTACAGTCATTCTCGTTGAAGGTTAAACAACTACTTCGACCCCGCTCGACCACGTCCCCCGAGGAGGAGCCATGGCTCTGTTCAACCGCAAGAACAACAACGCCCCGTCCGCCACCGCGACCATCGCCCCCGCCGTGGACCCGGCCCTGGCCGCCCTCACCGGCGAGTACGCGATCGACCCGGCGCACAGCAGCATCGGCTTCACCGTGCGCCACGCGATGGTCACCAATGTGCGCGGCTCCTTCGGCGAGCACGAGGGCACGCTGAAGCTGGACGGCTCCGACCCGGCGAACTCCACCGCGTCCCTCGACGTCCGGATCGCCAGCATCGACACCGGCATCGCCGACCGCGACGGCCACCTGGTCAGCGGCGACTTCTTCGACGCCGAGAAGTTCCCGCTCATGACGTTTCGCTCCACGCACGCCGAGCAGCTCGGCGGCGACACGTACCGCGTCACCGGCGACCTCACCATCAAGGACGTCACTCGTCCGCTCTCCATCGACCTGGAGTTCAACGGCTCCGCCACCGACGTCTACGGCAACGAGCGGGTCGGCTTCGAGGGCAGCGCCGACATCCTGCGCTCCGACTGGGGCCTGACCTGGAACGCGGCGCTGGAGACCGGCGGCGTGATGGTCAGCGACAAGGTCAAGCTCGGCTTCGACATCTCCGCGATCAAGTCCGCCGCGGCCCAGGCCTGACGCCTTACGCCGCCCACGCCCGAACCCGAGCGCGCCCGCCCTCTCCTCCCCCCGCCGGGGAGGGAGGCGGGCGCTCGGCGTTCCGGGGCGGGCCCGGTCGGCGTCAGGCGCGGCGGGCGGCGACCGCGCGGTTCACGTCGTCGGTGATCAGGTCCGCGTTGATCGCGGCGGCGGCCTGCACCCCGGCGGCGGCCGCCGCGATCACCTGACCCTTCGGGTCGGCCACGTTGCCGGCCACCCAGATGCCGGGCACCTCCGTCGCCCCGGCCGCGTCGGCCTCGACGTACGTCCCGATCACCTCACCGGCCATCTTCAGCTCGGCGGCGTGCAGCCCCAGGCCCGCGAGCATGTCCGCGCGGGCGGTGAAGCGGGGCTGTACGACCACGGCCTCGCACGCGATGCTCCGGCCTTCCGCCAGCCGCACCCCGGTCAGCCGGTCGTCCGTCACGTCCAGGCCGGCCACCTCGCCGTCGACCACGGCGATGCCACGGGCGGCCAGCTGCTCGTACTCCTCCTCGGCGAACTCGGGACCGGTGTGGCGGAAGAGGGTGATGTTCTCGCTCCACTGGCGCCACAGCAGCGCCTGGTGCACGGCCAGCGGTCCGGTCGACAGGACGCCGATCGGGCGCGAGGCGACCTCCCGGCCGTGGCAGTACGGACAGTGCAGGACCTCGCGCCCCCACCGCTCGGCCACGCCCGGCACCGGGGGAAGCCCGTCGACCAGGCCGGTGGTCACCAGAAGCCGGCGTGCCACGACGACGGCCCCGTCCTCCCGTACGACACGGAATCCCGCACCGTCGGGCAGCCGCTCGGCGGACACCACGGCGCCCCGGACGACCTCACCCCCGTAACGGGCCACCTCTTCCCGGCCGGTGGCCAGCAGCTCGGAGGGCGGGACGCCGTCGTGTCCCAGGTAGCCGTGCATGTGCGTGGCCGGGGCGTTGCGCGGGTGTCCCGCGTCGATCACCAGCACCCTGCGCCGCGCCCTGGCCAGGGTCACGGCTCCGCTCAGTCCGGCGGCCCCGCCACCGACCACCACCACGTCGTAGGGGCGGTCCGCACCGCCGTTCGCCTCCCGGTCGCCGGTCACCCCACCGGTCGTGCCGCTGATCGCGCCGCCTGACGCGTCGCCGGTCACCTCGCCGATCACGTCGCCGGTCGTACCGCTGGTCGTGTCGCTCATGAGGAGCACCTCTCTTTCGCCTTCTCCTGAGAGGGTCCGCGACCTGGCGCGAATTCAGCAAACATCATTGCCGGAGTGGCAAAATCATGTGGGAGGTGGTGCTAGAAGCCGTTCAGCTGCGGCTCGCCCGCCTCGGACTCGCCGACCGTCTGCTCCGACCAGATGACCTTGCCCGTCTCGGTGTAACGGGTCCCCCAGCGCTCGGCGAACTGGGCGACGAGGAACAGGCCCCGGCCGCCCTCGTCGGTCGTCGCCGCGTAGCGCAGATGCGGGGAGGTGCTGCTGCTGTCGGAGACCTCGCAGATCAGATTGCGGTCGTACAGCAGGCGGACCTCGATGGGCGCCGTGCCGTAGCGCACCGCGTTGGTGACCAGTTCGCTCAGGATCAGCTCGGTGGCGAAGGCCTCCTCCTCCAGGCCCCGGTCGGTGAGCCACTGGGCGACGTTCTTGCGGACCCCGGCGACGGCCGCCGGGTCGGTGGCCACCGCCCACTGTGCGACCTGCTCGGGATCGAGCGTGCGGGTGCGGGCCACGAGCAGCGCGACGTCGTCGTTGGGCCGCTCGTGCAGCAGCGCGTCGAGCACGTCGTCGCAGGTCTCCTCCGGTGTCCGGTCGCGGCCGGCGAGGGAGTCGCGCAGCAGGGCGAGGCCGACGTCGATGTCCCGGCCCCGGCGCTCCACGAGCCCGTCCGTGTAGAGGACCAGCCGGCTCCCCTCGGGTACGTGGAACTCGGCCGCCTCGAAGGGCATGCCGCCGATGCCGAGCGGGAGTCCGGTCGGGACCTCGGGGAACTCGACCGTGCCGTCCGGCAGGACCAGCACGGGCCCGGGGTGGCCGGCCCGGGCCACCGCGCAGTTCCCGGAGACCGCGTCGTAGATCGCGTACAGGCAGGTGGCTCCGGCGATCTCCGCGTCGTCGTCGGCCTCGTCCCGGTCGATCCGGCTGACCAGTTCGTCGAGGTGCCCGAGGAGCTCGTCGGGGGCGGGATCCAGCGAGGAGAAGTTGTGGACGCTGGTGCGCAGCCGCCCCATGGTGGCCGCGGCGTGCAGCCCGTGACCGACCACGTCGCCGACGACCAGGGCCACCCGGGCGCCGGACAGCGGGATCACGTCGAACCAGTCACCGCCCACCCCTTCGTACGCGGGGAGATAGCGGTAGGCGACGTCGAGGGCGTTCTGCTCGGGCAGGCCGCGCGGCAGCAGGCTGCGCTGCAGGGTCACGGCCAGGGCGTGCTCCCGCGTGTAGCGGCGGGCGTTGTCCACGCCGACCGCGCCCCGGGCCACCAGTTCCTCGGCGAAGGAGAGATCGTCGTCGTCGAACGGCTCCGAATCGCCCGAGCGCCAGAAGTTGGCCATGCCCAGCACCGTGCCGCGGGCGTGCATCGGCACCGACACCAGCGAGTGGAACCCCTGCCGCCTGAGCCGCTCGGCCACGTCGGGGTCCCAGTTGCGCCAGCCCAGCCTCACGAAGTCGCCCTGCAGATCGGCGTCGTCGCTGTGCACCCGCATGGCCCGGGTCCTGGTGGGGACGAAGCCCACCAGATGGCCGATCGGATACAGCGGGTGGTCCGGGCGGACCGCCGCGACCGCGGTGCGGCGCATCTCCAGGGTGCCGCCGTCCGGCGTCACCGGCTCGTCCCCGCGCAGTACGGGGTCGGCGAGGTCGACCGTCGCGGCGTCGGCGAATCCGGGGATCGCCACTTCCGCCAGCTCCTCGGCCGTGCGGGTCACATCGAGGGTGGTGCCGATCCGGGCGCCCGCCTCGTACAGGAGCAGCAGCCGTTCGGTGGCGTACTCCGCCTGTCCCGTGACCGCGCGGAGTTCGGTGGTGTCCCGCAGGGTCACCACGGTGCCGGGCGGTCCGCCGTTCGTGTCGGTCGGGCGGAGGTTGACGGCCAGCAACCGGTTGCCGGCCCGCAGCACCTCGTCCGTGACGGTCCGGCCGGAGACCAGCAGTTCCGCGGTGCTCCGGTCCAGCCCGAGGTCCGCCACGGCCCGGCCCTCGGCGTCCTGCGGCAGGTCGAGGAGCCTGCGGGCCTCGTCGTTGGCGAGGGTCAGCCGCCGGTCGGCCTCGACGATGAGGACGCCCTCGCGGACCGCGTGCAGCACCGCGTCGTGGTGCTCGTACATCCGGGTCATCTCGGCGGCCCCGAGGCCGTGGGTCTGGCGGCGCAGCCGCCTGCTCAGGAGTGCCGCGCCGCCCGCGGTGAGTGCCAGGGCGACCGCCGCGGCGCCGACGGCGAGCGGGATGGAGCGGTCCGCGACGCTGTTGATCGACTGGACGGTGATCCCCACCGCGACCAGTCCGGCGACCGAGCCGTCCGACCGGGGCACGGGCACGACCGAGTTGACGGCGGGCCCGTGCGTACCGGTGAAGGTCCAGGTGTACGCGTGCCCGGCCAGCGCCTCCTCGTACCGGCCGGTCAGGTGCCTGCCGATCAGCGCGGGGTCGGGGTCGGTGTAGCGGATGCCCTGCTGGCCCGCCAGGACGATGTAGTCGGTATCGGTCAGCCTGCGGATCTCCTCGGCACGCGGCTGGAGGATCGCGCTGGGGTTCCTGCTGTCCAGCGCGGCGGCGGTGCCGGGCGCGTTGGCGAAGGTCTCGGCGACGCTGAGGGTGCGGTCGCGGGCGTCGGCCATGCTGTCGTGGCGGCCCTGCACCACCAGCGCGACGGCACCACCCGCGACGAGCAGCAGCACGAGGCCGAGGACGAAGACGAAGACCTGGCCGGCCACGGTGCGCGTGTCGAGCAGGGAGCGCAGTTCGCGGCCCGGGGAACGGTCGCTCGGGTCCCGGCCGGGCGGCGCGGGCGCCTGTTGGTTCGGGCCTTCGCCATCGTGCCGATGTGATCGCCGGACGGTGCGTCGCAGCCGCGCCCGGAATCGGCCGATACCAGACATAACTTAAGGTCTAGCATGAATCGCACCTGTCCGAGCGGTCGGCGGCCGGCGGCTCAGAACCCGCCCCCGTCGAAGCCACCGCCGCCCCCGAAGTCGCCTCCACCGCCGAAGCCTCCGCCGTCGAAGCCACCGCCGTCGAAGCCCGAGGAGTCGAAGTCGGCTCCGGAGAAGTCGCCGCCGCTCCAGTCCCCGCCGGTGCCGAAGTCTGCGCCGCCGTACTCCGCCGCGTAGGCGGGGCTCGACAGCATGGAGCCGAGCAGCGTGCCGACGAGCAGGCCGGGGAGCAGGCCGCCGCCGAAGTAGCCGCCCGCCCACGGACCGTAGGCCGGGCCCGCCTCCCAGTACGGGCGGCGGCCCTCGGCGGTGTCGACGGTGCGGCTGAGCGGTTCCTCGCCGGCGCGCAGCCGGACCTCGTCGGCCGCGCAGACCGGGACCTCGCGTGCCGTGCCGCCGGACGGGGACCAGCGGACGTCGGCGACCGAGGGGCCGTGGCGCGGGTCGAAGAAGCACGGCGGGCGGCGGGCCGGCAGTTCACCGCCGGTCCGGCGGGCGTCGAGGACCGCGAGGGAGAAGCGGCCGTCCTCCAGGGCCTGGGTGACCCCGCGCACGTCGGACGGATGGCGGGCGGCCGCCATGCGGGACTTCGCGGTCTCGTACGAGTCGAGCGCCCGCTCGTAGTCCGCGCGCATGACGTCGTCGGCGCCCGCCTCGGCGGGATGGAAGTCGAGCCGGTCCAGGGTTTCGCCGTACGCGGTGATGTCCTCGTCCACGACGACCCGCAGCTTGTCGAGCGCGGCCCGTTCCCCGGCCTCCTTCCGCTTCCGGTTGCGGCGCACGATCGTGTAGGCCGTGCCGCCGCCCAGCACCAGGAGCGCGCCGACCGTGATCAGCCCGACGGCGGAGGACGATCCGCCGCCGGGCGGGCCGCCCCAGGAGGCGGGGGCGCTGCCCCGGGCCTGTTCCACGGCCCGGTCGACGAAGGTGTTGAGCTGGGTCGCGGCGTCGGTGTCCGCGCCGGGCGTCTTCACCGCGGCGGTGAGGTTGTGGACCGCCCGGGTGGACATCACCTGCGGGTCGGCGCCCGCGTCGAAGCCGTTGCCGAGGCGGACCGCGTAGACACCGGTGATCCCGGTGTCGGTGCGCAGGGTGGTCAGCAGGGTCTTCGCGGGAAAGGCGGAGGTCTGCGGCAGCACGGCCACGAAGACGGGCTTGCCGGCGTCCTTGATCTTCTTCGTCAGGGCGGCGGCCTGGCCCGGTGACAGCTGGCCGGACGCCGCCGGGTCGACGTACACCGGGCTCCTGCGCAGGGCCTGTGCGACCTCGTCGACGGTGCTCGCCCCGGTCGACGAGGTCGCGCCCGGGGCCATACCGAGGACGGCCGCCGCCAGGATCAGCAGCAGGCCGGCCAGCAACGTCGGGAACAGCCTGTTCCGCATACTTCGAAGTTAACCCGAACGAGTGATGCGTGCCCCGCGAGAGCCGGGCGCGAGAGCCGGGCGCGAACGGCGGTGGGGGCAGCGGCCGCGCTCAGCCGCCCCGGGTGAGGCGGATGGTGTCGCGGTACCACTTGGCGCTGTCCTTCGGCGTCCGTTCCTGCGTCTCGTAGTCGACGCGGACGATGCCGAACCGCTTGTCGTAGCCGTAGGACCACTCGAAGTTGTCCATCAGCGACCAGGCGAAGTAGCCCCGGACGTCGGCCCCGGCGGCGCGGGCCGCGGCGACGGCGGCGATGTGGTCGGCGAGATAGGCGGTGCGGTCGGCGTCGTGGACCTGTCCGTCCGTGTCGACGGTGTCGTCGAACGCGGCGCCGTTCTCGGTGACCACCGTCGGGACGCCATAGTCCCGCTCCAGGCCCACCAGCAGGTCGGTGAGGGCGGTGGGGGTGATCTCCCAGTCCATCGCGGTACGCGGCAGATCGCGCTCCACGCCACGGGTGACGGGCAGCCCTTCGGCGTCCACCGGGGAGCCGTCCTCCGTGACGCCGGAGAAGAGCGCGCCGCGGTAGAAGTTGACGCCGAGGACATCGATGGGAGTGGCGATGGCGGCCAGGTCGCCCTCCTGGACCGGGAGCACGGCGTCGCGCAGCGCGAGGTCGGCGACGACATCCTCGGGGTAGCCGCCCCCGACCAGCGGGTCCAGATAGAGGCGGCGGCCCATTCCGTCGGCGCGGCGGCAGGCCTCGGCGTCCTCGGGGCTGCCGGTCTCGGGGGTGGCGGTGCCGAGGTTGAGCGTGATGCCGAGTTCGAGTTCGTTGCCCCGGTCCGCGGCCGCCCGGCGGATGTGCCGCGCGGCGAGGCCGTGGCCGAGGAGCAGATGGTGGACGGCCCTGATCGCGTCGCCGAAGTCCTGCCGCCCGGGCGCCTGGTTGCCGTACGCGTAGCCGAGCATGGCCGAGCACCACGGCTCGTTCAGCGTCGTCCAGTGCTTCACCCGGTCACCGAGCGCGTCGTAGGCGAGCGCGGCGTACTCGGCGAAGCGGTGGGCGGTGTCACGGGCCGGCCAGCCGCCGGCGTCCTCCAGCTCCTGCGGGAGGTCCCAGTGGTAGAGGGTGACCCAGGGAGTGACGCCTACGGCCTCCAGCTCGTCGAGCAGCCGCTTGTAGAAGTCCAGCCCCTTCGCGTTGGCCGGGCCGCGCCCGCCCGGCTGGATGCGCGGCCAGGCGAGCGAGAAGCGGTACGTGTCGACGCCCAGGTCCGCGATCAGCCGCACGTCCTCGGGCATCCGGTGGTAGTGGTCGCAGGCCACATCGCCGTTCTCGCCGCGGACGACCATGCCGGGCACCCTGCAGTAGGTGTCCCAGATGGACGGGGTCCGGCCGTCCTCGGCGGCGGCCCCCTCGATCTGGTACGCGGCGGTGGCGACGCCCCAGCGGAAATCGGCGGGCAGGCCGGGGACGGCACGGGCGGCGAGTTCGCGGGCCTGGGCGTGGGTCTGGGAGGTGACGGGGTTCATGGGTCTCCTGTGGTGGGCGTGGTCGCTACGGGCGGGGTACGGCGGTCGCCGGGGCCGGCCGGTGGAGCCAGCAGGCCACCGTGCGCGACGCGTCCCCGTCCGGTGCGGCGAGCACCGGGACGTGGCCGGCGCAGGCGTCGAGCGCCTTGCCGCAGCGGGGGTGGAAGGCGCAGCCGGCCGGCATCGCGGACAGGTGCGGGGGCGAGCCGGGGATGCCGGTCAGTTCGCGGCGGGCGCCGTGCAGGGCGGGGAAGGAGTGCAGCAGCCCGTCGCTGTAGGGGTGGTGGGGGTCGCGGTAGATCGCTTCGGCCCGCGCCTCCTCGACGATCCGGCCGCCGTACATGATCGCGATCCGGTCCGAGAACTCGATCAGCAGCGAGATGTCATGGGTGATGAAGAGGACCGAGAACCCCAGCTCCTCGCGCAGTCTGACCAGTTGGCTCAGGATCTGGCGCTGCATGACGACGTCCAGGGCCGTCGTGGGTTCGTCCATGATGACGATCTCGGGCTCCAGCGCGAGCGCCATCGCGATCATCACGCGCTGGCGCATCCCGCCGGAGAGCTGGTGCGGGTAGGCGGCGAGCCGGTCGGCGGAGATGCCGACGAGTGCCAGCAACTCCCTTGCCCGTGCGGTCCGTTCGGGCCGCTTCATCCCCGGACGGTGGGCCCGCAGTACGTCGGTGAGCTGGCTGTGGACCGTGTGCACCGGATTGAGCGAGTTCATCGCGCCCTGGAACACGATCGACAGCTCCTGCCAGCGGAAGGCCCTCAGCCCGGCGGCCGACAGGGCCAGCAGATCGAGCGCCTCGCCGCCCCGCCGGTGGTAGTGGACCTCGCCGCCGGTGATCACCCCGGGCGGCGGGAGCAGCCGGGTGACGGCGTACGCGAGGGTCGACTTGCCGGACCCGGACTCGCCCGCCAGGCCCAGCACCTCGCCCCGGTGCAGGGTGAGGTCGATGTCGCGCAGCGCGTGCACGGCGTCGACCCCGGTCCCGTAGTCCACGTTCAGCCCGCGGACGGTGAGGACGGGCTCGCTCATGAGCGGGTCTCCTTCTCAGAGGTGCCGGGACGCGCCACCGGGGTGAAGCCGACCCGCATCCGGACCTTCCGGGACGCGCCGGTCTCCATGCGCAGGCGCGGGTTGACGAACTCGTCGATGCCGAAGTTGATCAGGCCGAGCGACATGCCGAGCAGGGCGATGCAGAGTCCGGCCGGGACGAACCACCACCACGCGCCCTGTGCCAGGGCCTGGTTGGACTGCGCCCAGAACAGGACGGTCCCCCAGTTCCAGTCGGAGATGTCGGCGACTCCGATGAAGGCGAGGGTGATCTCGGAGAGGATCGCGAAGACGACGGTGCCGACGAAGCCGGAGGCGATGACCGCCGTCAGGTTCGGCAGCACCTCGAAGAGGATGATCCGCCAGGTCGGTTCGCCGGTGGCGCGGGCCGCCTCGACGTAGTCCCGGCGCCGCAGCGACAGCGTCTGGGCGCGCAGCACGCGCGCGCCCCAGGCCCACGAGGTGACGGCGATGACGGCGGCGATCAGGAGGTCTCCGGCGTCGGAGACCAGACTGGCGATGATGATGATCAGCGGCAGTCCCGGGATGACCAGGAAGACATTGGAGAGCAGCGAGAGCAGTTCGTCGGCGGTGCCGCCGAGGAAGCCCGCGCTGACGCCGATCAGTACGGACAGTACCGTCGCGAGAATTCCGGCGACGAAGCCGACGACCAGGACGCCCCGGGTGCCGACGAGGATCTGCGAGAGCACGTCCTGACCGGTGTGGGTGGTGCCGAACCAGTGGGCGCCGGACGGCGGTTGGAGCAGTGCGTCGCTCATGGCGTCCGGGTCGTACGGGGCGATCCACGGCCCGATGACCGCGATCACGGCGAAGAAGGCGAGGATCCCGAGACCGACGACGGTCTTGCGCCCGCGCAGGAAGCGCAGCCGGCGCCGGCCGGGTGCCGGGGGCTCGGTCACGTCGGTCACGGCGGCCTCGGCGGCGGTGGCGGCCATCTCCTAGGCCTCCCTTCGGGTACGGGGATCGAGGGCCATGTAGATGACGTCGGCCAGGAGGTTCGCCGCGAGGACGGAGAGCGTGATGATCAGGAAGACGCCCTGCATCAGCGGGTAGTCCTTGGCGCCGACGGCCTGGAAGAGCTGGAGGCCGATGCCGGGATAGGAGAAGACCATCTCGACGAGGAGGGTGCCTCCGACGATGAAGCCGATGGAGAGGGCGAAGCCGGAGATGTTGGGCAGGATCGCGTTGCGTGCCGCGTATCCGAACATCACCCGGCGCTCGGAGAGCCCCTTGGCCTGGGCGACCATGACGTAGTCCTCCGAGGACACCGTCACCATCATGTTCCGCATTCCGAGGATCCAGCCGGCCACCGCGCTGAGCACGATGGTGAGGCCGGGCAGCACCCCGTGGTAGAGCGCGCTGGAGATGAACGGCCAGTCGAAGGCCGGGACGAGCGAGTTGTCGTAGCCGCCCGATTCGGGGAAGAGCGGCCACTTCACGGCGAACAGCGCGATGGCGATGAGCCCCAGCCAGAAATAGGGGATGGCCGAGATGAAGGTGGTGACGGGGAGCAGCCCGTCCAGCCAGGAGCCGCGCCGCCACCCGGTCAACACCCCGATGCCGGTGCCGAGCACGAAGCTGATCAGGGTGGTGAGGCCGACGAGGGCGAGCGTCCAGGGCAGTGACTGGGCGATCACCTCGCCGACCGGTGTGGGGAAGAAGGTGAAGGAGAGGCCCAGGTCGCCGTCGAGCAGATGCGACCAGTAGTCGGTGTACTGCTGCCAGAGCGACTGGTTCTTGTCGAGGCCGAAGAGCGCGGTGAGCGAATCGACGGCGCTGGTGTCGAGCCGGCCCTGGAAGCGGGCGAGCAGCGCCTGGACCGGGTCGCCCGGCATCATGCGCGGGATCAGGAAGTTGATGGTGATCGCGGCCCACGCGGTGACCAGATAGAAGGCGAGCCGTTGCAGCAGGTACTTCACTTCGCGGCTTCTTTCTGCGTGTGGTCCGCACCGCCGTCGCCGGTCGCCCGGTCCGTGCCGCCGGTTTCCCGGTCCGCGCCGCCGCCGGTTTCCCGGTCCGTGCCGCCGTCCGCGTACAGCCAGCAGGCCGCCCACTGCCCGCCTTCGAGGTCGAAGCGCGGCGGCGGTTCGGTGCGGCAGCGCTCCAGGGCCTTCGGGCAGCGGGGGTGGAAGCGGCAGCCTGCGGGCGGGGCGATCAGCGAGGGCGGTTCGCCGCTGCCGGTCTCCTCCTGTTCCGTCCCGGCGACCGCCCGGTCCGGGTCGGGCGCGGAGGCGATGAGGAGCTGGGTGTAGGGGTGGGCGGGGTGCTGGGTGACGGTCTCGCTGTCACCGCCCTCGACGATCCGGCCCGCGTACATCACCAGTGTGGTGTCGGCGAAGTAGCGGGCCGAGGCGATGTCGTGGGTGATGTAGAGGATCGCGAGGCGCATCCGGTCCTTGAGGTCCTTCAGCAGATTGAGCACGCCGAGCCGGATCGAGACGTCCAGCATGGAGACCGGTTCGTCGGCGAGCAGCACCTGGGGATCGGCGCCGAGCGCGCGGGCGATGGCCACGCGCTGGCGCTGCCCCCCGGACAGTTCGTGCGGGAACCTGTCCAGGTACTGCCGGGGCGGGGTCAGCTGGACCCGGTCCAGCAGGGCGGTCAGGCGCTCCTCCAGCTCCGCCTCGCCGCTGCCGGCCCGGCCGTGGATCCGCAGGGCCCGGGTGAGGTGGTAGCGCACGGTGTGCACCGGGTTCAGCGAGGCGAACGGGTCCTGGAAGACGATCTGGACCCGGCGTACGTAGGCGCGGAAGGACCGGCCCCGGCCGGCCTTCACCGCCGTGCCGTCCAGCCGGATCTCGCCGCCGGTCAGCGGATACAGCTGGGCGAGCAGCCGGGCGACGGTGGACTTCCCGGATCCCGACTCCCCCACCAGCGCCGTGACGGTGCCCCGGCGCAGTTCCAGCGAGACGTCGTCGACGGCGTGGACGGTCCGGCGTGTGCCCGCGAGCAGATCGCGTCCGGTGCGCCGTACCGGGAAGTGCTTGGTGACTGAGCGTGCTTCGAGCACGACGTGGTTGTGTGCGGGCTGTTTCGACATGGCCGGTCCCTGTGTCCCGTGATCCCTGGCTCTACTTGGCGGGCTGGAGCTTCAGCACGATCTGCAGCGCGGACGGCTGGGTGTGCTGCGGCGGCGCGTACGGGTCGGCCTCGGTCGGCCAGCCCACCCAGTTCTTCGTGGAGTACTCGGCTCCGATCGGGGCGGCGGCCGTCGGGATCATCGGCGCCTGCTCGACCATGATCTTCTGGAGGGTGTTCATCGCGGCGGTGCGGGCGGAGTCCTCGGTGGCGTTGGCGAAGGCCTTGAGCGCGGCGGTGGCCTCGTCGTTCTTGAAGCGGCCGAAGTTGCCGAGCTGGGACGCCTTGCCGACGGGCTGGAGCAGCGCGCCGTCCATGATGTTCTGGTACATGTCGTAGGGGGTGGCACCGCTGTTGGTCCAGTGCAGGGTGGCGTCGAAGTTCCCGTTGGCGACGTCCGCGCCCCAGGCCTCCGCGGTCTCCGTCTTGACCTGGGCCTCGATGCCGAGCTGCTTGATGTTGTCCTTGATGATCGCGAGACCGGTGATGTAGTCGTTCCAGCCGGCCGGGTCGGTGAAGGTGAGCTTCACCGGCTTGCCGTCCGGGTCCTTCAGTACGCCGCCACCGAGTTCGAACCCGGCGTCCGCGAGCACCTTCTTGGCGCCGGCCACGTCGGGGGCGGTGGTGGCGCTCTTGTACTCGGGGGCGAGGAAGGACTCGCCGGCGGGCAGCGGGATGCCGGTCGGGTTGGTGATCTCCGGGTAGAGCGTGGCCTCGGCCTGGGTGTAGATCGCCTTGCGGTCGACGACCATCGCCATGGCCCTGCGCAACGCCGGATTGTCGAAGGGCTTGCGGGCGGTGTTGAACCAGAGTCCGTGGATGCCGAGCCCGGAGGGGAACCACAGCTTGTGGTTCTTCGGGTCCTTGGCGACGAACAGCCGCTTGTAGTCGGGCATGAAGACGAACGACCACTCGACCTTGCCGTTCGCCAGCGCCGTGGTCGCGGCGCTGTTGTCGTTGTAGGCGGTGTAGCGCAGCTCCTTGACCTTGGTCCCGCCCTTCCAGTAGGTGGGCGTGGCGGTCAGTGTGGTGGTCTGCGGGGTGAACGTCTTGAGCTTGTACGGGCCGGAGCCGACGGGCGTGCGGTTGGGCCAGGTCTCGGGATTGTCGACGCCTTCCCAGATGTGCTTGGGCACGACGAACTGCTGGATGATCTTGTTCTGGTTGACGTACTGGGAGTCCTTGAAGGTCAGCTCGACCGTCTTGCCGCGCACCGTGATCCCGTCGAACGGGATGCCGTTGCCGTTCAGCGCCGGGTGCTTCTTCAGCAGCTCGAAGGTGTACGCGACGTCGTCGGCGGTCAGCGGCTTGCCGTCGGCCCACTTGGCCCTGGGGTCCAGGGTGAAGGTGACCTCGGTGAAGTTGGACTCCCACTTCCAGCCGGTCGCCAGCCACGGGGCGGCCTTGTCCGCGGGCCGGATCTGGTTCGTCATGGCCAGCGGCTCGTAGATCATGTAGCGGTAGCCGAGCGTGGCGCCCGCCGAGGTGCTGAGGAACGGGTTGCTGTTGTCGGTCTGCGGCCCGTCCGGCTTGCCCAGGGTCAGTACGCCGGAGGCGCCGCCCCCTTTGTTGGCACCCGAGTTGGCGGACGAGCAACCTGCGGCGAGCGCGACCACCGCGGTGGTGATCGAGAGCGCTCTCAACGTGGCACGACGTCGTACGGACATGGCGACTCCAGGAGGGACTGCGGCCGGAGGGATCCGGAGGTAGAAGAAGGGGCGGTCGGCCGTGGACTCCGGCCGGACCGCTACGGCGCCGAGTGGCGCACGACCAGTTCGGTGGGCAGCACGACCGGTGCTCGGGGTACGGGCGTGCCGCCGAGGTGGGAAAGCAGCAGCCGTGCGGCCGTCTCGCCCATCCGCCGGGTGGGCTGGCGCACGGTGGTCAGGGGTGGTTCGGTGTGCTCGGCCATCGGGATGTCGTCGAAGCCGACCACGGCGATGTCGTCCGGCACGGTGCGCCCGGCGGCGCGCAGGGCCCGCAGTACGCCCGCCGCGCTGATGTCGTTGTGCGCGAAGACCGAGTCGAACCCGGCGCCGGAGGCGAGGAGTTGTTCCACGGCCAGCCGCCCGCTGCGTTCGGTGAAGTCGCCGTGCACGACGAGATCGGTGGGCAGGACCGTACGGAATCCGTCGAGCCGGTCGCGTACGCAGCCGAAGTGCTGGGGGCCGGTGATGACCAGGGGTCTGGTGCGTCCGGCGGCCAGCAGGTGCCGGGCCGCGGACGCGCCTCCTTCGCGGTTGGTGGTCACGACGGAGGGGAATTCGGGGTGGTGGCCGCGGTCGTCGATCAGCACGATCGGCAGGCCGCCGCGGTGCAGTGCGGTGAGGTGGTCGAGGGTGTTCTCGGGTTCGACCACCAGGAGTCCGTCGAAGGCGCGCGCCGACACCTGGCCGGTGAAGCGCCGTACGGATTCGGCGCCGCGGTTGCAGGTGAAGAGCAGCAGCCCGTAGTCGGCGGCCTCGACGGTGTCCACGACCCCCTGGAGCACTTCGCCCATCCACGGCCAGGTGAGCGAGGGCACCAGCATGGCCACCGTGCGGCTGCTGCCGCGGGCCAGTCCGACGGCGCCCGAGCTGGGTACGTAGCCGAGCTGTGCGATCACTTCACGAACGCGGGCGGCCGTGGAACCGTCCACCTCGCCCTTGGCGTTGACGACCCGCGACACGGTGGTCTTGCTGACGCCGGCCTCGCGGGCGACATCGGCGATGGTGACACGCATCGGGGCCTCCGGGACAAGGCGTGGCGGACAGCTGGAACCGGTACCGCAACCGGTTCCGGAACCGGTACCGGCGTTGCGGCGTGAGTTAACCCCGCCGGAACAGTGCCGTCAATACTTCACGCCGACATTGGTCCGTACCCATCTCCCGTACGAGCAGGGCGCGTTGTGCGTTCAGCTTGTGAACGCGGCCATCGCCCGTCCCGCAGCCGCCGTGCCCGTCACGGTCGCCTTCGGCCGGCCCCGGCCCATGACTCACATCACGCGCGGGGGCCAGAACCCCGGCTCCGCGCCCAGCGTCCTCGCTCCCGTCAACCACGTTCGCCCGCAAAGGAGTCCCATGAATCGCCGTCGCGTCCTGGCCGCCGTACTGCTCGGATCCGTCGTCATCGCGGTGACCACCGCCTGTGGCCCGCAGGAGTCCGGCGCGGCGGCCACCGGTTCCGGCCCGGCCGCCCCGGCGGGCGACTCCACGGCCGAGGCACCGGCCGGCTCCGCCACCGCCCCCTCCGGCACCGGTTCCCGGCCGGCCTCGGCCCCGGCCGAGGAAGGCACCACGGGCGGGGGGACCGGCTCCGGCGACAAGCCCTGCTACCACCCGGAGGGCTACGACCACTTCCTCGAACTGGCCTCCGCCGAGGTCGACCGGGGCGACACCCGGGTGAACTTCACCGAGGTCGGCTGCACCTACGACCCCGCCGACGAGCAGCACGTCGAGTACACCGCCATCCGCAAGGGCTCGGCCCTGATCCACGCCGGCGCCGAGGTCCAGGTGGTCGGCGACAACGGGAACCCGAGCACCGTCCCGGCCGGCTGGCTGGTGGACCACGAACTGCCCAACACCCCGTACTTCTACTACCGGGCGGACGCCCAGGGCCGGATCACCGCGATGCAGGAGATCTACCACCCCTGACCGCGGCCCGGGGCCGGGCCCTCCCCGGCCCCGTCCGGCCCGTTCCGGCTACTCCGTCGGCTCGACCCCCGCGCGCAGCAGCCCGTAGGTGTACGCGTCCTCCAGCGCCTGCCAGGACGCGGCGATGACGTTCTCCGCGACGCCGACCGTCGCCCAGTCACCGGCGCCGTCGCCGGTGGTGATGAGGACTCGGGTGGTGGACTCGGTGCCGGTGCGGCCTTCGAGGATGCGGACCTTGTAGTCGACCAGCTCCAGCTTGGCGAGCTGCGGGTAGATGCGTTCCAGGGCGACCCGCAGCGCCCGGTCGAGCGCGTTGACCGGGCCGTTGCCCTCGGCGGTGGCGACGATCCGCTCGCCCTTGGCCCAGAGCTTCACGGTGGCCTCGTTGGCGTGCGTGCCGTCGGGGCGGTCCTCGACGATGGCGCGCCAGGACTCGGTGCGGAAGTAGCGGCGTACCCTGCCCTCCGCCTCGGCGCGCAGCAGCAGTTCGAAGGAGGCGTCGGCGGCCTCGTACGTGTAGCCCTTGAGCTCGCGCTCCTTGACCCGCTCGACGACCCGGCCGACCAGCGCCCGGTCGCCGCCGAGGTCGATGCCGAGCTCCTTGCCCTTGAGCTCGATGGAGGCGCGGCCGGCCATGTCGGAGACCAGCATCCGCATGGTGTTGCCGACCAGGGCCGGGTCGATGTGCTGGTAGAGGTCGGGGTCGACCTTGATCGCGGAGGCGTGCAGTCCGGCCTTGTGGGCGAAGGCGGAGACACCCACATAGGGCTGGTGGGTGGAGGGGGTCAGGTTGACGACCTCGGCGATGGCGTGCGAGACCCGGGTCATGTCGGCGAGCGCGCCCTCGGGCAGGACGGTCTTGCCGTACTTCAGTTCCAGGGCGGCGACCACCGGGAAGAGGTTGGCGTTGCCGACGCGTTCGCCGTAGCCGTTGGCGGTGCACTGGACGTGGGTGGCGCCCGCGTCGACGGCGGCGAGGGTGTTGGCGACGGCGCAGCCGGTGTCGTCCTGGGCGTGGATGCCGAGCCGGGCGCCGGTGTCGGCGAGGACGGTGGCGACGACGGCCTGGACCTGGGCGGGGAGCATGCCGCCGTTGGTGTCGCAGAGAATGACCACATCGGCGCCGGCCTCGGAGGCGGCGCGCACGACGGCCTTGGCGTACTCGGGGTTGGCGCGGTAGCCGTCGAAGAAGTGCTCGCAGTCCACGAAGACCCGGCGGCCCTGCTCGCGGAGGTAGGAGACGGTGTCGACGACCATCTCCAGGTTCTCTTCGAGGGTGGTGCGCAGCGCGAGTTCCACATGGCGGTCGTGGGACTTGGCGACGAGCGTGATCACCGGAGCGCCGGACTCCAGCAGCGCCTTGACCTGGGGGTCCTCGGCGGCCTTGCCACCGGCCCGGCGGGTCGCGCCGAAGGCGACCAGCTCGGCGTTCTCGAACTCGATCTCCTGCTGCGCGCGGGCGAAGAACTCGGTGTCGCGGGGGTTGGCGCCGGGCCAGCCGCCCTCGATGAAGCCCACGCCGAAGTTGTCCAGGTGCCGGGCGATGGTGAGCTTGTCCGCGACCGTCAGGTTGATGCCTTCACGCTGGGCCCCGTCGCGCAGTGTGGTGTCGAAGACATGGAAACTGTCGTCGGTGGCCTTGGCCTTGGTGGTCATGCTGGTCTGACTCCTGTCGGATGAGCGGATCCGGACGATCTGGCTCCACTTGCCCCCATCATCCCGCGTGCGCCTCGCCCCGGCCGAGGTGAGGGCCGGAAAACGAAAAAACCCCTCGCGGGTGCGAGAGGTCTGCGCGCGGGTCTGGGGCACGATGGCCGTGCCGCACGTGGTGGTGCGGGACGGTCACTGCGGACCGGCGCGCCTGCTGCCGATAATCATGGCGTTCGAGGGCACGGAGGCAGTCTTGCACAGGGCCGCCTCCGTGCCCCGCCCCGTCTCAGGATGCGGGCGTGACGCTCGTCGCCCCGGACCGCTCCGCGCCCGCCCGGTCCGCGTCCTTGGCGCCGACCCGGCCCAGGTCGATGTCGCGGGTCTCGCGCATGGTCAGGTAGACGACCAGGGAGACCGCGGCGCAGCCCGCCACGTACCAGTAGAAGCCGGACTCGATGCCCGCCTTCTTGAACCAGAGCGCCACGTACTCGGCGGTGCCGCCGAAGAGGGCGTTGGCGATGGCGTACGGGAGGGCTACGCCCAGGGCGCGGATGCCGGTGGGGAAGAGTTCCGCCTTCACGCAGGCGTTGATCGAGGTGTACCCGGTGACGACGACCAGGGCGAGCAGCGCCAGGCCGAACGCGGGCCAGAACGTGCCCGCGTGCTTGAGCATCGTCATGATCGGCACGGTCAGGAAGGTGGAGCCGACGGCGAAGGTGATCAGCAGCGGGCGGCGGCCGATCCGGTCGGAGAGCATCCCGGCCAGCGGCTGGATGCACATGAAGACGAACAGGGCGCAGAAGCTGACGAGCGAGGCGGTGGGCTTGTCCATGCCCGCGCTCTTGGAGAGGAACTTGGAGAGGTAGGTCGTGTACGTGTAGTACGCGACGGTCCCGCCCATGGTCAGCGCCATCACCAGGAACGCCTCGCGCCTGTGCCGCCACAGCGCCTTCAGCGTGCCGCGGTCCTCCTGGTCGGCGGCGCCGGACTCGGCGTACACCTCGGTCTCCAGCATCGAGCGGCGCAGGTAGAAGACGATCGCGGCGCCGAGCGCGCCGACGATGAACGGGATCCGCCAGCCCCAGCTGTGCAGGGCGGCCTCGGACATGTTGCGCTGGAGGACGATCTGGAGGCCGAGACCGACCAGTTGTCCCGCGGTCATGGACACGTACTGGAAGCTGGAGGCGAAGCCGCGCCGGTCGGGTGCGGACGCCTCGGTGAGGTAGGTGGCGCTGGCGGCGTACTCGCCGCCGACGGACAGCCCCTGGAGCAGCCGGGCCACCAGCAGGACGGCGACCCCGCCGTACCCGGCGACGTCGTACGTGGGTGCGGCGGCGATGAGGATCGCGGAGGCCGACATGAGCGTGACGGTGAGGGTGAGCGCCGCCTTGCGGCCCTTGCGGTCGCCGATCCGGCCGAGCAGCCAGCCGCCGACCGGACGCATGAAGAAGCCGACGGCGAAGATGCCCATGGTGTTCATGAGATTGGCGGTCTCATTGCCTTCGGGGAAGAACGAATCCGCGAAGTAGACCGCGAAGGTCGCGTACACGAACCAGTCGAACCACTCGACCATGTTGCCGGCCGAACCGACCCAGATTTTCTTCCACTGCTCTCGTCCCATGGTCCGTCACCGTGCCCGAACAGCCGGGACCGTAACAAGGGCGAAATGCGCAACGATCGCACGTACTTACGTGCGTTTCGTTCACGGCGCGGCGGCCGCTACCCGACGACCAGCGAGTCCTCGACGAACTCCCGAACCTGTGCGAGGACCTGGGAACGTCCGGTGCCGGGGAGGCCGACCGCGACATGGACGCTGAAGCCGTCGAGCAGGGCGCGCAGCCGGGTGGCGAACCGCCCGGCGTCGACCGGGCGGAACTCCCCGGCCGCCGCGCCCCCCTCCAGCAGGGCCACCAGGTCGCGGTGCCAGGCGTCCTCGACGGCGGCCTGCCGGGCGCGGGCGTCGTCGTCCGCGTTCCGCGAGCGGTTCCACACCTCCAGCCAGAGCGTCCAGTGCGGATCGCGGGGGCCGTCGGGCAGGTAGAGATCGATGTACCCGTCGAGCCGTTCGCGGGCCGTCGCGGACCCGGCCATCAGGGCGCCGCGCTCCGCGCCGAGCCGTCCCTCGCTCCACTCCAGGGTCTGGAGCAGCAGCTCGTCCTTGGTGCGGAAGTAGTAGAGGAGGTGTCCGCTGCTCATGCCGACCTCGCGGCCGAGTCCGGCCATGGTGAGGCCGTCGAGCCCCCGTTCGGCGATGGTCGCCATGGCGGCGGCCAGCAGTTCCTCACGGGGCGGGGCGGTGTTGCGACGGCGGGGCGCGGGGGGCACGGTTCAGACCTTCGGCTGCTGCTGTGTGATGCAGTGGATGCCTCCACCGCCGGCAAAGATCGTACGTGCGTCGACGAGGGTCACCGTACGGTCGGGGAAGAGGTCGCCGAAGATGGCCGCCGCCTCCTTGTCGCGCGGGTCGTCGAAGGCGCAGAGGACCACACCGCCGTTGCAGAGGTAGTGGTTGATGTAGGAGTAGTCGACCCACTCCCCGTCGGCCTTCAGCACGGTGGGTGCCGGGACCTCCACGACGTCCAGGGAGCGGCCCCTGGCGTCGGTGGCCTCGCGCAGGATGCGCACGGTCTCGCGGGTGATCGCGTGGTCGGGGTGGGCCGGGTCCGGCTGGACATGGGCGACGACGGTGCCGGGGCGGGCGAAGGCGGCGACGATGTCGACATGGCCGAGGGTGCCGTAGGTGCCGTAGTCGCCGGACAGTCCGCGCGGCAGCCAGATGGCCTTCTCGGTGCCGAGCCGGGCGTGGACCTCGGACTCGACCTGCTCGCGGGTCCAGTCGGGGTTGCGCTCCTTGCCGAGCTGGACGGTCTCGGTGAGCAGTACGGTGCCCTCGCCGTCCACGTGGATGGCGCCGCCCTCGTTGACCAGCCGGGAGCTGTGCACGGGTACGCCGGCCAGCTCGGCGACGGCACGGGCGATGTGCTGGTCGTGCTCCCAGCGGGCCCAGCCCTGGGCGCCCCAGCCGTTGAACGTCCAGTCGACGGCGGCGAGCCGGTTCCCGTCGGTGACGAAGGTGGGGCCGATGTCCCGCATCCAGGCGTCGTCGAGGGGGCGGACGGCCAGCTCGACGTCCGGGCCCAGGAGCGCGCGGGCGCCGTCCTCCTGGCCGGGTCCGACCACCATCGTGACGGGTTCGAAGCGGCGCACGGCGCGGGCGACGGTGGCCCAGGCGGTGCGGGCCTCGTCCAGTTCGGCGTCGGTGTCGAAGGTGGGGTTGGGGCCCGGCCAGGCCATCCAGGTGCGTTCGTGCGGGGCCCACTCGGGCGGCATGCGGAAGGTCATCTGCGGGTCCTCAGAGGAAGTAGAGGCGGTTGAGGGATACGGAGTCGGCGGGCTCGGAACGCAGCGGGTCGCCGTCCAGGGTGACCAGACCGCTGCGGGCGTCCACGGCGACCGCTCCGGTGCGGGAGTTGTGGATCAGGTCGCCGGGGCCGATGCCGCGGGTGCCGCGCACGCCGACGCGGCGGCGGCGGGTGGGCATCGCGTCGGCGCCGAGCTGGGTCGCCGCCTGCGAGACGAAGGCCACCGAGAGGTCGGCGGCGGTGGCCCCGTACGCCCCGAACTGCGGTCCCAGGACGAGGGGTTCGCAGGTGTCGGTGGCGGCGTTCGGGTCGCCCGTGACGCCGTACGCGGGGAAGCCGGACTTCAGCACGAGCTGCGGCTTGGCGCCGAAGAACTCGGGGCGCCACAGCACGATGTCGGCCATCTTGCCGGTCTCGATGGAGCCGATCTCGTGCGAGAGGCCGTGGGCGATGGCGGGGTTGATGGTGAGCTTGGCGATGTAGCGCAGCACCCGGGCGTTGTCGTCCGCGGGGCCGTCGCCCTCCATCGGGCCGAGCTCGGCCTTCATCTTCCCGGCCATCGCGAAGGTGCGGCGCACCGTCTCGCCGGCCCGCCCCATGCCCTGCGCGTCGGACGAGGTGATGCCGATGGCGCCCAGGTCGTGCAGTACGTCCTCGGCGCCCATCGTCCCGGCGCGGATCCGGTCCCGGGCCATGGCGGCGTCGCCCGGCAGGTCCGTCTTGAGGTCGTGTACGGAGACGATCATTCCGTAGTGCTCGGCGACGGCGTCCCGGCCGAAGGGCAGCGTCGGGTTGGTGGACGAGCCGATGACGTTCTCGACGCCCGCCATCTTCAGGACGTTGGGGACGTGTCCGCCGCCGCAGCCCTCGATGTGGAAGGCGTGGATCGTGCGGCCCTCCAGGACCTTCAGGGTGTCCTCGACGGACAGGCATTCGTTCAGCCCGTCGCTGTGCAGGGCGACCTGGACGTCGTGTTCCTCGGCGACCCGCAGCGCGGTGTCCAGGGCTCGGGTGTGGGCGCCCATGTCCTCGTGGACCTTGAAGCCGCAGGCCCCGCCCTCGGCGAGCGCCTCGACCAGCGGGGCCCGGTGGGAGGAGGAACCACGGCCCAGGAAGCCGATGTTGACCGGCCAGGCGTCGAAGGCGTTGAAGGCGTGGCGCAGCGCCCAGGGCGAGTTGACGCCGACGCCCCAGACCGGGCCGAACTCCTGGCCGATGATCGTGGTGACTCCGGACGCCAGGGACGCCTCCATGATCCGCGGCGAGAGCAGGTGGACATGGGTGTCGACGGCGCCCGCCGTCGCGATCATCCCCTCGCCGGAGACGATGGTGGTGCCCGTGCCGACGACGACGTCGACGCCGTCCAGGGTGTCGGGGTTGCCGGCCCGGCCGATCGAGGCGATCCGGCCCTCGCGGATGCCGATGGACACCTTGCGGATGCCCTGCACGGCGTCGATGACCAGCACATTGCTGATGACGACGTCACAGGTGTCGCGGACGGCGGCGGCCTTGAGGTGCAGTCCGTCGCGGGCGGTCTTGCCGAAGCCGGCGAGGAACTCCTCGCCGTACCGCTGTGCGTCGGACTCGACGCGGACGGTGAGACCGGAGTCGCCGAGCCGGACCCGGTCCCCGGCGCGCGGGCCGTGGACGGAGGCGTACTCGTACGGATCGATGCTCATCGCTCGGCTCCCAGGTATCCACAGGCGGCGGCGCGCCGCAGGGCCTCTTCGCGTGCGCCGGGCGCGTCCAGCGGGCCGTCGACCAGGCCCGCGAAGCCGATAGCGATCCGCTCGCCGCCGATCGGCACGAGCCCCACCTCGACGGATTCGCCGGGTCCGAACCGGACGGAGGACCCGGCGGGGACGCTCAGCCGCATCCCGTAGGCGGCCGCGCGGTCGAAGTCGAGCCGGGGGTTGGCCTCGAAGAAGTGGAAGTGCGAGGTCACGGAGACCGGCACGGCCGCGGTGTTGTGGACGGCCAGCCGCACCGCGGGCTCCGGCTCGGGCGTGGCGGGCCCGGGGAGGACGGCCCCGGGGGCGTCGTCGCCCAGCCCGTCGCCCAGCGGCCGGGAGACCACGGCGAGCCGGGAGCCGTCGTCGAAGACGGCCTCCACATGGACCTCGGTGACGACGTCGGCGACGCCCGGCAGTACGTCGTCGGGGCCGAGCACGGACCGCGCCGCCTCGATGGCCTCGGCGAGCCGGCGCCCGTCCCGGGCGGCCTCGCAGACCGTGTCCGCGATCAGCGCGGTCGCCTCGGGGACGTTGAGCCTCAGCCCCCGGGCGCGGCGGGCCCGGGCCAGTTCGGCGGCGCTGAACAGCAGCAGCCGGTCGCGTTCCGTCGGAGTCAGTCGCACGTCTCCACACCTCTCGGTTAGAGCAGCACTCTAACCCATGGTTAGAGCGGCGCTCTAAGTATGTGGGGGACCGCACTCCGGAGCGCGGGGAACATGTCACGGGAATACGAAAGCCGCGCCCGGCAGGAGCTGGGCGCGGCTTTTCGTTCGTACGGGATCGGCCCGCGGGCCGGAGAGCCCCGGGGCCTCTCGTTCGGATCGTGCCGGGCTCGAACGTGCCCCGGTGCCCGGTCCGGCATGAACCGGACGGAAGACCCTAGCCGAGGGGGTGCATCCAGCCGTGGGTGTCCTCGGCGACACCGCGCTGGATGTCCAGCAGGCGCTCGCGCAGCTTCATCGTGACCCGGCCGGGCGTGCCGTCGCCCTGGACCCACTCGCCGCCCTCGGACTTGACGGTGCCGACGGGGGTGATGACGGCGGCGGTGCCGCAGGCGAAGACCTCGGTGAGTCCGCCGTTCGCGGTGTCGTCGCGCCACTGGTCGATGGAGACACGTCCCTCCTCCGACTCGTAGCCGAGGTCGCGGGCGACCTTGAGCAGCGAGTCACGGGTGACACCGGCGAGCAGCGAGCCGGTCAGGGCCGGAGTGACGATCTTGTTCCCGTACACGAAGTACAGGTTCATGCCGCCGAGCTCCTCGACCCACTTGTGCTCGACCGCGTCGAGGTAGGCGACCTGGTCGCAGCCCTTCTCGGCGGCCTCGGCCTGGGCGAGCAGCGACGCGGCGTAGTTGCCGCCGGTCTTGGCGTCGCCCATGCCGCCGGGGACGGCACGCACCCGGTTCTCGGAGAGCCAGATCGAGACCGGCTTCACACCGCCGGGGAAGTACGCGCCGGCGGGCGAGGCGATCACCAGGAACAGGTACTCGTTGGCGGGCCGCACGCCGAGACCGACCTCGGTCGCGATCATGAACGGGCGCAGGTAGAGGGACTCCTCGCCGCCGTGTGCCGGAACCCAGGCCGCGTCCTGCTTGACCAGCGCGTCACAGGCCGCGATGAACGTCTCGACGGGCAGCTCCGGCATGGCCAGCCGGCGGGCGGAGGACTGGAAGCGCTTGGCGTTGGCCTCGGGACGGAAGGTGGCGACCGAGCCGTCGGGCTGGCGGTACGCCTTGAGGCCCTCGAAGATCTCCTGCCCGTAGTGCAGGGTCATGTTGGCGGGGTCGATCGACAGCGGCGCGTAGGGCACGAGCTGGGCGTCGTGCCAGCCGCGGCCCTCGGTCCACCTGATCGTCACCATGTGATCGGTGAAGCGGCGGCCGAATCCGGGATTGACCATGCTCGCCTCGCGCTCCGCGTCGGACAAGGGGTTCGAGGAGGGCTTGAGCTCGATCGTGGGCGTCGTCATGAGTGCGTGTCCTTCACCGTTGTGTGGGTTGGACCGCGCTCACGCCGCTCCTGCCAGACAGGTGCTAGGACGTCCGAGTTTTGTTGCGAGCCACGGCCCCGTTCGATTATCGCTCCCGGGCGGCCGTGCACGAAACGACGCGTGTGCGGTCCAGTGGTCGATGGTGGCACCCGGGGCCGCACAAGGTGAAGCCGCCGGGTGCGGTGGTTGCCCGGCGGCTTCGAAACGGAGTCGTCGGGTCAGTTCGCTACGCGTACCGCGAGCGCGTCGCCGATCTGGTCGGTCGTACGGGTGGCCGTGCCGTCGCGCTCCGCGAGGTCGGCGGAGACGGCGTCCTCGATGCGCACGGCCTCGGCCTCGTGGCCGAGGTGGCGCAGCAGGAGGGCGACGGAGAGGACCGTGGCCGTCGGGTCGGCCTTGCCCTGGCCCGCGATGTCCGGGGCCGAGCCGTGGACCGGCTCGAACATCGACGGGAAGGTGCCCGTCGGGTTGATGTTGCCGGAGGCGGCCAGGCCGATGCCGCCGGTCACGGCAGCGGCGAGGTCGGTGAGGATGTCACCGAAGAGGTTGTCGGTGACGATGACGTCGAAGCGCTCCGGCTGGGTGACGAAGAAGATCGTCGCGGCGTCGACGTGCAGATAGTCGGTGGTGACCTCGGGGTACTCGGTCGCCACCTTGTCGAAGATGTTCTTCCACATGTGGCCGGCGTACACGAGGACGTTGTTCTTGTGCACCAGCGTCAGCTTCTTGCGCGGGCGGGCGTTCGCCCGCTCGAACGCGTCCCGGACGACGCGCTCGACGCCGTACGCGGTGTTGACGCTGACCTCGGTGGCGACCTCGGCCGGCGTACCGGTGCGCAGCGATCCGCCGTTGCCGGTGTACGGGCCCTCGGTGCCCTCGCGGACGACGACGAAATCGATGTCGGGGCGACCGGCCAGCGGGGTCGCGGTGTTCGGGAACAGCTTCGACGGCCGCAGGTTGATGAAGTGGTCGAAGGCGAACCGCAGCTTCAGCAGAAGCCCGCGCTCCAGGACGCCCGACGGCACGGAGGGGTCGCCGATCGCGCCGAGCAGGATGGCGTCGTGCCCCTTGAGGGCTTCGAGCTCCGCGTCCGGGAGGGTTTCACCGGTGCGGTGCCACCGCTGGGCGCCAAGGTCGTACTCCTTGGTCTCCAGCTTCACGTCCTGCGGGAGAACCGCGCCCAGGACCTTGAGGCCCTGGGCCACGACCTCCTGGCCGATACCGTCACCGGGGATCACTGCGAGATTGATGCTGCGAGACATGTCCGCACCCTACTGCGCGTCCCACCCCATGACACATCACGTCCACCATACGGACACATGGGGAGCTGTACGTGTACCGTTCACCTATCCGACGGTACGGCGTCGGGCGGCGGGTGGATGTTCTGGTTCATGGACATCCCCCGTTTCGGAATCCCCGAGAAACTCGCCGGCCGCATGAGCATGGCGGAGCAGCACGACTACCTGCGCACCCGGCTGACCCGGCGCGGCGTGCTGCGTACGAGCGTGGCGACCGCGGCCGTCGCCGGTGCCGGTCTCGGCACCTCGCTCGCCGCCTCGCCCGCGTACGCCGCCCCCACCGTGCTCACCTCGCGCCACACCTCCACCCGGGTGGACGGTTCGCTGGTCGCGCCGTTCGGCCGGCACCTGGCGTACGGCGCGGACCCGAAGACGCAGATGGCGGTCTCCTGGCAGGTCCCGTTCGCCGTGAAGCGGCCGTACATCCGGATCGGCCACAAGCCGTGGGCGCTGAGCCGCCGGATCGACGCCGAGGTCCGCCACCTGACCACCCCGGAGCTGAACGGCGGCAGGATCGCGGCGGCCGAGCAGTTCTACCTGCACGCGGGCCTGGAGCGCCTCCAGCCCGGCACGACGTACTACTACGGCGTCGGCCACGACGGCTTCGACCCCGCCGACACCCGCAACCTGGGCACGCTCGGCACCTTCACCACCGCGCCCGCGCGCGCCGGGGCGTTCACCTTCACCGCCTTCGGAGACCAGGGCGTCAGCTACCACGCGCTGGGAAACGACCAGCTCATCCTGGGTCAGAACCCGGCGTTCCACCTGCACGCGGGCGACATCTGCTACGCCGACCCGTCCGGCTCCGGGCAGAGCACCGACACCTACGACGCCCGCACCTGGGACCAGTTCCTGGCGCAGACGGAGACCGTGTCGAAGACCGTGCCGTGGATGGTGACCACCGGCAACCACGACATGGAGGCCTGGTACTCGCCGGACGGCTACGGCGGCCAGAACGCCCGCTGGACGCTGCCCGACAACGGCCCGGACCCGGTGAACCAGCCCGGCGCCTACTCGTTCGTGCACGGCAATGTGGGGGTCGTCGCCCTCGACGCCAATGACGTCTCGTACGAGATCCCGGCCAACTTCGGGATCAGCGACGGCCGGCAGACCCGCTGGCTGGACCGGCGCCTCGGTGAGCTGCGGGCCCGTCACGACATCGACTTCGTCGTGGTCTTCTTCCACCACTGCGCCTTCTCCACCACCAACGCGCACGCCTCCGACGGCGGGGTGCGCGACGCGTGGGTGCCGCTCTTCGAGAAGCACCAGGTGGACCTGGTCATCAACGGCCACAACCACGTCTACGAGCGCACCGACGCGATCCTCGGCAACGCCGTCCGGCGCAGGGTGCCGATCGGCGAGCGCACCGACCCGACGCGGGACGGCATCGTGTACGTCACCGCGGGCGGCGCGGGCAAGGCGCTGTACGACTTCCCGGTGCCGGACACCTACGAGGGCCATGTCGCGGACCGGGAGAGCGTGGACACGTACCACGTGGTCAAGGGCGGCGGGAAGGCTGCCGAGACCGTGGAGTGGTCCCGGGTGCGCTACACCGGGTTCTCGTTCCTGGCGGTGGAGGTGCAGCCCGGCCGGCACGCCCGGATGAAGGTCACCGCACTCGCCGAGTCGGGCGAGCGCATCGACCACTTCGAGATCAGCCGCGGCTGACCGTCCGTCGGGCCGGTCCGGTGACCGGCCCGTTCAGCCGGTCTCAGTGGCCCGTGGAGCCGCCGTTGTCCCTGCGGTCGAGGGCGCGCTGGAGGGCGGCGGCGGCATTGCGGCGCTCCGACTCGGTCGGGCGGGGGGTGTGACGGACACGGCGGGCAGTCGTCTGGACCATGATGGATCGACTCCTTGAGATCGCGAGGATTTCGAGATCGAAAAATCGTCAGGATGATTTCGAGATCGGGATTTCGAGGCGCCGGAAAGGGCGGGGAGCGGGCGCCGCAGGGGTTGCCTGCACAAGGGCGCGCACTCACGACCGCCAGTCGCTGGATCTAGCGTGACGTTCGGCTTCTACAAAGCTAGGGCAGCTCGGCCGGTCTGTCTCCACAATTACTCGGACTTCCTACTATCTGAGACGGAGGTTTACCCCGGGCCGTCCCCGGATTCCGGACGAGAGCCCGCACGACAGACCATCACCCCTGCTCAGAAGGGGTGACACGGTCCCCGGACCGCCTCGTCCGAGCGGGTGTCGCCCACGTCACGTCCCCGTCCCGCCGGCCGAGGACCAGCGTCCCGGAGCCGGTGGACAGCCCACGCCCGCCCGCCGGCCGCACCGCGGACACGGGTGCCGCCCTCCTCGCCCGGCAGCCGCTCCACCCCGTACCGCGCCTGCACGGCGATCCGCCCCGGCCGCACCCGCCGGCCGCGCCCGGGGTACAGCGCGGCCCCCGGCGGCCGGAGCGGACCGCGCGCCGAAGGCGTACGCCCCGTCGACGGCCTCCTCCGGCTCGGCCGTGATCCGCCCGCCGAGCCCTTCCCGGCGCCGGTCCGCGCGGACCGCCACGGCCTCCACGCAGCCGATCCGGTTCGAGCGGCCCGGTCGGCGGGTGTGTGCGGTGCGAAGGACCGGCTCGGTGATGCCCCTCAGTACCTCAACCACCGCGGCCGCCGAATACTCAGTGGGCATCTGAGTACCTGCCACGTGTCGAAGGACTGTGCGTCGCACGACAGTTGGACACATGAACGGCCTCTACGCTCTCAAGCCCTGGTACGCGGACCGGCTCTCCGGTGCCCGCGCCTCGCTGGTCCGCCGTGAGGTGTCGCCCGACACCCTCACCGCGGCCGGTGTGGTCTCGGCGGCCGGTGCCGCCGCCGCGCTGGCCTGGCTGCCCGCCGGCCTCGCCGCCCTGCCGGTCGCCGTGCTGCTCGCCGCCCGGCTCGCCTTCGCCAACCTGGACGGCGCGCTGGCCCGGGACACCGGCCGGACGACCCGGCGCGGCGCGGTGCTCAACGAGCTCGGCGACCGGGTGGCGGATCTGGTCGTGCTGGCCGGCTTCCTGGCACTCGCCCCGCTGTGGCTGGTGGCGGCGGCCGGGCTCGCGGCGACCCTGCCGTCCTGGGTGTCGCTGGCCGGGGCGGCGGCGGGCGCGCCCCGGCGCAACGGCGGCCCGGTCGGCAAGACCGAGCGCTGTCTGCTGGTCGTGGTCGCGGCGGCGAGCGGCTGGGCGGTACCCGTACTGATCGTGATCGCCGTCGGTTCACTGCTCACCGCGGGGCTCCGGCTGGCGGGCCTGTGGCGGGAGCTGGCATGAGCGCGGTACTGATCGCGGAGGAAGCCGCGGCACGGGCCGTGCCGCTGGTCGCGGGGGTGCTGGGGGCGGGCGGTGTCGCCGTCGCCGTACTGCCGTCGAAGGTTCGGATGCGGGCCGAGCTGCGCAGGCGGTGGCGCACCTGGGCGCTGGTGGCGCCGGTCTTCCTGGGGGCGTACTTCCTGGGCGGCGGCGGGACGTTCGCGCTGGCCGCGGGGCTCGGGGTGGTCACGGCGGGCGAGTTCGCGCGGATGGCCGGGCTGCGCCGCGGCGACCTCGCGGTGCTCGTGACGGCCGCGGTGGCGCTTCCCGCGCTGGCGTGGCTGGCGCCGCAGTTCCTGGACGTCCGGGCGGCGGCGCTGCTGCTGGTCGCGGCCGCGCTCCCGCCGGTGCTCGGCGGGGACGACCGGACCGGCTTCACCCGCACCGCGCGCACCGCCTTCGGGCTGCTGTGGATCCCGGTCGCGCTGACCGGTCTGGTGACGCTCGGGGACACGGGGGTCGCGGTGGGGCTGGCGGTGGCGCTCGGCGATGTCGGCGCCTGGTGCGGCGGCACGGCGCTGGGCCGCCGGGGCCCGCTCGCCCGGCCGCTGTCGCCGCTCTCCCCCAACAAGACCTGGGCGGGGGTGCTGGGCGCGGCGGTGGCGACGGCCCTGCCGCTGCTCGTACTCGGCGAGTTCACGCTCCCGCTGTGGGCCGCGGTGATCGGCGGCTGTGTCCTCGGTGACCTGCTCGAATCGATGGTCAAGCGCGAGTCGGGGGTGAAGGACGCGGGCAGCTGGCTGCCCGGCTTCGGCGGCCTCCTCGACCGGATCGACTCCCTGCTGGTGGCCCTTCTCCTGACGATGGTGATGACATGAGCCGCACCCTTGCGCGCGTGCCCGGCCGGGTCGCGCTGCCCGCTCGTTCCCGGTTCGCCGCCGCGCTCCGGCGCGGTCTGTGGTGGGGCGTCCTCAGCCTCACCGGCGGGGTGGAGCGGCGCGGCCGGCTGCCGCGCGGCGGCTGTGTCGTCGTCGCCAACCACTCCTCGCACGCCGACACGGCGGCGCTGCTCGCCGCGCTCGACGCCCGGCACACCCCGGCGATCGGCGCGGCGGCCGACTACTGGTTCGCCTCGCCGTGGCGGCGCCGGATCTGCCGCCGGCTCGCGGCCGGCTTCCCGGTCCGGCGCAGTGGCGGCGGCATGGACGACCTGCTGTCCATGGCGGACGAGCTCCGCTCCGGCCGGGCGGTCGTCCTGTTCCCGGAGGGGACCCGGGGCAAGGACGGCGAGCTGGGCTCCTTCCACCGCGGCGCGCTGGTGCTGGCCGAGCGGGCGGGCGTCCCGGTGGTCCCGGTGGGCATCGCGGGCACGGACCGGCTGCTGCCCAAGCACGGCCGGCTGCGCTCGGCGCTGGTGCGGGTGTCGATCGGTGATCCGCTGCCGTCGACGACGGGTCCGCGGGAGGCCCGCGACGCGGTGGTCGCGCTGCACGCGCGTACGGTCGCCGAGCCGCTGCGGGACTCCGCGACGCGGCGCCGGGTGGCGTCGGTCGTCACCTCGCGCTGGGGTGTCCCGCTGGCGTTCGGATGGGCGCTGGCGGAGGCGCTGAGCTGGCCGCTGATGCCGGAACTGCTGCTGGGCGTGGTGTGTGTGGCGGTGCCGCGGGCGGCGCTGCGGATGTCGCTGGGCGCGCTCGCCGGCAGTCTGGCCGGTGGCCTGCTCGCCCTTCAGCTGGCCTCGGCCGGCGTGCAGCTGCCCGCCCCGCTGACCACGGACCGGATGCGCGCCGAGGTCCGGGCCGGGCTGGCGCTGGAGGGCGCCTCGGCGGTGCGGCACCAGCCGTGGAACGGCATTCCGTTCAAGGTGTACGGGGCCGAGGCGGGCCGCGCCGGTGTGCCCGCGCTCGACTGGCTCACCGCTTCGGCGACGGCCCGGGGCTCCCGGACGCTCACTGTGGGGCTCGGCTTCGCCGCCTTCGGGCTGCTGATGCGCCGCCACCGCCGCCGGTACGGCCCCTATCTGGTCCTGCTGGGCGGCGGGTTCACGGCGGGGCTGTCGATGATCGTCGCGGGCTGGGGCTGAGCGGACACTGACCGACGCGCACACCGCTTCTGTCCGAGGACGCTCTGGTCCGGACCAGTCGCCGCGCGCCACACTGCCGGGATGTCCGACACCACAGCCGTACCCCAGCAGTGGACGCCCATCCATGGCGCGCCCTACCAGCCGGTCCCCCACCGCCCCGAGCGGATCGCGGCCGACGAGTCGCTCGCCCGTGCCGCCCGGCTGCGGGAGCGGATGGGCGCGCGCAGGACCGTGCGCCAGTTCTCGTCCGACCCCGTTCCCGAGCAGGTCGTGAAGGACGCGATCGCCTGTGCCGCGACCGCCCCGTCCGGCGCCCATCAGCAGCCGTGGACCTTCGTCCTGGTCAAGGACCCGAAGGTGCGCGGGCTCATCCGGGAGGCGGCCGAGCAGGAGGAGCGGATCAGCTACGACGGCAGGCTCGGCGAGGAGTGGCTGGCGGCGCTGCGCCCGCTGGGCACGGACGCCGTCAAGGCCCACATGACGGACGCCCCGGCCCTGGTCGTGGTCTTCCAGCAGCGGTACTGGGTGGGCGAGGACGGCACCCGGCACAAGCACTACTACGTCGACGAGTCGGTCGGGATCGCCGTCGGGATGCTGCTCTCGGCCCTGCACCTCTCGGGCCTGGCGGCACTGATCCACACGCCGAGCCCGATGCGGTTCCTGCGCGAGGTGCTGGACCGGCCGGAGAACGAGAAGGCGTTCGCGGTGATTCCGATCGGGTATCCGGCCGACGACTGCCAGGTGCCCGGCCTGGTACGGAAGTCGCTGGACCAGGTGCTCGTGGAGATCTGAGCCCGTCTCGTGGGGGTCCGAGCCCCATGGAAACCGCCTCCCGGCCGGCAGGGGAACCGGGCGGGAGGCGGAATTCGTGGCAGGGCGCCAGGGGTGCGGCGCCCCGGGGATCAGCCCTGGTGGGGGTAGGTGTAGTCGGTCGGCGGGACCAGCGTCTCCTTGATGGCCCGGGTCAGGGTCCAGCGCTGGAGGTTCTGCGGGGCGCCCGCCTTGTCGTTGGTGCCCGAGGCCCGGCCACCGCCGAAGGGCTGCTGGCCGACGACGGCACCGGTCGACTTGTCGTTGATGTAGAAGTTGCCCGCGGCGTAGCGCAGCTTCTCCATCGTGTACGCGGCCGCGGCGCGGTCGTTCGAGATGACGGAACCGGTCAGCGCGTAGTCGGAGACCGACTCCATCTGCTCCAGCATCGCGTCGTACTGGTCGTCCTCGTAGACGTGCACGGCGAGGATCGGGCCGAAGTACTCGGTCGTGAAGACCTCGTTCGACGGGTCGCTGCACTCGATGACGGTCGGGCGGACGAAGTAGCCCACCGAGTCGTCGTAGGTGCCGCCCGCGACGATCGTGCAGGACGGGTCGGCCTTCGCACGGTCGATCGCGGCCTTGTTCTTGGCGAACGAGCGCTCGTCGATCACGGCGCCGATGAAGTTCGACAGGTCGGTGACGTCACCCATGGAGATGGAGTCGACCTCGGCGGCGAACTTCTCCTTGAAACCGGAGTTCCAGATGGAGGCCGGGACGTAGGCACGGGAGGAGGCCGAGCACTTCTGGCCCTGGAACTCGAAGGAACCACGGGTCAGCGCGGTCTTCAGGACGGCGTGGTCGGCCGACGGGTGGGCGACGACGAAGTCCTTGCCACCGGTCTCGCCGACGAGCCGCGGGTAGGTGCGGTAGTTGGCGATGTTGTTGCCGACCGTCTTCCACAGGTGCTGGAAGGTGGGGGTCGAGCCGGTGAAGTGGATGCCGGCCAGGTCGCGGTGGTTCAGGGCCACCTCGGAGACGGCGATGCCGTCACCGGTCACCAGGTTGATGACGCCCTTGGGCAGACCGGCCTCTTCCAGCAGCTGCATCAGCAGCACGGCGGCGTGGGTCTGCGTCGGGGACGGCTTCCACACCACGACGTTGCCCATGAGGGCGGGGGCGGTGGGCAGGTTGCCCGCGATGGCCGTGAAGTTGAACGGCGTGATCGCGTAGACGAAGCCCTCCAGCGGGCGGTGGTCCATGCGGTTCCACACGCCCGGCGAGTTGGCCGGCGGCTGCTCGGCGAGGATCTGGCGCGCGTAGTGCACGTTGAAGCGCCAGAAGTCGACGAGCTCGCAGGGGGTGTCGATCTCGGCCTGCTGCGCGGTCTTGGACTGGCCGAGCATCGTGGAGGCGGCCAGCGTCTCGCGCCACGGGCCGGAGAGCAGCTCGGCGGCGCGCAGGATGATCGCGGCGCGGTCGTCGAAGGACATCGCGCGCCAGGCCGGGGCGGCGGCGAGCGCGGCGTCGATCGCGTCCTGCGCGTCCTGCTGCGTGGCACCCGCGAAGGTACCGATGACGGCCTTGTGGTTGTGCGGCTGTACGACGTCGAAGCGCTCGCCGCCGCCCATCCGCTTCTCGCCACCGATGGTCATCGGAAGGTCGATCGGGTTCTGGCTAAGCTCCTTGAGCTTCACCTCCAGGCGGGCACGCTCCGGGGAGCCCGGCGCGTAGGAGTGGACCGGCTCGTTGACCGGCGCGGGGACCTGGGTGACAGCGTCCATGGGTTCCGTTGCTCCTTGGGTAGAGAGGTGGAGGGGGCTCAGCCCTTGGTGAGGATGGAGCGGCCGAAGAACAGCAGGTTCGCCGGCTTCTCGGCGAGGCGGCGCATGAAGTAGCCGTACCAGTCGGTGCCGTACGCGGTGTAGACACGCATCCGGTGTCCCTCGGCCGCGAGCCGGAGGTGCTCGTCGCTGCGGATGCCGTACAGCATCTGGAACTCGTACTCATCCAGTTTGCGCCCGGCCTTGCGGCCCAGCTCCTGGGCGATGGCGATCAGCCGCGGGTCGTGGGACCCGATCATCGGGTAGCCCGCGCCCTCCATGAGGATCCGCAGGATACGGACGTACGCCTTGTCGATCTCGGCCTTGTCCTGGTACGCGACGGAGGCGGGCTCCTTGTAGGCGCCCTTCACGATGCGCACGCGGCTGCCCGCGGCGGCCAGCCGGCGGGCGTCGTCCTCGGTGCGGAACAGGTAGGCCTGGATCACGCAGCCGGTCTGCGGGAAGTCCTTCCGCAGCTCCTCGTGGATGGCGAACATCGAGTCGAGGGTGGTGTGGTCCTCGGCGTCCAGTGTGACCGTGGTGCCGATCTCGGCGGCGGCCTCGACGACCGGGCGGACGTTGGCGAGGGCCAGCTCGTGGCCGCCGTCCAGCGCTTGGCCGAACATGGAGAGCTTGACGGACATCTCGGCCCTGGTGCCCAGGCCGAGGTCCTTGAGGCGCTCGATCAGTTCGAGGTAGGCGTCACGGGCGTCGGCCGCCTGCTCGGGGGTGGTGATGTCCTCGCCGACCACGTCGAGGGTGACTTCGAGTCCCTTGGCGGCGGCGTCCTCGATGATCGGGACGACCTGGTCGACGGTCTCACCGGCGATGAACCGGTCGACGACCTGCTTGGTGCCAGGTGCGGCCGAGATGAAGCGGCGCATCCTGTCGCTGCGGGACGCGGCGAGAATCACGGGACCCAGCACGGGGCACCTCCACGGAAAGTACGAACGAAGGCCGTACCGGCAGATGGGGAACAGACCGGTACAGCACGGAGAACCACCGTGAAATCTAAGGATCTCTCCGATCCTGTGCCATCGACAGCTGTCACGCATCCGTTCCCCGGTTCTCAGACATATGTCTGAAGGGGTGCGAGAATGGCCGGGTGAAGGGCGATTACCAGGAGCTGGTCGACGAGATCTCCGGGCTGCTCGGCGCCCCCGCGACGCTGGAGAACCGGGACTTCGGCCTGGTCGCCTTCGGCGCCCACGACAGCGACGACGACACCGCGATGGACCCGGTCCGCACCCGCTCCATCCTGACCCGCCGCTCCACGCCCGCCGTCCGTGCCTGGTTCGAGGGCTTCGGCATCACCCGCGCCACCGGTCCGGTCCGCATCCCCGCGGCCCCGGAGGCCGGGGTCTTCCGGGACCGGATCTGCCTGCCCGTACGCCATCGGGGTGCCGTGCTCGGCTACGTATGGCTGCTCGACGCCGACCCCGGACCGACCGACGAACAGCTGAGGGCCGCGATGGAGGTGGCGGCCCGGATCGGGGCCCTGCTCGCCGAGGAGTCACGCGCGGGCACCGACCCGTCCCGGGAGTTCGGCGCGGTGCTGACCGCCGGGCGGGGCTGGCAGCGCGACATGGCGGTGGCCGCGCTGCACGAGGCGCTGGGGCCTGACGCGCAGGGGCTGCACACGGTGGTGTGCGTGACCCCGTGGCCGGACGATCCGCCGTCGGTCCGTACGGTCCCGTCGGCGGCGGCGCTGTCCTCGGTGCCCGGGACCGGGGGGCTCCCCTCGCTGGCCGCGCTGGTCCGGCTGCGCTCCACCGACGTCCTCGAACCCGCGCTCACCGCCGCGGACCGGCTGCGGTCGGCCGCGGGCCGGGAGACCACGGCCGGGATCGCGGTGCCCCGCCGGGGTCTCGCCGAGCCGGCCGCGGCCTGGCACGAGGCGGTGGCGGCCGCCCGCGCGGCGGCGGCCGAGTCCCGGTTCGGCCCGGTGGCACGGTGGTCGTCGATCGGGCCGTACCGGCTGCTGACCGCGCTCCCGGCGGAGGCGGGCGCGGATCCGGTGGTCCGCGCCCTGCTCACCCCGCCGCACAAGGATCTGGCCCGCACCGCCGAGGTGTTCCTCGACTGCGCGGGCCAGGCGTCCCGGACGGCCGCGGCCCTCGGGGTCCACCGCCAGACGCTCTACTACCGGCTCTCCCGGATCCAGCAGCTCACCGGCCTCGACCTCAACGACGGCGAGGACCGGCTGCTGCTGCACATGGCGCTCAAGAGCGCGCGGCTCGGGGGCTAAGGGCTGTCCCGCAATTCCTGGCGGGACAGCCCTTAGGGTCTTTCGTCCGGATCAGGCCGGATCCGTGCGGCCCTCCAGCACGGCCTTCAGACCGTCCGTCAGATCCTGTGCGGACGGGGCGGATTCACTGTCCATCATCCACTGGACCATCACGCCCGCGAGCAGCGCCTGGCAGAACAGCCCGGCCACCCGCGCCCGCTCGGGGTCCTTCTCCGGGTCGATGCCGAGCATGTTCTCGGCGAGCCCGTCGCGCCCCTCGCGCTGCGGGCCCGTCAGGGCCTTCCGCAGCTCCGGGTCCTGGTCGATCCGGGAGACGACCTCCATCTGGAGCTGCCAGACGGACCGGGTCTCCGCGTAGCTGTCGATCACCCGCTGCCAGGTCTCACGGAACTGGTCCAGCGGCTCCCGGGGCTCCGTGCTCCGCGCGCTCTCGTCCGGCTTCTCGGTGAGCACATCGCCCCACTCCTCCGTCACCTTGAGGAAGGCGAGGTTGAGCAGCGCCTCCTTGGAGCCGTAGTGGTAGCCGATGGAGGCGAGGTTCGTACCGGAGGCGGCCACGATGTCGCGTGCCGTCGTCCGGGCGTACCCCTTCTCCAGCAGGCAGCGCTTGGCGCCTTCGAGCAGATCCTCACGGTGTCCCATGAAAGCAGCGTACCCGGCATGCAGACGTTTGTGTAAGACGCACGTCTAGATGCCGGGTACGCGGAGGGGCTCCGCGACCGTCAGTCGGTCAGGTTCACCGTGCGGGCCGAATTGGCGCCGATCTCGGTGGAGATCTCCGCGAGCACCGACGCCGGGACGTCGTCGTCGACGGTGAGCACGACCAGCGCCTCGCCACCCGCGTCCGTCCGCGACACCTGCATGCCCGCGATGTTCAGACCGGCCTCGCCGAGGATCCGGCCGACCGTGCCGACGACACCGGGACGGTCCTCGTATCGCAGCACCACCATGTGGTCGGCCAGCGCCAGGTCCACGTCGTACTCGCCGACGGCGACGATCTTCTGGAGGTGCTTGGGCCCGGCCAGCGTGCCCGAGACCGAGACCTCCTCGCCGCCCGAGAGCGTGCCGCGGACGGTGACCACATTGCGGTGGTCGGGCGACTCGGAGCTGGTGGTGAGGCGGACCTCGACCCCGCGCTCCTGCGCGAAGAGCGGAGCGTTCACGTATGACACGGTCTCGTCGACGACATCCTCGAACACGCCCTTGAGCGCGGAGAGTTCGAGCACCTTGACGTCGTGCTGGGTGATCTCGCCGTACACCTCGACGTCGAGGCGGACCGCGACCTCGCCCGCGAGCGCGGTGAAGATCCGGCCGAGCTTCTCGGCGAGCGGCAGACCCGGGCGCACGTCCTCGGCGATCACGCCGCCCTGGACGTTGACCGCGTCCGGCACCAGCTCACCGGCCAGCGCCAGGCGCACGGACTTGGCGACCGCGATGCCCGCCTTCTCCTGGGCCTCGTCGGTGGAGGCACCGAGGTGCGGGGTGCAGACGACCTGGTCGAACTCGAACAGCGGGGAGTCCGTGCAGGGCTCCTTCGCGTACACGTCGAGACCGGCGCCGGCGACGCGGCCCTCCTTGAGGGCGGAGGCGAGCGCCGCCTCGTCGACGATGCCACCGCGCGCGGCGTTGACGATCCGGACCGAGGGCTTCACCTTGTGCAGCGCCTCGTCGCCGATCAGGCCGAGCGTCTCGGGGGTCTTGGGCAGGTGCACGGTGATGAAGTCCGCGACCTCCAGCAGCTCGTCGAGCGTGAGGAGCTTGACGCCCATCTGCGCGGCGCGGGCCGGCTGCACATAGGGGTCGTACGCGACGATCTTCATACCGAAGGCAGACATGCGCTGCGCGACCAGGACGCCGATGCGGCCGAGGCCGACGACGCCGAGGGTCTTCTCGCTGAGCTCGACGCCGGTGTACTTGGAGCGCTTCCACTCGCCGTTCTTGAGGGCGCTGTTGGCCTGCGGGATGTTGCGCGCGGTGGCGACCAGCAGACCGCAGGCCAGCTCGGCGGCGGTGACGATGTTGGAGGTCGGCGCGTTCACGACCATCACGCCGGCCTTGGTGGCGGCGGAGACGTCGACGTTGTCCAGACCGACGCCCGCACGGGCGACGACCTTCAGCTTCTTCGCGGCGGCGATGGCCTCGGCGTCGACCTTGGTGGCGGAGCGCACCAGGATGGCATCGACATCGGCGATCGCGGGGAGGAGCTCGGCGCGGTCCGCGCCGTTGCAGTGCCGGATATCGAAGTCCGGGCCCAGCGCGTCCACCGTGGCGGGCGACAGCTCTTCAGCGATGAGTACGACAGGTTTCGAGCTCACGTGAGTCCTCACAGGTCCAGTGCGGACGGCCGTCCCGACGGCCGCAGGCGGTGGAGGGGCTTGCCGCGTGGAAGACGCACGACACTGTGGGCCTGACGCGTGTATGTGTGGAGAAGTGTAGTCATGCGCCAGGACGCATACTGCGCCCCGTTGGAAGGATCACCCACACGGGGGTGGACGACTTGTACACACGTACGACGCCGCCTCTTCCAGCGGTGAAGAAGGAGATGCCCCGGGGGTCGGGCCGGCCGGCCCGACCCCCCGGGCGGCGGGGTTACGCGTCCTCGTCGTCGACCCCGCTCCTGAGCGTGGGGAGCTCCCGG